>NZ_JAUALB010000001.1:5376880-6041100 GCF_030345795.1 Micromonospora sp. WMMA1363
TTGCGGGGGAGCGCAGGTTCTCGTACACCCCGTCCGGGCCGATCCGCAGGTACGGCTCGCCGGAGTAGCCGATCACCTCGACCGGTCGGGCCCCGGTGTTGGTCAGCTCGAGCCGCGCACCCGCCTCCACCGCGCGTACCGTGAGCCCCGGCCGGGCCGGGGTGACGCCCGTGACCGCGGTGCGGTAGTCGGTGCCGTCGGGGGCGTCCGCGCCGTGTGCGGCGGCCGGCGCGGCGAGCGCGAGCGTCGCGGTGACCGCGCCGACGAGCACCAGGCCCGCACGGGTGAGCAGGGTACGGATCAACCGGCCGCCTCCACCGCCGCGCGGATGCCCTCCGGGGAGCGGTCGGCGACCGGCTGCCCGTTCACCAGGATGGTCGGCGTGCTGGTGACGTCGGACCGGCTCGCCTCCGCGGTGACGTGTTCGGTCCATGCCCGGTACGTCCCGTCGTTGACGCAGGAGCCGAAGGTGCCGCGGTCCAGACCGACCTCCACCCCGATGTCGACCAGCTGTCCGTTGCTGAGCTGGGCGCCACCCTCGGGCGGCTGCCGTTCGAAGAGTATCCCGGTGAACTCACGGAACTTCCCACCTGCCGACGCGCAGCCGGCCGCGGCCGACGCGCGGGTCGAATACTCGGTGGTGGAGAAGCGGTTGAGGTAAGCCACGGGGTGGAAGACCACGAGCGCCTTGCCCTCGTCGGCGAGCTGGTCGATCGTTTCCCCGCTGACCTGCTGGAACTGCTTGCAGGCCGGGCAGAGGTAGTCCTCGTACAGGTCGATGGTCGCCGGCCCGGATCCGAAGACGATGCCGGTGCCGGCGTCGTTGGCGCCCGGCGGCGGGGTGAACTCGTCGGAGCGCTGGCTGGACCAGACGCCCCACCCGATCAGACCGGCGATCACCAGCACCATGACGGCACCGACGGAGACCCACAGCGTCCGCTTGCGTCGCTGCTCCCGGGCGATCTGTTCGCGAACGACCCGGGCCGCGTCCTTGCGTCCCTTGCGACTACTCATCCTCGTCCTCCACGGCGGGTTCGCCCGTCAGCCAGCCGTCCACCGAGAACGGGGTGCGGGGCCAGATCAGCAGGAACCCGGCCAGCGCCAGGAATCCCAGGTCCCGGAGGATCTCCGGGAGGTAGCTCGGCGCCTGTCCCTCGGCGAGCTGCCCGCCGCTGCCGAAACAACCACAGTCGATGGCCAGCCCGCGCGACCAGGCGGAGGCGATGCCGGCGACGAAGACCACCAGCAGTGCGGCGGAGACGCCGGCGCCCAGTCTGGTGGCCAGCCCGAGCAGCAGGAGCACCCCCAGCGCCAGCTCGACGAACGGCAACGCGGCGCCGACCACGGTCGCCGCGTCGTACGGAAGGATCTGGTACGCGTTCACCGCCCGGCCGGAGGCGGCCAGGTCACCGACCTTGGACGCCCCGGCGATGAGCCACACCGCGGCCAGGCCGAGCCGGGCGGCGACACCGATCCAGGGACGTATCGCGAGCCAGCGGGCGGCCTGGGTGCTCGGGGCTGCGGTCATGGTCATTGGTCGTTCCTCGTCCCGCGGAGGTTCCCTGCTAACCGGCCAGCGCCTCGTCGGACGCCTCGACGAGATCGGCGCGCGGGGCGGGGATCACGACAGTCCAGGTTACGCGGAGCGCTGGGCGGTGGGAGGGCCGTTCGGCCCTTCCATGGTCTGCGCCACGTCGGGAACTTTTCCCGGCTCGGAGCCGACTAAAGGCTCGTGACCTGCGAGGACGTTCGCGAGGCGCGCTCGGCGCGGCTCGACGGTGAGGAGGTGTCCGTGGCGTCGGCGACGCTCGACGCACACGCCGGTGGCTGCCCGGCGGGTCGGGTGTCGCTGGCTCGTGCCGAGCACGTCACCCGGCTGGTCCGGGTCCAGCCGGGGGCGGTGCCGGATCTGACCGCACCGGTCCTCGCGGCGGTGGCCGCCGGCACCGAGAGCGTCGTGTCGTCGCGGTCCGGGTTGGGCGTGGCGGGGGGTTCTGGGCGAGCATGGCCGGCATGACTGCCGCCCTCCGCCGCTGGTTCGCCCGGCTCATCGGCACCGCCGGCCTCCTGGTCGTCCTCGTCGCCCTGCTGATCGCTCCGGCTGGCCCCGCCAACGCCCACGCGGTGCTGGTGAGTAGCAGCCCGGTCGCGTCGGCCGTGGTGCCGAGCGGGCCCGCCGAAGTCGTCCTCACGTTCAGCGAGTCCGTCCGCAAGGTGCCTGGCAAGATCCGGGTCATCGCGCCCAACGGCTCGCGCGCCGACCGGGGGGAGCCCAGCTTCGACGGTGCCGTCGTCACCATCCCGGTCGACCCGGCCGGCGACCGCGGCACCTACCTGGTCACCTACCGAGTTATCTCGGCCGACAGCCACCCGGTCTCCGGGGCGTTCACGTACTCGGTCGGCGCCCCGTCGACGCCGCCGGTGGACACCGGGGACGACAGCCGCGCCGACCCGGTGGTGGGCGCCGCGGTCAAGGTCACCAAATACCTCGGGTACGTCGGCCTGCTGCTCCTGGTCGGCCCGGCGCTGGTGCTCGCCGCGCTCTGGCCGCGCCGGTTGTCCCGCCGCGGGCCCACCCGCCTGGCGTGGACCGGCCTGGGCCTGGTGGCGTTCGCGACCCTGGCCTCGCTCTGGCTTCAGGTGCCCTACACCGTCGGCGGCGGGGTGTTCGACGTCACCGGCGAGGGGTTCAGCACCGTGCTGGGCGGCCTGTTCGGCGCGACCCACCTGGTCCGGCTGGGTCTGCTCGCGGCGGCGGCGTTCCTGCTCCGCCCGCTGCTGGCCGGACCGGTGGGCCGCACCGACGTGGTGATCCTGGGCATCCTCGGTGCGGCGACGCTGCTGACCTGGCCGCTGGCCGGGCATCCGGCCGCGTCGCCGGCCCCGGCCGTCTCCGTCGTGGTCGACGCCGTGCACCTGGGCAGCATGGCGGTCTGGCTGGGCGGGCTGGTGATGCTCGCGGTCTTCCTGCTGCCCCGGGCGGACGAACGGGAACTGGGGGCGATCCTGCCGATCTGGTCCCGCTGGGCGGCGCTGGCCGTGTCCGCGTTGCTGCTCGCCGGCACCGTGCAGGCCCTGATCGAGGTAGCCACCCCGAGCGCCCTGGTCGGCACCACCTACGGTCAGCTACTGCTCGGCAAGATCGGGCTGTTCGCGCTGGTGATCGTGGTGGCCGCGTACTCCCGGGCACTGGTGCGCCGGTGGACCACCGCCGGCCGACCCGCGCCCGTGCGGCGGGCGATCTGGGCCGAGCTGGCGATCACCGCGGTGATCCTCGGCCTGACGGCCTCGCTGGTGCAGACCACCCCGGCCCGGACCGCGGCGGACGACACCGCCGGCGTCGGGGACGGCTATTTCTCCACCACCCTGTCCAGCCCGCTGTTCTCCCTCCAGGTCGAGGTGGACCCGGCCGAGCGGGGAAACAACTCGGTGCACTTCTACGCGTACACCCCGGACAACCGTCCGCAGCCGGTGGCGGAGTGGCGTGCCACGGCCGGGCTGCCGGCGGCGGGAATCGAACCGATCGAGGTGCCGTTGCTTCCGCTGACCGACAACCACGCCACCGGTGAGATCAACCTGCCGACGTCGGGGGAGTGGGAGCTGCGCATCACGGTCCGCACGTCCGAGATCGACCAGGGCACGGTGACCGCCACCGTGCCCGTCCGTTAGGGGAAGGTAATCACTTCATGATCCGTTACCGGCGTACCACAACGGCCGCCGCCACCTTCGCGGTCGGTGCCGTCGTCGCCGCTGTGATTGGCTTCGCGGCGCCCGCGTCGGCGCACGTCACCGTGAACCCGACGGAGGCGACGCAGGGCGACTACGCCCGGCTCGCCTTCCGGGTGCCGAACGAGAGCGACACGGCGTCCACCACGAAGGTCGAGGTCTTCCTGCCGGAGGACGCACCGGTCGGCTCGGTCTCGACCATGTCGGTCCCCGGCTGGACCGTAACGGTGGAGAAGCGAAAGCTGGACCAGCCGGTCGAGATGCACGGCAGCCAGCTCACCGAGGCGGTGTCGAAGCTGACCTGGACCGCCGACCCCGACGCGGTGATCGAGCCCGGGACCTTCCAGGAGTTCCCGGTCTCGATGGGTCCGCTGCCCAAGGCGGACCAGATGGTCTTCAAGTCGCTTCAGACGTACTCGGACGGGACCGTCGTGCGGTGGATCGATGTCCCGGAATCGGGCGGTGCGGAACCGGAGAGTCCGGCGCCGGTGCTCACGCTGACATCCGCCTCACCGTCGACCGCCCCTGCGGCCGACGCCGCCGACACCGCGGCGGACGACGACGCCGAGGACGCCGGGCTGGCCACCGGCCTCGGGGTCGCCGGCCTGGTGGCGGGCCTGGGCGGCCTGGTGCTCGGTGGGCTGGCGTTCGCCCGGAGCCGGCGGGAGCCGGCGGCCAGGGCGTGACCCTCGCCCCGCTCCCGCGCACCAGCCCGTCGGACCTCTCCGGCGGGCTGGCCCCGTTCTGTGGCCGGTGCCGTGGATATCCCCTGGTCGGACGGTCGGTGTCGGTAAGGTCGGCCGGGTGTCCGGCTACGGAGAGGGACGAGGCCAATGCGGATGGTGCGGGTGTTCGGCGGGGTGCTGCTGCTGGTCGTCGGAGTGCCGGCGCTGGTCGCGGGCGCCGCGCTTGGGGCGGACCTGACCCTGGATCTGCGCGCCGAGTTGCGCGCGGGCTGGGCGGCTCCGGTGACCGCCGGCCTGCTGTCCGGTGGCGTGCTGCTCGTTGCGGCGGCCCTGTTCCTGCTGTTGCGGCCGGTACGCCCGCGTGAGGTGGTCTTCGTGGTCGAGCCGGACCAGGTGCCGGTCCTGGCCGGCCGGCTCGGGGTGACCTCGCTGAGCGGGCTCGGCGCCGCGCCGACCCGGGACGGCGACCCGGCCGTGACACCCACCCGCCAACTGATGTCGGTCGGTGCCCCGCTCGGTGGGCCCCCGGCGATCGAGCCCACTCCGGCTGGTCGGCCCGGCACCGGGCCGACGCGGGCTGGCCGCCCGGCGACCCTGGCGGACCTGGTCGGAAGGCGGGACGGGGGCGAGCCGACCGGATCCGACGGGGGGCCGCGGGGCGGTGACGACGACGTCTGGCGCGGGCGGGGTGGTGCCCGCTGCGTCGCGTCGCTGCGGCCGTCCGAGGTGGACCTCGTCCTCGCCTGGCCGCCCACCGAGCCATCGGGCGCCGTACCCCAGCCGGCTGGGCCGGCCCAGCCGACCGAGCCAGCCCGGCCCGCGGCGGGTGTCCGGCCTGCGGAGCCGGTTTCGTCGGCCGTGCCGGTTTCGTCGGCCATGCCGGTTTCGCCTGCGGAGCAGGTTTCGTCGGTGGAGCCGGTCTCGTCCCCCGAGCCGCGGACATCGGTTCTCGCACCCGAGGTGCTGGCGTCACCGGGGCAGGCGGTGCGGCGAGAATCGCCGGTGGGCCGGCTACGCCCGGCCGTCCCGGCCGGTCCGGGCCGCTGAACCTCAGATCTCCGGGTAGTGCCACCCGGTGCGCGGTAGCTGTCCAGGCCAGCGTAGAACGGGGGCGGGATACGGGCGGCCCTCCGTGCCGTCAACACGGAGGGCCGCCGTCACCGGGGGATCGGTGCTACCACAGCCTTGTTGTGGCAGTTAAGTCCAGATTAGCGGTTAAGAGAGCTAGTCGGGAAGTTTATCCGTTTTGGCGGTGGACGGTCGGTGTCGTCCGCACTGGCAGGCCGATCAACAACAGCAGGCTGATCAGCACATATGCGTTGCGGACCAGGAACTCGCCGACCGAGTCGGTGGGTGCCTGGGCAATGCCCCAGTCCTGGAACGACACCACTCCGTACACGATGACGGCGGTCGTGCCGACGGCGGCGGTCAACAGCCGGCGGCGCTCGCCCCCGGTGGCGGCGAGGGCGGCGTCGACCAGCACCACCACCGCCGGGACGAACCAGTAGACGTGGTGGGTCCAGGTGATCGGGCTGGCCAGCGCGCCGACCAGGCCGGTGAGGGTGAGGCCGGTGAGTGCGTCCCCGGCCCGGGCAGCCCGCACCGCCCGCCACAGCCCGTACCCGGCGACCAGTGCGACCAGGGCCAGCCAGAGCAGCCGGTTCGGCTCCTGTGGTGTGGTGAGGCGGCTCAGTAGCCCGAACAGTGACTGATTGCCGGTGTAGTCGGTGCGGCCGACCCGGTCCGTGGCCCACAGTTCGTGGGTCCAGAACCGCCACGAGTCGCGGGGTGCGACCGCCGCCGCGAGCAGCGTCGCCGCGGCCGCCGTCGCGCCGGCCACGACCGCCGCCCGCCACCGCCGCGTGGCCAGCAGGTAGACGATGAAGATGCCCGGGAAGAGCTTGAGCGCCGTCGCCAGGCCGACGCCGACGCCGGCCCAGCGCCCGTTCCGGGGTGCGGCGAACAGCAGATCGGCCAGGATCAGCACCACCAGCAGCATGTTGATCTGCCCGAAGGTGATGGTCTCCCGGGTGCTCTCCACCGCGAGGACCAGCAGCACCGCCACGGTGAGCGTGAACACGCGAGGCAGGTGGTGCCGGACGATCACCGGCTCGACCAGCCAGCGGGTGGTGACCGCCACCGCCAGCCCGGTCAGCAGCGTGAAGATCGCCACGGTGGCGCCGAGCGGCAGCAGAGCGAACGGGCGCAGCAGCAGCGCGCTGAACGGGGGGTACGTGAAGTAGAGGAAACCCTGTACCCGGTCCGGCTGGACGTAGTCGTAGAGCGGGTTGCCGGCCGCCCACCAGTCCATCGCCCGCATGTAGATCTTCAGATCGAAGAAGTCGTGGACGAGTCCCGGCAGGTAGAGCGCCGGCAGCACGGCGGCCAGCGCCAGCACTGCGACGATCCGGCGGACCGTACGGCCGCTGGCGTCGCCGTCGTCGGTGACAGCGAGCGGTGCGACGGGTTCGGCGGGCACGGGGAAACCCTAGCGGGAGCGCCCCGGCGCGGTGCGCGACGCGCGGGCCTCTCGGCTGCGCGTAGGCTGTGCCGGTGGCAGATCTTCTCGTCTGGATCGACTGTGAGATGACCGGCCTCGATCTCGGCCGAGACAAGCTGATCGAGGTCGCCGCGCTCGTCACCGACCCGGATCTCAACGTGCTCGGCGACGGGGTCGACGTGGTCGTCCACGCGGACGACGCGGCGCTGGACGCGATGCCCGAGATCGTCGCGACGATGCACGCAAAGTCGGGGTTGACCGACGAGGTCCGCCGGTCCACGGTGACGTTGGCCGAGGCGGAGCAGTTGGTTCTCGACTACGTCACCAGCCATGTCAAGGATCCCCGCGCCGCCCCGCTCTGTGGGAACTCCATCGCCACCGACCGGGGCTTCATCGCCCGGGACATGCCGCGCCTCGACGCGCACCTGCACTACCGGATGATCGACGTCTCCTCGATCAAGGAGCTCTGCCGGCGTTGGTACCCCCGAGTGTATTTCGGGCAGCCGTCGAAGGGGCTCGCGCACCGGGCGCTGGCCGACATCCGGGAGAGCATCCGGGAGCTGGAGTACTACCGGCGGACGGTCTTCGTGCCACTACCCGGGCCGGATGTGGAGAGCGCGAAGGCGATCGCCGCGGAGCTGTAGCGTCGTGCGGCCGAACCCACTGGACGGGTCGGGCGGGAGTGGGGCTATTATTGATCCGCGCCGCCCGGGGTAACCGGGGCGTAGGCATGGTGGCTGTAGCTCAGTTGGCAGAGCACCGGGTTGTGGTCCCGGTTGTCGTGGGTTCAATTCCCATCAGTCACCCCACTTGTGGATCTCCTCCACGACAGGTCAGGCCCCCTCGAACGAGGGGGCCTGACGCGTTGATAGGGGCGTGGTAGGGGAAGTCAGCTCGTTCCGGTCCCTTCGCCGCGGCGGGCGAACCCGTCGACGTATCCCTCCGCGTAGCCCTGCAAGAGGGCCTCTTCGAGGGCGGTAACCGCCCGATCGTCGACCTGGGTTGTCGCGCCGCGGCGAGTAGATCTCTGGGTCGCCCGAGAAATCCGACCAGGGAGTTGAGGCCGCGACGTGGGAACGTCAGCGTCCGTAGATGGGGGCGCTTCGTTCGTAGGTCTCTCGCCGGCGACCTGGCGAACGGTTATCGCAAGGCTGATGATGGCGAGCCATCCGGCGATGGCTAGGACACCCGGGCGGATGTGGCCATGGATAGGCCAGAGGGCGCTGAGAGCGTAGGTACCCCAGAATAGGACAGCAGCCACGACGAGAATGTTGGCAGCGGTGTACTTATTTCGCGCCCGACGTGCTTGGTCGGTCTTGCCGGAATTCACGGTGTCTCCGATCAAGGTGAGATTGGGGAGGGGCATGATCGGAGGTCGGACGGGGGGTGCGCGCCGGCCTCCCGAGGGTTGCCGCTGGCGGTGCGGTCCCCGGTCTGCTATGGGAGAGTGTGACTGCTGGATGGTGGCCACCTCCCCCGGTTGGTGGCGGTCCCACGGATGGGACTGCCGTGCGGATCTCTGTGCAGGGGATTTAATCTGCTCTTCAAATTCACGTTATGCAAGTCGTACACACGTATTAGGTGTCGTGGAACTCGCGGGGATCTTGCATCGATGTCGGACATAGCCGACGCCTGATCGGCTGCCTGTCCGCTATCTGACTATCACGACCAGCCGTGCAAGGCCGACAACTGTCACCATCTACGCATCCGGCTGGCGGGGCGCCACGAAAGATCCTCGGCCCTGGTGCACCTCGATCCAGCCCCGCTCGTCGAGCAGGCGCAGCGCCAGCCGGATCGGCTGCGGCGACGCCCGATACTGCACGCACAGGTCGGCGATGCTCGGCAGTTTGTCGCCCGGTCGGAGCGTCCCGGATCGGATGGATGCGGTGATGTCGTCGATGACCTGGGCGTAGACGGGTTGTCTGGGCATGGTGGGGCCGCCTCTCGTCAGCGCCCCGAGCATCCCACCGGCGGTGACAGACGGTGCATGCTCTGTTGACTCTGCATGCACTGCATGCAAGGCTGCGGCTGGGTCTCTCGTCAGCAGCCTGGGGCCCTCTGGCCGGGCGGGGTAGCTCCCCCCTGTGGCGCCTCCCGCCCGGCACCCCACCGCCCAACCACAAGCCGGGGGACGCCTGTGACCAGCATGTGTGACGAGCCGTCCGCGACCGAGGTGGCCCGCCTGGCTGCTGTGATCGTGTCCTGGCATCGGGATGGCGGCCGGTGTGGGGAGTGCCGCCCGGACGGGTGTTGCGAGATGGCGTGGGCCGTCCCGGAGTGGGAGGCGTGGCAGCAGGAGAGGGCGGCCACCCGCAACGGGTAGCCGCCCTCGACGCGCCGGATCAGCCCGGTCAGCCCAGAGTTTGCTCCAGATGTGCGCGCACCGGCTCGTACAGGCCGGGCAGCAGCTCCAGCGCCTCCGGTAGGGGCGCCCACCGCACTTCGGCCAGTTCGTCTTCGTCGCCGACATGGACGTCCAGGCGTCCGGTGGGCTGGCAGGCCAGGTAGATCATGGTGCGGCCCGTCTTTGGATGTACCCGCCGGCCGATCTCCCGCTCTGCGGCTTCGACCGTCAGCCCGGTTTCCTCTTTGACCTCGCGGACTGCCGCGTCGGCGGCGCTTTCGCCGGGTTCGATCTCCCCGGCGATGAGGGTCCACAGCGGTTTGCCGTCGTGGCGGCGGCCGATGAGGACGCCCAGGGGGCTGGTGACGACGCCCGCGACGACGGGGCTGGGTTCGGGTGTGGTGGCGGGATCGGGCACGTGTTGCCTCCTGTCCTGCTCGCCGCGGCGCCGGCGGGCGATGAGTCGGTTGACGGCTTCGGTGCCGATCATCCGGTACCGGCCCCGTTCGGTGAGGTACCAGTCGACGCCTTCGGTGCCGAAATGGCCGGAGTCCACGAGGCGGCGAATGGTTTGCCCACTGTCGCGAAAGCCAGCGGCGATTAGGCGGGCTCGGACCTGGTTGATGGTCAGGTAGCCGCCCCGCTCGTCCACGCACTCTCCCAGGTCTTCCAAGCCTTTCAAGTTGACCCATGGTCGCATGGCGAGGCTCAGGGCGGCAGTGAATCGTGGGCCCAACATGCGAGCACTCTACCAACCTTTCCAACCTTTCCAAGGTGTGTCATGCTGTCCGGCATGGACCTCCCCGACTGGCCCGACTGGATCGGCCTGGTGCTCGACGTGGCGCCGGCATACGCCCGGCATGTCGCGGTCGGCGCCAGGATCGTCGGCGCCCGGGCGGAGGTGACCCGGTGACTGCCCCGACACCACCCCGAAAGGGCTGGGAGACGTACGTGCCGGTCGCCATCGCGCTGCTGCTGATCGCAGGTGTGTGGCTGGCCGGTGCCGTCTGGTCATTTGAGGAGCAGACGCACTACGCCAAGGCAAACGGCTTCACCACCCCGGAGCTGCTGCCGCTGGTCCTCGACGGGATGGCGGTCGCGATGGCCGCCGTGTCGTGGGCGGCGAGCCTCGACGCCCGACCGGCCATGTTCGCCCGAGCCATGACCGCGGTGGCGATAGCGGGCAGCTCGGCCAGTAACGGGGCGTGGGCGTGGACCCGGTCGGACGGCGACGAACAGACGATTGTCCTGGCCGCCGCGGTGCCAGTGCTGGCGATGCTGGCGTTTGAGGTGCTGCTGTCGGAGGTGCGGCGTCAGGTGATGCGTCGCCGCGGACAGCCCGGTCCGGTGGTGGTACCACCGCCGCGTCTGATCCGCGTCACGCTCGCCCCGTGGTCGACGCTGCGGTCGTGGCGGCAGCTTGTCCTCGACGCGACTGACCCGCGTAAGGCGTTCGCGACGCGGCCGGTTGACGCACCCGCGCCGCAGCGCGGTGCAGCAGTCCCGCCGTGTCCGGTGACGCACCCAGTGGACGCGACACAGCCTGCGCAACCTGCGTTGACGCGGATCGTGACGCAGGCTGACGCGCTACCGCGACGCACTCGTGAGGTGTTGATGCGTCGCCCCGTGAGCGCACCACCGGCGGATCGTGACGCGGCGATGACGCAGGCGCTTGACGCGGTGCTGACGCAAGGCGTCTCGATCCGCGGTGCGGCGCGTGACGCCGATGTACCGGAGGCGACGTTGCGTCGAGCGGTTAAGGAGCGTCGCGAGGTGACGCAGACCAACGGCCACCAGTTCGAGGTGGCCGGGAAAACGATGGAGGGCCTCTGATGTTCCAGGTTGTTCGCGCCCGCCGGTTCGCGTACCGGCTGCGCCTCAAGGAGTTGGAGAGCGCGGTCAGGCGGTGGCCTGACGGCGAGGACGCGCACACGATCGCGCAGGCCCGGGTCCTGTCCGCCCGGTTGCGACTGCCGTGGTGGCTGCGCATCGACATTGACCTAACCGCCTAACCGAGGGGGAGACCTAGATGGGCCTGTTCAGTAAGGACCTGCAGAAGACCGAGGCGATCCGGGAGTACAAGGAAGCCCGTCGTGAGCTGGAGCGTGTCAGCCGTGGGATCACCGAGGAGACCGACGAGTACCTGGCCGCTAACCGGCGTGTCATCGACGCGGAGAAGCACGTCCCGTGGTGGCGGCGCTGACCGTCTGACCGCGAAGCTGCGGGGCCCGGCCCCACCTACCAAAGCCGGACCGGGCCCCGCCTCCAACCCCGAGAGGAAGGAACACCAATGTCCCACACCAACGGCAAGCGCCGGGGTGACACCAGCCTCGCGTGGCTCGCGCTCACCTACCTGGTGCTGCTGGTCGTGACCGTGCTGGCCGCTGGCGCGCTCGGCGCGTCCCTCGGGGGCCACCAGTGACCGCAGATGTGACGCAGCGTGAGACTGCACTCTGCAATGCAGACTCCGCCGACCTGCCCTCTGAGCGCGAAACCGGCCCGGAGACGCCGGAAGGTCTGCACTCTGCAATGACGGACAGTGACCGTCGTTCGTTGGATTCGCGGGCGTGGCTGTCCCGGTTCGGCGCGTACTGCACCCCGCCGGCCCTGCTGACGGAGCGGCGGCCGGCGCTGGACACGATGCGCCTGTACGCGGAGCGGGGCCGGTACACCGACAGCAGGCGCGGGCTGGTGCGTGCGTTCGGGCGGGCGTGGCTGGCCCTGGTGGCGGTCCCGGCTGTGGCGGCGGCCCGCCTGTTCGAGTGGCTGTTGGAGCGGCCGGCGCGGTTCGGGGTCGCGGTTGTCACCGTCAAGCTGCTGTCCACACTGCCCCCGGCCGTGTGGTTGGTCGATCACGTCATCCACCCCGGCGCCGACCTGGCGCTGTGGCTGTTCCTGTAAGGAGGCCTTTGTGGCGAAGCACGTGAATATCAGGTCGATTCGGCAGAAGGGGGTGAAAACCCTCGCCTGGCTGTCGTTCGGGCTCGCCTTCGTCGGTGGCGCGTTCGGCGCGGAGACGTTCGTCGGTGACGGAATCGAGTGGGTGCTGGAGGCGCTGCCGTGGGCGTGGCTGCCGGTGCTGCTACTGATCGTCGCCGTGGTCGGCACCCTGATCGACTCGTTCGTTGATGGCGTCCCGAACTGGTTCGCGGTCGGATCCGCGTTGTTGGCTCCGTCGATTGCGACAGCGGTGGACGGGAAGTTCGGCGACACGATCTCCGCCTGGGCTGACGGCGCGCAGGGGTGGGTCAACGGTCTGCTGACGGAGTGGACCGGTGAGCAGTCGGCGGTGGGTTTGACGTTGGCGTGCGCTGTGGCGTCGCTGTTGATGGCACGCCGGGTCATCCGCAAGTCGTCGACGGCGGAGGCGTGAGATGGGCCTCGACGTCCTGTTTTGGATCATGCTGTTGACCTGGATGGCAAAGCGGTCAGCCGAGGATGTGACGTACGCGCTGAAGGGGCAGACGCCGCCGCGTCACCGTGAGCGCATGGAGCGCATCAGGCGGGGTGAGTCGCAGTCCCGGTACGGGGTGCGCGGTTGGCTGGACGACGCGACGGAGGATTTCCTGCGGGCTAACACCGGGTGGCGGCGTAGCCGGGCGGCGAAGAAAGCGGCGCAGCGGCTGAACGTGCCGGTTGACGACATGGTCGACGTGGTCCGCGAACCCCGGCCGGTGTCGGAGCGGCGGCGCGACCGGCATCCGACCGACCCGAACAACACCCGTAACTGTGCGACCTGTGAGGGCTCGGTGGTGCTGGATGGGCGGCCGTGTCCGCGCTGCCTGGCCGAGCAGCAGCGCCGTAACGCCGAGTGGGAAGAGCAGCAGCGCCGCAACGCCGAATGGAAGGACGGCATGCGCCCGATCGGTGACGTCGAGAGGCCGACGTGCGTGCGGTGCCGTGTGACCTACGCGCAGCCCGGCTCGGCGAACTGCCCCGCCTGCGACCGCGCCGAGGGCAACTACCCCACCGACACCCCCACCGCTCGCATCTACCTGTTCCCCGACGTCAAGAAGATCGAAAAGGAGATCGACATGGCTAACGCCGAGGTAACCGGCCTGCCTACTGCCATCGCCTACGCCGCTGAGGTCGCCGCGACCCACCAGCAGTTCAACTCCGAGGGCTACGCCGGGGCCCTGCAACGACTCGGCTTCGGCGACACCGTTCTGAGCCTGGAGGGCGAGGCGCGGGAGGCGTCGGCGACCGCGACCGCGAAGTGGACCGCCCTGGCGGAGGAGATGCAGAAGTTCCACGGCGGCCGGGAGTTCTACCAGTCCAACCCGGACGCGCCGGACAAGGAGGCCCTGGTCAACGAGTGATCCGGGCTTCTTCCGTGGGGCGCAGACCGGGCTGGTCTGCGCCGCCGCGGTGGAAGCCTGGGGAGCCTGCTTGAGGGAGATGCCGTGGACACCCGATCCGAGCCGGTAGCCGGTGGGCTGCGTCCGCAGCTCGTCCCGCACGCCGCCGTCGGCGCGCTGGTGGTCGCCGCCGGTGCGGCGCGCATCGCTGTGCATGTGACCGGCGACGAGCAGCAGGTGGCCGTGTGGGTGGCCGGTGCCGCGTTCGTCATCGCTGTTGTGGCCGCGACGAAGGTGCGGGGGCGGGTGTTCGACCGGCGTGCCCGCCGACGGGCGTACACGTTCGCGGCGGTCGCCGGGGTGTGGCTGGTGTCGGTGACTGTCGCCGGTCTGTCGCTGGGCGCGGTCGGCATCCTGATGGCGTTCGGGTACGCCTTGTCGACGCACTGGTGGCGGTCCCGCCCGGTGGGGTTGATCCAGCAGAAGACGTCGAGGTCGGAGTATCAGCGGCTGTGGGCGGAGAACGTGGGCCGCCCGGACGGCGCGCTGCCCGGGTCGTCGCTGCGTGACCCTCAGCCCATCAAGGCCGGCATCCGGTACACGCTGCGGCTACGACCCGGCAAACAGGATCTCGGCATGGTGATCGCGGCGGCGAAGAAGCTACGCGGCGGGCTGCGGTTGCAGGCGGATCAAGAGTTACTCATCGAGGCCCACCCAACTGAGCGGGAGCCGGACGTGCTGCTGACGATTGTTACCCGTTCCCCGATCCGTAGCAGTGTGTACTGGCCTGGGCCGGAGGCGTTCGACTCGGCCTCCGGTCGGGTGATCCTCGGCCCGTACGCCGATGGGGAGGGCCGGGCCGCCTGGCGGGCGTACACCGAGAACCGGTTGTGGGGTGGGTACGTGCAGGGCGGAACCGGGTCGGGCAAGTCGCGGCTTATTGAGTCGGTGGCCATGTCCCTCGCCGCGAGCGCCAGCCATCCGACGGTGATCCTGTACGGCGACGGTCAAGGTGGCGCGTCGTCGCCGCTGCTCATGGCGCACGCCGACTTCAGGGCCCGCACCCACCAGCAGATCCTCGTGATGCTGGAGGGCATGCATCTGGTGATGCTGCTGCGGCAGGACGAGAACGCCATCGCGGCGCGCGAAGGGTTCACCCCGACCGACGATCGGCCGGGGCTGTTGGGCATCATCGACGAGTGTCACAAGCCGATGTCGAAACTGGAAAACGCAGGGGCGTGGCAGCGCGTCCAATACCTGGCGTCGACGATCGCCCGCGAGGGCGGGAAGGTCGGCGTTGCGCTACTGCTTGCGTCGCAGGCACCGACGCTGGACGCGTTTGGCGGTGCGGGCACGCCGAGCGCTGAGGCGATCAGATCGAATCTGCTCGCCGGTAACGGGGTGATGATGCGGGGTAAGGACCCGAACGCGAAGACGGTTTTCAAGGTAGACGTAGACCCGTCCCAGTTCCCGCTGCTGCCTGGGTACGGGTACCTGATCGACCCCGCCCCCGGGGCCCGGTCGGCGCAGTTCCGCAGCTACTACTTGGGCGATGAGCAGCGGCAGGTGTGGCCGAAGCGCATCGCCTGGCGGTCGCTGGATTCGGGTTCGGCGGCGGCGTGGGGTGTGACGTACCTGCGTCGGCACCAGATGGCAGAAGAGGCGGTGGCGGCTGCCCGCCAGCGAATCGCCGCCCGCCGGGCAGGTGTGGCGCTTGACGTGTCGGTCGCTCCGGTGCCGCCTTCGACCGTGGGCGCCATCGACTTGCAGGTGTTTCCGTCGTGGCAGGAGTTCGTGGCACGGGCTGAGCAGGAGGCGCAGCGGGCATTGCGGGAGGGTCACCAGCGTGTGTTGGCGGCGATCCGGTCGGGGTGCACGGGCCCGAAGGCGATCCAAGCGGCGACGCGCTACTCGGAGCGGCAGGTGCACAACCTGCTCGGTGATCTGCTGGAGGCGGGGGAGATCGCGAAGGGCGGTTACGGCCGGTACGAGCTGACTGGGGCCGCCTGACCCTGGACACCAGCGTATAGCGCGCTATAGAGCAGGTGCATCAAGGACGACGACCACAAGGAGCCCGCGATGACCATCGACCCGACCGCCGAATACATGATGGACAGCGAGTACGTGATCGACGACGGCACCGACGCCAACACCGACGCCGGTGCCGCCCGGATGCAGCGCCGAAACGAGATCGTCCGGATGCAGCGCCGAAACGAGATCGTCCGCGCATGGGACGAGGCAAACCAGCCGGTCAAGGCCCAGATCCCCGCCGCCCGGCGCGACCGCCGAGCCCAGCGCGCCCTGTCCGCCGAGTTCCAGTACAACCGGGAGCTCGCCGAGGAGGCGTTGCGCGAGCTCGACTACGAGGTCATCGGGGAGAACGGCGTCACCACGGTCATCGACCTGCGGGACCCCCGCCAGGTGCTACAGGCTATCGCGTGGTGGGAGCAGTGCCGCAGCGACGCCGAAGAGCAGGTCAGCATCCACACTGGCCGGCGTGACGAGCTGATCCCGGCGGCGATGGCCGCCGATCCGCCGCTTCCGTGCGCCGCCATCGCCCAGGCCGCGCGAGTGTCGGAGCCTCGGCTGTACCAGATCCGCGACGGCCGCCGCTAATCCGATCAAATCGACCGAGAAACCCCCTAGGCGGGAGAGATTGACATGCGTACAAGTCTGATGACTGCAGACGAGCTGGGGGCGGTCGCCGTATACCGGGATGAGTGCCTGGCCCGGGGGTGGGCTACCGGCCCGACCGACCGTGCTGCCGCGGAGGCGGCGGTGCGGGATGTCTATCGGTGCCTTGGCCTGGAGTGCCCCGCGATGGTGTGGATGGACTCCCCGCTAGGAGGGGTGTACGCCGCGACGGCACTCCAGCTCGGGGGCCCGCTCAGGGACCAGCTCTGGAACCAGCTCTGGAACCAGCTCTGGAACCAGCTCAGGGACCAGCTCGGGGACCAGCTCGGGGACCAGCTCGGGGACCAGCTCGTGGACCCGCTCAGGGACCAGCTCAGGGACCAGCTCGGGGACCAGCTCGGGGACCAGCTCGGGGACCAGCTCTGGAACCAGCTCAGGGACCCGCTCGGGGACCAGCTCTGGGACCAGCTCGGGGACCAGCTCAGGGACCAGCTCGGGGACCAGCTCAGGGACCAGCTCGGGGACCAGCTCTGGAACCAGCTCGGGGACCAGCTCGTGGGCCCGCTCAGGGACCAGCTCTGGAACCAGCTCTGGAACCAGCTCAGGGACCAGCTCGGGGACCAGCTCGGGGACCCGCTCGGGGACGCCATGTGGGGTGGACAAGAGCTGCACTGGCTGGCCGTCTACATCTTCGCCCGCCGCTTCGATGCCACATACACGCCCGCCGACACAGCCCTACTAGCCGCGCTGCACGACACGTGCGACATCGGATGGTGGTGGCCCTACCAAAACGTCGCCGTCCTCACCGACCGACCCACCGAGATCCACCGGGACCCGCAAGGCCGCCTCCACAACCCCGACGGACCGGCCATCTCCTACGCCGACGGATGGGCCATCCACGCCTGGCACGGCGTGCGTGTCCCCGCCGACCTCATCACCAAAGGCTGGGACGTCGACCGGATACTCACCGAACGCAACGCCGAGATCCGCCGCTGCGCCATTGAGCGCATCGGATGGGACCGGTTCATCAGCCAGTCCCGGATGCGGAAAATCGCGTCCGCCGACGACCCCGGCAACCCCGGCCAAACCATCGCCCTCTACGACCTACCCAACGACCTGGCAAACCTCTATGGCCAGCCGGCGCGGATCCTCCTGTGCACCAACGGCACTATCGAGCGGGACGGCACCCGCCGCCGCTTCGGGCTGCCGGTGCCCGCGCGTCACACCGACCCGGTGACCGCCGCCGCCGACCTGTACGGGGTGCCAGTACAGGCGTACCGGCAACTCGCCCGCCGGACCTGAATCGACCGTGAGAACCCCAACGAAAGGAGCACCATGATCAAGCTCGCTGACGCTATCACCCGGTTCACGGTCGAGGTGGACCCGCACCTCGACCGGCAGGCCACCATCCCGATCGTGACCGGACCACAGGTGCAGGGAGACGTGTTCGTCCTGCCCGTCACCACCAGCCACCCGGGCGCCGCCATCCCCGCCGCCGGTATCCCTGTCATCCGCGGCGAGGCAGGAGGGAACACCCACGTCTTGGTCGCCGATGGACCCGCCACCTGGACGCCCGCCGGACCCCACGACGGGGATTTGGTGCTCGGGTTCCTGACCGTGACCGACGGCGCCGTCGCCTACCTGGCGCATCCGGAGCACGGCTACAGCGGCATCGGACTGGGCAGGTACCAGCTATCACGGCAGCGGGAGTACGCCGGCGAGTGGCGAATGGTCGCCGACTGACGCCCCGGAATCCCGCAAGCACGAAAGCGCCCCCCGGCCCGAAGGCCGGGGGGCGCTGTGTTCTTTGGTCGATGCCGGCCGGTCCGGACCCAGCGGCACCGCACCCATGATCCTACCGGGGCGGCACCGCATATACCGGCGCCGACCGCCGGCCGAGCAGCAGCCCGAACCACGGCCACAGGGACTCCAGGGCGCGGACCAGCGCGTAGTAGACGGCCACCGCGGCGGCGACCACACCGGCGGTCAACGCGGTCGACGAACCCTCGTCGAGGACAATCCCGGCCCGGGAGGCCAGCCAGGCGAGGACAGCACCAACCGCGACGGGCACGGCGGTGCGAATCAGTGAGATCAGGTAGTCGTGCAGCACGTCAGTCCTCCTGGGCGTGGGTGAGTCAACGAGGGTCGGCGCCGGTGGCCTGCGCGATCCGCCCCACCTGATCCTTGATCGACCGGCCGCCGTCCGGACGCAGTTCCTCAAGCGCGTCCAGGCGGGACTCGATACGGGCGAGGCGCCCCATCAATCCCGGCCGGCCCTCCGGGTACTCGGGGCTTGGCGGCTCCCCGAGGAGGTCGTCGGCGAGCCGGGAGAGTTTTCGCACGGTCCGGATCATCCAGCCCACCGTCCGGCGTAGCACTTCGGCCGCGGCCCCGATGACGGCGATGGCCCCGGCGGCGTACAGCAGGTGCTCCAGTGCCACACCGCTACTCCGCCAGGCGGCGGGCCAGCTCGTCCGCGACCTGCCCGGCCAGGTCGTCCGGGATCGCCGAGGCGATCGCCTCCGGGGTGAGAGCGGCGAGGATCCCCGCAACCACCTCCTCCTCGCTCACCAGGTCCTTCGCGGCGAGCGCGGCCAGCACCGGTGCGACGGTCAGCGCCTGCAGGTTGGTCCGGATGGCCTTGCCAATGGAACCGGGCCCGGTGTAGGCGAGGTCGCGGTAGGGCTGGCCTTGGGCGGCCACCCACAGGGCGTCGTAGATGCCCCTGGCGGTCGCTGACCGCACCTTGTCGAGGTCTTCGGCGGACAGGGCCATAGCGTCCTCCAGCAGGCCGATGGTGGTGAGGTAGCGGCGGAACAGCGGAGTCTGGTCCCGACCCGCCTTGATCGCGTCCCGGTGGAAGGAGAAGTGCGTGTGGTAGAGGTGCGACAGGTCCCCGGTGGCGCGGCGTCGGAGCCGGTCCCAGCGGCGCACTGTCCGCCCGTCCGGGCTGTAGATGATTTCGCGGATGTCGCGGGTGTCCGGGGCGTTCGCGGCGCACTGGCGGACGCACCAGGTGGAGAAGCTGCGCAGGTCGTGGCCGCTAGCGCGGACCTCGAACATGCCGACGTCCAGGCCGGCGGCGTCGAGGGTCAGCCCGGCCCGGTCCCGCGGCGACTCGATCACCGAGTAGTCGCCGGAGATCACGCGATCCTCACCGCAGTGGTAGCCGCCCCGGTGGTTGGCGTTGCCGACGATGCCGACCTCGCCGCCGGTGAGCCCGTGCGACCCGAGGTGGTCGAGCAGCAGCTCGCGGACCGCGAGGAGGGTGGCGGGTGCGCGGGTCATGTGAAAGCGGGGATGACGGCGACCCACCGATCGTCAACCGCCGCGGTGTCACTGACCGCCCGAAACTGGGTGATCACGTTGTAGTCGGCGCCAGCGGTCAGGCCGGTGACCTTGTGCCATATCGACGCCTGGGCGTACATGTAGGAGCTATTCGTGGTTTGTTTGTACAGTTTGATCGCACGTGCGTCCGACGGCGTGAGTACATCCGTCCCGGACCCGATCGTGGAGCCGGTGCGGACGTAGTCGCTCATCAGTGTGCGGAGTCCCTCCGATGTGCTGTTGTTGCCGACCAGTCCGCCGAACCCGATCCAAACGCTTCCGCTGGTGGGTGGCACGAACGCCACCCCGTGTAAAGTTCCGTCAACATAGCTCGTCGATGTGGTCGTGTCGTTCGCGGTCTCCAACGCGTACACGTCGCCTTCGAAGTCGGTTATCAGGATCTCCTCGCCGGCAAGCGGCATAGCCCCTCCCTCACAACGCGTATCGACCCGGCGACCACAACCTGACGGGTGTGCCCGCGGGGATGCTCTTGGCGACGCCGTTGACCGTCGCCGCGTTGACCGTCGCCGTCTGCGATGCGGTGGTTCCGGAGATCGCGGTAACCCGCACCTGCGCCCCGCCGATGTCCCAGTCCCACGACACCGATCCGTCGATCCACGGCGACCCGACGGTGGTGGTCACCGCCACCGACGTGTCCGTGCCCGCCACATACGGTGACGCCAGCTCGCAGCCACCCGTGTCGTACAGGCTGGTCTCCCACACCCCCACCTGGTAGGGGCCGGCCGGGGAGCACACCAGACGCAGATCCCACACGTACTGGGCGAGCGTCTCCGTGCCCCCCTCCACGTGCTGGTCGATGGTGTCGGGGGGCAGCCACGCCGGCGGGTCGGCGATGGTCAGCCGGTCTCCGACGTCCAGGGCGGCGGCGTCCGCCAGCAGCGCGGTTTTGCCGGCGTTGCCGAGCGCGGCCAGATTGACCCGGATGGTGGGGTAGCGGGCCTCGTCCCAGGTGCCCAGGTGCGCCCGCCACGAAGCCTGAGACGGTAGCCGGGAGTCGGCGGACACGTGCAGCGTCGCCTCGTGGTCGTAGCGGCCGACACCATCCGGCGGGTCCGCCACGGACAGCGGCCCCGATGTCACCTCGTACTGGTGCGACGACCCGCCCGACCGCGACGCGGTGACGTCGTTACAGATATACCGGTCGTCGTCGACTGGCTCCAGCGGCGGCGCGACCTCGCCATCCGCGCCGTAGGTGAGGGCGAGGGTGACCGGCTGGTTGTACAGGGACCGCACCGTCCGGTACGCCAGCCCCAGCACCTCGCGCGGCTCGTACAGGATCCCCCCGTCGGCGTCCTCGCACTGGCGCAGCAGCTCCAGCAGGGTGGCCGTTGACTGCACGCCCATGACCGCCGACTCGTCAGGGTCGCCGACGATGTGACAGGCGATGCCCTCCTCGTGGCACAACCGCTCAACCCGGCGGCCCGCCGTCTCCCCCACATGCCCGATGATGGCCTGCTCAATGAGCAGGGACCAGGTGGCGGCAAGCGGCGCACGCCACACACCGACGTGCCCGCCGCCGGCGGTGTCCGCCGACCTCGACCGGACCAGCAGCCGCTCCGGCACACCGGGCGTGCCGGAAGTGGAGGTGGAGTCGGCCAGACTGCCGTCGATGTACAGCGCGTGGCCGACGTCGCCGCTGCCGGCGTCGTACTCCCACACCTCGATCCAGTGCGGCTCACCGTCGGAATAGTCACCGAAATCGACCAAAATGAGGGTGAGGCTGGACGACTCGGGTGAGCGGTCGATGCCGGTGACCTCGACACCTGACGACGACACCTCCACCGCGATCTCGTCATAGAGGCCGTCCGTGACGTACACCGACAGGACATCCCAGTCGGTGGAGCCTGTGTATTGCACCAGGAGGCGTACGCACCAGTCGTCGCCGGGCATGACGCCGTTGATCGCTCCGGTCAGGCTGCCGGTCTCCTGCGACCAGTCCGGTAGCGGCGCCGAACCAGGGGAGGCGACCGTCGCCCACGCGATGTCACCGGTGGCGCTCAGAGTGCCGCCGCCGGGCAGCCCGGACGCGGCTCTGGTCGTGCCGGACTGGTCCTCCAGCGGCCAGTACGCCACCGGGAGCAGGCTCTGCACGGTCGAGGCTCCGGCAATCGCCCGCCGCAGCGGTGACTTGAGAGGTGACGATCCTTGCTGGAGGCGGCGTAGGATCCCCGCGCCGTTGATGGGCACCCACACGTCGCTGCCGGTGACGTCCCACCGGATGGGCCACGCCGGCACCTCTACCGTGGCCCGAATGCCCCAGTCGTTGACCCCACTGAGCACGTACAGGGCGGCCTGGTTGTCCGCCGCACCGGTCGTCGAGATCCCAGCGAATATCACCGTTTGGGCGCCGGCGAAATTGACCCTGCGCCCCCAGATCCGGGCATGCAGGTAGGTGGTGGTCGAGCCGGCATACAGGCCCTCGATCACGTCTGAGTCGGCGAGGAGGATCCAGCCGCCGTCCCCGCCGTACGGGGCGTCCGGCATAGGAGCGCCGGTGGCGCCCACCCAGCATTGCACCGCCACCAGCCACCAGCCGGCCTGCGTCCCCGGATCCGTGGTCAGGGTGATGTCCGCCAAAGTGTCGTTGGTGGACGACAGCGTCTCCTCCACCGAGATCGAGGAGCCGTGCACGACAGCGGACGCCGACACGTAACCGTGAGACGCGGACGCGGTCGCGGTGCGGGTACCGGTCGCTCCCGCGGTCACCGCCTCGTAGGCGGTGACCATCGTGGAGTAGGTGCCGTCGGTCTCTGATGGTCCGGCCGTCATCGACCCGGGGATCGTGTAGTTGAGCGGATCATCAGCAACCCACGCGGAGATCATCAACCCTGCTGCGGTCGCCGTCACAGACGGGGCGACATGCGACGTCCCCGGTGTACTGGCGCCGCCGGCGGCACCCAGGTGCCCGGTGCCGGTGTACACGCGGGCTCGGGTGTTCCGGGCCAGCACACCGTAGTACGGCCCCGTCGGGTTACGCGGCGAGTAGTCGCCTGTGGTGTTGCGGATCGCCATGTCGCAGGTGGTGGGCGCCGATTCGGAGCCCTCCGACATGCGACCCCGACCGATCGTGATCTGACTGCGGCCGGACAGGACATCACTCGTGATGTCCGTCCAGCCGCCGACATCAAGTTCGACTGTCACGTCCAGCGGATCGGCGGGAAACGCCACGGACACCCCTCCCCGTCAGGCCGGCTGTACTCGGCCCTGTTGTGCCGTGAGCCGGATCGCGCCCGTGCGCACCAAGCCGAGGAACATGTCGGCGAACGCCCGCTCCGTTGGTCCGGCCGAACCAGACTCGACCCGCACCACAAGCTCCCCGCCATTGCCGGATCGGGTGACCCGGGCGGCGGGCACCACCCGCTCCCCGCGGTGGATGACCGCCAGACCGGATTGCAGCACGTCACCACCGGCGGCTAGGTACGGGATGTTCGGTGTGGACAGGGTGCCGCCGCCGACCGAGCCAAGCCCGGGGATGGACACCGAAGGCAGCCGGAACGACAGGCCATTCCACCGCCCGATGATCCAGTTGATCGCCGTCCGGAACGCATCGCGGACACCGCCGAACATGCCTGACGCTGCGCTTCGTATCCGCCCTGGCATGCCACGCACAAACGACACGATCGCGTTGAAACCGGTCCGAATGTTGTTCCACACGGCGCCGGCTGCGTTACGCGCGGTGTTGAACACCCACACGTATACCGACAACCACCGTCTAACCCCGCTGGTCAACACGTTCCAGACGGCCGACGCGGCGCTCTTCAGCCAGGACCACACAGCCGCCGTCGCGTTTTTGAGGCCGTTCCACACGGCAACGTAAATGGCCAGGTAGCGCTTGAGCCCGGTAGCCAGGAAATCCCACACCGCCGCCGCGGCGGACTTGAGCCAGTCCCACACCGCAGCCGCCGCGCTCTTGATCGCACCCCAGGCGACCCGCCAGATCGTCTGGAACCACGTGGTTTTCGTGGCGATCAACACAATGACCGCCACGAGGGCGATCACCGCCAAAATGATCAACACGATTGGGTTGGCGGACATGGCGACATTCAGCAGCCAATGCACCCCCGCCCAAACCTTCGTCGCGGCGGCTGCGACGGTTTGGATCGTCGTCCACGCCGCCGTGACCGCGTTGACGACCAGCATCGTCGCGGCGACCCCGGCGATCACCCCACCGAGAATCATGAACGCCCGGCTGTTCTGCTGGACGAAAACGCCAACTTTCTCGATCGTCGGCACTGACGCGGCCAAGGTCTCGATCAGCGCGACCTGCGCCTTTCGCCGGAACTTGTCCAGCCGGGCACCAGCCGAATCTCCCATCTGCTTCGCGGCCTTGTCAGTCGCGCCGCCGAGCCCGTCCATCGCCTCGGACGCTTTGTCGACATCCAACGCGAAGATCGCCGCCCCCAGATCCTCACCAGGGCCACCGAACAGGCCCTGGATGACCTGAGCGCGCTTCGCCGACGGCGGCATAGCCCGCAGCTTGTCCAGGATCTGGTCAACAGCGCCGGCCGCCCGCGGGCCACCGGCGGCGATGTCAGCCGCCGCCTTCTTCCCGCTCACCCCGAGCGCTTTGAACGCCGCCGACGTCGCCGTCGAACCGTCCACCGCCCGAAGCGACAGCTCCTTCAGCGCGTCAACAACTTTGTCCGCGTTCGGCGCACCAGCCTCGAGGCCCTGCGATACCAGGCCCATCGCTGTCCGACCGTCAACGCCAATCGTTTTCAGGATCGTCGGATACTCGTTCAGCGTGTCTAGGAGATCCTCGTTCATGTTCAGGCCACGCTCGGTGGCTGTCACGAGGATGTCCATCGCCTCCTGCGCCGACCCGGCCATGCCGGTACGCAGCATCTGCGACACCGCGGCGGACACCCGACTGGTGTCCTCCTCCATGACCGCCCCGACGGTCAGCAGGTTCTCCGTCACCTTCTTAGCCGCGTCACCGGACAGATTGTCCAGGTCCACCAGGCCGTTCTGCGCCGCCGTTTTGATCGCCGCAGACACGCCAGGCAAATCCTCACCGAAACCAGCCGCGTACACCTGCCCCGACAGCTTGCCGAGTTGCGCCGCCTGCTCCGGTGTCGCCCCGAGTTGCGCCGCGAGTTTCGCGTCAAGCTTCGACTTCTCGATCGCCTGCGCCACACCACCGGACAGGGCGGCGCCGATAGCCGCGCCAGCAACCAACGCGGTACCACGTAGCTTGTCGAACGCCTTCGATGCCTTGTCCCGGGCGAGGATATTGAAAACGAGGCTTGTATCCGCCACGATGTCACCCCGCCTTCCGGATTTCCTCGCGGATCTGATCCACCGCCGCGCACGCCTGCGCGAACTCGTCCACGGTCAACTCGTCGAGCTGCCGGGGGCTGATGTGCAGATGGTGGGCGATGTCTAGCCAGTAGCGTCGCCGCTGTTCGGCGAGGGCGCTTTTCCCGCCGCACCGTCCAACTCGGCGATCCCCTCGCGGGCCATCGCGTCGGTGATCTCGATGTCGAGGGCAGCGGCCATCTGCTCCCGCATCGACTCGTCGTCGACTTTTGCTTTGGCGAGCCGGTCGCGTAGCTCCAGCAGCTCAGCGACGGAGTGCTCGACCAGTAACTCGGCCATGAGAAAGTCGGGGGTGTCCTCGTAGCGCAGGCGGGGATGTTCGCGGCGGAGGAGGTGCCACAGCAGCACCCTGCGTGCTTTCGCCGACCCGGACCTGACGTCGTTGCGCCACGTGTCCCAGTTCGCGCCGTACCGCTTTTCGATGATCTCCGCTTCGGAGGTGCGCACCCGCTCCGAGTTGAACTCCCACCGCTGCTCGGCCTCGTCCGGTTGATCCTCCGGACGGTATGTCACCCACATGTGCCCAGGTCTCCTGTCGTTTTTACGTCCGGGCGGCGATCCTGGCCGCGGTAGCGTTCATCGCGGCGAGGACCGCCGCCCGGTACTCGGACCGCCGCTCCGTGAGCGGATCGTCGAAATATTTGGGTTTGCCGATCTGCCGCACCCACACGTCACGGCCGTACACCCGGTGCCGCCAGCCCCGCTTACGGTTGAGGCGGCGGGCGGCGAGCGCGAACCCGCGCGGACCGCGTTTCTTGATCCGCACCCGCGCGCCCGTCGACCGGCCGGACAGCCTGGCCTCCGCCTTGAGGTGTTTGAGTACCTCGGTGCGCAGCGGTCCGCCTTCGGTGGGGATCGCACCGGAGGCGGGCATGGCCATCAGCCCGGAGCGGATCTCACCGAGCGCCGGCTGTAGCGCGTCGCGGAGGCTTTGCGCCAGGTCGCGGCGGAGGTGTTTACCGTCTGCTTCGGCTTTGAGCGCGCGGCCGAGCGCCTGTAGCGCCTGCTGGTCGACGGACAGTTCGATCATCGCGGCGGCGTCCAGCCGAGTGAGATCAACACCTCGCGTGTGTGCTCGGGGATGACGACGGTTACCTCGCCGTCGAGGTCGTAACCCTCGACCATCGGAAGGTCCAACTCCAGTACGGCGGGCACACCGGCCGTAGCCCGGAGAGTTAATGTCCGTACAGCATTGGCCACGTCATTCCCGTCGAGCAGGATGCTTCCAACAGCCCCAGACTTACCGACATGAATCTCAGTGCGCATCAGCTTGTGGCCCTAGAGACGGCACCCGATGTTGGCCACGACACGTCCATCTCAGCGACGTCACCGACCGACCCGTTGACGGGCTTCAGTTCCTTGATCAGTACGGAGCCGGAGTACGACGGATTGTTGGTGGACGCCGATGCGGACGTCGGCCTGGTCGCGAACGTCACCACCGTGCCGAAGATCGCCCACAGGTCCTCGTCCAACTCGTTGTCCACATAGTCATTTTTGAACGTGACCGCGAGGGTGCCCTTGGCAAGACCGCCGAGGACCTCCATCCACCCGGCTGACCCGAACGTGGTCACGTCTTTCTCGTCGACCTCTGTGGTCAGCTCGATCTTCGAGCACCAGTCGGAGATGTCGACCGAGTTCAGCGTCAGATGGGTGGTTTTCAGGACAACAGCGGTGTTGGGCATTGCTCCTCCTTCGGGGGCATGACGGACCGCCCGGACACCGCAGGCGCCGGGAAAACTGGAACGGGTCAGATCAGGTGGAGACGCCCAGCGTCACCAGGAACAGGAAACTGGGGTCGGTGCCGGTGATCGTCCACGTGGCCCGATACCAGGTGTCCGTGATCGCCCCGGCGACGCTTTTCGACTGGCCCCCTATCGCGGTGGCCGCGTCGAACGAGATCCGGGTCGTCTCCCCACCCGACCAGGTGTCACTGGCGTCGGACTCGATCACCACCGTGATCGTCGGCGTCGACGTGCCCGACACGGACAGCACGTGCAGGTTCGCGTACAAGTTTTGGCCGGCCGCGACCGCGACGTGCTCGACGCCGGTGCCGTCACCGGTCGTGGTACGGGCCGTGCCCGGCGGGTGCAGTACCACCCCGCGGGTGATGGCCCCTGTGGTCGACGCGTTCGCCTCCCACGGCGCGACATCCCCCACCGCGTCCAGGATCTTGTAGTTGGCTTGCAGCGCCTGTGTCACCCAGCCAACCGCGCCCAGATCGGCGGTGTCGGGGCACCACGACCAGGCGCCGACACCGCCCATGCCCGGCCACAGGTTGTCGTCCACCTGGTCGGAGGTGCCCGCCGACCAGAACCCCGACGCCTGGACCGTGCCTTTGGCGATGCCGCCGATCACGCTGGTCCAGTGCTGACCGGACCCGCTGGACCGATAGACGGTGACGTCTTTCGCTTCCACCTCCGCCACGAACTCCAGCTTGTTGTTGGCGGAGGTGAGGTCGCAGCCGCCGGTGAACAGGCGAACGTCGGTGAGGATCGTCGGGGTTAGAGGCATCAGTCGTCACTCCTCGCCGCGTCGTACGCCCGGCGTGCCGCGTCGGCGAGGGCCTCCCGGACAAGCTTCGGCCGGGCCCGGCCAGGGCGGTTACGCCACGCCTCGTACGCCCCCGCAACGGCCGACATGACCGCCGTTTCACGTCGGGCATCCTCAACAGCCCGGACCGTGGCGGATGTATCGGCTTTGATCTCGGCGGTGGCGCGTTTCGTGATGGGCATATCAGCTCCCTGACCCGACGACGAAAATCTCCAGCTCAGCGCCGGTGAACTGGGTGTCGCCGAAGGTGTAGAGACGGCGACCAGTCACCCGCACCACCCGCAGGTCATGGCAGGCTCCGCCCAGCGTGGGGCTGGCCTCAATGACCTGCTTCAGCGACGTCAACCCCGAGCCGGACAGGTAGTCGTTCAGCTTCTTCTGCGCCGCCCGGTCATCTGACCGGCCGACCAACACGATCGGTTTGATCGTGATCGCGTCCATACCGCGCCCGAACGTTCGATCAAACTCGACGGTCACGTCACCGGGCAAAAACGCAGGCTCAACGATCGCCTCCGCCGCATAGTCGTACGCCGTCAACCCGGGGATCGCCGCTGCGACCACCCCCGCCAGCCCTTCGATTACCGCGTCGAGGTCCATCAGCCCACCGCCGGCACCACGAGATGCGCGATCAACGCCTGCACGTCCGGGTCGATGCGGGACAACCGCACCGTGCCCCACTCGGCGTTACCGACGACCCCTTCCGGGGAGTCCTTCCGCCGGTACAACCGGGCTGCCTGCAACAGACATGCCTGCGTGACAACGTCCGGGACCGCCGGCCACCCCCACCGGGCGGTTACCCGCACCCGAGTGATGCTGCTGGTGTGCCACCGTGCGTTGACCCGCAGCAGATCGGTGACCGGCTCCAGCTTCGCCAACGCGTTGGCTGGTCCGGTCTCCCAGCCGCTGGACCCGACGGACGTCCACGTCGTCGACCCGGCCACCCCCACCTCCACCGTCAACCCGGTCGTGGAGGCGATGTCGTCGACCATCAGCCGTTCGCCGTCCTGGTCGCAGACCACCCGGCCGCGCAGCGGGTAGACGCGCGCCGTCGCGGCAGTGTCCGCCCAGTACCGGCGGCCGGTGTACGCGTCGATACTCCGTGACGCTGACGCGATGGCGCTGGACAGCAGGGCGTCCCGGCCGACGTCCATCGCCAGGCTGGTTGTCGACCCCGCCGCCCGACCAGCCAAAGCGAGTTTCAGGGTGTCGAGGTCGACGTAGAGGGTGGGGGCGGTCGCAGCCGCGGTGACATGGCCGTACGCCACATCCTGGACAGCGCCTGTGACCGTCCACGTCCACCGCCACAGGCCCGCCTCGTCGAGGTCGATCGTGTGCCGGTAGACGCCCGTCGACGGGTTGGTCGGCGTCGGCGTCGCCGCGTTGCCCGACGGGTCAGTCACAGTCAGGACCACTGTGGCGGCCGTCAACACACCATCGGGGTCCCGCGACTGGTACTCGATCGGGTAGCCGTCGCCGACATCGCGGACCGTCACGGCGACCTCCCTAACGACGTCTGATGCACATGACGGCCCGCCGTCCGCGCCGACGTGTCCCGGCCCGGGGCGGAGCGGGATACTCTGCGCGGACCCACACCGTCACCGTCACCAGACGGGATGTCCACGACCGGTGACACGTGGTAGTTGGCGGCGTTACCGGATTCGACCCCGGGGAACGCGAGTTCGGTGGCGAGCCATCCGTTGTCGGCGCCGGCGACCAGCGGGTCATCCGTATGCGGCCAGTCGAAGTTCGTGGTGGCGACATACCGGTTGGGGGTGTAGACACCAGCCCGGTAGTTAGTCCCCGCGACCACGGTAACGGCGGCGTCGAAGGAGACGGTCAGCAGCGCCCCACCAACACCTACCGTGAACGTTTTCGACGCCAGCAGCACCTGATCAGACACCCGCCACAGGGCAGCCGTGCACGTCCCGGTCGGCGCCGTATCCGGCACCCTCCACTGCACCCCAACACACGGCAGCGACAAATTCGTCGCAAAGTCGACCGCGAGGGTGTAGTCCTGACCCGGGTCCTCCAGATCCGGCAGCGCCGGTCCGCCGAAGATAAACGCGAACTCAGCCACCTGACAGCGCCCGATCCACGCCATCGGCGAGCGTCACCGCAGGTTTGTAGTACTGGTACAGCCGGGACGGGTCGCCGACCCTGTACGCCACCCCCGCCGGCCTGTCCAGCCGGAACTCGAACTCCGGCTCATAGCCGACCTGCTCGCAGGCCATGCCAGCCAGGTCGAGCATCGACGTGCCGATACCGGTGCACAGGTTGACCGGCTCCTCGGTGCCGGACTCGACGACCGCCAGCGCCCCGGCGATCACGTCGTCGATGTGGATCCAGTCGCGGACCTGCTGGCCGTCACCCCAGATCGTGTACGGGTCCTCACGCCGGCGGGCCCGCTCAACCAACGCCCGGAACGGGAAATCCTCCGTCTGGTCGGCGCCGTAGCCGCTAAACGGGCGGACCACGGTTACCGGCAGCCCCGCCTTCCTGGCGGCGGCGGCGAGCCGCTCACCGGTCACCTTCGCCCACCCGTACACCGCATCGGGCTCCCGCACAGCAGCGAGGGCGATAGCGTCCTCGACCAGAGATCCCCACTTCGGGTCCGTTTGCAGATCCAGCGGGTAGGCCGCCGAGCTGGACAGGTACAGCACCCGCCCCTGCCCGGTGCGCACCGCCCAGTCGAACATGGCCGCATCAAGCTGTACGTTGCGGGCGAAGTGCACCGGCTGGCTGTCGATCGCCGCCCGATGCGGCGATGACGCGGCGGCGTGCACAACCAGATCGAAGCGGTCACGCTCGAAGGTGAACACGTGCAGCGCGTCCAGGCCGTCAACGATGTCGCAGCACTGGACGTCCCAGCCGCGGCGCCGCAGTTCGACCACCATGTGCCGGCCCACGAAACCCGCCGAGCCGGTGACCAGCGCCCTCACGGCGTCTCCCCGTAGCCGAGCGTCCACGCGAGATCTCGTGCCGCCCCAACCAGCTCCCGGTCCTCGAAATCCGCCCAGCCGACCTCATGCCGGCGGCCAGTCGCGTCACGCAGGTTCGGAAAATCGTTCGCCACGTAACCCACCTCCCGCAGCACGTCCGGCGCCCGCGACACATCGTCGACGCCGGCCCACCGCAGCAACCGTGTGAACTGCGCGACACCGAACCGCTCGACCCGGAACAACAGCTCGGCGTGCCGCAGCGCACCCCGGTTCAGCGCCAGCCAGGTGTACAGCGCCGCGTCCTGCTCGCTCGCCTGCTCGTACACCTCCGGCGCGAACCCCCGCAACGTGGCGTGCACAGGGTTCGCCGCCCCAACAACATCGTCGAAAAACCCCAACCCGAGGAGGCTGTTCACCACCCGCAGTGGATGCCGGACAACCAGCACCGTCGGATGCGGGAACCGCTCCAGGAGCGGCACGGCCTGCCACGACGAATCCGCCTGGTAGTGCCGCCAATCGGGGCCGCCGGTAGCGGCAATCGTGTCCTCGGTACGAAAATCAAAAACGGACTCATGCCCGCACGGAATCCCGGCGACGGTGAGCAGCCGCGACAGGTAGGTGGTCCCACAGCGGCCCGACCCGGTGACCACGAACCTCATCGACACGCCCAGATCTGGAAGTTGTACTGGCCGCCGGCGAGACGCATGTCCAGCGACGCGAACACGTCCGGCACGAATCCCGCGGAACGCAGCATCTGGTCCACCGCCGTGGCGTCCCAGCCCCAGACGTGCTCAGGGTTGGTGTCATCGGTTTCGCCGTCCGGCGTCGACAGCAGCAGCCGCTGGGTTTGCGGCCGGATCGCCGCCAACACCGCATCCGGGTCGTCCAGGTGCTCGATCGTCTCCGTGCACAGAAAGAGGTCAACCGATTCGATCTGGTTGATCGTCTCCTCGATCGGGCCCGTGAGCTCGTATCCAGGCGCCAGGTCGCCGAGCACCAGCCGCGCACCATGCGAGCGGCGCAACCGCATGGCGACCGCCGCGTCACCACACGACAGGTCACCCACCGTGGCCCCGTACGCCAGCACGTTACGGGCGACAGCGGTCGTGACATCAACACGGATGCGATGGTCAATCCACTGGTCATGCTGGTGCGGACGGCTGTACATCCGCCTTAGCCTGGGCCCTTCGTTAAGGGCGGTCCACATCGTGGATCATGAAAGGAAAGGTGCCTTCTGACCTGGGAAGATAGGACTTGCTGAGGGTCTCATCTATCCCGAGGGAAGGCACCTGTCAGGTGAAGAGTACCGGAACACGACCGAAGATCATCGTCAGTAGCGATGGACGTGGCGTGGTCGGCCACGCGGGTGCCCGTTTGCTGGCCGACATCGCGGACGTAACCGGGTTGACCGGCGGGTTCAGCGAGGCCCTGGCCAGGCTGCGGCAGCGGCAGGGCGGGCATGACCCGGGTCGGGTCGCCGTGGACCTCGCGGTGATGATCGCCGACGGTGGTGAGGCGATCAGCGATCTGGCGGTGCTGCGGGACCAAGCGGGGCTGTTCGGCGCGGTCGCCTCGGATCCTACCGCGTGGCGGGTGCTGTCTGGTGTGGATGATGCTGTTCTGGCCAGGCTGCGGATGGCCCGCGCTGCCGCGCGGGAGTTGGCGTGGGCGCAGTCGGCCGAGACCCGCGACGGGCTGCCGGTGTCGATGGCGGCTGGTGCGCCGGTGTCTGGGCTGGTGCTGGATCTGGACGCCTCGATCGTGATCTGCCACTCGGAGAAGGAGCAGGCGTCCAAGACGTGGAAGAAGACCTTCGGATATCACCCGTTGTTCTGCTTCCTGGACAACACCCGGGAGGCGTTGTCCGGGCTGCTGCGCGCCGGGCGGGCGGGGTCGAACACCACCGCCGATCACATCAGCGTTCTCGACGACGCCCTGGCGCAGATCCCCGACGTCCACCGGTACGGCACCGACATCCTCGTCCGCTCGGATTCGGCCGGCTGCACGTACGGGTTCCTGCGCCATATCCGGTCGTTGCGTGAGCACGGTATGAACACGTTCTTCTCCGTCGGGGTGGCCATCGGGGAGGCGATCCGCGACGCGATCAAGCAGGCTGCGGGGCACCCCGAGCAGTGGGTACCGGCCCTGAACGCCGACGGCCAGCCACGCGACGGCGCCCAGGTATGCGAGATCACCGGCCTACTACCGGCCGACCTGCGGGCCAACTACCCCGACGGCACCCGGTTCATCGTGCGCCGGGAACGCCCGCACCCCGGCGCACAACTGTCGCTGTTCGACACCATCGAAGGCTTCCGCCACCAGGTGATGGCCACCGACACCGGCCCCGGCAACGGATCCATCCAGCATCTGGAGGCCCGCCACCGCGCTCACGCCCGCGTCGAGGACCGCATCCGCACGGGCAAGGACACCGGGTTCGGCCGCTTCCCATCCCGGGTGTTCGCCATCAACGCCGCCTGGCTGGAACTCGCCTTGTGCGCCATCGACCTGCTTGCCTGGACCCAACACCTGCTGCTCGACGGCGACCTCGCCACCGCCGAACCCAAGACACTGCGCTACCGACTGCTGCACGTCGCCGCCCGCATCACCCGCTCGGCCCGCCGCACGAAGCTGCGCATCGCCGAAGGCTGGCCCTGGGCCGACCAGCTCGTCACCGCGTTCGACCGGCTGGCCGTGCTGCCCCAGCCCGTCACCTGAACCCCAACCCCACGCCCCGACGAGTACCCCCATGGAGGAACCCGGCCACCGCGTCGGGTCCTCGCCGTGCCCATACCCCGATCGATCACCAAATGAAGATCAACAAATGCAAACAGGGCCTTGATCAACAGTTAGCGAAAGACTGAGGTTAGGTCGTCCCCGGTCGGCGTCGGACGCAGCCGCCGGCGCATCACTGTCGCACCGCCAGGAGCACCTGGAACGGGCCAACCGACCGCTGCCGCTGCACCACCCATCCGCCCTGCTCCACCAGCATGCGGTAGCCCTCGTGGTCCCACGCCCACGTGTGATGCTCGTAGGCGGTGCCGGGGCGCTCCTGCCACGGCGACGAGCACACCAACGCCCGGGCGTGCTCACCGACGGTCCGCACGAACGCGTGCGGGTCGACGAGGTGCTCCAGCATCTCCGTGCACACGGCGATGTCCGCCCACTCGATCGGGTCGGTGAGGACATCGCCGTAGCGCACGTCCACACCCCGACCCTTAGCGGCGGCCAGGTTGGCCGGCATCAGGTCGTAGCCCCAGCCGGTCATGGCCGGGCCGAGCAGCGACAGCAGACCACCGTCACCGGCGCCGAGATCAACCACCGTCCGGTAGCCGCGGGTCGCGGCGGTGAGCGCCACGAATCCGGCGGACGCCATGAGCCGCGCCCGGTGTGCGTCCTGCTCCAGGTGCGGTGCGTGCTCGCGGTCTCGATACCAGGCGGCGGTAGTGCACTCCGGGACCGTGCCCGCCGGGAACAGCCTCCACTCATGCGCCGACACGAGCACCCCGCAACCCGGCCACCGCCGCCACATCAGCGGTCATCCGCGTCCCGCAATAGTTTAGGTAGGCGGCCTCATCTTTGGCGTACATCCGCCGGTCGTTGACCCGCTCATACCCGGCGTCCATGTCCGCCTTACCGGCGTACGGGTGCATGTGCTCAACAACCACATCCGGTAGGTAGCGGATACAGCCGGCGGCACGGCCGAGGCCAAGCCAGAAATTGTCGACGTACATGTGGGTGAGGCTGGGTGGGGCCATGTAGCCGAGCGCGCGGATGATGTCGGCCGTCATGGCGCACTGGGTGGGCAGCCGCTCGCCCTGGTAGCGGTCGTCGCCGTAGACGATGCCGGTACCCAACTCGCGCAACGCGTCCAGATACGCCTGATCCCAGCCCTTCGTACGGGGCCGGTGATCATCGCCCTGGAAGCCGACCGCAACGGGCGGTGGCGACCCCAGCAGATCCCTGTTGAGCAGATAGTCCGCTGCGGCGTTCAGTGCCTCGACCATCGTGTGCGTCGGACTCGTGATCTTCCAGCCGGGATATTCACCACCAGTCGAATCCGACTCGTCGACCGCGAACAGCAGCTTGGTATCCGCTATGCACGTGACCGCGAACGCGCGCGCCAGCTCTTCAGCCGCCTGCGGCCGGCCACGCGACGGAACGACAACGACAAGATCAGCCATCGCGGCCCGCCCGCGGCGCCCTCCGACCAGCCAACTTCGGCAACACCGGACGCACCGGCTCCGGCTCCGCCGCCGCGAACTTGTCCCGATTCGCGTCATAAAACGCGCGCTGCTTCGGGTCATCCAAGTTCCACACGTCGCCTGGGTGCAGCCGCACCGAAGTCCCGTTGAAACCAACAAACCCGCTGAACGCCACAATCGCCGTGTTGCCGCTCACTGCACACTCCCTGGCTTCACCGGAGTCAACAAACCCCGCTCAATGAAATAGGCATCCATGTTCAACTCGCGGGACTTGATATGGCCGAGATGCACGCCCGTGTTCACATACACCGGGATCCCAGCCAAAGCGGCTCGCCAACAGAACGTGATGTCCTCACCCACCGGCGTACCATCATGCTCCGTCTCCTGAAACCACGGATAGGCGGCGTTGAAGCCCTTCTCTGGCCTACGCGGATGGTCGAAATCCCGCATGAGCTCCAACGCCGACCGGTGCATCAGCAGACACGCACCACCCGTAGCCGCCACCTGCCACATACAGTCCGGCTTCCACTCGTGATACCGGATCACCTGCGGATGATGCTCATCACCGGCAAACCCATACAAAGTCGGCTGAATATCGCCGTGCTCATCAAAACCGAAACACAAGCCACCCACGATCGGCGCCTTCTGCGGATCCGCCTGATCCAGCAGCCGCTCCAGGGTGTCCGGCCGGAACGTCATGTCCGAGTCGACCATCCACAGCCACTCGGCCTCACCGAACTCCAAGAACTTCTTCACCAAGCCATTACGTGGCCCGGCAACGTTCGTGCCCGCCTGCACCGCCAGCCGACCACCACCGTTGACAATCCGACGATGCATCGCCATGTCATAAATCAGCAGGTCAAGCACACTCTCCATAAACGCGCCGTCGACCTGACCGGGGTGCAGGTAGGCCATGACGACCTTCTCCTGCGTCCTGTCCATAACTTCCTCCCAGGTAGGCGGAAGGGCCCGGCCACCTGGGAGCCGAGCCCTTCCACGACCCCACACGTATTGCGCGGGGAGCTTGCTTACTGAACCGCGTTACCCGCCTGCCGCGCCTCCCGCTCACGGAACGCCGCCGCGATCCGCTCCGCATTCGCCGCAGCGGCGGCGTACGGATTCTGTGCCACCGTGACCGCCGGCGCGTCAAGCCGAACAGGCACCGGAGACGGGGCCGTCGTCGCCTCAACAGTCGAGGCAGACACCGGAAGATCAGGCATCAGAAGACTCCTTCTTCTTCGGCCCAGCAGGGCCGAACAACGGCACCTGTCGGTGTCGCCGGACGTAGCGGGCTGCCGCCTCGATGATGTCGGGGTCATCCTTAAGCATGCCGATAGCGCGGTTGCACGCCTGGCAGAGCAGTCCGCGGACATGGCCGGTCACGTGATCATGATCCACGCAAAAAGACAGGTCCGAGCGGGCCCGATTCGATCCCGGCGAGATACTCCTACACACCGCGCAACGGCCGTCCTGCTTCACCAGCAGTTGGGCGTACTCCTCGATGGTCATTCCATACCAGTCGAGCAAGTTCTTGCGCCGGCGGATGTTGGTCTTACTCCACTCGGCCTGACCGAACGGAGCGCGCTCGCGTTCTGCGCCACCAGCCGATCCACGTCGAAGGACACGCTTACGGTGCATCTGGCAGTGCTGGCCATCGCCGCCAGCAGTGCGATCCCGGCCGCACCCTTCAACCTTGCAGATTCGCTCGTGCTCGTACTGCCTGATAGCGATCTCCATCGGCATGCCCTTGTCTCGCCGGTAGAGATGCCCACTGCATAGACCGTGAGCTTTGTGCTTGCGGTCGCATCCCTCGATGCTGCACGTCTTACCCTGGGACATGTCGGGTACCTCTCACGTAGGCGCTCGGCGGAGGCCGGAGAGATGCACCTCTCCGGCCTCACCATGGTACACCTACTGGAGGCCGTGTCTAAGGTGGACGCTAGCCAAGGGCAGTCGCTGCCGCAACCTCGTTGAGCTGCAAGAGACGGAATGCCGACGCGTCAACCACGTCGGCACCGACACGCCAAAAACTGTACCATCCGCCCTGTCCGGTAGGCCTGCCATTGCCCGTGGACTTCACCATTGGGTCGTAGATGACCGACATGCCCACCCTGTCCACAATGTAGTATTCGGCGAAGTTCCCGGCGAGGAGGATGTTCGCGCCAGTGCTGACCACGCTGGTCATCGTCGAGCACTCGTACTGCGGCTGGCCAAGCAGCTGATTCGGCACGCCCATACCGAGGTTCGCCCAGAAGGCGCTGCCGCCGGAGGTGTCGAACTGCCGAATCAGGGAGAAGATCTTCTTGTTGGCGATCCAGCTTGCCTGCGACGCGTCGCGAGCCCGCAGCGCGTCGGACGTGTTGTACACGTCGCCGACCACAAAAGCGTTGGTCGTCAGTGACGTGACAATGGACGCGGTAACGGCGGCGACCGCGGCGACGACACCACGCGGAATGGTCGCACCGGTGTTCGCCGTCGCGAACGCCGCCTCCTCAAGACGGACCTTGGCGTCGGCGAGGAGCCGGCCCAGTTCGGCGGCGAACCCGCTGTCGGCGAGCACCTCGTAGGAGCCGAACACCCAAGCGTCAGCCTTCTTCGGGGTGATCGTCGGCTGGGCCAGGGTCGGCGACGCGTCGGCCGCTTCGACGCCTTCCGCCGTCCACTCGGCGCTGACGCCGGCGGAGGTGACGCCGTTCCACGTGTCCGTCGCGATCGTCTTGATCGTGGAGATCGACCGCAGTGGGCCGGCGATACCCGCGTTGGTCAAGATGATCGTCGGATCCAACGTGAAGGGGACCAAATACCCACCATTTGCGTCTGTAAGGGACATAGCGGCACGCAGCGCCTCACCAACATAGGTGCCACGGGAGGCGACGTACTCGCGGAACTGCTCGTGGTACTCCGGGCTTCCGGTGAGGAGCATGTGCCGGGCGATCAGCGGGGCGTGCCGGTTGTCCAGGTGGACCAGGCCGGTGAGCCGCTCCTTGGCCCGGTCGTCGACATGCCGGGGGGCACGCTCGATAGCCGCGTCCGCGCGAGAAATCGCGTCGGTCGAGTTGAACGGTCCGTGGCCCCACAGGGAGCGGACCAGCTCCTCCTGGTTGAGGGACTCGTACGGGTCGACCTTGCGCATCACCTCGGGGCCGCGTCGGCGAGCATCCGGCGCGGAACCCTCCTCAACGTTGGCCGGCTTGAGGGCTGCGCGCATCACCTCGGCGACCTTCGCCTCACGGTCAATCGCTTTGTCGTAGTCGGCCTTCTTGGTGTCCCATTCGACGAGCAGCGCCTCGGCGCGGGCCAGCTCGTCGTCAGTCGGCTCCTCGGAATCCTCGATGACCTTGATCTCGGACCGGAGGATCTCCATTTCCTCGGCGAGCGCCTCGGACTGCTTGCGTGCCACTTCTCAAACTCCTCGTTCGCGGAGCCCCGCCCGCAGGCGGAGCAGACGTTGCCGTCCGGAGTGCCCCTGCTGGGGCGGGTCCTCGGCGCCGAGTCCCGGGGCGGGAGTGGCAGGGTCCTCCTCCGGGTCCCGGACCACCTGGCCGGGAGTGGACGAGGCGAGCATTTGCAGCGCACGGACCGCGACGATCGCGGCGTCCGTGTACGCGGGTGTCGGGGTGGGCCCATATTCGGTGAGGCCCAGCTCGGTGCGGGTGACGGTGGGCAGCCGTCCGGCTTTGGCTTTCGGCACCCGGGGCGGGTTGGACTGGTAGATCGCACCCCGGAACGAGTAGCCCTTGATGTCGCCGTTGCGGATCGCCTCCAGGACGCTGTCGGCGAGGGGGGAGCGGTTGAACCGGGTGACGGTGCGCAGGCCGCGGCTGTCGGCGCGGACATCGACGGGGGAGCCGATGGGGACGCTGCCGAGGTCTGAGGGGGTGCCGTGGAGGGTCATGGCGTGGTGGTAGTAGACGCCGACCCGGTCCAGGCCGTGTGACAGGGTGCGGTTGAACGCCCGCCGGTCGATGACCTCGTTGTAGTGCCCATACCGGTCGGTGATCTCGGTGGGGGTGTCGAACACAGCCGCGTACGCCTCGACGGTGCGGCCGTCGCCGTAGCCGTCGGCGGCACGCAGGATGTGGATGTCGTCCAGCGCCCACGACCGGGCGTAGTCGAGCGGCTCGGCGTGGCCCGTCATGGTTGTGTCCCTCCCGCCGTAGCGGTGGCCGGAGCTCGGCCGTTCATGGATGGTGTTGTTGCGCCGGCGGGCTGCAATTGGACGCTGTAAAGACCCGTGTGAATCAGGAGCGACATGTCGCGGGCGTTGATGGCGGTGGCCACCGACTCCGGGGTGTAGCCGGCCTGGACCAGGGACGCGGCCGTCGTCGCGTCCGTCGCGAACGTGTCCGCCTGGTCCCGCTCACCGTCCTGCAACGCGGCCACATCCGCAGTGTCAAACCACAGTTCGGCACCCGGCGGCACCTCCACCAGCTTCGACAAGGCGGCGCACGCGGACCGCCAGTTGGGGCGCATCTCCAAATCGGCGAACGCCCGCATCGCAGAGTCGTAGTTGGCCAGCGTCGCCGCCGCCAGGCCCTCCTTGAGGCCGACGACGATCGACGGAACACCCGCAGCGACCGCGATCCGGTTCTCCCCGGCTGCCTGCACGTTGGCGAACACGTCGGTGAGCTGCGCGCCGACGATCATCGGGTCGGCGCCCTCGTCGAGGACCATGGTCCGGTATGCGTTGTCGGGGCCGGCGTGTCGGGCGGCGACCGCCTCCGCCAGGCGGGTCTTCTGATCCGGCGACAGCTTCATCGCGTACTTGAGGATCAGATTCGGTGTGGCCGCGTTGCGGTAGTAGGCGTCCCGGTGGGCGGTCATCGCCGTATCAGCGTTGATCTCCCGCAGCACCGGAGTCAGCCACGACATGCCACGCCAGTTCGCGAGAGGGTCGGGGATCGGTGACCAGTGGGCAACCTCGTCGACCGGGTAAAACTCGACCTGACGGTCGGTGTCGTCCTTCGGGTCGTACAGGTAGCCGACCACCTCACGGATCTGCCGGCCCTGCTCGTCCTCGACGACCTCGGAAACGATCGTCACCCAGTCGGGGCGCAGCCGCTCCAGCCAATTCCCGGCATCCCGAATGTAAGCGTTCCCCGAGAGGCTGACGTCCTGCTCCATGCGCGCCCACAGTTCACCGGCCGACCCGTTCGGCCACGGCTCCTCCAGCCGCTCCAAAGCCGGACCACCGAACAACCGTTTCGTCGCCAAGTTCCGAAACTTGAACCGGGCCTCGGAGAACAGTTTTAGCCGCTTGTTGATGACCCCGAACACGACCGCATTGGCGCCGTAGGCGAGCTGCGCGAACTGCTGAAACGTCGGCTCGACCCGCTCCGCATCCGGATGCCCGTACGTGTAACCGATCAGCGACGCCGCATCAGCGGCAGCCAGGACCGCCGGGGATGGTTGGGCGCGGGTGGCGTCACGGAGAGCGGCCCACGCCGCACGGACACGACCACCGATGCTGGCCACCTCCCGCCCCCTTCTGTTCAGACCCAAAACGCCGACGGGTCACGCTCTTCTGTCACCTTGTCGACGAGAGTCACGAACGCCCAATGGGCGTTCGTGCTGCCTAACAGTGGTGCGGCGCCTTCATCTCTGTAGTCCCATGCCGTTCCACCAGACAGCGGGCGGGTATCCGCCGGCGCTAGCGCCGTATTCAGCGGAGCCTCATCCAGGTGCCACAGCCGGTGCTCGTTGACTGCATCGATCCACAGCCCGTACGCATCGGCAATGTCGTCGGCCCACGGGATGGCAAGATCGCCCCGTTGTGGTTTGTCGCGGTCCTCTGGTGGTTTCAGGCCAGCCTTCTCCATGCTTTCGAGGAGACTGCCTGTGGGGCCCTTGTCTTGCACGGCGATGGCAATAGGGTTCCACCGCTGCTTGAGTTGTACTGTGCGCTCCACCACCCAGTGGGTTCCTGGGCGGTAGTCGACGATCGATGTCAGCAAGCCACCAGACGGCCGCCGGCCCACCGCGACGATTGCCGTGTGTGTACGCTGGTAGTTGACCTGCACTGCCAGTGCGATATCGGACGGTCGCTCACCGGTTGTGTCGACTTGCCCTTGCCAGAGCTCCTCGGCGATGACCCGCCACTCCGGCTTCAGACTGGGCACCCGTTGGCATAGGACCTCTGTACGGAAGATCGGCTCCGGATCCGTGGACAGCGCGGACGCGATCGCCTCCTCGGTGATCGTGTAGCCAAGTGACGGGTTGGCTTGCGCCCACGCCTGCCGGTCCTGTAGGCGACACCGATCTGTGTGCGCGTCGCCTTCATCATGACCCCGGCCGCATGTGCACTTCACGTCATCCGGAGCGGACCATTCAAAAAGGCCGATGCTGGATTCCGGCGCTTCGGCGACCGCAGCACCGCGGCCCTTCGCCTGCAAGTCGTTGAGCACCACCGACCGGTCATCGCCAGCATTGGAGAACGCCCATACCTGCGGATTCGGCCGGGCCATGGTCGTCTTCGTTACCGCAGCCCATGAGTCCCAGACATGATGCTCACGCAGCTCATCAAGGTTGACGTCGTCACCAGAAAGGCCGCGACCACCCTTACGCGACGCAGCGGCAACCTTCCAACGGCAGCCGTTGGCGAGCTTGAAGAACTTCTTCCCATTCACCTTGTTGACCTGCGTCAACTCGGCGTGCAGCTCGGGGACACCTTCGATGATCTCGACGGCCTTGTCCCATGACTCCTCGGACACGTCAAGGTTCTGTGCCGTGCCGATGACAAGCCGGACCTGTAAAACGAACAACTTCCACAGGTTCTTGACCTCGACGATCGTGGTCTTGCCGTTCTGCCGGGCCACCAACACCAGAACGGTCCGGTACCGGAACCGGCCATCGCGACGTAGCTCCAGCGCATGGATCAACAGCCAACGCTGCCACGGCAACGGCTCAATCTCCAGCACGTCACGAGCAAAGTCAACCGCTGAGAAGCCGAGGGATGTTGCCGGCGTCAGCGCGCAGCCACAACCACACGGTCCAGGCTGTCCCACCATGATCGGTGGAGTCCAGATCCTAGGAGTCGTGCTGCCCAGCAGCGGACCGGAGCTGCGCAAGACGACCTCCGACTGGCTTGTCCGCAGTCAGTTGCTTCCGCGCACCTGGGGCACCGCCGAGATCCCGCAGCACGCCTTGGAGTTGAGGACCGAGCCAACCAACCATCTTCGACACGTCACACTGCGCCTCCAGCGCCTTGAGCCGCTTCAATGCCCCGTCATCGTCAGCAAGATCCCGACGCAGCGCCGCGAACTCCTCAGCCCGGTCGATCGCCTTCTCGATCTCCTCCGCCTGACGAAGCGCCAACGCCTTCATCGCATCATCGGCTGGCGTCAGCCATTTCATCTCCTCGACTGCGTTCCTGACGGCATCCCGGAGATCGGGCGCGCGTTCCCGCGGTGGCGTAGACGGGACAGCAGCAAGCTTCCTACGGGGAGGCATCGCGGGAAGTACCTCCTGTCACAGACCGGGTACGGGGGTGCCGGAGGGGGATGCCTTCTCAGTTGGCGCGGGGTGAGAGGTCTACACTTTTATGTCCGATTCACCCACCCCCCAGGGGGGAGTCTACAGATCACCAGTCGATCGCTGGCCTGAACATGCTACTCACCGGCTTCGCGCCGCGCTCGGTATTGCACTTCCTGCCACACGTCGGGCATGGATAGTTGGCGCCGTGAGCTGGACGCAACGCACGCGGATCAAGCGGCTGGTCTGGATCGACAGACAGCGGCACTAGATGGTCAGCTTCGCCTGCTCCGCCGTGCCCGCAGATGTGGCAGGTGTAGCCGTACATGGCGTGCATCTGCGCCTTAGCTCGTCGCCATGGCGGGCCGCGGCGGTGTCGGTTGCTTGCCATCGGTCACCTGTCCGATAGCCGGTGTGGTGGTGGGCTGTCACACTGCGCGGGATGCGGTGCGCCTGGGATGCGCCGCGCTTATTGGATCGGAGCCGATCATGTTTCGTGTGCCGGCCAGTGCCGATGCGCCAACCTTTGATCAAACTTTTCGGGTCGGTTTTTGGCGGTGGCTGACCAGTAGCGGCAGTGAGCGTAAGGAGTGGGCGAGGCGGCGTAATGCTGCTGCCCAGTCGGCGGCGAGTAATCAGCGGGCGCGGTCCAAGGAGTTCACGGATCGGAAGATCGCTGAGGCTCGGGAGCGTCGGGAGCGGTAGGGGGTGCGGGCAGGCCGCCGCCACAGCGGCCTGCCCGCTTTTCCCTCGCCGCGTCCCGCCTCTGGACGCATGTCAGCCCGGGAGCGCTTGGGCGCTCGACCGGGCTGTGGGCACACTCCGCCTAGTGGGAGTGACTGGTCAAATCATGCGGCTACCGGGGTGTCATGGTCAAGTCGACGTGGCCGGCCTTTGCTGCCGAGTCGCTTGTCCCGCTCGATGGTGCGGGCCTCGTCGAGGGCGTGGTAGACGCTGCGACCGATGCGGTAGCGGGGCAGCCCGTCGAAGCGCCGCCAGTTGATGACCATGTCCTCTGTGACGTCGCCGTTGTCGCCGAGGTTGTGGGCGATCTGGGTGGCGATGCCGTAGCGGCGGCTGTCGAGCGCGAGTAGGGGCGTGGTGCCGGTGCAGATGCCGCTGGCCGGGAGGACGGCGCGGCAGGTGGGGCAGCGCGCCGGGCTGCGGATCATGGCGTCTCCGGTCTGATGTCGTCGGTGTGGGTCATGGGGTCGATCGTCCCTCTCGCTTGCGCTTGGCCTCGGTTTCCCGACCGGGTGAGTAGGGATACACCTAAAGGCGGAGGCGGCTGGCTGCGGTGGTCATGGCTCTCCTTTGTGTCGGTCGGGTCAGGGTCGGTGTTTGGGTCGTGTCGGTGCGGCCCCCGCGACCGCGCCGCGTGGCCAGATGTGTCGTACGCCCTCGACCCCGCCGGGGCATGGGCAGTCGGGGGTGTGCCGGCAGTCCGCCACGCACACCACGGTTCGCGTGGTGGCGGGTCCGACGGTGGTCACCTCCAGGCACTCTCGGCGCCGGCAGCCGGGGCACTCGCCCGGGATACGCGTGCGGTAGGGCGGTTGGTTGATCCAGCCGCGGGCAAGCTCGTCCTCGTCGGCGAGGTGCAACGCGAGGAGGCCGAGGGGGCGGCCGTGGAGGCCGGGCAGGGCGGTGTGGATGCGCTGGAGCGGGTCGGCCCCGGGCGGGAGCCGGTACATGTCGGCGATGCCGGCGAGCCGGTCGTTCAGGCGTGTGAGCCGCTCCGCCCACGTCGTCACCCTCGCCCGGCGCCGCTCGGTCGTGAGGGTGGCTGTGGGGTCGGCGTGGCCGCCGGCGGCGTGACGCTGCCCGTACACGGTGGACCGCAGCCCGTCCGGGACGTCCGGTGCCGTGGTGGCCTCGGCGGCGGCGAGCACCTCCAGCCGCCGCCGGGCCTCCCGGATGGAGTGGGCGGCGGCGATGGCGTGGAGGTGGTGCGACGAGGTCACAGGCGCTCCCTCAGGCTGCGTGGATGGTGTCGATCTAGGCGGGCTGTATGTCGGCTGGCGGGTAGGTGGCGCGAATCTGATCGACGTTGTCTGCTTCTCACACCCCGTCTCTACGTATCGGTCTACGCCGAGTCTCGCCACGCGAATGACGGCTCACTCGCTTCGGCCACGATCTGGATCCCGAAGAGCGTCCGCGTCATGCAGCAAACCAACTCCGCCGTCGCTTCCTCCGCGTCCGCTGCCGGCACCGTCGCCACGATCTCGTCGTGCACCGGCAGCACCGTGGACCCCGCCCATGTCGTCTTGTCCCATTGCAAAAGACTGTCGACTAAAAGCTCTCTTGCTGTGCCCTGGATGCAGTAGTTCGGTGCCTTATGCGGGTATTCGCGCGGTAGGTGGATGACCCGGCCGGCGTAGGTGGGCATCTGGGTGGCGCCGGAGCGCACCTGCCGCTTTACCGCGTCGGCCCACTCGACATAGGTGGGTGCCACCAGGCGTAGGGAGTCGACGATCGCGGCCATGACGGACTCGGAGACACCGAGCTGCCGGGCGAGGCTGGGGATCCCGCCGCCGTACGCCCAGCCGAACACGCCCCGCTTGGCGGTGTAGCGGTCGGACTTGGTCCACCCCGGGCCGAACGCCTGCTCCGCGACCATGGCGTGCAAGTCGGCACCCTCAGCAAGGATCTTGATCAGGGTTGGGTCCTGTGAGAGCGCGGCCATGACCCGGATCTCCACGCCGGAGAAGTCAGCCGAGACCAGGACGTGGCCGGGGTCGGCGGTGATGCACGCCCGCACGCCGCCTTGGCGGGGCAGCTGCTGTAGGTTCGGTCGCACGCACGACATGCGGCCGGTGTCGGTGCCGAGGGTGTAGACGGTGGGCCGGGCCCGGCCGTCGCCGCTCTCGCACAGCACCCGATACGGCTCGAGGAACGTGGTGAGCACCGTCTCGTGGTGCCGGTAGTCGAGCACCGACTTGATCAGGTCACCGGCGGCGCCTTCAGCCGACTTCAGCCCGTCAAGGACGCCCGCCGCGACACTGGCCTGCCCGTCGGGGTGACGGCTGCTCGGCTGGGTGCGGGGCAGGATGACGCCCAACTCGGTCAGTCGCTCGGCAAGTTGCCGGTCACTGCCGGGGTTCTCCACCCCGAGCACGCGAACCCGCTCGGCGGCGGCGGCCATGGCCGGGGTGTGCTCGGCCTCCAGGCGGGACACCTGCTCCCGGTCCACCCGCAGACCCCGGTGGGCGACCCGAGCGGTGATCCGCTGCACGGTCCGCTCCCGCTCCACCACCTCGGCGGGCAGTTGCGGCAGCCGGGTGGCCAGGGCAGCGGTGTCGAGGACGTCGGAGGCTGCGTAGCGCAGCATGGTGGCGCACGTCGAGTCGACCTGGGCCCAGCCCGATCGCTCGACCGGGGTCAGGGGCTTCGTGTCGGTGAGCCAGCCGTTGACCTTGAACAGGTGGGCGCGCGCCTTGTCGGCGTCCGGTGCGGTCGCCTGGCCGGCGAGAACCGTTCCGGCGAGTTGCTTGAGTCCCGGGTCGCTCCCCGTGCTGGTCGGGTCGGCCAGCTTGGCGGGGATGACTGTGTCGTGCATCCGGTCCCAGGCGGACTCGTCGGTGAGGCCGGCAGCGGCCAGCGGGACCAGGTCGGCCGTGGCTGAGTGCGCGTGCAGTCGTGGCGCCGAGGCGAGCGCGGTCCGGATCACCTCGGCCTGAGCCGGGTCAGCCGGATCGAGCACCACGGCGGCCAGGTCGTCGCCGAGCTGCACGGTGCGCAGCGCGTAGTCGGCGTGCCCGACCGGGTAACCGGAGGTCTCCACGTCCACGGTCAGCGCACCGGAACGCGTCAGCGCGGACGTGACCGCCTCGTCGGCGGCGGCCAGCGTCAGCCCGGTGACTGCTCCGTCACGCCCCACGGCCGCCGGGAGCGGAACAACCTCGCCTGCGGCGTCCCGCCGTGCCCTGGCTCGCTCCGCCTCCTTCTGCGCAGCCTTGGTGATCTTGGTCGGGGTGAGTGTGCTGACGGGCTGAAGGGTTGAGGGGGTGTCTCCCCCTGCGCTCTCCTGTGCGTGTGTGCGCGCGTGTGTAGCTGTAGAGGGGTATAAACCCGTCAACCCGTCAGGTCGGGTGTTGATTTCGGTCCTGACCTCGGGTTCCACACCTGACGGGTCACTGAGCGAACCCGTCATAGACCCGTCAGCCAAACCCACCAACCCGTCAGGCGCAGGGCGCTGAGGCGAGGCGGAGGGGGCTGACCCTGACGGGTTGGTGGGTTTGGCTGTTGGGTTGCTCTGGGTACCTGCTGGCACTGGTCCAGCCGTCGGCAGCCACCCTCCCCCGTGCTGCCGCAGGCGCAGCGGGCGTCGCTTCCCGTTCTCTGTGTGCCAAGACGGGAATCCCCGCCGGGTCAGCTCGCGGCCCCACTTCGTCTCGCTCGTGGTGTTCCAGCCGGCTGGCTTGCCGACCCTCGACCACACCACGAACGCCTCGTAGAGGGCCCGGCTGCGCTCGCCGTACTCGTCGGGCTCGGTCTCCTCGTCGAGCCACGTGGCGATCGGGTCCTGCTCAGCCGCGATCTCCTCGGCACGGAACCGGTACGCCTCAGGGGCAGCCGCCGTCAGTGCGCTGGACGGATCCGCCAACCACCGCGCGGCCTCACGGACCATCTGGGCCAGCACCCCGGGCGCCTCGGCCCGCCATGACTTTCCGCTGGGATGCCCGATCGCGGCGCGGGCGGCGATGACCTGCTCCGGGTCGCCCTCGCAGGGGATCAGCCGGACCCGGCTCCGCACAGCAGGGTCAGTCAGCAGGGGCTCGTCGTTGGCGGTGAGCACCAGCGTGTGCGTGGGCGACCAGGTGACCGGGTTCTGGTTCATCGCGTTACCGGTCAGCTCGCCCCCGCCGGTGAGCTGCTTGAGGCGTTCCTGACCCAGCCGGCCCTCGCGGGGGCCTTCGTCGATGAAGGACAGCCGTCGACCCATCAGGGCGTAGATGATGCTGGCGTGGGCCTTGTCCACCCCGCCGAGCAGCCGGGCGTCGGCCGCGTGGGCGTAGGTGCCGAGCACCGACATGATCAGAGCGACGACCTGCGTCTTACCTCGGTCCTTCTCGCCGATCATGATCGGCAACACCTTGTCGCTGTAGCCGGTTACGGTCACCGACAGCACCCGCAGCGCCCACGCGCGCAACTCGGGATCCGGCCACACCGCCTCCAGGAACGCGTCCCACAGCGGCGTGGGCCGCAGATCCGGGGCCACCGCCGCGCTGTGCAGGTGCGGGGTGGCCGGGTCCACCCACGCCGGCCGGGGGGCGTCGAGGCTGGCACGCAGGTCCCACGCCACCCCGCCGGCCCACAGCAGCCAGGGCTCCCGGTCGAGCTTGCCGAGCTTGAGGGCGTTGGGGTGCACGCCGCCGGCCACCCGGTCGCGCATCTTGGCAGCGATCCCCCGGCTGGCCGAGGCGGTCATGAACTTCTTGCGCCGCTCGGCCTGGTCGCGCGCCTCACTGCCCTTCTCGGCCTCCGGGTCGCCCTGGGGCGTCCGGTCGGCGAGCAGGGCCACGGCCCAGCCGGACAGCTCCGGGCGGACGTCCCACACGTCCGGTCCGCGCAGCAGCCACACCCGGGCGTCGTGGGCGTACCGCAGCACCGGCTGGGTGCGCTCCAGCACCGCGTCGGCCAGCGTCTGGTCGAGGAACCCGTGCGGGTTGAACTCGTGGGCGCCGATGATCTCGAAGGGGTGCAGCTCGCGCTCGGGCTCGATCGGCTCGGGCACGTCGTACCCAGGCTGGTCGCCAGGGGTCCGGTTGTCCACCGGCGCCGGAGCGGCCACCGGGATCGATCCGACAGCGAAGCACGGGTCCCGGTCTACCGGCCGACTGCCGACGACCGTGACGGCCTTGCGGGCGGAGGTGAGCAGCATCCGCTCGAACTCGTCGTCACGCCCCTCGCCTGCGGTGAGCTGCTCCCACTGCTCGCGGAGAGCGGCGAGGGCCTGACCCACCCCGGGGTGCCCGGTCGCGCCGAGCTGCACGAGGTGGTGTGCCCGTCCGGTGGCCGTGTCGTGTCGGCTGCCCGACGAGGCTGCTGTCAGCTCAGACTCAGCCTTGCGGGCGGCGTCAGTCACCTCCGCGCACGGCTCGCGCAGGTCGGCCAGCAGAGCGGACAGCAGTACCTGCCCCCGCCCGATGTCGGCCGCCGCCGGTCCCGCCTCGGTCGCACCCTCGCGCAGGCCGGCCACCCACGCCTCGGGCAGCTCGGGCAGCTCGTTCGGCTTCGGCACGCTCGCGCTCACCGCGCCGGACGGGTCGTACCAGCGGTAGTCCGCGCCGACCTCGTGGTGCGGGCTCGGCCAGACCACCGCGTACCGGTGGTGCCGCTGGATGATCTCGATGGACTCGCCCAACTTGGTGGCGTACCGCCCGGCCGGCACCCGGTAGAACCGGATCCCCGACGGCAGCTCCCGCGCCGACGAACGCCACGTGGCCGGCAGGGGCCCCCACCGCCGCTCGTACTCGGCCAGGGAGTCACCGCCGCGCTTGTCGACCGACCCCTTGGCGTAGTGGTCCACGTCGATCCCGATGACGCCGTCGGGCATCCGGAGCGCGATCGAGTGCCAGGCGTGTGTGCTGGCCCAGGTGACGAGCTGCGACGCGTCGGTGTCCCGGCCGTCGGCACCGGTGAACCCGACGGGCGGCGGGTGCTTCGCGGCCCCGGGGACAGGCAGGATGCACGGCCACCCCGCCAGGGAGTAGTCGGCTACCGTGTCAGCGAACGGCTTCACGGGCGAGCCTCCGGTCCGTACGGATGGCGATGCGGCCGATGTGCTCTCCGACAGCGGGGACGACGGCGTTGCCGAGAGCTTTGATTCGGGCTGCGTCCAACCCGGCGGGAACCCCTGGAGCGACCGAACTCGTTGATCTCCACCTGGCCGACGACGGTCATCCCGTCGCGTTCGAGGCCGAGGGACAGGCCGCCGATCCCGGCGAACAGTTCGAGGGTGTTCACCGGGCACCGGCCTTGCGGCTCAGTGGGTCGGCCAGGCCGAAGTCCCGGACAGCGCAGTACAGGGCGTGACGAGCACCGTCGCGGGCGTGGCGCATCCCCTTGGTCGCCTCCAGCAGCCCGGCGGCGTCGAGCCGGCCATCGGTGGCCCAGGGCTTCACCTCGGCGGCGGACCACCCCCGGCACGTCACCTGGTTCCGCTTGGCCCAGTGCGCGATGACCCCGACCAGCTCCCGGGTCACCTCACCGGAGCCACCGTGTGCCGACCGCGCGGCCCGGGGACCGACCACGAACCGTTCGACGGCCACGACGGTGGCCTGGGGCACCACGACGGTCAGCAGGCTGTCCAGGACGTACGGGACCAGGCCGTGGGTGACCTGGAGGGCCTCGGCACCCAACAACCTGGTGGGAGCGTTGGCGCTACCGACGGCAGGGCCCTGCGTGATGAGGAGAGCGATCCCTGTGATGGGGCCCGGATCGATGCCGATGACGTACATCACGCTGCCTTTCGAAGGGTGGATCCACCCAGGAGCTGGGTGACGATTCGCTGGTCCTTGAGCAGGTCGGCCAGTTGCCCGGCCTTGTCGTGCAGCACCGAGCGGACTCGGGCGTCGATGGTGTCGGTGGCCACCACGTCGATGACCTCGATGGAGTCGTGGATCTCCGAGCCGATGCGGTGGCACCGGTCCTCGGCCTGGGTCGCCTCGACGAGCGACCAGGGGCGCTGGAGAAACACCACGGTCCGCGCGGCGGTCAGGGTCAGGCCCACGCCGCCGGCGCCGGTGGTGACGCAGAGCAGGTCGAGCTTGCCTTTCTGGAACTGCTCGACGGTGTTGGTGCGCTCGCGCATGGACTGCCCGCCCATCACGTAGCCGACCTGCAACCCCGCCTTGGTGGCCTGCTCTCCGGCGAGGGCCATGAGCTGGCGGCTCGGCGCGAACGCCACGACTGGGGAGCTGGGCCGCTCGGCGAGCACCTCCAGTAGCGCGTCGACCTTCCACGACGGGGCCTTGAGCCTCACCTGAACGTGGTCGTGTTCCTCGCCGTCCGCTCCGGTCTCCCGGGTGGTCGTGACGTCGGCCGCGGCACTGGCCATCTGGGACAGCCGGGTGAGTTGGGCGAGCACCGACATGACCGACAGTTCCTCCCCGTCGGGGAGTTGCGCGATCATCTGGTTCTCCAGTTGGTCGTACGCCTTGCGGTGCGCCCAGGGCAGCTCGACCTGACGGACGCTGTAGATCTTCGGTGGCAGTTGGGTGAGTACGTCGGCCTTGGCTACCCGCCGGTGCTGGCCGAGAAGGGTGACGCGGAACTCCGGCTCGGCGGCGGTGTTGAGCCCGATCACCCGGGCGCTGTAGTCGCCGGGGACGGTCACGCAGTACCGGGCCTTCCACCGCTCCCCCGAAGGCCACGCCAGCGGGGCGAGGGCTTCGAGGGTCGGCCAGAGGTCGCCGGGGTGGTGGGTGATCGGGGTACCGGACAGTGCGACGAAGTTGTCCGCTCGCTTGGCCAGTCGCCGAGCCGCGATCGACCGGGCGGCGTGGCTGGACTTGATCAGGTGGCACTCGTCGACCACCACGGTGCGGGCGCCGAGCCGGTCGAGGGGCTTGCCCTTCGCGGCGTCCATGCGGGCGGTGTCGTAGCTGGCCACGACGACATGCGCCGCGGTTCCGGCCGGCCGGGCCGCGAGCCGCCGTCGGTGGTCCGGGCTGCCACGCCAGGCGTTGACCCGCCAGTCGGGGGCCCAGGTGCGCCACGCCTCGACCCACGGGTCCACCACCGACGCCGGGGCGATGACGACGACCGGGGCCACCTGGTGACCGCCGGCGGTGCGTTCCAGCAGTCCGAGGATGGTGGTGATGGTCTTGCCCGCGCCGGGGTCGTCGAACAGCAGTGCCCGGCCCAGGCTGGCGATCATCCGTGCGCCCTCGACCTGGTACGGGCGCGGGGTCAGCCCGTCAGGCAGGGTCACGGTCAGCTCGGCGCCGGGCCGGGTGCGCAGTCGCATCTCCTCGGCTAGCCAGGTGAGCAGTCGGGGGCCGGGTCGCCACGCGGTGCCGAACAGGTGGGATAGCTGTACGACAGCCGCCCAGGTCGCCGGGAGCACGAGCGCGCCCGGCGGGTCACTGGGCTTGATCAGCGGGGTGGCGAGCTGGAGCTGGGCCGCCATCTGGGCGATGGCCGGGTCGGGGCCGACGCCGATGAGCACGATCTGCGTACCGTCGGCACTCAGCTCACCGTGGAGCGCGGCCGACGGAGGATCTACGTACGTCACGGTCACCTCCGTGGTGGGAGTAGGGCGGGTCGGAGAAGGTCACCGCCCGGCCCGGAGCGGGGGAAGACACCCCGGGCCGGACAGTCACCCGCTCAGGCCGCCGGGGGCTGGCCGGTGAGCTTCGCGAACAGCGCTGCCTGTTCCTCGTTGAAGCCGGCCGGAGCCGCCGCCGGGGACTGCTGGGGGGCTGCCTGCTGCGGCGGCTCCGGCATCGGCTGCTGGACCGGTTGCTCCGGAGCAGTCCCCGGCGGCGGCTGCATTACCGTGCCGGGGTAGGCCGGAGCGGGCGCCGGAGCCGCACCGGTCGGGCGCACGTACTCCACCCGGTAGAGCAGCTGCGGGTTCATGTTCGGCACCGCCCGCTGCCCGGTCAGGGTGACCCGGATCGCCGCCCCTGCCTCGGGAGCACCCGCCGGGGCACCGGCCTCGGCCATCGCCCGGGCCAGCTCGTCACGCGCCTGGCCCTTCACCCACCAGCCGGCCACGCCATCCGGGTACTCCGGCGACGGCTGGACCTGCATCGGCACGACCATGACCAGCTTCGGCCGGCCGTCCTTGTAGGTCTGGGGGACACGAGCGTTGTTCGTCTGCGCCCGGACGTCGGCGTTGGTGACCGGGCGGGCCACGATGCCGGCGTACGAGGTACCGATCGGCCTGCCGTTGAACTTCCAACTCGGACCACCACCCGAGGACGGTTGTGCGAAGAAGCCGTCGATGGTGCCCTGCGGCAGCGGTTGCTGCGGGACGTACTGGGGGCCGCCGTAGACTGCCGGGGCCTGCGGAGCCGGAGCCTGCGGGTAGCCGGGCTGCTGCGGGAACTGCGGCATCATCGGCTGAGTTGGGTACTGAGGCTGCATGTCATTTCTCCTTGGTCAATTGCGCGGCCCGGGGCATCCGGGTCCGTTGTCGCGCTTGGACTGAGGCCTGAAGTACGGACAGAAGAAGCAGGTGTCGTCATCAGGTGTACTGGGGATGTCAGTGAGCGTCTTCAATCCGCTGAGCAGTTCCTCTGCCATGGCCTTGCGGCGGTCAGTGAGCCGGAACACCTCCTCCAGCAGCGCGTCGTCCTGGGGCCCCGTGGCCCGCTCCCAGACGTAGAGGCCGTCCAGGCTCGCGGCGGTGCGGGGATAGGCGGCCAGCGCGACGCGCGTCACCGGCAGCCCGAGAACTCGGTAGCCCTTGCCGTAGAGCAGGAGCTGAATGACGTAGTGAATGGGCGGCCCGGCGGCACTGCGGACCTTCGCCATGGAGGACTGGCCGAGGATCTTGTGATCTACGACAGCCGTTTCCTGTGCGTCGTACAGATCCGCCGTGCCGGGGTGCTCCGGGTGCGGGGTCACCTTCTGCTCGGCCAACCAGCGGGGAAAGTCAAGTCCGGCGTTGGCTGCCGTGAACGCGTCCGCCAGCCAGGCGTGTACCGCGGTGCCGATGACGCTGGCCCACGGGTCCACTACGTGGTTCGTGGTGGGCAGACCTGCCAGCTTGCCGACCACCTGCCGGTCGCAGGGCGAACCCAGCTCAGACGGCCCCAGGTGCCGTTGCAGGTTACGGTCACTGCTGTTGGCCTGCTCGACCACGACACGGCGCAGCTCGGCGGCGTACCGACCAGCCCAGGACGTGTTGCCCTCCAGCCTGGTGGGTCCGGTGCGCATGAATTCAGCTACCGACTGCATGAGCAGGCACCCCCCGGGGGCTCCCAGTTACTGTGCTGAGCACTGGCCCGCGCGCAGATACGGCAGTCCATTCCCAACAACCGTTCTCGGTAATCAGGTACTTGGCGCGGAAGCGCGCCTCCTCGACGCTGGTCATGCCGCAACCTCCACAGCCCGCGTAGTGCGACGCTTGAGCTTGCGGCGCTCCCGCTCGGAGAGGCCGCCCCAGATGCCGTACCGCTCGTCGTTGTCGAGCGCGTATTCGAGGCACTCGGTCCTGACCTCACACCGTCGGCAGACCCGCTTCGCCACGTCGGGCGAGCCGCCCTTGTCCGGGTAGAACGCTTCCGGGTCGGTCTGCGGGCACTGTGCCCGTTCCTGCCACTCCTCGGCGGCGGCGAGAAGGTCGTAGATGTCGTTACGGTGAGTCGTGGTGAGCCTCATACGCATGTCAATCTCTTCCGCGTAAGGTGGCGTACCGGTCGGCGAGACCCGGCCGTGTCTCGCCGACCGGGGTGGGGCGGATTGTGTCGCCCAGTTCGGTGAGCAGGGCGGTTACGGCCCGGTCCGCGTCGAATCCGTCCGCGCCGCCGGCCTCGGCGAGGGCGAGGCCGAGCCGCCAGTCGTGGCCGGGCTCGGTCAGCCAGTCGGCGAGTGCGGTCAGGATCAGGTCGGCGCGGTGGGCGGCGTCGTCGCATGTGCCGCAGTCGGCGTCGGGGCAGTCGCTGGTGTGAGGCGAGACGATGGCGACGATCTGATCGCGCAGTGTGGCGGTCACCGTTCGGTCCCCTTCGCTGTGGCTTCGCGGGCGGCGAGGATGCCGACGCGCAGCTGCTGGCTGGTGGTGAGCGCCCGGTCGCGTTGGGCGCGGAGGTCCCGGTTCTCACAGGCCAGGCCATCGGCGACCTGCCGCCATTGGCGGGTGTGCCGGGTCAGCCGGTCGCAGGCGGCGTGGGCGATGTCCAGTTGGTCGGCGAGGCGGTCCCGCTCACCGGCCAGGCCGTGGTTGATGCGGGTCAGGGCCGCGCTGTCGGCTTCGGCGACGGTGCGGCGCCGGTTGGCCTCGTCGAGGGCGGCGCGGGTCAGCTCGAGGGCGGCGGTCAGCTCATCGACGGCGGTCACCGGTCCACCTCCGGCGGCTGGATCAGCGCGCTGTACAACTCGATAGCGGAGCGTTGGAGCTGGTCAACGGTCGGTTTCAGCGCACCCCATGCCGCAGCCCCGGCCGCAGCCCATGCCGCAGCCCCGGCCGCATCCCATGCCGCAGCCCCGGCCGCATCCCATGCCGCAGCCCCGGCCGCAGTCCCGGCCGCAGCCCCGGCCGCATCCCTGGCCGCAGCCCTGGCCGCATCCCTGGCCGCATCCCTGGCCGCATCCCTGGCCGCATCCCTGGTCGCAGCCCTGGCCGTATCCCTGGCCGCCGCAGCCTTGTCGTAGCCGACCCGAACGACCGGCCCGGCGGCCTGCGCGGCAGCCAGGTCCACGATGCGCCGCAGATCCCGCAGCGCACTCGCCTCCACCGTCAACCCGGCCAGGTCCAGCCACGCCGGGGTGTACGTGCGGATCAGCCAGTCCAGCGCCATGTAGCTGCGGCGCTCATCCAGGCCGTCGCTCCTGGTACCGACCAGGGACGGGATCAACGGCACCAGGGACTGCCGCTGGTCGTCGGGTAGCACGTCGTTCAGGCCGCGGCCGAACGCCCCCAGCACCGGGGACACGCATCGCGGAGCGTCGTCGTGGGGCTCGCCGGCGAACCAAGCGACGGCCTCCAGCAGGCAGACGCCGTCCTCGCGGTCGTTGTGGGCGCCCTTGTCGAGGGTGATGACGGTCAGGTCGATGGTCATGTGAGGCTCCAGATCAGCAGGGCGATCAGTAGGTAGAGGCACACGCCGATGGGTAGGCCGATCAGCAGGCCGGTCCACACGCGGGCGTCCAGGGGGTAGGTGAGGCGCCGCCGGGGTGCGGGGGCGGCGGGGCAGGCGGGGCCGTGGGTGCGGCCGGGTGGGGTCCAGCAGCCGCGGCAGCAGCGGGGGCCGTCGTGGATGGGTCCGGTGTCGGGGCGGTGCCGGCCGGTCACGACCGCGCCTGACCCGGGTTGGCGGTCGTCCGGGCGGGCCGCTGCCGCCGCGGTTTGGCGGGCTCGATCAGGCCGAGGATTTCCGCGATGTCACCGGGCCCGTCCAGGCCGCGGCGGCGTAGGTAGGCGAGTGCGTGTGCCTGCCGCTGTTCGCGGGCGATGCGGTCCTGTTCAGCGGCGGATAGGCGGGCGGTGTTGGTGCCGCCGTCGATACGGTCGATGCCGACCATCACGCCACCTCCCGCAGCGCTGGGTCGGTCAGCGGCTCCAGGCCGGGACAGTGCCGGGGCAGGTGCACCGTGGCGCCGATAGCGGCCTCCACGTCAGCCACCGTGGCCCGGCAGGCATCAATCAGGTTGTCGGTGTCCGCGACGAGCTCGGCAAGACGGACGAGGTCGGTGTGTGGTCCGGCCGTGGCCGGCCATGTCGGGGCGCTCACCGGGCACCGTCCTCGATTGTGAAGCTGCCGCCGTTGCTGAAGCCGCAGGTGATGCCGCCACGCATGTGGTCCATGCCGACCCACACCTCGACATCCTTGGAGATCAGGAAGCGGCGGGCGTAGCGGTAGATCTGCTCCGCCAGGTGGTCGGCATCCACGGCGTGCGCGTCGAGCGGCGGCACATCTCGCGTACGCCCGATGCGATCGAAGACGATGCGGTAGTGCGTCATGCTGGTGGCGCTCATCGCTGGCCTCCGGTGGTGAGCGGGTGTCGGCGGGCGTGCTCGGCGGCGATCAAACGGCGGGCCTGCTCGGCGTAGTGGCCGGTTTCCACGGCGTGTTCGGCGGCGACCTCGGCCAGTTCGGTGTCCGACAGGTCGGGTAGGTCGCGGGTGAGGTGCCGCAGGACGATGGCCTCCGCCGCTGCCGGGCTCACCGGGCACCGTCCTCGGCTGTGATCCGGTCAGCGAGGCGCTGGATCGCCGCGAACTGCCGCTTGGCGGCGCGGCGCCAATAGGTGTACATCTCCTGCGCGCCGGGCTCCCCGTCGCGGGCGCGCCTCTCGGCGTACGCGGCGGCCTGCCGCGACGACCCGTAGCGGATGGTCATTTCCCCGATGGCGTCACGTAGCCGGTAGGTGGCGAGGCGGTTGCGCACAGTGTCCGCCGGGTCGGCGGGGGACTCCCAGTAGTCCGGTTCCGGCTGGCTGATCGTGACCGTGCCGAGAAGGCGGTCGTCGCTGTCAGCGATGTCCACAACTCGTCCGTCCCTGCTGATGATCAGCGTGATGTCGCTGAGGTCGTAGCCGGCGGAGCTCAGCTCGTCGCGGATCCTGTCGAGGATCTCGTCGAGGTCGGTGGTGGCGGCGACCTGGGCGGGCGAGATGTCGAGGACACCGAAGTCAAGGGTGATCGGCTGGTTCGGGTTGAGGTGGGTAGGCTGCTGGTGCATCTGGACTCCTTGGTGATCAGGTTTGGTCCGGGTGTTGGGCCCCTGCCGGTGGTGCGGTGGGGGCTCGTCTTGTGTCAGGCGTCGATTTGCTGCCAGGCAGCGTCGAACAGCGGCCGATCCCGCTCCGTGTAGCCGGCGACAGCCCGTAGGGCCCCATCCACGAACCGCTCGACCTTCGGCGGTCCCGTGTCGTGTTTGAGCTGGTACAGGCCTTTCACCCGCTTACCGAACGTCGATGACAGGGATCGCAAAGCCGATCCGGTGACGCCTCGATCCGTCAGGTACTCCCCGACGGTCAGTGGCCTGGACGCCGGGTCGATGTCGGGTTCCTCGCCGAGGGCTCGGGCGGCGACGTGGCGTGCTTTGGCCTCAAGCCAGGCGGGGTCGACGATGCCTCGCAGTTCGGCGAGGACGGTGGCCTGTGCCCGTGCCCGGTCGATGATGTGGGTGAGTTGATCTTCGGTGGCGCAGGGGTTGATGGCGCCACCGTGGGTCCAGTACGCCTCGATGGCGTCAGCGACCTCGTTTTGGTAGGCGACGAGTTTGGGGCGGATGCGGGCGGCGACACGCTTCTCGTCGATCGTGGCGAGGAGCATCAGGAAGGTACGGACGTCGACCGTGGTCATGTCGCGGTATTGATCTTGCGTGGGGCTGGTGCCTACGGTCGCCCAGGACTTGGCCTTCAGTTTCCTGAGCTGGGTCGCATAGTCGATCCCCAGAAGCTCAAGCGCCGGGCGGAGCACGATGTGCGGCTTGCCGTTGTGGTCAACGGCGAGGATCTCGTCACCGTTGAACGGGATGCGGATCAACTGGCTCATGGGGCTCCTCTGCGGTCAGGCGGCGCGACTGCGTGTCTCGGCGAGTGGTCCGTTGAGGGCTGGCTGGTGCCCGGCCGCCTCAATCGCGGCCACGTCGGCGGGAGAGAACCGCACTAGGCGGGACTCGGGGTGGCGGGTGAACGGCCACTGCCGCGTTTGCACACGGACCTCGACGAACCGCTCGGAGACGCCGAAGTACGCAGCGAGCTCCTCCTGGTTCAGGTGCCGGTTCATGCAGCGTCCTTCAGCAGGGTTCGGCGTTGCCGGGGGCCGGTTAGCTTCAGCGCGGCACAAATCCGGGCGTAGACCGGAGGCGATACCCGGCGGCGGTCGCCACGCTCGATCTGAGATAGGTACTGGAGGGTGATGCCGCAGGTCGGTGCGAACTCGCCCAGTGTCTTGCCCTGGAGCTTGCGAAGCTCTCTGAGCTTCTCGCCGTCGATCCCGATAGCTGCGGGCCGTGGTGTGTCCATGAAGACAACCTTAGCCAGAAGTCAGCAAGAGTCAACAGGAGTAAGCAGGTATCGCCCGTTAACATGTGCAACCATCAGCCGAACGGCTGGTTCTGGGGGGTGCTGGCAACTGTTCTCAGCCATATTCCGCTGGCAGAATGCCGAGCATGGATGAGCTGCGGCAGCGTGATCGACTGGCTAGCTTGGTTCGGTCTAGACGGATGGAACTCGGATTGAGCGTCAGCAAGGCTGCCCAAGCAGCAGGTATCGACAGGGCTACCTGGACGTACCTGGAGAACGGCAGCCGGCGGACGGCTGAGTTCAACTACGCCGGCATCGAGCGTGCGCTTCAGTGGAAGGCGGGCAGTATCGGCGGCGTCCTGGGGGGTCGACAGCCAGAGTTGGCTGCTCCAGAGCCTGAGGTCGACGAGGAGTTGGAGCTGGTTCGCACCGATCCGCGTCTCACTTCCGCCATGAAGGAGAAGATCATTGGTCTCATCCTTGAGCGAAGAGAGCGCGACAGAGCGTCCGCGATCGAGGACACTCGACGAATGATCGACCTGTTCCGGCGAGGCTGACCCGTGTGGGTGGAGAAGAACGGACCGACCTGGCGCATCCGTGACTTCGTAGACGGCAAGAAGGTCACCCTGGAGATGGGTTGGCCGAACAAGACGTCGGCCAAGAAGAGGCTGACCACCCTGCAAGCCGACCGGCTGCGTGGCGACTTCATTGACCCGCGGGCCGGGAAGTTGACGGTGGCCGAGTGGGTGGCCGAGTGGTGGCCCGGCCATGAAATCGGCCTTAAGCCGACTTCCCGGCAATCGGAGGGCAGCCGCGTGCGGATGCACATCGTGCCGCTGCTCGGACACCTCACTCTCGATGAGGTCGACAACCTCGTCATTCAGGCTTGGATCACGAAGCTTATGGCCGGTCTGCCCGATCTGGATCGACCCGGGAAGTGGGTGCGCCGCCCAATCTCCGCGAAGACCGTGCGGTCCTGCCACGGGCTGCTGCACAGCATGATGAGCGCCGCTGTGCGTGCCCGGAAGATCCGCACCAATCCGTGTGCAGACACGAAACTGCCGAAGCTCACGCCGCGGGAGATGCGTTTCCTCACCGAACCGGAAGCCGGTCGGCTGCACGCTGCCGTGCCGGAGCACTGGCGGCCATTGGTGTTGCTGCTGATCTCTACCGGCCTGCGCTGGGGCGAGGCTGCAGGCCTCCAGATCAAGAACCTCGACGTGTTCGACGGCAAACTAACCGTGGAACGGGCGATGCACGAGATGGCTGACGGGTCGCTGATCTTCGGCACGCCGAAAACGGTTAGGGGTCGGCGCACGGTGACGTTCACGCCCAAGGTTGCGCAGATCCTGGCACCACTGGTCGTCGACAAGGGCCGAGACGACCTGGTTTTCGGCACGCCGACGGGGAAGCCGGTGCGGGCGCGCAACTTCCGCCGGGGCTGGCTGGAGTGGACCAGCTCGGCCGGGCTAGCCGGGCTGCGTATCCACGACCTACGGCACACCCAGGCCGCGTGGTTGATCTCGGCCCGGCCACCGGTGCCATTGTCGGCAATCTCCCGGCGGCTCGGGCACGGGTCGATCGCGGTCACCGATGGTCTGTACGGACACCTGTTGCCGCAGGTCGACGCGGGGATTCTTACCGCGGTTGCGGACGCCCTAGAGCACGTCGACCCGGCGGTCATCGCTGCTGAGATTGCTGACGAGACGGCCGACGATCTGGAGTCGCAGGAGGCTGCGAGGCGTAGGGGAGAGGTAGGGGAACCGACGTGCGCCTAGATGGGCCTCCACGTGGTCCGATGGGCCTCCATCGCAGGTCACGCCACTCGTGGACCTGTGACCTGGGGCGTAAGGCGAGTTCAATTCCCATCAGTCACCCCACTTGTGGATCTCCTCCACGACAGGTCAGGCCCCCTCGAACGAGGGGGCCTGACCTGCAGGAGGGGCAATTCTGGGGAAACTCAGCTCCGGTCGCTGGCTCTGCGTCGCATGATCCTGTCGGTGTACCCCTCCGCGTAGCGTTGCCGCCCTGCCTCCTCGACCAACCGTGGAAACGACGGGATACCCCGCCTGGCCGTGAGGCCAGGCGGGGCGAGGGCAGGCTTGCGTCAGAGGCCCCGCAGAACGCCAGCAGCGGCGTTCTCATTGCTGGTCGGCGCCGTCGGACCCTACCGGCGCGGCACCTCGTACGACGCTACGGAGATCCTCGGGAATGTCAGGGAGTCGGGCTGACCCCCGGATCGGCGTCGTCGTCGGCCGCCGGCGGCTCGTACGGCAGGGCACTGCCCTTGACGTACTCCGCCCAACTCATGTTCCAGTCGGTCCAGCCGTTCCCGTTCTGGAGCTTGCGCTCGGTTCCCTTGACGGTGATCGGGTCCCCGATTCGGGTGTTGCTGAACAGCCACGCGCCGTTGGTCATCGAGACGTTCACGCAGCCGTGGGAGACGTTCACGCTGCCCTGCTGGCCCTCGGACCACGGCGCGGCGTGGATGAACTCGCCGCCCCAGGTGAGCCGCTGCGCGTAGTCGATCTTGGTGCGGTAGCCGTCCTCGGGGCCCAGTTCCTCGAAGGTGTCGAAGACCGTCTTGCGCAGCTTCTCCATCACCACCATGGTGCCGCTCGATGACGGGGTGGACTTCTTGCCCAGGCTGACCGGGATGGTCTTGACCACCGAGCCATCCTTGGTGACGGTCATCCGTTTGGTCTTGTTGTCGACCTTCATGATCAACGAAGGGCCGATCCTGATGTCGACGGTGAGGTCGTTCCGGCCGTACCACCCGTCGCCGAGGGGTAGGCCGCCAGCCTGGACCCGGTAGGAGACGGTGCTGTTCGCCCTCCAGAACTCCTTCGGGCGGTACCGGACCTCGGTCGGGCTGACCCAGTGCCAGATGCCCTCCTGCGCCGGCGTGGACGTGACGGTCATCCGGCGCTGTAGATCGTCCCGGTAGTCCTCCGGGATCGCCCGCCCGAACTTCACGACCAGCGGCATTCCGACGCCGACCACCTGGTCGTCACCGAGGAAACTGCTGATCCGGACCTGGTTGGCGGGCTCGGCCATGATGGTGAAGGTGCTGGTCGCGGTGGCGGGCAGGCCGTCGTCCCCGGTGGCGGTCACGGCCGCCGTGTACGTCTCGCCGTACTTCAGCGTGTCGGCTGGCAGCCAGGTCGCGCCGTCCGTGGCCAGCGTGCCCTCGACGGCCTCGCCGGAGGAGTCCTTCAGCTCGACCGTGGTCTCCAGCGCCTCCTCGGTGGTGAAGGTGAGGCCGGTGGACGCGGGCACGTCCGTCGCATCGGCGGCCGGTTCGACGATGGTGACGGCGGCCTTCGGATCAGGTGCGGTGTTCGGGTCGCCGTCACGCCACCCGGACGACCCGTCGCCCCCGCCGGACGTGCAGGCGGCGGTGAGCGTCAGCGCCGCGGCGAGTAGCCCGGCCACGAGCGCGCGGTGCCGCGCACCGTGCCGGGCCGGCTGGTCCTGAACAACTCGCATAGTTCCCCCACGTTCATGGTGACCGACTGCCCATCCTCCCTCACCGACGCACCAGGCCACATACCCGTAGCGCGGGGTGAACCGAAACACAGGGCTCAAGCGATCCCCGACCAGCCCCGCGTCGGGCGGATGCCGCGCCCCGTCGCCGGTCAGAACGTCGGGCTGGCCCCGCCCTCGGGCACCGGCAGCGCGCTGCCCTTGACGAACTCCGGCCAGCTCAGGCTCCACGCCGTCCAGCCGTTACCGGCGGCCAGCCGCCGCTCGGTGCCGGTCACCGTGACCGGGTCGCCGATCTTCGTCTTTCCGAACAGCCACCGCGCGTGCGCCGTCGACACGTTCACGCAGCCGTGGGAGACGTTCCGGCGCCCCTGGTCGCCCTCGGACCAGGGCGCGGCGTGGATGTACTCGCCGCCCCAGGTCAGCCGCTGCGCGAAGTCGATCTCGGTGACGTAGCGGTTCTCCGGGTCCGGCTCGTCCCGGGTGTCGAAGACGGTGGACTTCTTCTTCTCCATCACTACCATCGTGCCGCTGGAGGACGGCGTCGACTTCTTGCCGAGACTCACCGGCAGGGTGCGGATGACCTGCCCGTTCTCGTACACCGTCATCTTCTTGGCGGCATTGTCGACCTTCATCTCGAAGGCGCTTCCGATCTTCACGGTGGCGGCCCGGTCGACGTTGCCGTGCCGGCCGTTGCTCAGCGGAATGCCCGCCAGGGCGATGCGGACGCTGAGCGTGGTGCCCGGCTTCCAGTACTTCGGGGCGCGGTAGTAGGCCTGCGTACCGCCACCGAGCCAGTGCCAGGCACCCGGCTGTGGCGGGTCGGTCTGCACGAACATGCGCTTCTGCACCGCAGCCCGGTCCTTCTTCGGGATGCCGGGGTGGAACTCGACGACCACCGGCATCGCCACGCCGTAGACCTTGTCGTCGAAAAGGTAGAGGCCGGAGCTGATCATCGACTTTGGTTTCGCCATCGTCGTGAAGCTGCTGCTGCCCTCGCTGGTGCCGCCGTCGGCGGCCGTCGCGGTGACGGTCGCGGTGTAGCGGGTGCCGTACTCCAACGGCGCCGACGGCACCCACGACGAGCCGTCGGCGCGGAGCCGACCCTCGACCTGCTTCCCGTCGTCGGCGGTGAGGGTGACACCGGACACCGTCGTACCGTCCGGCAGCGTGGCGCCGATCTCCGCGCTGACCGGCCGGTTCGTCGCCCCGTCGGTCGGGCTGACGGTCAACGGTGGGCCACTCACCTCCGCCGGTGCGTCCGACGTGGTTCTCGCAGTCGGCGAACCACCTTCGACGAACCGCGCCTGCTCTCGATCGCCGCCGCACCCGGTCAGCCCCAGCGACGCCATCAGGCTGAGGACGCCCAGCACCGCCCCGGCCCCCGCGAACCTGCCCATCCCCACCCCTGTTCTCACGTAGCTGGCGGACATCGTGCCGCATCGCCGCCATCCCGTACGGGCCCGGCCCTACCTCCGGTGGTCGTTTCACCCTTTTCATCCGATAAGCTCGACCGTAGGGTGGACCAGGGATCGGATTGGAACCTGACTGACGGTGCGTGCTAGTGTTTCCCCCGTTGTCAGCGAGCGCCGCTAGCTCAACTGGCAGAGCAGCGGACTCTTAATCCGCGGGTTCGGGGTTCGAGTCCCTGGCGGCGCACCAACGAGCAAAGCCCTGACCTGGTGTTTCTCACTGGGTCGGGGCCTTTTCGCGTCTTGTGGCGGGTGGTGGTGGCTCGGTGGGTGCTCGGGAGCCGATGGACCGGGGTGGGTCCGGTGGGACGCGGGGGATGCTCGCGGACGCCGGTCGGTGGCTGCCGGCGGCGGGATCGTCGGCGGCCCAGTGATTGCGGCTTCGGTGGTTCCGGTTCCAGGTCGGTATGCGCGAGTGCGCAGTGAGCCGGGGTGAGGCGATCTTGGCGGAAAGCGATATGCCGTTTCTGCGGCTTCCGACGTCAACTCTTCGGCCGATTCGGTGAACAGTGATCATGGAAAACGTCTCACAAACCCCGTTTTGAGGGTGCGGGATTTCCAGCGGGGTGTCGCGGGGGACGGCCGGGCGTCGCTGGGTGGGGGATCATCGATGGGTGGCCGGTGGTCGTGAGCTGACGCCTCGGCGGTGGCGGATCCTGTCGTTCCTGGCGTTGCACGGCATGGCGACCACGAGCGACGTCGCCGTGGTGACGGGGGTGCCGCGATTGACGGCGCACCGGGACCTCACCTGGCTGCACGCGGCGGGTCTGGTGGGCCGGGAGCAGTCGGCGGAGGACCGGTCGCACGCCTGGTGGTACCGGACCACGGATGAGGGCGCCGAACTGCTGAACCGTGATCTCGTCGCGTCAGGGCGGCGGGTGCCGCTGTGTCTGGGTCAGCGGCACTGGGGTGCGGCGCACTATCTGTTGTTCCTGCCGCTACTGGCGGCCTCTCGGCAGGATCCGGGCCGGTGTGGGTTGTTCCAGTGGTTGACGACGGTGGACACGTCGGTGTGGTTGCGGGAGCGGGGCCTGGCGCATCTGCGCGCCGACGGGTACGGGGTGTGGGTGGAAGACGGCCGGTGTGTGCGGTTCCTGGTGCATGTGGATCCGGGTCCGGTGGGTGGGGTGATCGCCGAACGGGAGCGGTCGACTGCCGGGCTCGCCACGGTTCTGGCCGGCTACCGGGGAACGGATTCGGTCGTGCCGGTCGGCGCGGTACTGGTCATCGCCCAGGACGCCGCCCGCGAAGCCAACCTGCTCGCGGACCTGGTGAGCCGGCCGCTGCGGGCGCCGATCGCGGTCACTACCGTCGACCTGCTGCACCGCCACTGGCCGCACGAGCAGGTATGGAGGATTCCGGCGGCTGGCCCCGCACGTCACCGCTTGGTCGGCCTTCCACTTCCGCCGGAGCTATCCCGATAACGCCGGCTGAGCCGCTGCCAGTGGTACTTGGCCTGGCTGGGCTAAACTCTGCGCCGCGACGGATCCTTCTTCGGAGTGGGGCTGGTCAACATGGACGACGCCGGTGCAGACGAAGTGAAGACGGCGCTGGGCATCGACAACTGGCGCAAGCTCAGCAAAGACCACGTTCTGCAGTTGGTGGCCATGATGCCCGACTTTGACAAGGACGTCCGGCTGGCGGTGCTTAAGCAGCTTCCCGAGCTTCAAAAGATCGTCGGCAAAGCCATGACCGCCGCGCGAAAGGTACACGAGGCCACCCTCGCGTCCAACGACAAGAGCCAGGAGAACGACTACCAGGGGCGGCGGGAGGCCAGGGCGTCGATCATCGCTCAGCTCGAGCGCGACGACCTGGACCCGCAGACCCGCAGACCCGCATGCATTTGAACGACCGGCTCGTACAGCTCAGCGACAAGGACGCGGAGAAGGACTCCGAGAACAAGCGTTACCTCGATCGGTGGATGACCAAGGCGACGATCGGAGTGACTGCCGCCGTTGTGTTGACCGGTGTAGCTATCGGCGGCAAAGTAGGATTTGGGTGCGGCTCCTCTGAGGTGATCGTCTATTGTGGGATGGCACCGCCGAGGTAGCGGCTGTTGTGGATGCGTTGTTGTTCCTGGGCCAGGTGCCAGGTCCAGTACTGGTCGAAGTCGCCGTTGCTGATCAGGGTGCGGAGTTTGAGGATTGCTTCGGCGCCGTCGAGGCCCCAGCGAGCGCCGGTGACGTCCATACGATCTTTGACCAGGTGGCGGCAGGCGCCTTCGATCACCCCGGTGGCGATCGGCCACCCGTTGGCCAGCGCGGTCGGGTAGTCCAGGTACGGTTTTTTGGCCAGCAGGTAGGCGGCGGCGACATCGGCGGGTTTGCGTTTGCCGGGGTCCAGGCCGTGGTAGGTGGCCTTGCGTCGGATGGCTGCGGCGACTATGCCGGCCCGTCCGGCCAACACCTGCCGGGCCTGGGCGCGGACCCACCGTTCGGCGTTCGGGTCGCCCTCCGGGTGGAAACACCAGGTGGCCTTCCAGAGGTACTCGATGACGTGGATGAAGTCCACAACAACCGGCAAGGTGATCTTGCGGGTTTTGGCCTCGGCGTGGATCCGGTCGATCTGGTGGGTGTTGCCGTCGACCAGGGCGATCCAGGTCCGAGCGTGGTCGGGGTCGCGGCGGTCGGCCTCGGCGAACCCGGCGGCGATCACCGCCGCGGCGTCGTCGGTCACGCTGGCGTGCAGCCACTTGCCGGAGGTGACCGGCGCCGGGGTAGCAGTTTGGGCCGCTTCGGGGTCCTCGGGCAGGATGTCGGCGATGGTGCGCGGCTTGCCGGTCACGTCGAAGACCGCGGCGACCTCGCACATCCGCTTGCGGTTGCGTTTCTCGCCCTTGGACCGGCGGCCGGCCAGTTTCTGGCTGACCGCGGCCTTGGCGGTGCCCGCGCGGAGCCCGTCGGGGCGCATCACCACCCCTTTGGCGTCGAAGGACAACGCCAGCACATCATCATCGGCCGACCAGTCCGGGGCGTGGGCGGTGTAGAAGGCATCCACATCTATCGCCGCTGCGGCGGCCAACGCCTCGACCTGCCGTTTCCCGATACGCACCGTGGTGGCCCGCTCAATCGCGGCCGCCGCGTCGGTGAACGAGCCGCGGGCCGCCTCGGCCGCGGCCAACCGGCGCAGTCCATGCGAGTGCTTCTCCACGGGCAGGTTCAACACCGCGTCCGCCGGGTTCAGATCGGCCCGCGCCCGCGCCCGGTAGGCGATACGCGTCACCACCACCTCACCGAACCGGGTGGCCAGCGTCCGCTGCCGCCCCCGCTCGGCCCACCCCCGCAGATGGCTATCGGCGTCGGTCACCTCGTCGAGCCGTTCCTCCCGACTGGCACGAAGATCCAGACTGTCCTGCAACAACTGACACAGCAACCGCATGCCATCGGTATGCAGCCGCTCCTCCAGTTCGGCGTGAGTCATCCCCGCCGCATGCTCACCGGACAGGAAGTCCACCATCGCGCCGAACCGCACGGATGAGCCGGCGAAAGCATCGTCCGCCGTCTCGGATGCGTACTCTTGCACCGGGCTCCCTCTTTGCTGATGTTCGTGTCTCGCAACCGACGAACATAGCGGGAGGATCCCTTTCACCATCACAACCAGTAACACATCCCCAGGCCACACAGCGTGTCGCCGCACCTCACCAGAGCCGCACCCGTAGGATTTCAGCAAGGCGGCCCGCTGCGCAATTCATGATCCTCTGTAGGTCGTGCGGGAGCGGATAGGGGCAAGTGGTGCGTGAGATCGTGCGCAGGTCGGTGCGGGCCATCCTTCTTGACGAAGAAGGTCGTTTGGTGCTGATCAAGCGGGTCAAGCCCGGCCAGGCGCCGTACTGGACGACGCCGGGGGGTGGCCTGGAGTCGACGGATGTCTCCCTGGAAGCCGCACTGCGCCGCGAGTTGCACGAGGAGCTCGGCGCTGAGGCGGATCAGTTTGCCCAGGTGTTCCTGTTCACCGCTCCCGCCGGCGAGGGCGTGTCCGTCCAGTACTTCTTCGCCTGCCGGCTGCTCCAGATGCAGGAGGACGCCCGCACCGGGCCCGAGTTCGCTGATCCCTCGCGTGGCGATTACCAGCTCGACCGGGTGACGATCGACAAGCTGCCTGCCGTGGATCTCAAGCCTGATGCGCTGAAGGAGTTCATTGCCGCCAACGAGGAGGCGCTGCTCTCGCTGTAGAGCAAGCTGGCCACAGCATCGCTGGGGCGAGTTCGAAGTCCCGAGCTGATCGGAAGATTCCTTGCGGGCTTCGGGCGCCGTCCAGGGTGGCGGCCACGACGCCGATGAAGACTCGGTGCGACACGATCAGCACTTCGCCCTCCCGGGCGGCTTCGTGGGCGCGCGATACGGCTTCCGTCGCTCGCTGCCGTAACGCGGTCAGGCTCTCCCCACCGGGCAGAGCCGAATCTGGATCACGAAGGCGCTCGCTCTGCCACTCCCGGTACTCGCTCGGATAATCGTCGGGACTCAGGCCGAGCACGCAGTGGGGGGCGCGCCATTCGGCGTAGAGCTGATCTGGCGGTGCGATCGGTGCGCCAAGGATCTCGGCCAGGATGCGAGCACTTGCCGTTGCCCGTGGGAGCGGGCTGGTAAGGATCACATTGGGCTTGAAGCCTCGCCGGAGCAGCCGACGGGCTGTGCTGACGACCTCGGCGATCCCCCGCGTTGTCAGCGGCGTACCGGGTCGGGCGTGGGCATGGGGGCGGCAGAGCCCATCGAGGCAGGTGCCGTGGCGCATCCAGAGAACGTCGTCGCTCACGACAGGTGCCAACCGCCGTCGACGTTGAGCGCCTGGCCAGTGATGAACCCGGCGGCGGGGGAGAGCAGGAAGGCGACGGCGGCGGCCACATCGGTGGGTTGGCCGCGACGCTGGATGCACTGCCGGTCGAGTTGGCGTCGCACCATGGCGGCGTGGTCGTTGACGACGGCGTGCTCGGCGGGAACTTCGATCGAGCCAGGGCGCACTGTGTTGATGGTGATGTCGTTCGGGCCGAGTTCGCGGGCCAGTGCGCGGACGAGGCCTTCGAGCCCGTTCTTCGCCGCGATGTACCCGGCCAGGTCGACACGGCCGAGTTGGGTCAGGACCGAGGAGACGGCCACGATGCGGCCGCTGCCTTTCGCGATCATGGTGGGTGTGACGGCGCGGATGGACGCGGCGTGGGTGACCAGGTTGAGTTCGAGCTGACTGCGGAAGGCGTCCAAGTCCAGCTCGTGCCAGGGAATTCGGGGATAGGCGCCCGCATTGCTGACCAGGGCGAGCAGTCTGTCGGCGGTGGCATCGACCGCTGATTGGAACTCCTCCTGGGTGGCGGGCAGGGTCAGATCGCCGAGGACCGTGCTGGCGTGCGCCCCGCGCTGCCGGACTACCTCGATCACCTCCCTAAGGGCCTCATCTTCCTCGATGTGTGTGAGGACGAGGTCGAAATCGAGGGCGAGACGAGCGGCGATAGCAGCCCCGATGCCGCTGCCTGCCCCTGTCACGATCGCTACCTCACGCTTCATGCATCGTCTCCTCTGGTGTGGTGACGAGTCCCAGCAGTTGGGTCAGGTCAACTTCAGGTGCGTACAGGTCGGCGAGTAGGCCGATCGACAGAGCGGCGTCCGCCGACTCCATCTGCTGCAGCGGATATACGGCCAGCAGGCGCATGGCGAGGTATGGCCGAAGCCACGCCGGTAGGTCCGCCCCGATGCCGCTGGCGAGTGGTTGGGCAAGCTCAGCGAGGTAGCGAGCGAGGGTGTGTTGGCGCGGCGCCGACGGCCGGTGCTGGTAGTCGATCGTGATCGTTCGGGCCGTCGGTCTCGCCAGCCGTAGCTGGGGTTTGACCGCATCGGCGAGTGCCCGCTGGTGGTCGGTGAAGGCTCCGGGGTTGTAGCGCGGCACGAGCCATGCGGCGTGTAGCCGCTGGTACCAGAGGAAGCAGGCGATCTCCCCGGCGAGGGCGTTGAGGCCGGCTGTGTCGTAGTCGAACCAGACGGCTCGGTTCTCGCCGTCAAGACCGATGTTGAAGTCGGTGGGGTCGCCCTGGGTCAGCGCCGCCCATACCTGCTGGTCCGGGTGCAGGGCGGTACGAAGATCGGTGACGAGCGCGTCGAAGTCGAGTCGTCGTGGCTGTCCGTTGATGACGAGGGTCGCCTCGCGAAGGTCACCGCATCGGATGCCGGACCCGTCAGGCATCGTCAGCAGCGTCGGGTTGTGGGCGTAGTACCGATGGAGCCGGCCGCCAGGCTGGGCGCGGTCGCGATACAGCTTGCCGATGGTCTGGGAGGCGGGCACCTGACGCATCGTCGCGCTGATGACGTGCCGGTAGTGGCCGATGATGGCGTCGAGGCCGCGGTCGAGATGGGTGCGGGCGCCGATGCCGTCGGCCGTGATGGCGTCGAGTAGCAGGCCGGTGTCGGGCTGGTCGGGCTGGTGGCGGTCGTACACGGTCACAGTCCAGCGGCCGATGCGGCGATGCACATGTAGGGCCGGGACCGGGTAATGGCTGCGCATCTGCTCGTACCCGACGATCTCGACGGCAGCCTCGGAGCGGTTAGGGTTGATCTTGACGAACAGTCGGCGTGAGCCGATGTCGAGATGAAGGGTGTGGTTCGCGGTGAACCGCCGGTGGCGGGCGATGCGGATCATGAGTCCCACCAGCCAGCGCACTGTCCGGCGAACCGGGCGATGAGCTCGGCCGGTACGGCTTGTAGGTCACTGGCACTGGACCAGATGGTGTCGTCGTAGCCGTCCCGAACCGGGCAGGCGTCGGCGATCGACATGAGCTGCGAGAACGGCGTGGCTACCGCGTGGTGACGGGTCGAGCCGGTGATCCACTTGGTATGGGCGTGCCGCCCGTACAGGCCGACGACGGTGGGCCCGGTGCCGTCCGGTCTTATGGTGAGGGCGGCGAGGTGGGTCAGGCCGGTGTCGTTGCCGACGACCAGTTCGGCGGCAGCGAACAGGTCGAGGCATTCCACGGCCGTTGGGCCATGGAGTACCTTGACCTGCGCGACGGGCGGCGGCGCCACTCGATCCGGCGCGGTGATCAGGCTGAAGCGCCAGGGTGCGTCAGGCCGTTGAGCAGTGAGACATCGTGCGATTGCCTCGAAGTTCTCGATGCCGTAGTCCTTGCGCTCTGGCCGGCTGGTGGTGGACACGAAGACCACGTGGTAGGGCGTGTGGGTGGGCACGATGGTGCGGAACCGTGGGCACGGGTCGCTGTCAGCATTCAGCCGTACCCCGAGGGTTTGCTCGACGTCGAGGTAGTAGCGCATCGGTAGCGCGGCGTGGACCTGAAGGACGTTGGCGCCGACGATGTCGAGCCTCGTCGGCGGGATCTCCGGAACGGCGGCGAAGGTGCGGGGTGTCGGGCTCACGGTACCGATCGAGTGATGGCCGCTCGCGGAGGTGATGCTGAGCGGCAGGGTGCATCGGGCGAGTAGATCCGCCCGGGGGCCGACGTAGGCCGGCTGGGGGAACTGGTTGCGGGTGGCCTCGTGAAGCCCTTGGGCCAGGGCAAGACCCAGCAGCACGTCGCCAAGCCCGCGTGTTCCGAGGTCGAGGTGCCAGCCGCTTTCGCGCACCGCACGGAGCGCTGCCTGCGGTGGTGGCGGTGCACCCGCTGCGCGTCGGTATGGCAGGCGCTGGCCAAGCGGTGCCCGCTCACGCCGGACGATCGTCGGCCCTCCCCGCCAACAGATCGGGCTGTCGGCGGTTCTCAGAGCGCGGTCAGAACGCACAGCGGGACCTCGTGTTGTTCGAAAAGCTTCCGTCCGCCTCCGGTCGTGTCCTCGACCAGGCAGAGCACGCCTGTGACGTCCGCTCCAGCGTCGCGGAGCGCGGTGACGAGGTTGGTGAGGGTGAGGCCAGTCGTGATCTCGTCGTCCACGATGAGAACGCGCTGACCCTTGAAGCGGCCGTAGGCGAAAACCTCAAGTCGTCGCGCGTGGGGCTCGTGGAAGACGAGCTTCTCCGGCAGGTCGAGGTTGACCTTCCAGGCGATGCGGTAGTGGCTGCCGCTCGCCCAGGCGACCGCGAGCGTGGGGATGATGCCGCCAGCGTCCAGGCCGAGCAGTACGTCGTGCGGCCGGTAGGCGGGATGCTGGCGCCAGCGACGCCAGAGGTGGTTGCCGGCGGCCATCACCTGCTCGGGCGCGGTGTCACTGCGCACACCGTCGAGTTCGTGAACGATCCTGATCGGGCGGGTCGTGTCTCCGACGCCGAGGCGGGTTACTCGGCCGGCGGTGAGTACCTCACGTGCGGTGGCCGTCATTGTCGTCCGTCGTCCTTCCAGAGTCGGGTTTGTGGGGTGGCGCGGCCGAGCGCCTCGTCGTAGGCCAGCAGGTCACTGGCGGCGCAGCGGATTCGTTCGGTGAGTTCGTCGTCCGATCGCCAGCCGGCGCGGCTTGCCTCAGCGACCGAGGGCAGGTCGACGTGGGCGGCAGGATGTCGGCCGGCGAAGACTTGACGGACATCGTCGCTGTCGTCCAGGTCAATGCCGTCCGCTCGGAGCATGATCTTCATGGTGAGAACGACGTGCTTGTAGAGCGCTCTGACGTCGGCATCGGGTCGGGCCGCCAGCCGCCGCAGCGTCATGACGACCAGCGGCAGGTCACCGCGAGCAGCGCGCTCGTCGGCATCCCGATCGAGGACGTGAAGTACGAGACCGGGCCGGTGATACAGCAGTCCCCGGCCGTCGTGCGCGATCTGCCGCAGTGCGTAGAGCAACCGTGGCGGCAGCCTGCCGGTGCGGGTCTCGTCGGTGGTAAAAGCCGACAGCGCTACCTTCGCCCCGTCCGGGCCGGTTCGAGGGAGCGACCGACTGGCGAGCCAACGCACCGGGAGGGTGTCCCGGACGACGAGGACATCAACGTCGCTCCAGCCAGGCTGCCAGTCCCCGTAGGCCAGGCTTCCTGTCACCGCCACCAGTGCCGTCTCATCGTCGACCAGTTCGGCGGTGTAGGCGTCCAGGAAGCCTTGCAGTGCCGATGGCACTGAGGTCTCACGTCGGGGCGGGTGTCGGTCGCCGGAGGCACGGTGCACCATCTCAGCGACCGCTCGTTTCAGGCCAAGGAGGCTGCCCGTGTTGTCGATGACCGTGTCGGCGATCGTGGCGATGCGTTCGGCACCCCGGCTTCGCTTCGTCAGGTCCCGTGACGCCATCGAATCGGGTGATTCGTCGGTGCGGCCCAGGCGCACGGCTGGCGATGCGTCGAGGTAAACAATCTCGCAGCGATCTCCCCAGATCTGCCGTACGTGCCTGGTTGCCTCGAAGCGATGCGCGCTTTCGATGCTGATCCGGCGGGAGCCGGGATTGAGCGCGGCGAAGCGGAGGATCTCCTCGGACAACATCTGTGCCTCGGTCAGCTCATCCCATGCCTGGTATGGGTCGGTCACGCCCACCCGATCGGCCGCGAGGCGGAGCAGGTACCCGATCTTCAGCCGTGTGACGGCGTGGTCGGTACGGAGTAACTCCCCGACGGTGCTCTTACCGCTCTCGGACATTCCGGCGAGGACCCAAAGCCGGTGCACGCGGTCGGGGGGCAGGAGGGTGATGGGCGCGCCGAGCTCGGCGACGGCCTCGCGCACCTCACGCTGCACCGCGAGCAGCGGCCGATCCCCACGCACGATCACCCTGTGGTAATTCCCCCTCTGCAGCTGGAGCTCGATGGCTTCGGCCAGGTGGCGCTGGTAGGCGGCGTACCGGTCGGATGCGGGAGCCCCGTCCCGGGCCAGTGCCTGCTGAGCCTCTACAGAAGGGTCAAGATCGTGCCGTAGCAGTATGTGCAGTTCTTGCCTGTCAACGGGCAAGTAGCGGCGCGCTCGGTCTTCTACCCTGGCGAGCGCCTCACCGATCGGCGTTCCGTCCTTCACCGCTGCCGTTGCCGCGCAGGTGGCGACGAGCATCGGGCGACCCCGGTCCTCGAGCGCGAACCGCCCGCCTCCCTGGCATCGGGCGACGTAGGATCGGAACACAAGATCGACATGCTCGTCGGTGGTGCTGTCGACGAACCACCATCGGCTGAAGTCGTCCCGCGACACCTCTGCCCATCGCGGGTCCCACCGATCGATGGTTCCGGTCAGCGTGGCCCCCGGCATGGCTGACGCCAGCCAGTGCGCGTTCGTGGACTTGCCGACGTTGTCCGCGCCGTTGAGAGTCACCGCGAGGTTCATCGGCGCTCGCCGTAGTTCTTGAGGGCGCGCCAGCGAGGGATCCGTCGGTGGCCCTCACGCACGTCCTGAACGAGATCGTCGTACGCGCGCGCCAGCTCCCGGAACTGCCGGGCAGCCGAGCCGGCCGGGGTGTCGCTCGGATCTCCCCGCTCGTGGTCGGTGAGGTGTTGGCAACGTACCCAGGCAATGGCCAGCCGGTCGACCACCGAGCCGATCGTCTCGGTGTGGAGCGGGCCAGTGCCGGGATCACGCAGAACGCGGTCGACCCACGTATCTATTTCCGTTACCAGGTCCACCCGGACGCGGTTCAGTAGGTCAATGGACCGCTTCGCGGCGGCCACGACATGATCATCCGCGCGCGGGTCGCGAGAGATCAGCTCGGCGGACCATTGGTCGTCGTGGTGCGCGGCCAATCGTCTGGACGCTCGTAGGGGAACCTGCCAGACGGACATCAAGGACGCGGAGCTGTCTTGGAACGAGTCGACGATCAATCCCGCGGTCGGCAGAAGATCCGGCCCGCCGAGCTGGCGTTGAGGGTTGGTCGGGTGTGGCGCAGCATCAAGGGGCACGATGAAGTCTCCAAACAGCTTGTCCGACATGCTGTGCAGTGCTCGGGCATAGCGGCGTTGTCGTCACGCCGACCACCACGAGCCCCGCACTCCGATCCGCCGAGCACCGCACAGCTCAGGGCGGGATGCGCCGGGCGTACGTCGGGGCAGCCGCAGCGACAGGTAGAAAGCGTTCGCAGCGCGCTCGTGCTCGGGACACGGACCCGGTACGTCGCACGTGAGGCATCTCCCGTCGGCACAGGACACGACATGGTGTGCCAGAACGACCTGCGCCTCCTCGATCTGCTCGCCGCCGAGATACGTAGCCATGAGTCACCACCCGCATCCGTCTGGCCAGAAGCGCGTAGACGACATGGGCACCGATGAAGCCGACCTCGCAGGTGCCAGCATCTGCGTCATTACCGACGGCCGTCGATGCGAGCCGGCTGTGGCAGCACGCACTGCCACACGAAGGTCAGCAGAGGAGAGTCGCCTTGGAAGACCCTCTGCCGGCCGGTGGCCGGCATGCCGGGCTGGGCCGCCCGACCGAATGCACCCGTTGCCCCGGCGGAGGCGTGCAGAGAGAGATACACGGTCATGACGTCACCGTCTGACGGGTTGCGTCGGACTCCCGCGGATGGGACCTGTCATGGCGGGCCCGCCGAGGTGCCGGCGGGCCCGCCGTGGTGAGGCGGCGGCTGGGAGCACCCCGCCGGTCACCCGCCCGCGCAGCCCCGATGGCAGTACGCGGGCGAGGAATCAACCTCACGACTGCACCTCCGGCCGCCGCCACAACAAGCGGCGCCTGCTTGTTGATCGTCCTGTCCGATCTCTTCACCGTGAATCCCCTGGCGTCGATGACATTGGGTTGGTGAGCTGGAGCCGCCCAGCAGCGTCCGTCGATGCTCGTCAACAGCGAACCGCCCAGCGAGCCCGGTCGGTACCGTCCACGACCCGTCCGCTCGCAACCAGGTAGTGACGCGCGGTAGCGGAGATGGCTAACGTGACCGTCGTCGACAGAGGACGCACGGAGGTGCTCGCATGGCCGGACGGCGCTACCCCGCCAATCGGCGGCTAGCGTGGGAGAGGCTCCAGCGGGGCTGGTCCTACGAGGAGGTCGCCGAGCGCATCCGCACCGAGATGAGCCATGCCGGCGAGACCGATACGGGGCTGAACGCCAACACGGTGCGGCGGTGGGAAACCGGTGAGCGGTGGCCCGACCCGCGCTACCGCAAGCACCTCGTGGCCATCTTCGACAAGCCGGCGAGCCAGCTCGGTCTGCTCACCCCCGACGAGCTGGCGATGCGTCCGCAGGCGGAGACGCTGCACGAGTTCAGGAGGTTGTGGGAAATGATCACCGGAGGCGACGAGACCGGCTGGGACCGGGCAACTGTTCTGCGCGCGTTGTTCGGCGCCAGCATGCTTCCCCTGGTGGCGCCCCTGCTGTCACTCGATCCGCAGGCCGCGTACGCCCAAGCCAAGGCCGTAGATCCAGACGCATACGCCGAGATCGTGCGGTGCCAGCGCACGCTTTACTGGACCAGCCCCGCCCGGCCGCTCTACGAGGCCGCGTACGCCCACACCCAGCTCGGCAGCGGACTCGTCCGTGCGGCCACCGGCGCCAGCCGGGCGACCCTCGCCGGCGCCCTCGCCGAATCGGCGCTGCTCACCGCACGACTGGCATTCTTCGATCTCAACCAGCCCGCCGTCGCGCAACGCTGCTACGACGTCGCCCTGGCCGCCACCCGTGAGGCCGGAGACCACGCCCTGGCCGCCGCGGTCCTCGGCCACATGGCCTTCATCCCCGCCTTCGGACATGATCCGGCCGCAGCCCGGTCACTGATCGACGCGGCGCTTCAGCACACCTGGCACGGCGTCAGCCCCGCCGTTCGCTCCTGGCTGCACTGCGTGGCCTCGGAAGTCGAAGCTCGCGCGGGTAGGGGAGCGGCGAGTCGGCACCAGATCGACCTCGCTGCCACCGCGCTCGAAGCGCGTCCTGAAGCGCCCGCTTGGTTCGACTACTACGACACCGGCCGGCTGCACTCCTTTGCTGGCTATGCGGTTCTCGCCGCTGGCGACCATGCCGAGGCCGCCCGTCACCTGGCCGAGTCCCTGGCTGGCTTGACCGCGACCGGCGCCAAGCAGCGCAGCGTCGTCCTCGCCGACCTGGCCTCGGCGCACAGCAGCGACGGGGACCACGCCGCCGACTACCTCAACCAGGCCCTGGACGCCCTGAATACCGACTGGTACGGCACTGGGCTGGAGCGGGTCAGAGCGGTCCGGCAGGTACTCGGTGACAGCCGGGCAGGCCACCAGCTCGACGACCGCATCGCCGCCCTCGCGACCAGCCGGGCCGCTCTTCCGGGGAGCTAAGCCGCCGACTCTTTGTGCCTGCGCACCAGCTCGGGCAGCTCCGCCAGCGAGTCGAGGTGGAAGAGGCAGCGGTCGCCGACGGTCTTGTCGTCGAGGATGTATCCCCACGGCCCACGTCGTACCAGCGCTGTCGCGAGTCCGGCGGCCTGTGCTGGTCGGATGTCGTTGTCGAGCCGGTCCCCGACGTAGAGGACCTGGTCGGCGGGGCAGCCGGCCTCCGCGACGACGCGGTCGAAGAACGCGGCCGACGGTTTCTCGACGTTCCAGCCGTCCGAGGTGCCGATCACGTCGACCGGCAGGTCCAGGGCACGCAGGATGGTCTCGGCTCGGGCGGTCTGGTTGCCGGCCAGGCCGACCTGCACACCCAGCTCCCGCAAGGCCGCCAGGCAGGGCCGGGCGTCCGGGTAGAGGTTGTCCTCGGAGAAGTGTTCGGGCTGCCCGGCGTCGGCCCGGCGCTGCCGCTCCTCGGCCAGGTCGAAGCCGGGCCGGAACACCTGGAACGTCTCGCGGTAGTCCAGGCCGCGGGCGATGACGGCCCCGAAGACTGCCGAGAAGGTGTGCCGTGGGACGCCGAGCCAGTCGGCCCAGGTGCCGTACTCCCGGGACTCGTCGACGATCGTCTCACCCACGTCGAAGAACACGCTCGAGATCATCCTGGGATTGTGCCTCTCGGGCTCAACCGGATCAACGTGCGCCGCAGGCGGGGCCGTCGCGGGTTGTGGTGCCGCAGCGGTGGCAGAGAGCCACCGCCGCTGGGCATGCCCTCCCCGCTCAGCGAGTCAATCCGGCTCGCTATCTGGTGGACGGCGCGGTTCCGTCTTCGAGGTAGACACCGCCCCGCCCGAGCGCGGTGACCGCCGCGGCAACTCGCCGAGCCAGCCGGGGGATCAACACGTCGCCCCGGCGTTCCAGTTCGACGAAGTCGAACCGGTCGAGCTCGTCCGGGCACAGTCGCATCGTCGCGATCTGGTCCGGCGTCAGGACGCCGCCGTCGAAGACGAACATGAGGCCGCCGTCCCATGGTGGGCTGGGGGGCACCCAGTCGACGCAGAGCAGCGCTCCTGTCGGCATCGACAGGCCCAGTTCCTCTCGGATCTCGCGGGCGCAGGCGTCTGCCGGTGACTCGTCCGCCTCCACCATCCCGCCGGGGATCTCCCCACACGTCCTTGTAGGTCGGGTGGACTACCAGTACCCGGCCGGCCTGGTCGCGGAGGATCACGCCGGCTGCCGCGCGGACCCGCGTGACGCTGGCGATGTAGGAGTGGTCGGGTTCGGTCGGCGTTTCGGCCACGCGACCGACCCTACGGGCTGGTTCCCGGCAAGTAGCTCGCCCAAGCGGTCGCGCAGGTCCCCGCACCGCACCGCCGGCACCTGCTCATCCGCGGTGACTCCGCGGCGGCCACCCACGCCGTGCTCGACTGGCTCACGGAGCAGGACAGCAAGCGCGGCCGGCGGGTGGAGCACTCCCTGGGTTGGTCGATCGGCGAGACCGAACGCGCTGCCATCACCGGCCTGCCCACCTCCACGTGGTCGCCAGCGATCGACGCCGACGGCGGTGTGCGCGACGGCGCCGCCGTCGCCGAACTGACCGGCCTGCTGCACCTGCCCGGCTGGCCGACCGGGATGCGGGTCATCGTCCGACGGGAACGCCCCCACCCCGGCGCCCAACTGACCCTGTTCGAGGAACGCGACGGCTGGCGCTACACCGCGTTCGTCACCAACACCACCACCGGCGCCTTGCAGTGGCTGGAGGCCCGCCACCGGGCCCACGCCCGCGTCGAGGACCGGATCCGCTGCGCCAAGGACACCGGCCTGGGCCGGCTACCCTCCCGCGAGTTCGCCATCAACGCCGCCTGGTGCATCACGGCGGCGATCGCGGTCGACCTGATCGCCTGGCTGCAGATCCACACCCTGCACGGCGAACTGGCCAAAGCCGAGCCCAAACGGCTGCGCTACCGCCTGCTGCACACCGCCGCCCGACTCGTGCGCGGGCAACGCCGCCGCTGGCTCCGCGTTCCCGCCACCTGGCCCTGGGCCGAACAGATCACCGCCGCGTTCACCCGGATCGCGGCCATCCCCGCCCCCGGCTGACCAGTTCAGCCGCTGCCCCAACAACCCGGAGGACCCAGGAGACCACGCCCGCCGCCGCGACAGACGGCCCGCCACCATGCCCGGAACCACAACCGCATCGATCAACAGCGATCAGACCTGCCGGGCGGAAGGAACCGGCGTCAGGCGCGAATCATCGAGGCTAGGGTGATGAAATGGTTGTCTTCACCGTCCTGGACGACCTCTGCACGACGGCGAAGGCCGACGGGGTACAACAACTCGTCGTCGGCGCGGTCGTCGCCGAAGACGATGCGGTCCTGCTTCTACAGCGACCCGCCGATGACTTCATGGGCGGCATATTCGAACTGCCCTCCGGCAAGGTCGAGCATGGCGAAGCGCTTGACGATGCCCTGCGCCGGGAGGTCGAGGAAGAAACCGGCCTGGCCGTCACCGACATCAACGAGTACCTGGGCAGCTTCGACTACACCTCGGGCAGCGGCAAGAAGACTCGCCAGTTCACCTTCGCCGTCGCAGTTGGCATGACCGAGCCGGTCCGCCTTACCGAGCACGACAGCTACCAATGGGCACCACTAAACGGTGACGTGCCGGTAACCGGCGCGGTGTCGACCCTGCTGGATACCTACCGGCAACTGCGCCCGCCTGCTCTCTGACCCACGCCCACCCCTGTAGGAGCAATGCTGATCGCGTTCGAGGGACAAGACGGCGCAGGCAAGACCACACTCCTCAATGCGGCATACGAACAGCTCACGGCCGACGGAGTGGACTGCCTCATCGTGGAGGAGTTCTCGACAAGTCGCCCACCTTCAGCAGGACGCTGCCAACGACGTGGTACAGGTCGGCGGCCAGGGCCTCGACCCGTTGCCGCCGCTCGCCATCCGCGCCGGACTTCACCGGTTCGAGGGACGGCAGCAGCGTCACGAGCCGGTCGAGTACGCGCTCGTACCGGCAGGCCTGATAGTCGACCTTGGCGGCGTCGACGGCTCGGGTGAACTGCGGAAAAGTCAGCGCCGCACCGTCCGAGTGCGCGGGCGAGAAGAGCGCGTCGAGCAGCGGCGCGACGTTGGGTGCGGCGGCGACGCCGATCGCCGCTCCGCGTAGAAGGTCCCTCCGTCGCACGTCACCATCCGAGCCCGAGTCACCACATCCGTCATCGCCAGTATCCGCATGCGCGCCGGCATCCGGCCGCGCAGCACCCGCAGGTGCACCGCTGGTGCCAGCCGTCCGCAACGCCTCGAAGCGTTCCCGTACCTCAGGCGTGGCTCGGGCCAGCACGGTGTCCAGCGCGGCTTGCATGTCCGCGCGGGGGAGCACCTTGTCGCCCTGGCTGCTCCACTTGGCCACGGTCCGCCGCGCCGCGCCGAGGTGCTCGGCGAAGGCGGTCACGCTCATCCGCAACGCATTCCGGAGCGCGTTCGCGTCCTGGCCGGTCCAGGTCGTCACCGTAGCCATCGCACGTCCTTCCGGAACGGACAGTCATCGGTGGAGGTGATGGTAGCCGCGCATGGGGTGACGGCAGGTGCACTGCGGGTGCACCGGCGCGACATTCCGTCCGTCCACCGCCCAAGCCAGCCTGAATGTGCCGACGCGCCGCTCCCCAGCGGTGCGCCGGTGGGCCAGCGGCAACCTCACGGCAGGGAGATCCAGATGGACGTGCCGATCGGCGACAGGCCGGAACGCGACCCGACGCACCGGCACGTGCTCGCGCCGGGCACTCCGTCGACCGCACGGGTGACTCCCCGTTCGCGTACCGCCAGCAGGGCTGCGTGGGCGGGTGACCGGCGGTCTGCTCCCAGCCGCCGGCCGACGGCGGTGGGCTTGCCGGCATGCCGGCAAGCCCACCGCGCACAGGGGCCAGCGCCGACCGGTGGCCGGCTATGACGGTGTATGTGTCGCGGTACGCCGCGACCGGCGAGCTGACGCCGGACCGCGCAGCGGCGGTTCCGGCGCTGGCACGGTCGGGCTCGACCGATCCGCCACTGCTGACGCACGTTTGGAAGATCGTGTTCGCGCGGAAGGCGCGGGAGAGCGACCGTCGATGACCATGAACGGCGACGGCATGGCTGCCGCTGGTGCCGACCGGTCCTTGCCCGCTCGCTCGGGGCATTTGCCGCTACGTCCGCTCTGGCTGTGCCGGGCGTGTGGCCAGCCCTGGCCGTGCGGACGGGCCAAGCTCGATCTCCTGGCCAGCTACCAGGAGAGCCCGCTCAATCTGCTCATCTACCTGGCTGGCCTTCTGTGCGAAGCGATCGACGACCTGCACCGCCTCAACCCGAGCACCACCGGCGACGTCAGGGACTTGTTCGACCGGTTCCTCGGCTGGCCGGCCCGGAATCGCGGCTGCCGCCCGTCCACGACCCACCTGCAGACACCGGAGGAGACATGAGCGTCCGGGACGTCGGGATCATCGCTACAGGACAGCCGGCCATCGCCGCTGCCTTCCACACCTTGGTCCTGCGACCCACCAGCTTCTGCAACCTGGACTGCTGACCGTCGCCGCCCTCGACCTCGCCGTCCGCAACGACTGAAGCAGAAGAGGCAGCATGCTCGCTGAACCCACAGGCAGCCCGGACACGATCCTCGTCTGCGTCCGGCTCGGGCAAGAGCAGCATCGCCCGTGAGCTACGACGCCGGCACGGCCGAGGCTGCGCCCTGGTAGACACGGCCGGGGCTGCGCCCTGGTAGAGCAGGACTACCTGCGCCGCATCCCGCTGCGCGAACGGGACAAGCCCGGCGGCGCGGCGCCGGCGTTGATCGCGCAGACCGTTCGGTTCGCGCTGGACCACGGCTACCACGTGGTGCTGGAGGGCATCCTGCACAGCAGCCGCTACCGCAGCATGCTGACCGCCCTGCGGGACGACCACCGGGGCCGGTCACTGTTCTGCTACCTCGACGTCTCCCTTGCCGAGACCTGCGCCGGCACCTCACCCGCCCGCAGGTCAGTGAGTTCACCGCCGAGCACATGAGCGGTTGGTACGCCGCCCACGATGTCCTGGGCTGGCACGACGAACTCGTCCTACCCGAGACCACCGGCCTGGACGAGGCCGTCAAGACCATCGCCGCTGCCGCCGGGCTACCCCAGACCGGACGGCAGCGGCGATTGTCGCAGCTGATGAGTTGGCCGCCCGGTCGATGTCCGCAGCGGGGTTTACGCTGGATCGATGCGATCGATCACGGTTCTTGACGCCCCGTCCAATCTCGGCTTGCGCGCTCCAGCCCCCGGTCTCGTCCCCGGGTGTTACAAGCTGGCCGGTGCGCTTCGCGATCAGGGCCTGCTCGACCGGCTCGGGGCGCGCGACGGCGGTGTGGTCGTCCCGCCGCGCTACGACGTCCGGAGCTGGCAGCCGGGGGACGGTGTACTCAACGCCGACGCCCTCGCGAGGTACACACGCCGACTCGCGGAGCGGGTGAACGTGGTCCTCGACAACGCAGGTTTCCTGATGCTGTTGGGTGGTGACTGTTCAATCCTGTTCGGGGCCGCGCTCGCGCTGCGCCGACGTGGCCGCTACGGCATCGTCTACCTTGACGGTTCGATCGACTTCCGCCATGTTGGCAACAGCACGCATGTCGGGGCGTCCGCCGGCGAGGGCACCGCCATCGTCACCGGCCGGGGTCAGCCAGACATTGCCGACATTGACGGGCTTGCGCCGTACTGCCGGGAGGACGATCTGGTTGTGCTGGGCGTCCGCGACTACGACGGTGAACTCGACGAGGTACGTGGCCTGGGTATCGCGGTGCATACCACGCCCGAGATCATCGCCGAGGGCCCGGCCTCGGTCGGTGAGCGTGTGTCACAAGGATTCGCCGCCTGCGACGGCTACTTCGTACACCTCGACGTCGATGTGCTCGACCCGGCGGTCATGCCGGCCGCCGACGCCCCCGACCCTGGCGGCTTGGACTATCCGAATCTGGTTGAGCTTCTCCGTCCGCTGTTCGCCAACCCAGCCTGCGTCGGCCTGGAGGTCACGATCTACGACCCGGACCTCGACCCGGACGGCCGCTACGCCGCCGCGCTCGTCGAAATCCTGGTTGACGCCCTGCGAAGCTGATCGATCGGATTGGATGGTGGCGGCGGGCGCGGCCACCCGGATCAGCCCGCCACGACCCCGTACCCGTCCGGCGGCGTCGCGTGACCAAGCGGCCGGGACCGAGATCCGTACGCCCTTGCTCGCTGTCCTGACGCTGAGCACGCTGGCCGCCCTACCGGAGCGGCAATGCGATCGAGCGGCCCGCGGGGTGCGGCCGACGACGCCCCGTGCGAACCGACCCCACCGTCTCCGGTGTTGTAGCGGCGCAGCGAGCGGAAGGTGGTCAGCCGCGGTGCGGCCTCGTTGGTGAAGGCACGGAAGGGCCCAGGGGGTTTCGTGTGCGACGGTGGCGTTGAACGACTCCGCGGTGGCGTTGTCGGCGCTGCCGACCGTGCTCATCGGCCGAAGGGCACTTCTGGCCATCGACTGCGACCGTACTTTTCTGATAACTTCGCAGCGGCGGATCATCATGGTTCGGATGAGGCGATGATCGCCACGATGAACCATCGACGCCAATGCGAAATGGTGGGAGACGGTGACAGCATCAGTCGAATATTCGGTCGATCACGGTCACGTTGAGCTGCTTCCGATCCACTTCGACGACCTCGACTCGATGGGGCTCGTCCACAACTGCCGGTACGGAGTTCTGGTGGAGCGCGCCCTCAACACCTTCTGGACGTCCCACGGCTGGACGTTCGACGGTGGCACCTACAGCCACCCGGACGTGTTTCTCGCGGTGGCCGAGTTCGCCATCTCCTACCGCACGCCGTTCCGGGGCACCGGCGCCATGGCCGTCCACCTGTGGATCGACCAGTTCAGCGGGTCCAGCGCCGTGTACGGATTCCGCTGTCTGTCCCGGGACGGGCAGACCGTGCACGCCGAGGGTAGGCGGGTGCACATCCGCATCGACCCGAAGACCCTGCGCCCCACCGCCTGGGCGGACGACACCCGGTCGGTCATGAAGCTCATCGCACGGCCTTCTGACTGACCACGGGCGCGGCCTTCAGACTGACCACGGGCGGTCAGGACGGCACCGCCTCCACGACCGAGAGCGCGGACGCGGTCGGGATGATCCGGCCCAGTTGGAAACCCTCTCCCGCGAGTAGCGCCGCGAACTCCTCGGCCGTGCGTTCCCGCCCGTCCCACAGGGCCATCATCAGCACGTCCGACACGACGGCGGGGTGTGCGCCCGGAGTCGCGGGCACCACGGCGTCGACCACCAGCAGCCGCGCGTCGTCGGCCATGGCCTTGCGGCACGAGGCCAGCACCGCCGCCGACTCCTCGTCGCTCTTGTCGTGCAGGATTCGCTTGAGCAGATAGACGTCCCCACCGGGCGGTACGGCGTCGATCATGTCGCCGGCCTCGGTACGCCACCGCCCGGCCAGCGCCGGGCCGTCCAGCAGGTGCCGCTCCAGCACCGGGGCGCGGTCCAGCAGCACGCCGCGCAGCCCCGGGTTCGCCGTCAGCACCGCCCGCAGCAGCCCGCCCCGCCCGCCGGCGACATCCACCACGGTGCCGGTCGCGGGGAAGTCGTACGCGGCGACCACCGCATCCTGCTCCAGCGCCGAGACCGTGGCCAGGGCGTCGGCGAAGAGTTGCTCGGTCTCCGGGGCGGTTGGCAGGTGGTCGAAGAACGGCAGCCCGAATACGTCGGCGAAGGCGGTCTGCCCCTGCCGCACCGTGTCGTCGAGCCGCCCGGCCGGCCGCCAGTACAACTCGTCGGTGAAGAGCAGCACGATCGACCGCAACGGCACCGGCGAATCAGTTCGCAGCAGCCGCGCCGCCGGCGTGAGCCGGAACCGGCCCGCGTCGTCCTCGGCGAAGACCCCGCGGGTGCTGAGCAGTCGAAGCGCCCGGCCCAGGCGTCCGGCGTCGACGCTGGTGAGGGCCGCCAGCTCCGCCGCGCTGCGGGGTTCGTCGAGGTGGTCGGCGACCGCGAAGCGGGCCGCGACCCGCAGCGCCGCCGGGTAGAGGTAACCCAGCGAATCTCCGAGTATCTGCCGGATCACGGTCGGGTCGATCCGACCTTCGTCGGCCTCCGTCGCAGTCATCGCGTCGCCCTTCTCGCCGTCGTGGCCGCTGCCGCCGTCACCGCGGCACCGGAAGTTCGCGGAAGCCGCCGAGGGCGGATCCGAGGGAAGATCGATCCACCCGGGTTGGTCAACTTGAGCGGCTCCGGTACGGCGTTCGGCCGGACCTGCGGGTCGGCGCGCGGTTCGGCGAGCTGATCCGGGTTGTCCAGCAGGGGCGGCGTCGAGTCGGCGAGCACGGTCGACCCCGGGTCGGGTCGGTGCGTACGAACAGACAGGGCAGGGGCTGCCCCATCGGTTGTCATCGGAGCACCGCCTCCTCGGGGGCGCTGGGCGTCGCCGGTGGGGCCGGCACGGCTTCGACGATCGACAGCGTCCCGGGAGTCGGGATCACCCGGACGGCCCGGAGGTTCGCGGCGGCCAGCAGGGCGTCGAACTCGGCCTTGGTTCGTTCCTTGCCGTCGAAGTTGGTCATCATCGCGATGTCGTAGAGCTTGCTCGGGTGCGGGTCGTTACCCGAGGGGATGACCGCGTCGATGATCAGCAGCTTCGCCTCGTCCGCCATCGCCTGCCGGGTGGCCTTGAGGATGCGCAGGCTGTCGGCGTCGTCCCAGTCGTGCAGCACGCGTTTGAGGACGTAGATGTCGCCGCCGGTCGGGATCAGCCCGAAGAAGTCACCCGCCACCGGCTCCCAGCGGCCGGCGATCGCGGGGTCGCCCAGCCGGTGCTTGGCGAGGACCGACTCCTGTTCGAACAACACGCCCCGCAGGCCCGGGTTGCGTAGCAGTATCGCGTGTAGCAGGCCGCCGGGCCCGCCGCCGACGTCTACCACGGTGCCGGTGTCCGGGAAGTCGTAGCTTGCCGCGATCGGGTCCTGCTCGGTGACCGACAGGTCGGCGATCGCGGTGTTGAAGATGTCGGCGCGGGACGGGTCCCGGGCGAGGACGTCGAAGAGCGGGCCGCCGAAGATCCCGTTGAACACCGTGGTGCCGGCCCGCACGGTCTCCTCCAGCCGGCCGGCCGGTAGCCAGTACATTTCGTCGGTCAGCAGCAGCACCATCGAGCGGACCGACATGGGCGACTCGGCCCGCAGCAGCTCCGCGGCGGGCGTGAGGTGGTAGGCGCCCCGTTCGTCCTCCCGGAACACCCCTCGCATGGCGAGGAAGCGCAGCACCCGGGCCAGGTGTCCGGGGTCCGCGTCGCTCAGCGTGGCCAGCTCGGCCGGGGTCTTCGGCCCGGACGCGAGATGCTCGGCGATGTCGAGGTGGACCGCGACGCGCAGCGCCGCGGCGTTCAGGAAACCCAGGGCATCCCCCATGACCTGCCGGACCAGGGCCCCCGGGGCGGCCTGTTCGGTGGTGGGCGCAGCGGTCAACGTTCTACCTCCATCGTGGATAGGGCCGGGCGCCGCCGGGGACCGCGGTGGAGCGCGGAGCCGGCACCGGCTCAGGATCGTGGACCGGCCTGACACCGGACTGATGCGCTGCTGACACGGGGCAGGCCGTCGCCGGGGCGGGTGCCGACCGCTCCGGTCGCCACCGTCGCCCCGGGTGACTCGCGTCGTCGCGGTGGCGGCGTACCCACGGGTGCGGCGGCGGACCGAGGCCGGCCGGGAACGCACCGGGCCGCCAGCGGGCCGCCGGGCGACGGACCAGCGCCATGTTCAGGCAGCACGGCTTCCGGCGGCGGTTGTCTCGCCGGCTGCGGCGGCTGCGGCCGGCGGCGGCGCGAAGCGCAGCCCGGCCCAGGTCAACGCGAGCGCGACGACCACCAGGACGGTGCAGAACAGGAACACGTTCCGGTAGTCGGAGAGCCCCTCGCCGGTGGTGCCGCCCACGATGACGGCGAGCGCCGCCACGCCGAGAGCCCCGCCGAACTGCCGGGACATGGTGTTCATGCCGGACGCGCCGGCGAACTGGGTGGGCGGCGCGGACATCGCGGCCGCCAAGGTCGTGCCGTACGTGATGGCGCCCATGCCGAAGCCGGCGATGAGGCTGGCGGGCAGGATGAGCGTCAGGAACGACGGCCGGTCGGTCAGCCCGGCGACCATCCACACGCCGGAGACCAGGAACGCGACGAAGCCGAGCAGGGCCGCCTGGCGCGGGCTGCGTAGCCGGGCGGCGGCCCGTCCCACCAGCAGTGCCGCGGCCGAGGCGGCGAGCGCGCCGGGCGTCATGGCGAACCCGGCCCGCATCTCGTCGTAACGCCACAGCGCGACCATGAACAGCACGGTGCCCAGCAGCCAGGGGAACTGTGCCATGCCGTAGATAAGGGACACCAGGTTGGTCGCCAGGAAGGTGCGGTTGCGCCAGAGGCCGGTCTCCAGCGCCGGCACCGGCCGCCGGGTGGAACGCCAGACGGCGACGGCCACCGCAGCCACGCCACCGGCCAGGCAGCCCAGCGTCCGGCCGTTCCACCAGCCCCACTCCGAGCCCTGGGTAACCCCGACGGTGACCGCGCCGATGCCGGCGGCCAGCAGCAGGGTGCCGAGAGCGTCGGGCAGGCCCCGGCCATGCGTGGGCACCCTGGGCAGCACCCGCGCGGCCACGATGAGCATGGCCACCCCGACGGGCAGGTTGATGTAGAACACGGACGGCCAGCCGAGCCAGTCGACGAGGACGCCGCCGAGCGCCGGCCCGACCGCCGCCGCCACCGCGGACGCGGCGCTCCACAGGCCGATCGCGCTGGCCCGCCGTGCCGGCGGCCCGTCGAGCAGCAGGATCGCGAGCGCCGACGGGATCATCGCCGCCGCGCCGACACCCTGCAGTGCCCGAGCCCCCACCAGGAACGGCAGGGTGGGCGCCAGCGCGCAGGCCAGTGACATGGCGGTGAACAGGGCGACGCCGCCGAGGAAGATGGTGCGCCGGCCCAACACGTCGGCGAGGCGCCCCGCCGAGGGCAGCAGGGCGGCGAAGAGCACCACGTACGCGGTGATCACCCAGGACAGGTCGGCGACGGAGGAACCGTCGAACTCCTGCTGGAGGGCGGGGATCGCCAGGTTGGTCACCGTCGAGTCGAGCATCGCCAGGAAGGTGGCGCCGGAGACCGTGACGAGGATCGCCGCGCTTCGGGTGGGTCGTGTTGCTTGCGACGTCATGCAGTGTTGCTGTCGGTCGACCCGGTGGGCAGGCCGTCGGCGCCGACGGCGATGGTCGCCCCGACCTGGCGTCGGCGACGCTCGTCGACCTCGACGGCGATGTCCTCGTCCTGCGCCATCATCTGGTCCAGGTCCACCTCAGCGAAGCCCAGGACACCCAGTTCGGCGAAGGCGTGGCGCATCTTCGGTCCGAAGAGGCCGATGTCGCGCAGCGTGGGGACGATGCGCGAGAACAGGTGGCTGCGGAACGCGCGGAAGTGCTCGGAGCGGCGCATGAAGTCGATGCACTCGTTCGCGTCGATGTCCAGGTGGCGCCACACCTCCTCGCCCACGAACCGTTGCGCCATCAGGTGACAGGCCTCGACGCAGAACTCCTCGCGTTCGTCGCGCTCGGCCTGGGTGAGCTGCGGGTAGTAGTCGCGCAGGGCCAGCCGACCGAAGGCCACGTGCCGGGCCTCGTCCTGCATGACGTAGGCGTTGAGGGCCTGGGCCAGCGGCTCCTTGGCGTAGTCGCGGATCAGGCCGAACGCGGCCAGCGCCAGGCCTTCGATGAGCACCTGCATACCCAGATAGGTCATGTCCCAGCGGGAGTCGGAGATGACGTTGTTGAGCAGCGCCTGCAGGCTTGGATTGATCGGGTACGCCAGCTCGACCTTCTCCCGCAGGTATCGCGAGTAGGCCTCCATGTGCCGGGCCTCGTCCACCACCTGGGTGGCCGCGTAGAACTTCGAGTCGACGTCGGGGACACTCGCGACGATCTTCGACGAGCAGATCAGCGCCCCCTGCTCCCCGTGCAGGAACTGGGAGAACTGCCACGCGTTGAGGTGTAACCGGACCAGCCCGCGCTCCTTCGGCCCGAGCTTGTCCCACACCCGGGAGCCGTAGATGGCGATGGACTCCTCCGGTACTCCCATCGGGTCGTTCGGGTCGATCTCGATCGACCAGTCCAGCCGTTCGGCGGCGTCCCACTGCCGCTGCTTGCCCTTCTCGTAGAGGGCGAGCAACCGATCCCGGCCGGTGTCGTAGTCCCAGTCGAAGACGGTCGTCGCCCCGCCCGGTACGTGCCAGCGGGTCTGCTCCACCGGGAGCGTGTAGATGCGCGTGCTCAAGCTCGCCTCCGCAGCTGGTCGCTTAAGCCGGCCAGGCCGCCTCGCCCGGCCGTTCGTGCTGACAGTCTCGGCTACCGTCACCCGGCGTAGCATTGGGGAGATCCCTAGGTGCGCGCGTACGTCAGCCGCCGGTCAGCGGCGCGTCAGCGGGCCCGCCCACCATCGGGCCATGAGCGTGGACAGCGCAACGGACCTGGGATCCGAGGGTGTTCTCAAGTGGGCCGGCGGATCCACCTGGTACCGGACAGTCGGTGACCTGACCGGCGGCCCCGCGCCCGTGGTGGTCTGCCACGGAGGGCCGGGCCTCACCCACGACTATCTCCTGTCGTTGGCGGCGCTCGCCGCCGGCGGCCGGGCCTGCGTCTTCTACGACCAACTGGGCAACGGCCGATCCGACCACCGGCCGGACGCGGCGGACGGGTTCTGGACGGTGCCGCTGTTCCTCACCGAGCTGCGCGCACTGCTGACACACCTGGGTATCACCGACCGGTACCACCTGCTCGGCCACTCCTGGGGTGGCCTGCTGGCCCTGGAGTTGGCCACCGAGCGTCCGGCCGGCCTGCGGTCGCTGGTGCTCGCCGACAGCTTCGCCGCCGGCGAGACCTACCGGGCAGAGGTCGGCAGGCTCCGCGACGAGCTGCCCGACGCTGTTCGCGCCGCGCTCGCCGGCCCGCCCGACGACCCCGGGTACGCCGAGGCGGTGAGCGCCTTCTACGCCCGGCATGTCTGCCGGATGCGACCGGTGCCCGACGAGGTGCTGCGGACCCTCGGCGCGGTACGCGAGGATCCGCGGGTCTACGAGACGATGGCCGGCGGCAACGAGTTCGACCTGCGTGGCCACCTCGCCGACTGGGACATCCGGGATCGGCTGGGCCGGGTCGCGGTCCCCGCTCTGTTGATCTCCGGGCGGTACGACGAGGTGACCCCGGCGGCCGTTGCCGAGCTGCACCACGGGCTGTCCTCCTCCCGGTGGGAGCTGTTCGAGGAGTCCAGCCACATGCCGCACGTCGAGGAACCGGAACACTTCCGCGCGACGGTCGACGCGTTCCTGGCCGGGATCGACGCGGCCGACGGTCGACCGGCCACGTCGGACCACGTCCGCTCCGCGGTGCGCTGAGGACCGGCGATGTCGGGACCGGGACCGGCGCCACCCACCACCCCGGCGACGCGCGGCGCGCCGGACACCCGCGAGTTCCGTCGGGTGATGGGGCGTTACCCCACCGGCGCGGTGGTGGTCGCCACAATGCTCGCCGGCCGGCCGTACGGCATGGCGGTGAACTCGTTCACCTCGGTGTCCCTCGATCCGATGCTGGTTCTCTTCTGCGTGCACCGGTCATCGCGGACCTGGGGGGCGCTACGGGCCAGTGGGCGGTTCGCGGTCAGCGTGCTCGCCGCCGACCAGGCGCACGTCTGCCGGGTGTTCGCCACCCCGGGCGCGGACCGTTTCGCCTCGCTGCCCTGGTCGACGAACGACTCCGGCCAGCCGGTGCTGGGCGGCGCGGTGGCCTGGCTCGACTGCGCGGTCACCGCGGTGGTCGACGGCGGCGATCACGAGGTGGTGTTCGGCGTGGTGCGGGCCGCGTTCGACCGCCCGGACGGTGGTCCGCTGGTCTGTCACCGGGGTGGGTTCACCGGCCTGTCGGAGCCGTGACCGGGGCGGACAGCGCGACCGACACCGCGGCCACGATTCCGGCCGGGTCGTCCAGGCAGTAGAAGTGCCCACCGGGGAACACCCGCTCCGACGGTGGGGATCCGGTCCGCTCCCGCCACCACGCCAGGTCCGACGGCCCGGCAAGTGGGTCGTCCCAACCCTGGAACACCGACACGGGGCAGGGCACCGCGTGCCGGCCCGGGGTGTGTCGGGCCAGCGTACGCAGGTCCGCCGTCGTGGTGGCGACCACCAGGTCCCGCAGCTCCGGATGCTGCCAGAGTTCCGCTGGCGTGCCACCGAGTCGGCGCAGGAAGGCCGTCGGGTCGACGATCCCGGCCAGGACGGCGCGCGCCCACCGGGGGCCCGGTGTCGGGGTGGCCGAGACGAACAGGTGGCGTACCGTCACCCCGGCGTCGCGGAGCAGCGGTGTCAGCTCGTACCCGAGCAGGCCACCCATGCTGTGGCCGAACACGGCCAGCGGCAACGGATCGGTGGCGTCCAGCTCGGCCACCGCCGCGGCGACGGAGGCGGCCAGCCCGGCCAGCGTGCCGCCGGCGGGTTCGTCGATCCGGCCGTCCCGGCCGGGCGGCCGCACCGGGCACAGCTGCAGCCAGCCCGGGGCGTACCGGCGCCAGTCCTGGAAGAACCGGGCCCCCGCGCCGGCCGGCGGCAGGCAGAGCAGCCGTAGGGCGGGCGCCACCACCGGCAGCGGATCCAGCCAGAGCGCGGCGGCGCCGCCGGTCACGGCTGCTCGCCCGTGATGAAGTCCGCGGCCCGCTCGCCGATCATGACGGCCGGCGCGTGGGTGTTGCCGGTGGGCACGGTCGGCATCACCGACGCGTCGGCGACGCGCAGGCCGCGCAGGCCCCGGACCCGCAGCCGCGGGTCCACGACGGCGTCCTCGTCGACGCCCATCCGGGCGGTACCGACCTGGTGGTGATAGGTCGAGACGGTTGCCCGGACGTACGCCCGCACCTGCTCGTCGCCGGTCACCTCCGGCCCGGGGTGGACCTCCCGAGCCTCCCAGCCCTGGCGCAGGGCCTTGCCGGCACCCAGTTCCCGGCACAGTCCCACCGAGGCGACCAGCGCGTCGAGGTCCACGGCGCAGCGCAGCACGCCCGCCTCGATGAGTAGTTCGTCGTCGGGTTCGGGCCCGCCCAGCCGGAGCCGGCCCCGGCTGGCCGGGCGCACCAGCCCGGCCTGGAGCGTGAAGCCGCTGTCCGGCGCGGCGAACCCGGGTGGGCACATCGGCACCGGGAAGTGCAGCGGCTGGGTGTCCGGCACCGGAAGGCCAGGGCGGCTACGCCAGTACAGGTGGGTCTGGGCCGGCGGCAGGCCGGCCGACGGACGGCCGAGCGGGCGGCCGGTGCCGAAGACGACCGGCACGAGCAGGTGGTCCTGGAGGTTGCGGCCGACGCCGGGCAGGTGCGCGACCACGTCGAGGCCGAGTCCGCGCAGTTCGTCGGCGTCGCCGATGCCGGAAAGCATCAGCAGCCGCGGTGACTCCAAAGTGCCGGCGGCGAGCACGACCTCCTCCTCGGCCCGGGTGGTGGTGGGTCGGCCGTTCCGTTCCCACACCACGCCCGCGCACCGGTCGCCGTCGACCAGCAGCCGCCGGGCCCGGGCCCGCGTCCGTACCGTGAGTTCCGGCCGGTCGGCGACGGGTCTGAGGTACGCCGCCGCGCTGCCGCACCGCCGCCCGTCCCGCACGGTGAACTGGAGGTACGAGATGCCGTCGAGGTCTCCGGAGTTGTAGTCCGGGTTGAACGGAACGTCGACCTCGCCGGCGGCGTCGACCAGCGACTCGTGGATCGGGTCCGGCCGGTAGGCGGTGAGCACGGGAACGGGGCCGCCGACACCGCGCAGCGGTGTCGGCCCGGTGTCGTAGTCCTCCATCCGCCGGTACACGGGCAGCACGTCCCGCCAGGACCATCCGGTGTTGCCGAGGTACGCCCAGTGGTCGTAGTCGGCCGGCGCGCCGCGCGCGTAGATCATCGCGTTCAGGGAGCTGGAGCCGCCCAGCACGCGGCCGCGCGGCCAGGGCAGGCGGCGGCCGTCCGCGGCCCGCTGCGGTTGGGTCTGATAGCCCCAGTTCTCCTCGGTGAACCACAGCTCGCCGAAGCGCAGGGGATCGTGGATGGCCGGATTGACGTCGGGTCCGCCAGCCTCCAGGAGGAGCACCCGCCGCCCGCGTTCGACCAGCCGGCGGGCCACCGCGCAGCCGGCCGACCCGGCGCCGACCACCACCACGTCGACGGTGTCCACCGGCTCGGTGCCGTCGTTTGTTCCGCGCAATGGTCAGGCCTTCCCGAAGACGAGGACGGCGTTCTGGCCGCCGAAGCCGAACGAGTTGCTGATCGCCACGTGCACCGGGGCGTACCGGGGTGCCTTGGCCACCACGTCGATGTCGATCTCCGGATCCTGACGTTCCAGGTTCGCGGTGGGGGGAATGGCGTCGTGCTGCACGGTGAGCACGGTGAGGGCGGCCTCGATGGCGCCGGCGGCGCCGAGCGCATGCCCGATCACGCCCTTGGTCGAGGTGACGGCGGGGCGGGGGCCGAGCGTCCGGGCGATGGCGGTGGCCTCCGTCCGGTCGTTGGCCGGGGTCGACGTGCCGTGCGCGTTGACGTGGTCCACGTCGGACGCGGTCACGTCGGCGTCGGTGAGCGCGGCGCGGATCGCCTGGGTGATGCCCCGCCCGCCGGGCTCCGGCGCGGTCGCGTGGTACGCGTCGGCGCTGGCCCCGTAGCCGAGCAGGCGCGCCCGCACGCGGGCCCCGCGGGCCCGGGCGTCCGCGGCCCGTTCCAGGACGAGCACGGCACTCCCCTCACCCAGAACGAAGCCGTCCCGGTCCGCGTCGAAGGGGCGCGAGGCGGCGGCCGGGTCGTCGACCCGGGTGGACAGCGCGGTCATCTGGGCGAACCCGGTGAGGATGAGCGGGCTGACGCCGGCCTCGCTGCCGCCGGTGACCACCACGTCGCAGGCGCCGCTGTGCAGCAGAGCGCGGGCCGTGCCGATGGCGGTGGCCCCGGAGGCGCAGGCGCTGGCGGTGACGAAGTTCGGGCCGGTGGCCCGAAGCGCTATGCCGATCTGCCCGGCGACCATGTTCGGCACCAGCATCGGGATCAGCAGGGCGGAGACCGTCGGCGGGCCGCCGCCGAGCAGGTTCTTGTGCTGGGTCTCCCAGGTCGCTACCCCGCCGAGACCGCACCCCATCACCACGCCCACCCGCGCGCCGTCCCAGGTGGCCGGGTCGAGCCCGGCGTCGGCCACCGCCTCCCGCGCGGCGACCAGGGCCAGCTGGACGAAGCGGTCGTACTGCCAGGAGCGGCGGCCCACCGTCCTGCGGGGCTCGAATGCGGGCACCCGGCAGGAGAAGGTGACGGGCAGGTCGGTCAGCTCAGGGTCGGCCCGCGCGGTGGAGGCGCCCGCGCACACGCCCATCCAGGTGGCGTCGACGCCGATCCCGGCCGGGGTCACCAACCCCAGACCGGTCACCGCGAGGTCGCCGCCGGTCATGCCGGTGTCGCCAGGCGGGCGTCGATCAGCTGCGCCGTCTCGGAGATCGTGCTGTGCGGGGTGGCGTCCCGCTCGTCGAGCTTCACGCCCAACTCCTGCTGGACCACGAGACCGAGCTCCACCAGGAACAGGGAGTCGAGTTCCAGGTCCTCGAACGTGACGTCAGGGTGGACCTCGTCCGGCTCGACCTCGAAGCGGGTGACCAAGATGTCGACGAAGCGGTCGTAGGTGGTTGCGGTCATGCGCGTGCTCCTCGTTCTGCAGGACTGGCCGCGGCCAGTCCGGGACAGGTCAGTGACGGCCAGGTGAGGGCGACGGACCCCCAGGTCAACCCGCCGCCGAAGGCGGTCAGCACCAGCCGGTCGCCGGTGCGTAGGGCGCCCGCGGCGAGGGCGTCGGCGAGGGCCAGGGGGATCGACGCGGCTGCGGTGTTGCCGACGCGGGCGATGTTGCTGACCGCGCGGGCCGAGTCGAGGCCGAGGTCCTCGGCCAGGCGGTGCAGGATGCGGCTGTTCGCCTGGTGGCTGACCAGGTGATCGAGATCCGTGGCGCGCCAGCCGGCGCGGGCCAGCACCGTTCGGGTGGAGGCGGCCATCCGGAGCACGGCGTGCCGGAACACCTCCCGGCCGTCCATCGTGAAGTAGTGCTCCTCGGGTGGCACCGGCCGGCCGGAGAGCCGCTGCCGGGACCCGCCGGCGGGCACCGCGATCAGCCCACTGTGCTCGCCGTCGCTGCCCAGGTCGAAGGGACCCACGCGACCCGGCTCGTCGGGGTGCCCGGTGGTCAGCACCACCGCCGCCGCGCCGTCGCCGAAGATCACGGCGGTGGTCCGGTCGAGCGGGTTGAGGATGCTGGAGAAGGTTTCCGCCGCGATCACCAGGACCCGGTCGGCGATGCCTGCCGTGATCAGGCCAGCGGCGCTGGCCAGGGCGTAGACGAAGCCGGCGCAGACCGCCATGACGTCGTACGCGCCGACGTTACCCAGGCCGAGTCGCCAGGTGACCTCGGGCGCGATGCCCGGACAGGGGCGATCCGGTGTGGTGGTGGTGACCACGACGGCGTCCACTTCGGACACGTTGGCGTGTGCCAGGGCCCGGGCGCCGGCCCGGACGGCCAGGTCGGAGGTGGCGGAGCCCGGCTCGGCGAGATATCGCTGGCCGATGCCGGTACGCAGCCGGATCCACTCGTCCGACGTGTTCAGCTCGGCGGGGAGGGCGCTGTTGGGTACGCGGCGTGGCGGTAGCCAGCTGCCGATTCCCCGAAGGACCGCTGCGCGGGTCATGCCGTTCCTCCTCCTGCGCCGGTGCGCCGGCCGGTCGTGTCCGACCGCCGGTTCCGGTGCTCCCACCCTCCCGACGGAAGCTGAAAGCGCACTGACGCCGGACTGACGGGCGGACCTGTCAGTGCGGTCTCAGCACCGCGTCAGCACCGTTGCCGAAGCTGCGGAACCGACAGCGGTTTGCGGAGGGGCGAATGACGACAGGTATCTCTGCGGCGGCCCCGGGGTCCGGGGCGGTGGCGAGCCGTTTCGCCGATCTGGCGGCGCTCGCCGCGATGGTCGGGCGCCCGTTGGGGGTGAGCGCCTGGCAGGAGATCGGCCAGGCGAGGGTGGACAGCTTCGCGGCCGTCACCGGCGACGGGCAGTGGATCCACATCGATCCGGCGCGCGCCGCGCGGGGGCCGTACGGCGGTCCGATCGCCCACGGGTTGCTCCTCGCCTCGCTGATGCCGGGGCCGGTCGTCGAGCTGCTCGCCGTGGACGGGATCGACCTGGTGCTCAACGCCGGCCTGGAGCGGCTGACCTTTCCCGCGCCGGTCCTGGTCGGCGAACGGGTGCGGGTGCGGGCTGAGCTGGCCTCGTTCACCTGGCGGGTCCGCGGCGCGGCCGACGTGACCGTCGAGGCCTGCGTCGAGGTGCAGCAGCGGCCGGCGGTCGGCTGCAGTGCTCTGCTGCGTCTGGTGTTGCGCCCCCGATCGGCCCCGCGCCGGCGGGACTCGAGACCATGAGGCGCCGGTCAGGCAGCGGCCTCGAAGGCCCGCAGGGCGGGATCCCGCAACAGGATCTCGAGGTACCGCTTCTGCAGCCGGTCACCGGGGTCGAGGCCGATGTCCCGGGTCAGACTCCGTCGGAGGCGGTGGTAGGCGTTCACCGCGTCGACCTGTCGCCCGCAGCGGTACAGCGCCACCATGAGCAGCTCGGTGAAGCGTTCCCGCAGCGGGTAGCGGGCGGTGAGCTCCTCCAGCTCGGGCACCACGGTCCGGTCCTCGCCGAGGGTGAGGCGGGCGGCGATCAGATCCTCGGTCGCCATCAGCCGGTTCTCGTCCAGCCAGCAGGCGGCGGCCCGGCAGGCTGGGCCGGGGCCGGCGTCGAGCAGCGCCGGGCCGTGCCAGAGCCGCAGCGCCTGCTCCAGCAGCGCGACCGCCCGCCGTGGATCCTCCGTCCGGCTCGCCGCGCCGAGACCGGCCAACTGCCGGAACCGGTTGGAGTCCAGGGCTTCCGGGGGGAGGTCGAGCTGGTAGCAACTGCCGACCGTCCGGATGAGCGATCCCCTCGCCCCGTGATCGCGTCCGCCGTCGAGGAGCCGACGGAGCCGGGTGATGTGTGCCTGGAGGGCGTTGCGGGCGTTACCGACCGGCTGGTCGGGCCAGAGTTCGTCGACGAGCCGGTCCGAAGTCACGAGCCGGCCCGCGTCGAGGGCCAGCAGCGCGAGTGTCGTACGGACCTTCTCGCCTCTCACCGGCTGGCGACCCTGCTCGGTGATGATGGCGATCGGGCCGAGAACAGACAGTTGCATTTCGCCCCCGAGGGTGGTCGATTCACCGTGCCGCACCTGTCGACGGCGACGCGGCCAAGCGTTTCGGCAATGCCGCATCGACATCTTCACACAATTAAGCCAGCTTCAGGAAAAGTGTTCTTGCGGGGTTGGTGGAAGTTCTACTTGACCCGGCGTCCGGTGTCAACGGAAGTGTCGGCAGGTGGCCACGACGGTGATATTGATAGACCGGACATAGAGGCTGGAAGGTGTGTATCGAGCATCAACTATCTGATCGACAATGACTCATGATACTCCGCTCGGCAGGGCCGGGGCGGACGGGCGATTGGTTGGCGGATGTCCGCTTCCCGACCGGCAACCTCGGGTTTTCCCTAGTGCTGAACCTGGCGTTGGTCGCCCTACGCTCGCTCCTGTCGGTGAACGGCTCGATCGTCTCCTGTGTATTTGTCTAGTGTTCCCAGCCGTTCTGTGGGCCCCTCGTGGAGTCGACTTTTCGAGTCGACCCGAGCTGGCTCCAGGGCCGATGACAAAGACGGAAGGTCTGCCATGGCAACCGGCTCGACGCCAACCCGTAGTGTGGCAAAACCATTGCCGGATCATTTCATGGTGTTGCTGGACGGTGCCGCATACGGCGAGGTGCGGGCGAATCGCTTCCTCAACGACCACTTCGCCCGGGTCAAGGGAAAGAACGCAAACAGCTCCCTCGCCGGCCGGTACGCGACGGTGGGCCTCGCCGGACGCGAGACCCTGCTGGAACTGTTCGGCGCCCCGGTGCCCGGTCCCCGGCCGGTGACCGGTGGACTCGTCTTCTCGTTCCCGCGTGTCGGCTCGGCGCTGGACGCCCGCCGACTGCTCGCCGAGGAGTACGGCGTCGGCTCCCACCACGAACTCGTCCGGCGGGCCGAGCCGGGTGAACCCGACGGCCGCCCCTGGTACCACCTGGTCAGCGTCGACCTCGGTGCGGACAGCCCGTTCGTGCTCTTCCTCAACGAGGTGACCCCCGAGTACTACGCCGCGCTGGGCGCCCGGCCGGGGCCCAACGGAGAGCTGAGCCGCGCCGCGTACCTCGACGGGGTGCTCGGGCCGCCGCCCGACCCGGAGACGCTGATGGCCGACATCGCCGGCGCCACCCTGCGGCTGCGGCCGGAACGGGTCCGGCGGGTGTCCACCGTGCTCGGCGCGCTCGGATACGCCCGCGACAGCGACGGCGCTGACACCGTCGTCCACGACGACACCATCCGGTTACGGCTACGCCCGGACGACACCGGGGTCGAGGGTCTGACCGACGTCGAGGTCGCCCTCACCGCCACCGTGGACGCGGCCGAGCACCACTTCGGCGCGACCTCCCGGCTGGCCGTCGGGCCCGACGACCGGGCCCGGTGGAGCTTCACCCCGGTCGATCCGGCGGAGCTGCGGCGGTGAGCGGCGTCGACGGCACCGCGGGCCGCGACCTGTCGGGCGCCACCGGACACGTGCCCGGCCACCGCCGGCTCCTCGCCGCAGCTCGGACCACCCCGGAGGCGGTGGCGGTGGAGTACCTCGACGAGCGGGTCAGCTACGCCGACCTGGACCGGCGCTCAGCACGGCTGGCTGTGCTGCTACGCCGACACGGGGTGGGCCGCGGCAGCGTCGTGGCGGTGGCGCTGGAACGCTCACCCGAGCTGGTGGTGACGATCCTCGGGGTGCTCCGGGCCGGCGCGGCCTGGGTACCGCTGGATCCGGCGTACCCCGCCGAGCGGTTGGCGCACATGGTGACCGACTCCGGCGCGCGGGCGCTGGTCGCCACGCCGGCCACCGCCGCCGCGCTGCCGCCCACCGCGGCGATCCGGCTGGACCCGGGGGCAGGCGCCGCCGGAACGCCGCCGGACCCGGCCACCGGCCCGGACGACCTGGCCTACCTGATCTACACCTCCGGCTCCACCGGACGTCCCAAGGGGGCCCTGCTCACCGACGGCGGCCTGGCCAACCTGTGCCGGGCACAGGCCGAGTTGTTCGCCGTCCCGCGGCAGGCCCGGGTGCTCCAGTTCGCACCCGCCAGTTTCGACGCCTCCGTCTTCGAGCTGGCCATGGCGCTGGCCGCCGGGGCGACGCTGGTGCTCACCCCACGACCGGCGATCGCACCCGGCCCCGACCTGGCAGCCACCCTCCGCAAAATGCGGATCACCCACGTCACGCTGCCACCTTCGGTGCTCGCCACCCTCCCCACCGGCGAGGAGCTGCCCGACCTGCGAGTGCTGGTGAGCGCGGGGGAGCCGCTGCCGGCAGCGCTGGCCCGTCGTTGGGCCCCGGGCCGCGTCATGATCAACGCGTACGGCCCCACGGAGACGACCGTCTGGGCAACCGCCGCCACGGTCTCCCCCAACGACGAGCGACCCGGCATCGGATCGGCGATCCACGGCGTGTCCGTGCACGTCGTCGACGCCCACCTGCGGCCAGTGCCCGACGGGGAGCCGGGCGAACTGCTCATCGGCGGCGCCGGGGTGGCCCGAGGATACCGGGGGGCACCCGCCCTGACCGCCGAACGGTTCGTGCCCGACCCGTTCACCGGCTTGCCCGGCGCGCGTCTCTACCGCTCCGGCGACCTGGTCCGGCGTGCCCCCGACGGCGGGCTGACCTTCCTGGGCCGCCTCGACGACCAGGTCAAGCTGCGTGGCTTCCGGATCGAGCCGGACGAGGTGACCGCCGTGCTCCGGGAGCACCAGACCGTCCGGGACGCGGCCGTGGTGGTCCGCGACGACGGGGCCGGCCTCCGCCTGGTGGCGTACGCCGTCGGCGACGAGCCACGACCGGAGCCGCTGGTCGCATACCTCGCCTCCCGGCTGCCGGCGTACCTGGTGCCCTCAGCCGTGGTGGCGCTGGACGAGCTGCCCCTGACCCCCAGCGGCAAGGTGGACCGGGCGGCGCTGCCCGCGCCCGACCGGAGCAGCGCCGGCATCACCACCGACCGGGTGGCCCCCCGCTCCGCCACCGAGACCGCCCTGGCCGCCCTGGTCGGGGACCTGCTGGGGCTCGGCGAGGTCGGGGTGACCGACGACTTCTTCGCGCTCGGCGGGCACTCGCTGTTGGCCGGGCGGCTGGTCGCCAGGATCCGCGTCGAGTTGGGACGCGAGGTGCCGCTGTCGGCTTTCCACCGCGCACCCACCGTCGAGGCGCTGGCCGAGCTGGTGGACGCGGGCGAGCTGCCGGTGCTCCCGCCGCTGGTGCCCACCGACCGCACCCGCCCCGTCCCGTTGGCATACCCGCAGGAGCGGATCTGGTACCTGGAGCAGCTGTCGCCGGGCAACCGGGCCTACCACGCGCAGGCCACCCTGCGGCTGCGCGGCCAGCTGGACCGGGACGTGCTGCGGGCCGCGCTGGACGAGCTGGTCCGCCGGCACGAGATCCTGCGTACCGCCTTCGTGGACGAGGGCGTCGGCCCGGAGCAGCGGATACACCCGCCCATGCCGGTGGAGCTGCCGGTGACCGACCTGTCGCACCTGCCTGTGTCCGAACGGGAGGAGGCGGCGGAACGGCACGTGGCCGGGTTCCTCACGGAGCCGTTCGACCTGCGCCGTCCGCCGCTGGCCCGGTGGGCGCTCATCCGCCACGAGCGGGACGACCACACCCTTGTCCACGTCGAACACCACCTCGTCCACGACGGCTGGTCGTACGCGGTCTTCCTGGACGAGTTGGGCATCGTGTACGCCGCGCTGGCACAGGGCCGCCCGGTGCCCCGGCCCGAGGCCCCGCAGTACGCCGACTTCGCCCGGTGGCAGCGCTCCTGGCTGCGCGGCGAGGTGCTGGACCGGCAGGTGGAGCGTTGGGCCGAGGAGCTGGCCGGAGCCCCCGCGGCGCTGACCCTGCCGACCGACCGGCCGCGGCCGCCGGTGCAGAGCTTCGCCGGCGACGCGTTCCGGGTGGACCTGCACGCCGACCTGTGCCGACGGTTACGCCGGTTCAGCCGCGAGCACGGGGTCACCCTCTACCCGACCATGCTGGCCGGCTTCGCCGTCCTGCTGTCCCGCCACAGTGGGCAGGAGGACCTGGTCGTCGGCAACGGGGTGGCCAACCGGCGGATCGCCGCGATCGAGCGGATGCTGGGCATGGTCGTCAACACCCTGCCGCTGCGGATCGACCTGGGCGGCCGACCAGGGTTCGCGGAACTGGTCCGCCGGATCCACGACACGGCGGCCCGGATGTACGAGTGGCAGGACGTCCCGTTCGACCGGCTCGTCCGGCGGCTGGCCCCGGAGCGGGACCTGTCGCGCAACCCGCTGTTCCAGGTGATGTTCAGCTTCCACGACTCGGCGCTGCCGCCCCCCCGGTTCGCCGGGCTCACCGGCACCGTGCTGGAACGGCACAACGGCTCGGCCAAGACCGACATCAACATCGTGGTGCTGCCCCGCGACGAGCAGCTGGCCGGCCACGGCCCCCGTGACGACGCCGCCCCCATCACCCTGATCTGGGAGTACGCCACCGACCTGTTCGACGCCGACACGATGCGTACGCTGGTCGACCGCTACCAGCGGCTGTTGGCGGCGGCGATGGCCGAGCCGGACCGGCCGGTGGGGCGGACCCCGATGCTCACCGCCGAGGAGACGGACGGGCTGCTCACCGCGGGTCGCGGGGCCCGGACCGCGTTCGGGGCGGAACGCAGCATCCCGGAGGTCTTCGCCGACCAGGTCGCCGCCCGCCCGGACGCGCCCGCCGTGACCGACGGCGACACCACCCTGACCTACGCCGAGCTGGACACCCGCGCCGAGAAGCTGGCCCGTCGCCTGCGCGCCCGCGGCGTCGGGCGCGACACCCCGGTGGGCGTCCTGCTGGAGCGGGGCCCCGAACTGGTGACCGTCCTGCTGGCGGTGCTCAAGGCCGGCGGCGGGTATGTTCCCCTCGACCCCGGCTACCCGGTGGACCGGCTCGGCTGGATGCTGGCCGACTGCGGGGCCCCGGTGGTGGTGTCCCGGCGGGCGTTGGCCGAGCGCCTGCCCGACCCGGCCAGCGCGGACCTGGTGCTGCTCGACCGGGCCGACGAGCCGGCGGAGGCGTCACGCCCGCGACGGCCGGCGGCCGCGCCGGCGAGCCTGGCGTACGTGCTCTACACCTCCGGTTCCACCGGCCGGCCCAAGGGCGTGCTGGTGGACCACCGGGCCGTACTGCGGCTGGTGCTGGCCACCAACTATCTGCGGTTCGGGCCGGGGGAGCGGTTCGCGCAGGTCGCCGACGCGTCGTTCGACGCGCTGACCTTCGAGCTGTGGGGCGCGCTGCTGCACGGCGGGACCGTCTGCGTGGTGCCGAAGGAGGCGATGCTCACCGCCGGAGGGCTCGGCGAGTGGCTGCGTCGCTACGGCGTGACCAGCATGTTCCTCACCTCGGCTCTGTTCAACGAGGCGATGGCCACCCACCCGGACAGCTTCGCCGGGGTGACGAACCTGCTGGTCGGAGGGGAGGCGCTCAACGCCGAGCGGGTCCGGCGGCTGCTGCGCTCGTCCGCGCGGCCCCGCCGGGTGCTCAACGGGTACGGGCCGACCGAGACGACCACCTTCGCCGTCGTGCACGAGATCGACGACGTGCCCGACGACGCGACCACCGTGCCGATCGGGCGCCCCATCGCCAACACCACCGCGTACGTGCTGGACCGGCACCTCGCACTCGTGCCGACGGGCGTGACCGGGGAGCTGTACCTGGGCGGCCCGGGGGTGGCCCGCGGGTACGCCGACCGGCCCGGCCTGACCGCGGAGCGGTTCGTGCCGGACCCGTTCGCCGGTGACGGTAGCCGGCTCTACCGCACCGGCGACCTGGTCCGCTGGCGTCCCGACGGGCGGCTGGACTTCCTCGGCCGGACCGACGACCAGGTCAAGATCCGGGGATTCCGGATCGAGCCGGGTGAGGTGGAGGCGGCCCTGGTGACCCACCCGGAGGTGGCCGGGGCGGTGGCGACCGTGGTCGACGGAGCCGGTGGCCAGCGGCTGGTGGCCTTCGTGACGACGACCGGCGCGGTCCCGCCACCGGCGGCGCTGCGCGAGTTCCTCGCCGAGCGACTGCCACCGTACCTGGTGCCGGCGCGCATCGTCGCACTGCCGGCGCTGCCCCTCAACGCGCACGGCAAGGTGGACCGCTCGGCGCTCCCGACTGCCGAGCTGGGCCGCGCCGACACGGCCGCCGACAGCACGCCGCCGTCCGGGCCGACGGAGCAGTCGATCGCGCGGCTCAGCGCCACCCTGCTCGGAGTGGAGCGGGTGGGCCGCCACGACGACTTCTTCGCCCTCGGCGGGCACTCGCTGCTGGCCATGCGCCTGGTCACGTTGACCAACCAGGAGTTCGGCCGGGTCGTGCCACTGCGCGCCTTCCTGGAGCGGCCCACCGTCGCCCACCTCGCGTCGGTGGTCGACGGGGCGGACCGGTGGCGGACGACGGCCCCGGAGATCCGGCAGTCCAGCGGGCGCGCCGCGCAACAGCTGCTCGACAAGGTCGACGAACTCTCCGACGAGCAGGTGGAACGCCTGCTCGCCGACCTGGCGGAAGGCGAGGCGCCCTGATGACCGACACCGTCCCGCCCGCCGGCGGCAACGCCGCCCGCCGGGCGTTGCTCACCGAACGACTACGGCAGCGGGCCCAGCGCAGCCACCCGTTGTCGTACCCGCAGCAGCGGTTGTGGTTCCTCGACCAGCTCGACCCGGAGAATCCGGTCTACACCATCCCGCTCGGCTGGCGGATCAGCGGCCCGCTGGACGTGCCGGCCCTGGAGTGGGCGCTCACCGAGCTGGTCCGCCGGCACGAGGCGCTGCGCACGGTCTTCCGCACCGTCGACGGCCAGCCCCGTCAGGTGGTGGCACCCGCCGCTCCGGTCCGGATCGTCGTGGCCGACGTGGACGACGACGAGGAGGCGGCGCGACGGGAGGCCCGGACCGGGTTCGACCTGGCGGCCGGGCCGCTGCTCCGGGCCACCCTGCTGCGCGCCGGCCCCACCGAGCACCGGCTCTGCCTGACGGTCCACCACATCGCCTGCGACGGCTGGTCGGTCCGGGTGCTGGAGCGGGAGATCTCCGCGCTGTACCGCCAGGCCGTCGACGGGACGCCCGCCGGCCTCGACGAGCCGGCCACCCAGTACGCCGACTTCGCCGAGTGGCAGGTCGCCGAGCTGCGCGACGGCGGGCCGCAGGAGGTGATCGCCTACTGGCACCAGCGGCTGCGCGGGGTGCCGGACGTGGCCAGCCTGCCGACGGACCGGCCGCGGCCGCCGACCCAGACGTACCGGGGCGGGCACCTGACCGTCGAACTGCCGGGCGCGGCGGAGGTCGCCGCGGTGGGCCAGCCGGTCGGGGCGACGCCCTTCGCCGTGCTGCTGGCCGCCTTCGCGGTGCTGGTCCGGACGCACACCGGCGGCAACGAGGTGGTCGTCGGCTCCCCGGTGGCCGGGCGTCTCCGTCCGGAGCTCGACGGGCTGGTCGGCTTCTTCGCCAACACGCTGGTGCAGCGGCTGGACGTGACCGGGCGGCCCACGTTCCGGGAGCTGGTGCGTCGGGCCCGGGACGAGTCCCGGGCCGCGGTGGCCCACCAGGAGCTGCCGTTCGAGCGGCTGGTGGAGCAACTGCATCCGAACCGGGACCTGGCCCACAACCCGCTGTTCCAGGTGCTGTTCAGCTACCACGAGGCGGACCCGCGCGGGCTGGAGCTGACCGGTGCCCGGGTACGGCCGGCGCCCGGTGACAGCGGCACCGCCAAGTTCGACCTGAGCGTCAGCGTGACCCGGGTCGACGACGCCCTGTCGGCCCGCGTCGAGTACAGCGAGGACCTGTACGAACGCGGCACCGCGCGTCGACTGGCCGACGGGTTTCGTACCGTGCTGGCCGCCGGGATCGCCGAGCCGGACCTGCCGATCGACGACCTGCCGGTGCTGACCCCCGACGAGCGGCGGCGGATGCTCGTCGACTGGAACGACACCGCCGCGGCCCGGCCGCCGGACGCCCTGGTGCACGAGTTGTTCGCCCGGCGGGTCGCCGAGACGCCGGACCTGCCGGTGCTGCGCGAGGCCCGGCAGGCCCCGGAGGAGACCCTGACCTACCGGCAGCTCGACGAGCGGGCCGAGCGGCTGGCGGCGCGGCTGCGCGCGGCGGGGGTCGGGCCGGACGTCCCCGTCGGGGTGTTCCTGGACCGCGGCGTCGACCTGGTGGTCACCCTGCTCGGCGTTCTCAAGGCCGGCGGGGCGTACCTTCCGCTGGATCCGACGTACCCGTTGGGGCGGCTGTCGTTCATGGTGGCGGACTCCGGCGCGCCCGTGGTGGTCACCCACTCGGGGCTGAGCGGCCGGCTCGACCCGCTGCCGGTGCCCCGGCTGCTGCTGGACGGCGCGGCGGAGCCCGCGCCGGGTCCGCCCGCCGTGCGCCCACGCCCGGAGAACCTGGCGTACCTGACGTACACGTCCGGCTCCACCGGGCGACCCAAGGGCGTCCTGGTGACCCACCGCAACGTCGGCAACTTCTTCGTCGGCATGGACGCCGTGCTGGGCACCCGGGAACCGGGCACCTGGCTCGCCGTCACCAGCGTCTCCTTCGACATCTCCGTGCTGGAGCTGCTCTGGACCCTGGCCCGGGGGCACCGGGTGGTGCTGCGGGCGGACGAGCCGCAGGGGCGCGAGGGGGCGGTGCCGGCGGAGGTGCAGGCCCGGCACGTCGACTTCAGCCTCTTCTACTTCGGCGGCGACGACGGCGCCGACCCGGCCGACCGCTACCGGCTGCTGCTCGACGGCGCCCGGTTCGCCGACCGCAACGGCTTCGCCGCCGTCTGGACCCCGGAACGGCACTTCCACGAGTTCGGCGGGCTGTACCCGAACCCGGCGGTGACCGGCGCGGCGGTCGCCGCCGTCACCGAGCGGGTGGCCGTCCGGGCCGGCAGCGTCGTCCTGCCGCTGCACGACCCGCTGCGGGTGGCCGAGGAGTGGGCCGTGCTGGACAACATCTCGCACGGCCGGGCCGGCATCTCCATCGCCTCCGGCTGGCAGCCCACCGACTTCGCCCTCGCCCCCGAGCACTACACCGACCGCAAGGCGCGGATGGTGGCCGCGCTCGCCGAGGTGCGGCGGCTGTGGGCCGGCGAGACGGTGACCCGACGGGGCGGCACCGGCGCGGAGGTGCGGGTCGGCACCCATCCCCGGCCGGTGCAGGAGCGGCTGCCGGTCTGGGTGACCAGCGCCCGCAACGTGGAGACCTTCGAGCTGGCCGGTCAGCTCGGCGCGGGACTGCTCACCCACCTGCTGGGACACACCGTCGAGGAACTGGCCGGCAAGATCGAGGCGTACCGGCGGGCGTGGCGCGCGGCGGGGCACGACGGGGACGGCCACGTGGCACTGATGGTGCACACCTTCGTCGGTCCGGACACCGAGCGGGTGCGGAAGCTGGTCCGCGAGCCGCTCAAAGCGTACATCCAGTCGTCGTTCGACCTGCTCTCCGGCCTGGGAGCGGCGCTCGGCCGGCCCGGAGACTTCCGGGACCTCCCCGCCGACGAACTGGCCGAGCTGGTCGAGCGGGCCTTCGACCGCTTCTTCGACACCGCGGCCCTGCTCGGCACGCCGGAGCGCTGCGCCGACACGGTCGACCGGCTCAAGCGGATCGGCGTGGACGAGATCGCCTGCCTGGTCGACTTCGGGGTGCCGCACGGGGAGGTACTCGCCAGCCTGGAGCACCTGGCCGCCGTACGGCGGATCGTGACGGCCCGGCGGGCCGCCGCGCTCGACGACGAGCCGATCGGTGACCAGCTGCGTCGCTGCCGCATCACCCACCTGCAGTGCACCCCGTCCCTGGCCGGGGTGCTCGCCGACGACCCGGCGTCCCGGGCCGCGTTGGGCGACCTGCGCCACCTGCTGGTGGGTGGGGAGGCGCTGCCGGCCCCGCTGGCGGCGACCCTGGCCGGCGCCGTGCCCGGGAGCGTGCACAACATGTACGGTCCGACCGAGGCCACCGTCTGGGCCACCACCGACCCGGTGCGCCCCGACGGCGGGCCGGTGACCATCGGGCGCCCACTGGCCAACACCCGGGTCTACGTCGTCGACACGCGGCTGCGGCCGGTGCCGCTCAACGCCCCCGGCGAGCTGTTGATCGGCGGAGAGGGGGTGGCGCGCGGCTACCACCGGCAGCCCGGTCTGACCGCCGAGCGGTTCGTGCCCGACCCGTTCCGGGCCGACGGGAGCCGGCTCTACCGCACCGGCGACCTGGTTCGCTGGCGTCCTGACGGCAGGCTGGAGTTCCTCGGCCGGATCGACGCCCAGGTGAAGATCCACGGGCACCGGATCGAGCTGGGCGAGATCGAGAACGTGATCGTCGCGCACCCGCAGGTGCGCAGCGCGGTCGTGCTGGTCCGGGGTGAGGGGGCGCACGCGACGCTGGTGGCCTACTGCGTACCGGCGGGCGACGCCGACCCGCAGCCGGAGCGCGTCCGCGCGTTTGCCCGGGAGAGCCTGCCGGAGTACATGGTGCCGGCCCGGGTGGTCCTACTCGCGGAGCTGCCCGTGACCCCGAACGGGAAGGTCGACCGGGGACGGCTGCCGGACGGCGTCGAGGAGCGGACGACCGCGTACCGGCCGCCGCGGACGGACCTGGAACGCACCATCGCCGACGTCTGGGCGGAACTGCTCGGCCGCGACCGGATCGGCGCCGACGACCACTTCTTCAGCGTGGGCGGCAACTCGCTGCTCGCGGTCCAGGCGCGTAGCCGGCTGCTGGCCCGCGGGGTCGTCGGGGTGTCCCTGGTGGACATCTTCCGGTACCCCACCCTGCACGAACTGGCGGCCTCCCTGACCGCCGGCACGGATGCCCTGGACACGGAACTCGACCAGGTCCGGCGGTCCGCCGACCGTCGGACCGCCCGGTACGCCGCCACCGCCCGCCACCGTCGAGAGCGGAGCAGTTGATGACCGAGGAACACGACGGCGCGGAGCCGATCGCGATTGTCGGGATGGCGGCCCGGGTGCCCGGCGCCGAGGGGGTCGACCCGTTCTGGGCGGCGATGCGCGACGGCATCGAGTCGATCTCCCGGTTCGACCGGTCGGAGCTGCTGGCCGCCGGCGTGGAGGCGCAGGTGCTGGACGCGCCCGACTACGTTCCCGCCGCCGCGGTGATCGACGACGCGGACGCTTTCGACGCGGACTTCTTCGGCCTCACCGCCCGCGAGGCCGAGGTGCTGGACCCGCAGCAGAGGGTGCTGCTGGAGTGCGCCTGGACGGCGCTGGAGGACGCCGGGCACCATCCCGCGCGGACCCGGGGGCAGATCGGCGTCTTCGTCGGCACGTTCATGAACAAGTACCTGGCCGCGAACCTGGGTACGAACCCGCGGTTCATGCGGTCCCCGATGGCGCCGGCCGCGCGGATCTTCAACGACAAGGACTTCCTGGCGACCCGGCTGGCTTACCTGTTCGACCTGGACGGGCCGGCCTGCACGGTCCAGACGGCCTGCTCGACCTCGCTGGTGGCGGTCCACCTGGCCTGCCAGTCGTTGCTCAGCTACGAGTCGGACCTGGCGCTGACCGGCGGGGTCACGGTCAACCTACCGCTGCGGGCCGGCTACCCGGTCGCCGACGGCGGCCTGTTCAGCGCCGACGGGCACTGCCGCCCGTTCGACGTCGCCGCGTCGGGCACCGTGCCGGGCAACGGTGCGGTGGTGCTGCTGCTGCGCCGGCTCGCGGACGCGGTCGAGGACGGCGACCACGTCTACGCCCTCATCCTCGGCACCGCGGTCAACAACGACGGGCGGAACAAGGCCGGGTTCACCGCGCCCAGCGTCGACGGGCAGGCGAAGGTGGTCACCGCGGCCCAGGCCGTCGCCGGTGTCGACCCCGGTTCGATCGGTTACCTGGAGGCGCACGGCACGGCCACCGCCGTCGGCGATCCGATCGAGGTGGCGGCCCTGACCCGGGCGTTCCGCGCCGGCACCGACCGGCGCGGCTACTGTGCGCTCGGCTCGGTCAAGGCCAACCTGGGGCACCTCGACGCGGCCGCCGGGGCGGCCGGGCTGATGCGCGCCGCGCTGGCCCTGCGGCACCGGCGGATCCCACCGAGCGTGAACTTCACCGCACCCAACCCCGAACTGTGCCTCGACGAGAGCCCGTTCTACGTGCCGACCCGGCTCACCCCGTGGGCGTCCGGGCCGCAGCCGCGCCGCGCCGGGGTCAGCTCGTTCGGTGTGGGCGGCACCAACGCGCACGCGGTGCTGGAGGAGCCGCCGACGCGAGCCGCGCCGACCAGCGGCCGGCCGTGGCAGGTGTTGCCGCTGTCCGCGCGGAGCCGAGCCGCCCTGGACCGGCTCACCGAGCGGCTCGGCGCGCACCTGACTGCCCATCCCGAGCTGGACCTCCCCGACGTGGCCTTCACCCTGCAGGACGGGCGGCGCACCCACGAGGTGCGTCGGATCGTGGTGGCGGGGGACACCGCCGACGCGGCGGCGGTCCTCGGCGGCGCGGAGCCGGGGCGGCTGCACACCCGGACCGGCGACCGGGACCGACGGGCGGTCTTCGCCTTCCCGGGCGGCGGCTTCCAACACCAGGAGATGGGCCGGGAGCTCTACCGCACCGAGCTGGTCTTCCGCGCCGAGGTGGACCGCTGCGCGGAGCTGCTGCGGCCCCGGCTCGACGTGGACCTGCGTGACGTGCTGTACCCGTCGCTGACCGGGACGGCGCGCCGACGCCGGAGCCTGGGCCGCGCCGCCGGGCCGGTCGCGGTCTCCGCCCTCTTCGTCACCGAGTACGCCCTGGCGACCCTCTGGCAGTCCTGGGGGGTACGGCCGGTCGGCATGATCGGGCACAGCCTCGGCGAGTACGTCGCCGCCTGCGTGGCCGGCGTCTTCGACCTGCCCGACGCCCTGGAGGTCACCCTGGCCCGGGGCGAACTCTTCGCCCAACTGCCCCCGGGCCGGATGCTGACGGTGGCCGCGCCGGTCGAGGAGGTGGAGCCGCTGCTCGACGAGCGGCTGTCCGTTGCCGCCGTCAACGCGCCTCGGCTCACCGTCGTCGCCGGGCCGGACGCCGACATCGACCGGTTCGCCGCCGAGCTGGTCGGGCGGGCGGTGGAGTGCAGCCGGATCAACGTGCCGGTGGCGAGCCACTCCTGGATGGTCGAGCCGTACCTGGACGAGTTCACCCGCCGGGTGAAGGCGCTGCGCCCGCGGGCGCCGCGGATCCCGTTCGTGTCCTGCGTGACCGGTTCCTGGATCACCGAGGAGGAGGCGACCGACCCGCACTACTGGGCCCGGCACCTGCGGGAGCCGGTCCGCTTCGGTGCCGGCCTGCGCACGGCGCTCGCCGAGCCCGACCGGTTGCTGCTGGAGGTCGGGCCGGGGGAGGGGTTGACCGCGCTGGCCTCCGCCGCCGGGCTGGCGCCGATGCCCCTGGCGTTCTCGTCGATGGGGCACCCGCGCGCGCCGGAGCCGGAACTGGCCCACCTGGCCGGGGCCCTCGGCCGGCTGTGGCAGGCCGGGGTCGAGGTGGACTGGCGGGCGGTGCACGGCCCGGACCGGCCGCGGCGCGTCAGCCTCCCCGGATACCCCTTCCAGCGCCGCCGGTACTGGATCTCCCCGGGGCGCGCCGCCCGCACCGAACCCGACGAGCCGGAGGAGCCGACCCGCACCGAGACCGCCGAGCCCGACGACCACCTCCCGCCGCGCACCGAACGGGAACGTCAGGTGGCCGCGCTCTGGTCCGACCTGCTGGGGGTCGACCGGATCGGGGTGGACGTGGACCTGTTCTCCCTGGGCGCCCACTCCCTCATGATCACTCAGGCGGCCCGGGAGCTGCGCCGGCTCAGTGGCCGGGACATCACCGCCCGCCAGGTGCTCCAGACGCCGACCGTCGCGGCGCACGCCGCGTTGGCCGACGGGCGGGTCGTCGACCCGGCCATGGCCACCGGTGACGACCTGGCCGCGGACGTCGTGCTCGACCCCGCGGTCACCGCCGCCGGGCTGCCCGCACCCTGGTCCGGTCCGCCCCGGACGGTGCTGCTCACCGGCGCCACCGGCTTCGTCGGGGCGTTCCTCTGCGCCGAACTGGCGGAGCGCACCTCGGCGCAGATCCGGTGCCTGGTCCGGGCCGCCGACCCGGTCGAGGGCGAGGAACGGCTGCGGGCAGCCCTGGAGTCGTACGGGCTGCGGTGGCCGGGCGCCGGGCGGATCCGCGTGATCCCCGGCGACCTGAGCCGGCCCCGGCTGGGACTCGGCGCGGAGGAGTACGCCCGGCAGGCCGCCGAGGTCGACGTGATCCACCACTGTGGAGCCCAGGTCAACTTCGTCCGCCCGTACCGGTTCCTGCGGGCCACCAACGTACGCGGCACCGAGGAGGTGCTCCGGCTGGCCACCACCACCGTGCTGAAGCCGGTGCACCACATCTCCACGCTGGCCGTACTCGCCGGCGCCGTGGCCACCGGCGTGCCGGAGGTCCGGGAGGACGACCCCCTGCCGCCGCCCGTCGGGCACGACACCGCGTACAGCCAGAGCAAGTGGGTGGCCGAGGGGCTGGTGGGGCTGGCCCGGGAACGCGGCGTCCCGGTCTCGGTCTACCGGGCCGGGGCAGTGCTGCCCGACAGCCGCACCGGGGCGGCCAACCGCGAGGACTACGTGACCAAGGTGATCCAGGGTTGCGTCGAGCTGGGTGCCGCCCCGGCCCGCCGGTACGAGCTGGCGGTGGCCAGCGTCGACCACGTGGCGCGGCTGGTGGTCGGGCTCTCGGTCCGACCCGAGACCTGGGGGGCGACCTTCCACACCGTGCACCCGGCGCCGTTGGCCTGGAACACGATTTTCGACCAGCTCCGTCACTGTGGTCACCCGGTGCGGTCGTTGAGCTGGAACGACTGGCGCGCGGAGCTGACCAGGGCGGTCGAGGAGGACGACGCGGCGAACGCGCTCGCCCCGCTGATGGCGATGCTGGGCGAGGTGGCGGACCGGGACATGCCCCGGATGGACTGCGCCAACGTGCTCGCCGGTCTGCCCCCCGAGGCGTCGCGGGCACCCGACCTTGACGAGACCTTCTTCGACAAGATGTTCGGCCACTTCGTCCGGGCGGGCTGGTTGCCGCGCCCGCAGCGACCGGAGTCCGAGGGGGAGGAGCCCCGTCCATGACCACGCTGCTCACCGGTGCGACGCTGATCGACGGCCTGGGAGGTGAACCCGTGCCCCGCGCCGACGTGCTCGTCGACGCCGACCGGATCCGTGCCGTGGGGGAGCAGCGTCCGCCCGCCGACGCCGACGTGGTGGACCTGAGCGGGCTCACCCTGCTTCCCGGGCTGATCGACGCCCACGTACACCTCGGCTACTCCAGCGAGATGCGCGCCATGCTCAACGCGGAACTGTCGGTGGCCGAACGGGCGGCGGACATCTTCCGCAACCTGCGCGAGACCCTGGAGGGCGGCTTCACCGCGGTCCGCGACTGCGGCGGAATCGACCACGGCGTGCTGCGTACCGTGGGGCGCGGCCTGGTGCCCGGGCCGCGGATCTGGGCGTCGGCGTCGCCGTTGACCCAGTGCGGGGGGCACGGTCACCTCGGCTCGCCGTTCCTGCCGCCGGACGCGCAGTTCCACTTCCGGGTCCGGGGCCTCACCGCGGTGGGGCGGATCTCCGACGGGCCGGACGAGGTACGCAGGGCCGCCCGGGAGTGTTTCCGGCAGGGCGCGTCGTTCCTCAAGATGTCGGTCACCGGTGGGGTGGTGTCCATCGCGGACGACCTCTCCGACACCCAGTTCACCGTCGGCGAGATCGAGGTGGCCGTCCAGGAGGCCGCCGCCCGGAACACGTACGTGACGGTGCACGCGCACAACGTCCACGGGATCCGCAACGCGGTGCGCGCCGGGGTCGGCTGCGTCGAGCACGGAACCGGCATCGACGAGCCGACGGCGGCGATGATGGCCGACCGCGGCGTGCACCTGGTGCCGACGCTGACCATCGCCCGGTCGCTGCTGGACAACTTCGCACAGCACGGGCTGCCGCCGCAGATCCGGGACCGGGTGGGTGACACCGAGCAGGGGATGGTCGACGGGATGTTGGCCGCCCGCGCGGCCGGGGTGCTGGTCGGCTCGGGGTCGGACCTGATCGGCCCCGACCAGCGGGGCCGGGGCCGGGAGATCGCCCTGAAGGCGGCAGTTCTGGGGCCGATGGCGGCGATCGTCTCGGCCACCTCGGTCAACGCCCGGATCATGCGGGTCGAGGGGCAGGTCGGTTCGGTCGAGGCGGGCAAGCTGGCCGACCTGGTGGCGGTCGACTTCGACCCGCTGGCGGAGCCGGAGGCGTTCGGCGACCCGGACCGGGTCGTGCTGGTGGTCAGGGGCGGCCGGATCGTCAAGGACGTCCGCAAGTAAGCGACGTGAGGGGAACGGACAGGTGGACGAGGAACGGTACGTCGTGGTCGTGAACGACGAGGAGCAGTACTCGATCTGGGAGGACGGCGCTCCACTGCCCGGCGGCTGGCACCCGACCGGGTTCACCGGTGACCGGTCGGTGTGTCTGGCGCACATCGATGCGGTCTGGACGGACCTGCGTCCGCGCGGCCTGCGGGTGGCCGCGGAGCAGGCGTGAGCGCACCGGCGCGGACGGGCCGCCCGGCGGCGACGCCGGACAACTCCGGCGCGGCGGCCACCTCGGCCCCGCCGGCGGATTCGGTCGACGGCCGGCCCGCGGATCCGGCGGTTGCGCCGGGGTCGATGGATCCGGCGGTTGCGCCGGGGTCCGCGGATCCGGCGGTTGCGCCCGGGGCCGCCGAGACGCCGGTGACGACAGCGGAGCGGATCGCGGACCTGCGTAGACGTCGGGAGCAGGCGCGGCAGCCCGGGTCGCCGCGGCTGGCCCGCCGGATGGTGGCCCTGGGGCGGATGACCGTCCGGGACCGGATCGACTACCTGCTGGACGAGGGTTCGTTCGTGGAGACCGATCGGTTCGCCCGACACCGGGGGCGGCACTACGGCATCGAGGCCGACCGCCCGTACGGCGACGCGGTGGTCACCGGCTACGGCACCGTCGACGGGCGGCCCGTCTGCGTGTACGCCCAGGACGGCAGCACGCTCTCCGGCAGCGTGGGGGAGGTCTTCGGCGAGAAGGTGGGCAAGCTGCTGGAACTGGCGGTGCAGACCGGCTGCCCGGTGGTCGGTATCAACGACTCCAGCGGCGCCCGCCTGCAGGAGGGGGTACTCTCGCTCGCCGCGTACGGCCGGGTGGCCCGCCGCGTGGTCGGCGCCTCCGGGGTGATACCGCAGCTCTCCCTCATCATGGGCATCTGCGCCGGCGGCGCGGTGTACACGCCGGCGGCGACGGACTTCGTGGTGATGGTGGAGCGCACCTCCCACATGTTCGTCACCGGACCGGCGGTGATCCGGGCGGTCACCGGCGAGGACATCGGCCTGGAGGACCTCGGTGGGGCGCGGGTGCACACCGAGCGCACCGGCAACGCTCACTACCTGGCGACCGACGAGCAGGACGCCATCGACTACGTCCGCGAGCTGCTCGGCTACCTGCCCTCGAACAACCTCGACGAACCGCCCGCCCTGCCCGTGGCGCCGGATCCGGAGGTCACCGGGGCGGACCTCGTCCTCGACCGGATCATCCCGGACGCCCCGGAGCGCGGGTACGACATGCGGGCGGTCATCACCCACCTGGTCGACGACGGCGAGCTGCTGGAGGTGCACGACCGGTTCGCGCCCAACCTGCTGTGCGGGTTCGCGCGGGTCGACGGCCGTACGGTCGGCGTCGTGGCGAACAACCCCCAGTGGCTGGCGGGCGCGCTGGACATCGACGCCTCCGAGAAAGGTGCGCGTTTCGTCCGTTTCTGCGATGCCTTCAGTATCCCGTTGCTCACCCTCGTGGACGTGCCGGGTTTTCTGCCCGGGGCCGCGCAGGAGCACCAAAGCATCATCCGGCGCGGGGCGAAGCTCGGGTTCGCCTACATCGAGGCCACCGTTCCGAAGGTCACCGTCATCGTCCGCAAGGCGTTCGGCGGCGGGTACGCGGTCATGGGCGCGAAGGAACTCGGCGCGGACCTCTGCGCGGCCTGGCCGACCGCCCAGATCGGCGTGATGGGGGCGGCCAGCGGGGTGGGCCTGCTCTGTCCCCGGGAGCTGGCCGAGGCGGACGGACCGGGCCGGCGGGCGTTGTACGAGGAGTACGAACAGCGACTGGTCAGCCCCTACATCGCGGCCGAGCGGGGCAACGTGGACGACGTGATCGTGCCGTCGGAGACCCGGCCGTGGGTGCTGCGGGCCTTCCGGGCGCTGCGCACGAAGCGGGTGGTGTCTCCGCCCCGCAAGCACTCCAACATCCCGCTGTGATCAGCCCGCCACGAATCGGGCGACGGCCACCCGTGAGGTCACGTTGAGCTTGGTGAAAATGTTCGCCAGGTGCATCTCGACGGTCTTCTCGGTGACAAAGAGCCGTTGGGCGATGTGCCGGTTGGTCAGCCCCTCGCTGACCAGCGCGGCGACCTGACGCTCGCGCCTGGTCAGGGACGCCACTCCGGTCTGCTGCACGTGTTGCCGGCGACGGGAGACGCGGGCGGCGAGTCGCCGGCGTTCCAACCGGGCCCGCTTCACGTACGCCACGGCACCGTACTCCTCGAACGCCAACTCGGCGGCCTTGAGGTCGGCGGCGGCCTGCTCGCTCTGCCCCTCGACGGCGAGCACGGTGCCGCCGACCAGCACGGCACGGGCGGCGTCGAGCACCAGGCCCGCGCCGTTCAACGTGGCCGCGGCGTGCTCGGACAGGTGGTACGCGCCGGCGTCGCCCCGGGCCGCCGCGACCTGTGCCCGCGCCAACAGCGCCAGCCCGGTACGCCCGGGCAGGCCCAGCGGCTCCGCCGTCTCCTCGGCCCGGTCGGCCCACGCCTGCGCGCTCTCGAGCTGACCGAGGGTCAGCGCGGCCCGAGTCATGATCTCCGCCCACACCGGGCGTGAACAGTGTTCGGTGCGGTCCAGCGACAGCCCGCCGGCCCGCTCCACGAGGGCGGTGGCAGCGGCCGGGTCGTTGCCGACGACGTACGCGTCGGCCAGCATCCGGCGGGCGAGCATCGCCTTCCACTGGTCGACCCCGGGCAGGTGGGCCTCGGCGGGGCCAGCGTGCGGCAGGCCGGCGTCGTCACCGGTCAGCGCGCCGACCCACCGCTGCAGGGCCAGGGCGCAGGCGTACTGCTCGCCACTGCCGGAACGCTGGGCCAGGGCGAGCGCCTCGCGGATGACGTCGGTGGCCTCTCCCAACCGGCCCCGGCTGCGTAGGGCGATCACCTTGGCCAGGTAGAGCGGGTGCAGCACGAGGCTCTGCTCCGCTCGTGCCGCGGAGGCCAGCGCCCGCTCCAGGTGCCGTAGGCCGTTGTCCCAGCGTTCGAGCAGCAGCTCGCCCCAGACCACCGAGATGGCGGCCCGGTGACTCGCCGTGAACTCGCCGTTGAGCATGGCGTCCAGCAGGTTCGCGGCCCTGTCGAGGTGGCGGCCGGCGGCCGGCAGATCGCCACGGGCGGCGTCGGCCATCGCCAGCAGGCCCAGCGCCGCGGCCTGGTAGGGCCGCACCCGGTGGCGCCGGCTGCTGCACAGCACCTGGACGGCGTTGGCCCGGCCCGCGTCGATCTCACCCGCGGAGAGTTCTCCGGAGGCCCGCTCGAACAGCAGGATGGCCCGGGCCATGCCGTCCCGCTGGTGGAGGCCGCTCAGCTCCGCGCGCAGCAGCGCGTCGGCTTCTGCCCGACGTAACAGCAGGCGCTCGATCAGCACGCAGAACGCCATCGCGCGGGCGCGCGGGTCGGCCGGGGTCGCCGGCAGCAGTTCCAGTGCCTCGTGCATGACCTCGCGGCTGGCCTCGAGCTGACCGCTGAGGCCGAGCGCCTCGGCCAGGCTGACCAGCAGCGTCGCTCGACGCCGGCGGTCGGTGTCGGCCGGCAGTAACCGCAGCGCGGCACGCAGCCAGGCCACCGACGAGGCGAGCGAGACGCGCCGGGCTGTTGCCGCGGCCCGTTCCAGCACCGCCACGGCGACCAGGTCGCCACGCCGGGCGGCGTGCTGCAGGTGGTGGGCGAGGGCGGTGGCGCTGGCGCCACGCCGGCGGAGCACCTCCGTCGTCCGGGCGTGCAGCGCGATCCGCTGCCCCGGGCTGATGTCCTGATAGAGGGCCTGGCACAGCAGGGGGTGCCGGAAGCCGTAGTGGCGTCCGTCCCGGGTGGGGCGGACGAGATCGAGCGCGATCAGCTCGTCGAGGCGTTCGACGATGTGCCGCTCGTCGTGACCGGTCACCTCGGCCAGTAGGTCGGCGCTGAACGGTGCGCCGGCCACCGCCGCCGCGTGAGCGAGTCGGCGTGCCCCGGTCGACGCCTGCTCGACCTCGCTGAGCATTCGGAGGTTGGCCGAGTTGAGCAGTTGCGGGCTGTCGGCGAGGGTGGTCTGGCCCGGACGGTGCCCGAGCCGGGCCAGGGATTCCAGGTACAGCGGGATGCCGTGACTGGCGTCGTAGAGCTCGCGGACGGTGGAGCGGCTGCGGCCCCCGCCGATCAGGGCGGCGGCGTCGTCCTCGCTGATCGGGCCGAGGTGCAGGTGGCGGATGGTTCGGCTGTCGGCCAGCAAGGTGTGCAGGCGCAGCGGTGCCTGCCGCTGCCGGTAGGCCAGCACGACCACCAGGGGCAGTCGCGGCGTCTCGCGGACCAGCCCACCGATCAGCCGGGTGGTGTCGTCGTCCGCGTGGTGCATGTCGTCGAGGAGCAGCACGCTGGCGGGTGCGGCCCCGTCCCCGACCAATCGCGCGAGTATCGCGTGGCTGGCCTGGTCGGTGTGCTGCGGCCCTGGCGCGGCGCCGGCGGCCGACCCGGACGGCGCCGGCTGACCGGCCGCGCCGACCACGGCCGGGTGGTCGATTTCGGCCAGCGCCTCCAGCAGCGGCGCGTGGGGGGACCGGCGGTACAGCGGGTAGCCGCGTCCGGCGAGGACCCGGAACCCCTGCTCCGCGCCGACGTGTCGGAACTCGGTGAGCAGCCGGCTCTTCCCGATGCCCGGCTCGCCGGTGACGACGAGAACCTGGGTACGCCCCGCGCGAGCGCGGTCGAGGGCGAGCCGGAACACGTCGAGTTCCCCACACCGGCCGACCAGGGGAGCGGCTGCGCTGAGGCTCGTCGCGGCGTGCTGATCGTCGGTGGTCGTGGACAGTGCCGCGCCGGACCGGTGCACCATCGCCCCCTATCGCCGTTGGGCCAACGTCCGCCAGGGTGGCTGCGCCCCGGTGGTTCGGCCCCGCAGTATGCATCGACGACTATCTTGGCAACCGGCGCTGTGGCCGATCGGCTTCGCGCCTTGCACAGTATGGCACCTGTCACGCGTTCGGCACCGTGGGTGATCGGCAGATGGACAGACGCGCGCCACGTGGTGGTGGGGTGCGGAACGCGAACGACGGTGAAGGTGCTGCTGGTGTTGTCGAGGCCGCCCGACGGAGCGCCGGTCACCGTGGTGTTGGTGAAGGTGACCTCACACGTTCCTGATTTTTCCCCGAAAGGCTGTCCGTCCGGGCCGGGAGCGTTCTGGCCGGAGTGGACAGGAGAGCAAGAGTTATGTGGAGAAGTCCCAGAATGGTGGTGGCCGCGATCGCGCTGACCGCGTTGTCGGCGTGCGCATCAACCGAGCAGTCCGATGGTGATCGGTCGACCGCGGGCGACGGGGCGAAGGTGGCGACGCTGACCAGCCCCGGCAGCAACCCGTCTGCCTCGGCCCAGGCGCAGCGACCGCGTGCCCGGCTCGACACTACCCCGGAGGAGTGGGAGGCCCTGCTGGCGCCGTACAACAAGTGCATGCGGGAGCACGGCGTCGACAGCGATGTGGACCGCAAGAAGGCTCAGGACTCCGGGGTCCGGGTCGCGACCTCGGAGGAGCAGAGGAAGCTGACCGAGGCGAACCAGATCTGTGAGCCGCAGTATTATCCGCTGCCCGCGTGGGAGAAGGACCCGGCCAACCCGGAGGCCCGTGACTTCGCCCTCGCCGTGGTGGACTGCCTGAAGGACAAGGGCGTCGAGCACGCGGCGGTCGGTGGCGACGGGGTCAGCCTGGAACTCGGCGGGGACAAGAACGACGCGCGCTCGATCCGGCTCGGCCTGGAGAAAGCGCCCGAATGCGAGCGCCAGGTCGCCGCAGCGACAAGGTAGCTCGACCGGAACGACAGGGGGGCGCGACAGCCGGATCCGGCCGTCGCGCCCCCCTGCCGTTCCGGCCGTCGCGCCCCGTGTCGCCCGGCCGTCGTGTCATCCGGCCGTCGGGCCCGTGTCACCCGGCGGCCAGGGCCTGGGTCGGGGTCAACCGCGACGCGCGCACGCACGGGTAGAGACCGGCGAGGACTCCGACGACGATGGCACCGACCACCCCTGCCCCGGCCGACTGGGCCGGTACCACGAGCGGCCATCCCTGCCAGGTCGCGTACCCGATGGTGGCGAGGAGGCCGAGCGCCGTCCCCGCCAGCCCACCCGCGGTGGCCAGCACGACCGACTCGGTCAGGAACTGGCCGCGGATCTGACCGCGGGTGGCGCCGAGCGCGCGCCGCAGTCCGATCTCGCCGCGTCGCTCCAGCACCGACACGACCATCGTGTTGGCCACTCCGATACCGCCGACGATCAGCGCGACCGCGGCCAGGGCGAGAAACAGGACCGAGAAGCTGTTCTCGGTGGCCTGTTTGGCGGCCAGCGCGTCCGAAGGCCGGGTGATCATCACCCTGCCGGGCCGTTCCGGGGAGACGGTCTCCGGTAGCACCCCGCGGACCGCGTCGATCTCGGACTCCGCGCACTTCAGATAGATCACCGTCGGGTGGCCGTCGAAGCGCAACTCGGTACGGGCCGCCTCCCAGCCGACCAGGACCGACCGGTCGATGTCCGGTGACAGGTCGGTGGTGGTGAGAATGCCGACCACGGTGAATCGGCGGTTCGCGATCATCACCTGGGGCCTGGCCTGATCGGGAGGCAGGTCGGTGATGCCGAGCCGGGTGGCCGCGACCGAGCCGAGCACGACGGTGGGGAACTGCGCCGTGGCCGGGTTCAACCACGTACCGACCCGGATCCGGGCATTGATCACTGGCAGCAGGTCCAGCTGGGTGGCCAGCACGGTCAGGCCGGAGCCGTCGTCGGGGTCGATGCGGTCGCTGCGGCGGACCAGGGTGTGAGTGTTGCCTACCGCGCTGGCCGCGGTGACCGGCCGGATCCGTCGCACCATGCTCACCGCCTCCTCCGGCAGTTGCGCCGGCCGGCCATCCTCCGGCACCGCCATCGCCTGCAGGGTGTTGGTGCCCAGTGCGGTGAGCTGCTGGAGCAGCGCGGCCTGGCTGGAGGCCGGGATGCCGGTCACCACGATCATCGTGGCGATGCCGATTGCGATGCCCAGTCCGGACAGGATCGCCCGGGCCGGGCGGGTTCGCACCCCCATCAGCCCGAGCCCGAGCAGGTCCAGCGGGGCCAGCCGGGCGGGACGAGGCCGGCTCACCGTCCGGCCGTCCTCGTGTCGCCGACCAGCCGTCCGTCCCGGATCTCGATCTGTCGGGGCAGCGACGCGGCGATGTCGCGGTCGTGGGTGATCAGTGCGATGGTGGTGCCCTCCTCGTTGAGCCGGCGCAGCAGCCCCAGCACTGCTCTGCCGGTGACGGTGTCCAGCGCGCCGGTGGGTTCGTCGGCCAGCACCAGCGACGGCCGGTTGACCAGCGCGCGGGCGATCGCGACGCGTTGCCGCTCTCCACCGGAGAGCTGCTGCGGCCGGTGGCCGCTACGATGCGCCAGGCCGACCCGGGCCAGGGCGTGCAGGGCGTGTTCGCGCCGCTCCCGGCGGGGCACCCCGGCGTAGAGCAGTCCGGTGCCGACATTCTCCGCGGCGCTGAGTCCATCGGCGAGATGGAACTGCTGGAAGACGAAACCGATCTCGCGCGCTCGCAGGGCGGAGAGATGCCGGTCACCGAGAGCCGCGACGTCGTGGCCGGAGATCCGGACGGTTCCCGAGGTGGGGCGGTCCAAGGTCCCGATGACGTTGAGCAGCGTCGACTTGCCGGAGCCGGACGGCCCGACGATTGCCACCAGTTCCCCGGCGGCGATGGTCAGGCTGACACCGCCGAGGGCCCGCACCCCGCCTGGATAGACCATGCCTACGTCGTGGACGGACAGGACGGGTTCCGTGGTCACGAGGCGACCGCCACAGTGGTGCCCTCGGCGAGCCCGTCACCGGTGATCTCGACCCAGCCGTTGGCGAACATGCCGGTGCGTACCGCGACGAGACCTCCGGGCACCTGTACGGCGTAGCCGCCCTCGTTGAGAGCCACCAGCGCCTCCACCGGCACGGCGAGCACGTCCTTGCTGGTACGACCGACGAAATTCACTGTCACGTCGGCGGCGTCGATCTTGGTGATGGTCCTCGGGTCGTTGACGGAAGCCGTCACCGTCAGCTTCGGTGCTTCGGTGCCGGGGCCTGTGTCGGGCGAGACGAGTTCCCGGCCGACCGCGACCACCCGGGCCGGCACGGTGCGGTCGTCGGGCAGTCGCACGGTGACCTGGTCGCCCTGCGCGATGGAGCCGGCATCGGAGAGTTCGGCGCTCACCGTGATCACCTTGCGGGTCGAGGTGACCGACATCAGCGGTCCGTCGGCCGGGGCGCCGGCCTGCACGCTGACCGAGTCAACCCGGATCGCGCCGCTGAGCACCTCGACGTCACCTACCGCGATGGTTCCGGTGACGGGGCGGCCGAGGTCCGCCTGCCAGCGCTTGATCGCGTCGATCAGCCGGGTGGTGAGCACGCCCTCACCCTTGTTGACCTTCACCGCTGTGCCACTCCCGGCGGTCTTCGCCGCCGTGCCGCTCCCGGCGGCATTCGCCGTCGTGCTCGCAGCTGGTTTCCCCGGGCCGGTGTCGTCCGTCGGTGAGTTCCGGCCGGTGCCGCCCGCCGCCGAGTCCTGCCCGGTGGCAGGTGCGGGTTCCGGCACGACCCACTCGCCGGCCGAGGGCTGCCGGCCGATCGAGTAGCCGAGTGCCTTGAGGTTCTCCGCCACGATCTGCACGTCCCGGCCCACCAGGTTCCTGCCAGCGATGCCCCGGAACAGCGGCATGCTGCCGTAGAAGAGCGGCACCGGTAGGTCGTCCGCACGGTACACCTGATCGCCTCGCGCGATCGTGCTTCCCGGCTCGGGCAGCCAGGTGACGGTCGCCTGCTGATGCCCGGAGAGTGGGCGGGCCGGGCCGTATCCGACGGTGCCCGGCAACGACCTGGTGGTGGACAGGTCCCGGCGTTCGACGTTCGCCGTCGCGGCGGCGACCGTCTCCTCCGGTCGTGGCGTCTCGGCGGTCCGGTGCCGGGTCACGGCGACCGCCCCCCCGGCCGCCAGCGCGACGGCGACGCCGGCGGCGAGCCACCATCCAGGCTGGCGCCGCCGTGTTGGCGGATCGGCGACGAGCGGTATCAGTTCGGTGGGAGCGTCAGGATTCGACTGCATGCCGAGCAGCGTGGCCGGCGGTCGTTAGTACTGCAACGGCGGGTCGTGACTTATGGCGGTTTGAGTCGTTTGCGGTAGTGGGCGGCTCGGGCTTGTTCCTGGCGGCGACGGCGGAAGTCGGACCAGCGCAGGATGTGGTCGGCTCGACGGCGGGTGGTCAGGACGAGGTGGGCGAACAGGCGGCGGATTTCGTTGCTGCTCAGCGGGATCTGGCTGCGCTCGTTTGCGGTGGTGCCCCCTTTGCGGCTTCGAGGGCGCGGGTGACGACGAGGAACGCGGCGGCGGCCATCGCGAGGGTGATGTGGGCGTACCAGGCGTCGTAGCGGCGGACCTGGTACTGGTCCAGGCCGACCTCGTTCTTCGCGGTCTGGAACGATTCCTCCACCGACCAACGGCTACCGGCGACCCGCACCAGGTCGCGTAGTCGGGTGCCGCGGGGGCCGAAGCAGACGTAGTAGGCGATGTCGCCGGGATCCGTGATCGAGCGTCGGGCCAGGACCCAGCCGCGGCGGCCGTGGGCAAAGGTGCGGCGGATCGGCAGCCGAGCCCAGTCGTAGCGGCGCGGCCCGTGCGCGCCGTCACCACACGACAGTCGTTGCCACGCGCCCGCACGCACCCTGCCGATCAGCTCGTCGACACCGGTGGTGGTGTGCAGCCCGGAGGGCACCCGATCGTCGCGTCGGGTGGCCATCACGTACGCGATGTCCCGATCCTCCAACCAGCCCCGCAGGCCAGGGTTCTGCCCGTAGGCCTCATCGGCCGTGAACCACGAAAACGGCACCCCCGCGGTGACCGCCCGCTCCAGCATGGCCTGCGCCTGCTGCGGCTTGGTCGCGAACCCGACGGCGTCCGGGATCGCCGAGCGCCGGCACCGGTCCCGATCACCGGTCCACGACTTGGGCAGGTACAACTCCCGATCGATCAACGCCCGACCCCGCGGCGTGGCGTAGCACAGGAACGTGCCGATCTGGCAGTTCTCGGTCTTGCCCGCCGTACCCGAATACTGCCGTTGGACCCCCGCCGACGCACGGCCCTTCTTGACGAACCCCGTCTCGTCAGCGATGAGCACCCCGGCCGCATCGCCGATCTGGTCCACCACGTAATCGCGCACGTCATCGCGGACCGCGTCCCGGTCCCACGCCGCGCTGCACAGCATGCCCTGCAACCCGTCCGGCGACACATGCCCAGCCTGCTCCGCGAGGGTCCAGCCGTTACGCCGCTCCAACGGTGCCAGTAGCCCCCGCACATACGCCCATGCCCGCCGCCGCGGCTCCACCCGCTCAAACCGATGCGCGAACCGGAAGAACAACTCCTCCAACCCGGCATCCCACGACCCGACCACCCGCGCATCCACCACAACCAACCAACGAATGATCAGCACCCGAAGCTACGACCCGCCGTTGCAGTATTAGGAAGCTGTGAGCTATCGCCCGCGGGCTCCTGCCGCAGGTCGGGACGGGCCTATCATCGCCGCCATGAGTGCTCGAGTCCTCGTCGCAGACGACGATCCCCGCCAGGCCGAGGTGGTGCGTCGGTATCTGGTCGCCGAGGGCCACGAGGCCATCGTGGTGCACGACGGGCGGGCGGCGCTGGCCGAGGGCCGACGCCGCCGGCCCGATCTGATGATGCTCGACGTGATGATGCCGGGGCTCGATGGCCTGCAGGTGTGTCGGACGCTGCGCCAGGAATCGGACGTACTGGTGCTGATGCTGACCGCCCGGACCACCGAGGAGGACCTGCTGCTCGGGCTGGAGCTCGGCGCCGACGACTACCTGACCAAGCCGTACAGCCCGCGGGAGCTGATGGCCCGCATCCGTACCCTGCTGCGGCGCGCGCCCCGCAGCGCCCCGCACGCCTCCGGTTTCGGCCGGCGGGAGATCGGCCGGATCTGCGTCGACCTCGGCCGGCACCAGGTGACCGTCGACGGCGTGCCAATCGAGTGCACCCGCGGCGAATTCGCGATCCTGGCCGCCATGGCGCAACAGCCCGAGCGGGTGTTCACCCGGGCCCAGCTGCTACACCACACCCGCGGCATCGACCGCAGCTCCACCGAGCGCACCATCGACGTCCACGTCATGAACCTACGTCGAAAGATCGAACCGGATTCGCGGCGTCCCACCCAGCTACTGACGGTCTACGGCGTCGGCTACAAGCTGACGTCCAGCCCGAAGCTGGAGCCTGGTCCGATGGGAACGCCGTGAGGACCAACCGGGTGCCGCTGCGGCACAGCCTGCTCACCAGGCTGCTGGTCACCTCGATCCTGATCGCGGTCGCCGCCACCACCGCCACCGCGTGGCTGGCCGTTCGCACCGCGACCCGCGCGATCAGCCAGGAACAGGGCCGGTCGCTCGCCGACGACAAGGGCGTCTACGACATGTTGATCGGGTACGCCGCCACCCACCCCGACTGGTCCGGCGCCCCGGAACTGATCGAGGCGCGGGCCGTGGAACTGGGCCGCCGGATCACCCTGATGACCGAGGACCGGCAGGTGATCGCCGACTCGGCCGCCGGCCCGCCGCTGCGCACCGCCCGCCCGTCCGCGGTCGTCGACCCGCTCAACCTGGACCTCGGCCTCACCGGAGGCGGCGAGCGGATCGACAGCCGGGCCGTCGGTCCGCTGGAGGTTCCCCCCTCCGAACGTCCCGACCTGCAACAACTGGCCGCCAAGGAGGTCGACTGCCTGCGCGGGCTCGGCCTCGACGCGACGGTCGGTACGGCGCCGAACGGCCGGCCGGTGGTCACCCGAGCCACGCCGGACCTGTCCACCGAGGCGCGGTGGTGCGACGTGGATATGAACACGCTGGTCACCAAGACCGAGCAGAAGGCGCTGCGGTCGCTGGCGGACCTGGCCGGTCGGTGCCTCGACCTACCCGACCCCCGCACCCTTTGGGTGCGGCCCGACTTCTCCGTCTACCAGGTCGGCGCTTCGATCAAGCAGGTGCCCGGTGAGCAGCCCTTGATGCCCGCCGTCCCGCTGGAGAGCGCGTCCGTGTCCGCGACTGACGTCGCCCGAGTCCAATCGTGTGTGGAGAAGTCACGGCGAGCCCTGCTCCAACCGTACGTCGCCCCGCCCGCCCTGCTCTTCGTCACCGATCCGGGCGACGGCGCCGACCAGACCACGTTCACCCTCTCCACGGAGAACACCGTCCGGATCGTCGCGGTCACCGGCGCTGTGCTGCTCGCCACCATCGTCGTCACCGTGCTGGTCGGCCGCCGGCTGGTCCGCCCGCTGCGGGCCCTCACCGAGGCCGTCGACCAGCACGCTCCGGCCCCGATCGCCGGCGCCGACGAGATCGGCCGCCTGGCCCGGGCCCTCAACGACTCCGTCGAACGCCGGGACCGGGCCGAAACCCAGCGCCGGGACATGGTCACCGATGTCGCCCACGAGTTGCGGACCCCGCTCAGCAACATCCGTAGCTGGCTGGAGGCGGCCCAGGACAATCTGACGCCGACCGACGCCCAGCTGCTGGAGCTGCTGCACGAGGAGGCCGTCCTCCTGCAACACATCATCGACGACCTGAGCGACCTGGCCGCGGCGGATGCGGGCACGTTGCGGATCCACCCGGAGCCGACGTACCTCCGGGACGTCCTGACCCAGGTGGTGGACGCGCACCTGGGCACCGCGCACGCCGCCGGGGTCCGGCTGATCATGGACATCCGGGACGACCCGGTGCTACCGGCCGACGCCGTACGCCTGCGTCAGCTCGTCGGTAACCTGGTCTCGAACGCGATCCGCCACACCCCGGCCGGTGGCACCGTGACGGTGGGTGCACACGACACGACGATCACCGTACGGGACACCGGCGTGGGCATCGCCGCCGAGAACCTACCGAGGGTCTTCGACCGGTTCTGGCGGGCCGAGGCTTCGCGCAGCCGGGCCACCGGCGGCAGCGGCCTTGGGCTGGCGATCGCCCGCAAGCTGGCCGAGGCGCACGGCGGCACGATCGGGGTTGCCAGCGAGCCGGGCCGGGGTGCGCTCTTCACCGTCCGCCTGGCCAGCAGCGGATCCGGGTAGCCGCGGGACCGCCGGCCCCGGTGCCTTTCCGATACCCGAGCCACCCGGCCTGGACCGATGGGGGTCGGCGCCGGTTGCCTGATCGCCTCGACCGGGTCAGAACAGGGTCGGGGGTTCGATCGAGATCGGTGCCGGGAGCGGTTCGAGCTCGGGGGCGAGAGCGCGTACCTCGTCGTGGAAGCGGCGGGCGAGCACGGGCGCGTCGGCATTGTCCGGGGTGTGGACGAACACCGTCGGCGAGCGACCCTCGCGCAGCCATTCGGTGGTGACCCCGACCCAGTGCCGCCAACCCTCGACGGTCTGTGCGGTGTCGTCGCGGCCGAGGTACCGGACGATCGGCCGGTCGGTCAGTGCGACCGACCGGAGCGGCATCCGTGGCTTCTTCGTCCAGGCGTCGCGTTCCGCGTCGCTGGACGGTGGGGCGGAGAAGAAGGTGGTGGTGTCGAAGGGGATCCACTCCGCCCCCACGGTGGCGAGTGCCGCTTCGAGGAGCCGGGTCGAGCGGGGGTCGTCGACGAACGCCGGGTGCCGGACCTCCACGGCGTACCGGTGGGAGCGGGGGAGCCGGCTGAGGAAGCGGGCGAGGACGGGCACGTCGGTGGGGGCGAACGAGCCCGGCACCTGGATCCAGAGGGCGTGGGCGCGTGGGCCGAGCGGCTCGATCGCGTCGAGGAATACGCGTAGTTGCTCGTCGACGTCGCCGAGCCGGCGTTCGTGCGTGATGACCTTCGGAAGCTTGAGCACGAACCGGAAGTCGGGGCCGGTCTGCTCCGCCCACGACGCCACCGCGTCCCGAGCCGGAGTCGCGTAGAACGTGGTGTTGCCCTCGACCGCGGTACACCAGGCGGCGTAGTGCCGCAGACGTTCCCGGGCCGGCAGGGGATGCGCCAGCAGCCGCCCCTGCCAGGACCTGTGCGCCCACATCGCGCAGCCGACATGAAGGCGCACGACTCGCATCCCTCCCGCGGTTGGACCGTGCCGGGTGCCCCGGCCCGGGGCTCCTGCGGCTCGGTCACCGATCCCGGCGGTCGGCACCATGGTGACACGCCGCGTCGGCGGCCGCGTCCACGAGGCCTCGCTGCCGGAGTTCGGCTTCGGCCCGATGAACCGGTCCCCCCCCGGGACGGCCCCCTTCCATCCGGCTGAACGGCCCCCTTCCATCCGGCTGACCGGAAGGGGGCTTCCGGGAAGCGGTCGTCGCGACCTTACCGCCGCGAGTCGAGCAGGTCCCGGACCTGATCCCGTACGACGCGCGCGGCAAGAAGGCCCTGGAGCTGACCTTCCGGGAGGCGCTTCGGCTCGGCCACAACTACATCGGCACCGAGCACATCCTGCTCGCCCTCATCGAGGAGGAGGGCGGCAACGGCGTGCTCACCGGCCTCGGGCTCGAGAAGAAAGGCGTGGAGGCCGCCGCCCAGGGTGCGCTCGCCGCGCTCACCCGGAAGAGCTGAGCACGCCGGCCGGGCACGCGGCACGGGGCGCATGCCCGGCCGGGGGCGTCAGCCGGCGGTGGGAAAGCCGTACCGGGTGGCGTGCTCCGCGTCGGTCGGGTCGATCTGGCGGATGCCGGCGTCGGCGAGGCGCTTGTTGACCTCGTCGAGCCGTTCGCGTACCAGCCGGGCCTCATCCTCGGTGACCCGGCCCCGGTGCGGCCTGCCCGCGTGCTCGATCGTGCCGTAGTCCACCTTTTCGGCGGCCCGGCGGGTCTTCGGCGGGCGGACCCGCTCGGCGGTCTTCAGCAGCTGCGCCATCGGCACGTCGGTGGCCATCGCGTCGAACTCGCTGGCGGTCAGCACCACCCGGCGGGGCTCGCCGCCGCCGTTCCGGTCATGGATCTCGACCACGACGACGTCCAGAGCGGCGTCGTCGATGCCCTCCACCTCGACCGGGGTGGCGTCCAACTGCACGGGCCCGGCGACCAGGTCGGGATGTTCCAGGATGACGACGCGGACGGCCTCGTCGTCGGGTCGCAGGACCCTGCCGCTGAAGTCGGAGACGCGGATCGTCTTCTTGCCCATGCGCGGAGTTGCTCCTGTCGTCGGCGGTCGGAGGACCAGAAGACGTTACCCGACAGGTGTGCGAAAGCCCGCGCCGCCTCGCCGGCGCGGTCAGCGGGTGTTGTTGAGGGTGCGGGTCGAGGCGCCGGCGGGCAGGCGGTTCAGTTCACCCCAGGTGAGCGCGGACCCGCGGTTGCCCCGGTACGGCGGCTGGGCCGGGAACCGTCCCTTGACCCCGACGGTCGGCCAGACCAACTCGGGGTCGTGTTGGTAACGGTCATTCGGCTGATTCGGCATGACCCTACCGTCCCAAACAAAGTTGTACGCCTATGAAAATAGATATGACGGTCGATCAGTTCCCTAGGTTCCCGCGAGCGGCAGCCGGACCTCGAAGCGACACCCTCCGGCAATATTCCGAACCTGTACCCGTCCACCGTGGGCTTCGACCAAGCCGCGCACGATCGCCAACCCCAGCCCGCCCGCGCCACTCGGCCCGGAGCGGTTGGCCGATCGTGGGGTACGCGCGGGCTCACCGCGGAAGGCGACGTCGAAGACCCGGGGCAGGTCGTCCTCCGGGATACCGCCGCAGGTGTCGGCCACGGCGAACCACGCGCTGTCGGCGTCGCAGCCGGTGTCGACCCGGACCGTCCCGTCCGAGGGGGTGTAGCGGACGGCGTTGAGTAGCAGGTTCCCCACCACCCGGGCCAGTTCGGGCTCGCTGGCCAGCACGGTGGGCCAGCCCGAGTCGGGTGCCCTCAGGCGCACCCGGTGGGCTGCGGCCAGGGGTGCGGTGCTCGCGAGCGCGTCGGAGACCACGTCGCCCAGCGGCACCGCCGACAGCGTCAGCCGCAGCGCACCAGCGTTGATCCGGGACAGCTCGAACAGGTCGTCCACCAGCCGGGTCATCCGGTCCGTCTCCACCCGGATGCGGCGGTGGTACTCGCTCACCGACTCCGGGTCGGCGACCACCCGGTCCTCCAGCGCCTCGGCCATCGCCCGCAGCCCGGCGAGGGGGGTCCGCAGGTCGTGCGACACCCAGGCGACGAGGTCGCGTCGCCCCTGCTCGATGCGCCGCTCCCGCTGCCGGGCCTGGTCGGCCCAGACGGCCGCGGCGGCCAGGCGCCGCCCGAACAGCCAGCCCACCGCGAGGCTGACCACGGCCGCCGCCGCCACGGTGATCAGCACCACGTCCCGGTCGTGTGCGGAGAGGAACATCGCCTCGGCGACCGCCGCGACACCGGCAGCCACCGCCGTCACGGTGACCGCCAGCAGCGCGACGATGTGGACGGTGATGGACCGCCCGCGCAGCCGGCGCAGGACGAGCGCGCCGACGGCCCCGACGCAGAGCGCCGCGCCGAGGGCGAACGCGAAGATCAGCGCCAGGTCACCCATCGAAGGGCTCGTAGCGGTAGCCGACGCCCCACACCGTCACGATGCGCTGCGGGTTCGCTGGGTCGACCTCGATCTTCTCGCGTAGCCGCCGGACGTGCACGGTCACCGTGGACTGGTCGCCGAAACTCCAGCCCCACACCCGTTCCAGCAGCTCCGCCCGGCGGAACGCCCGGGCCGGGTGCCGCATCAGGTAGGCCAGCAGGTCGAACTCGCGCACCGTGAGGGTCAGCTCGCGGCCGTGCAGCCGGGCCACCCGGGGGCCGGTCTCGACCACCAGGCCGTCGTCGCGCAGCACGTCCGGCGCCGTGGTCAGCTCGCCGCCGGCTCGCCGCAGCACCGACCGGACCCGCAGCACGAGCTCCCGCGGAGAGAACGGTTTGCCCAGGTAGTCGTCGGCGCCGAGTTGCAGGCCGAGGATCCGGTCGGCCTCGTCGCCCCGGGCGGTGAGCATGATGATGGGCACGCCCTCCGGCTGCGCGCGCAGCCGCCGGCAGACCTCCAGGCCGTCGAGCCCCGGCAGCATCAGATCAAGGACGACCAGGTGCGGCGGCTGGGTGGCCACGGCGTCGAGTGCCGACACGCCGTCACCCACGTGTGTGACCTGGTAGCCGGCGTGCTCCAGGTAGCGACAGACCACGTCGCTGACCGTCCGGTCGTCATCGACGACCAGCACCCGCTGCGTCACCGGACCTCCCTCGTGTCGGCCCAGCCTAGTCACCGTCGGCCGGCGCAATCCTTGCGAGCTGCTTACGGCCTGTGGCACGAAGGACGGGAGGCGGCCGGCGCGAGATCTTGGCGGGTGGGACCCCACCAGGGCCGGAAGCCACCGAGATCGGAGGCCGGCCCGGCGCCCGGAGGGTGGTCCGTATGGCGCCGCGCTGCGGGGGCTCGGCGTACGGTGACGACCGTGGGCCGGAGGGAGAAGTCGATGCGTGACCGGCTGCTCCACCTGCACCTGGCCGTCTGGCTGGGCCAGTGGCCCGCCGGCCCCGGCTTGCACGTCGTCCGGTCCCATCGCCGGGCGCTGCCCGCGTGGGACGGCCGGCTCAGGCCGGCGATCGCCGTCAGTGTCGGGGGCAGCACGGTGCTGTCGGTGCCACCGGACCGGGTGACCGCCGCCCGCGACCTGGCCCGCGACTGCCCCCGACGGTTGCTGCCCGGGCTGCCGGTGGCCGTCGGCCACGCCGGCTGGGCGGTGCACGATGACGTGTTCCGATGGAGTCGCGCGCCGGCGAAGCTGCCCGACGTGGGGGAGTGGGTGGCGCCGACCGTTCCGGGCCTGCCGCCCTGGTTGCGGCTGTTCGACCAGCCCGTGCTGGTGGTGTGGGACGACCGCGGTCGGTACCTGGCCGGGGCGGGCGTCAAGTGGCATGACGCGTACGGGCGCGAGCTGGCGGTGGAGACGGTGCCGGCGGCGCGTGGACGCGGGCTGGCCCGGCGACTGGTCGCCCAGGCGGCCCGCCGGGTGCTCGACGAGGGAGCGGTACCGACGTACCTGCACAACCGGCGCAACGGCGCCTCGGCCCGGGTGGCCGAGGCGGCCGGCTTCCCCGACCGGGGCTGGCGGTCGTTCGGCGTCTACCCGAGCTGACCGCTCGGCGCGGCGGCCGGCGGGGCGCGGACCGGATCTCCCGGGCCGGATCCCCGGCCCGCGCCCTTCTCCCCCAGGCCCCGTCCCGGTGTCCGGTGGTTCGGTCGATCACCGGCTGTTGCGATCACGCTACGTATCCTCAGGCCGGTCGGCAAGAGTCATTCGCGCGGGTCGCGGTGTCGATAAGTGGACTCTGACCTGCTGCTGTTCGATCCGTAGGATCTCGGGTGTTCGGTGACGCAGAGTGTGCAGGGGCGGTTCAGTGGGTCAGCCCGAGCGCTTCGGCGGCGGCCCGTCCGTTGGCGTGGCTCGCCCCGTACGTGGTGACGAAGGCCCGGGCGCCAGCTGGCCGCCACTGTGCCGGCCAGCCCATCTCGACCACCGTCACCGGGTGCCGCGCGGCCAGCGCGGTCACCAGATCGGTGGCGCCGGGGAGCCGGTGCAGGTGCCGGCCGACCAGGACGATCGGGCGGTCGCCGGCGAGCCGGACCAGGGCCGCCGGGTCGGTTTCGGCGGCCAGTACCCGTAGTTCCTCCGTGTCGGCGAGGTGCGGGCCAAGCCCCCACGGCACCGGCCCCTCGGCAATGGTGGAGGTCGCATGCAGCTGCACCACCAGGGGCCGATCCAGCCCGGTCAGCGCACCCTCCACCCGGACGGCGCGGCGGGCGGCCGCGTATCCGAGGTCGGCGGGGGCGGATTCGACGGTGCCGGCGGCCCGGGTCCAGGCGGCGAGATCGGCGGCACGGCCAGCCGCCTCCTCGACCCGCGCCCGGTCCAGCCGGCCGTCGCCCAGCGCCGCCACGATTTCCGCCGCCACCCGCTCGACCAGGTCGGCGTCGACCTTGGCGCCGATGCAGAGCAGGTCCGCGCCGGCGGCCAGGGCCCGGACCGCGGCGGGGCCCACGCCGCCGGCGGCGCCGGCGGCGCCCTTCATCTCCAGGGCGTCGGTGACGATGGTGCCCGTGAAGCCGTGTTCGCGCCGCAGCAGGTCGACCAGGACCGCCCGGCTGAAGGTGGCCGGGCCGTCGCCGGTCACTGCCGGGACCCGAATGTGCGCGGTCATCACCGCCCGCACGCCGGCGGCGACGACCGCGGCGAACGGGGGCAGGTCCCGCGCGCGCAGAACGTCCACCGGTACGTCGACGGTGGGCAGCTCGTGGTGGGAGTCGGCGATCGTCGCGCCGTGGCCGGGGAAGTGCTTGGCGCATGCGGCGACGCCGGCGGCCTGGAGCCCGGACACCGCCGCTGCGGCGTGCGCGGCGACCTGCACCGGATCGGCGCCGAACGAGCGGGTGCCGATCACCGGGTTGTCGTCGGTGCTGTTCACGTCGACGGTCGGGGCCAGGTTGACGGTGACGCCGACGGTGGCCAGCTCCGCGCCGATCGCCTCGTGGACGCGCCGGGTCAGTGCCACGTCGCCGATCGCGCCGAGCGCGGCGTTGCCGGGGTACGGGCTGCCGGTGGCGTGGGCCAGTCGGGTGACGTCCCCACCCTCCTCGTCAATAGCGATCAGTACGTCCGACCGGGCGGCGCGCAGCGCGGCGGTGCTCGCCGTGACCTGGTCCGGGTCGTGGACGTTGGTGCCGAACAGGGTGTGCCCGGCGAGTCCTTCGCCGACCAGGTCGACGGCCCAGTCCGGCGGGACCGGGCCTGGGTATGCGGCGAGCAGCGTGCCCAGTGCGAGCCGGCGGAGTCCTGGATCCAACCCCACTGATCTTTCCTTTTCGGTGTGGGGTGGCATTGGTCTTTCCTTTTCGGTGTGGGGTGGCACTGGTCGTTCCCTTTCGGTGCCGGGTGGCATTCGTCTTCGTGTCGGAGGCGGCCGCTGGCGGGTCGGCCGGGCGCTTTGGTCGACGAGTGGCCGATACGCTACGGCTACCCGTTTTGCAGGGCTGTTTACAGTTAGCAAACCTTACAGAATTTCAAGGACGTGGCATGAGCGCGACCCGGCTTCCCGGCACCCCTCGTCTGTTGCGGGCGCTCAACGACCGCGCAGCCCTGGAACTGTTGCTGAAGCGCGGCCCGCTGACCCGGGCCCGGCTGGGTGAGCTGACCGGGCTGTCCAAGGTCACGGCGTCGCAGCTGGTCGAACGCCTGGAGGAGCGGGGGCTGGTCACCCGCGTCGGCGAGCAGGCGGGCGGCCGGGGCCCGAACGCCCAGCTCTACGCCGTCCGGCCAGGCAGTGCCCACGTCGTCGGCGTGGATGTCGGGCCGGATCGGGTGGTCGCCGCCTGCGCGGACATCACCGGCGCCGTGATCGGCCGAGTCGAGCAGTCGACGCGGAACACCGACGACCCGGTCGGGGTGGTACACAACGCGGTCGTCCAGGTGGCCAGCAGCGCCCAGGCGCAGCTGTCCAGCGTTCGGCGGATCGTGCTGGGCACTCCCGGTCTGGTCGATCCCGGCAGCGGCGACATCACCTTCGCGTTCAATCTGCCGCGTTGGCACGCTGGCCTGCTCGCCGCGCTTCGCGACGACCTGCACACCCCGGTGGTCTTCGAGAACGACGTCAACCTGGCCGCGATGGCCGAGGCGCAGTCCGGCGCGGCCCAGGGTGTACCGGACTTCGTGCTGGTCTGGGTCGGCGCCGGTGTGGGGCTGGCGATCGTGCTGGGCGGGCGCCTGCACCATGGCAGCAGCGGCGCCGCGGGTGAGATCGGCTACCTGCCGGTGCCCGGCGCGCCGATCCCGCGCGACGTCTCGCGTCGGGCCAAGCCGGCTTTTCAGCAGCTCGCCGGTGGCGACGCGGTGCGCGCGTTGGCCCGCGAGCACGGGTACCCGGACGGCACGGCGGCCGACGGCGTGTGGGCCGCCGTCGCCGACGGCGCCGCCGGTGGACCGATGCTCGACGAGCTGGCCCGCCGGCTCGCCCTCGGCGTGGCGAGCACCTGCGTGGTGCTGGACCCGCCGCTGGTGGTGCTCGCCGGCGAGGTCGGTCAGGCCGGTGGGACGACGCTGGCGGAGCGGGTGCAGCAGGAGGTCGCCGCGATCACCCTGGTCCGCCCCCGGGTGGTACCCACCGGGCTGACCGAGGAGCCGATCCTGCGCGGTGCCCTGCACACCGCCCTCGACGCCGTCCGGGACGAGGTGTTCGGCTCCACGACTGGCTGACCGGCTGACGTCGCTGTCCGTCACGCGACGGGATGTATGTATCACCGCCGGCGACGGGATGCGTATCACCGCCGGCTCAGCATGTGAGCCGACATTCTCGGTCGAGTGCCGTCCGGGTGCGAGCGACACCCGGACGGGCTGGCCGGCCGACAGTCAGATCAGGTCGCGGCGACGGAACACCGCGAAGGCGGCCATCCGAGCGGCTCCCTGCTCCGTATAGGCATCGGCCGTCCTCCGGTGGGGGTGATCAACGACACGATGCTCAGCCTATGGCTGGCGCACCGCCCGTGGGGGGCGCCGGGTGGGTGCGTGGTTGGATGGGCTCGTGACTGGTGACCTGATCCCCGGCGCCCCCGACGACGCTGCTGCTCCCTCGCCCGTGGACGCGGATCTGGTGGTCAGCCTCGACGGCGTCGGTGTCCGCCGCTCCGGCACGGCCCTCCTGCACGACGTGGACTGGCGGGTCGAGCTGGACGAGCGCTGGGTTGTGCTCGGCCCCAATGGCGCAGGCAAGACCACCCTGCTCAACCTGGCCGCCGGCCGGCTACACCCGACCGCCGGCACCGCCCACGTGCTCGGCGAGCGGATCGGCCGCACCGACGTGACCGAACTGCGCACCCGCATCGGGCTCTCCACCGCCGCCCTGGCCGAACGCATCCCCGCCGACGAGCGGGTCACCGACGTCGTGGTCACCGCCGCGTGGTCGGTAATGGGCCGCTGGCGGGAGAGTTACGACAGCGGTGACGAGGCCCGCGCCCGGGCTCTGCTCGGGCAGCTCGGCGTCGACGCCCTCGCCGGCCGCCGCTACGGCACGCTCTCCGAGGGCGAGCGCAAGCGGGTGCAGATCGCCCGCGCGCTGATGACCGACCCGGAGCTGTTGCTGCTCGACGAGCCCGCCGCCGGGCTCGACCTGGCTGGCCGGGAGGACTTGGTCGCCCGGCTGGCCGAGCTCGCGTACGACCCGGATGCACCGGCTCTGGTGCTGGTCACCCATCACGTGGAGGAGATCCCGCCCGGCTTCACCCACGCGCTCCTGCTGCGCGAGGGCGGAGTGGTGGCGCAGGGGCTGCTCGCGGACACCGTCACCGGCGACAATCTGTCGAAGGCCTTTGGTCTGCCCCTGGTCGTGGAGCGGCACGGCGCCCGCTACACCGCCCGCGCCGTCTGAGGGCAGGGAAGGGCTTCTGCCAAGCCGCGGTGGAGCAGGGGCCCGCTGAGTGCCAGGAGGTGTTCGGGTGCCACCACAGCCCCGCGTCGTCGTTGTGGGCAGCGCCAACATGGACCTGGTGGCGACCGCCCCGGCGCTGCCGAGGCCCGGGGAGACCCTGCTCGGCACCGACTTCGTGATGGTGCCGGGGGGCAAGGGCGCCAACCAGGCCGTGGCGGCCGTGCGGGCCGGCGCCTTTTGCGCGTTCCTCGGTGCCATCGGCTCCGACTCGTTCGGGGTCACGCTCCGTGCCCGGATCATCGCGGCCGGGGTGGACACCTCCCACCTGCGGGTCGCCTACGGCACGTCCGGCGTCGCGCTCGTGATGGTCAATGCCAAGGGGGAGAACGCCATTGTCGTCAGCCCTGGCGCGAACGCCACGATGACCGGCCTGACCGCGCCGGAGCTTGTCGCCGTCCGCGAGGCGGACGTGCTGGTCGCGCAGTTGGAGATCCCGGTAGAGACTGTCACCGCGGCAGCCGTGGCGGCCCGCGCCGCCGGCACCCGGGTGGTGCTCAACGCCGTGCCTGCCCGACCCGTGCCGCCGGAGCTGCTGGCCGCCACCGACCTGCTGGTAGTCAACGAGAGCGAGGCCGCGGCGCTCACCGGCCGAGGTCGGGAGGAGCCGCAAGCCCTGCTCGACCTGGCGCCGCGGGTGGTGCTCACCCTGGGCGCGTCCGGAGCTTGGTACGGCGACCGGGACGGGACCGCGATGCACATTCCGGCCGTACCGGTCGAGGTCGTCGACTCGACCGCCGCCGGGGACGCGTTCACCGCGGCGCTCGCCGTCGGCTGGGCCGAGGGGCGGGGTCTCGTCGACGCGGTTCGCTGGGCGGCGGCGGCCGGCGCGGCGTGCGTCCGGCGGCTCGGTGCCTCGGTGGCGCTGCCCGTCCGCGCCGAGATCGACGAGTTGTACCGGTCGGGCTGACGGCCGGTCGGCGCCGGACCGCCCCGCCACGCCGTCGGCACGTCCGCGTTGCCGTGCCCGCTCGTCGCCCCGTGGCAGCGTGCCCCGGGCCGGTCCGCGGGGCCGGGGTCCGCCGCCGGCGTCGGTCAGCGCATGCCCTCGAAGGCGACTGCCGGATCGGTCTGCGCGGGCGTTCCCCAGATCGCCTCGTCGTACGTCGGGTCTCCGGCCAGGTGACGGAGGAACCACTGGGTGAGCAGCCGCCGGGCGAGCCGCAACTGGGTGGCCCGGTTGATGCTCCCGCTTTCGCAGGTCGGAGTGGCTCTGTCCAGGAAGCCGCAGTGGCAGCCGCCACGGATGGTCCGAAGCTGCTTGGCCGACGGCTTGCTGTCGTAGATCGGTCGCTGGTGCCCGGAGATCGTGGCGACGGAGTCCCGCTCCGCGCTGATCAGCTGAACCGGGATGGTGAGCGTGGCGGCGGCCACCATGGCGGACGGGTTGGTCTCCACCGCGGCGAGGCCGGCCACCGTCGTCACCCGTGGATTGCGCGCCGCCGCGAGCAGGCTCGCCCCGCCCCCTGTGGAGTGCCCGGACAGCCCGAGGCGGTCGGCGCTGACGTGCCAGGCGAACCGCGAGCCGCTCGTGGTGTGTTGTGCGACCAGCCAGTCCAGGGCGGTGTTGAGGTCGTCGGCGAAGGCACTGTGGCTTGGCGCGTTCCGGCCGTGCGAATCGGGGGCGACCACGATGAAGCCCCAGCTGGCGAGGTGCCCGAGGGTCGAGTGGTAGCGCGAGGTGGCCTGCCCGGGGCCGGGCCCGAAGGCGAGCGCGGGGAATCGTCCCGCCGCGACCGGCTGGCCGGCGCCGGATGCCGTCGCCGGGTAGTAGACCCGGGCGGAGAAGGAACGACCCGCGGCGCTGACCACGGTGTCAACGTAGCCGGCGGCGTAGTCGCCGGGACTTCCCGGATCGGAGGCGGCGGCGCCGGCACTGGCGCCGAGCGGAGCGGGAAGCACCAGGGCGAGGGCGGTGGCGCCGACGATGAACCACCTCAGCATGACTGCTCCTCGGATCGATGAAGGTAACTATCTACAGAGGAGAGCACTGGCCTGCTGTGCTGCGCACAGCCCGGTTCGTCAATAACGGCCGTGTTATGGCCAGGTGGTGGTCACCGGTGGTCTCCCTGCTGTTCGATCGCGCGCTGCACGGCCCGGTAGACCTGCCCGAACCGCAGCGCGTCTGGCGTGCGGAGCAACAGCACCTCCTGGCCGTGCGTCTGCACCCAGAGTTCGTGCACCCGGTTTCCCCGCTCGTACGACCGATCCAGCCACCCAAGTGGGACCTCCAGGAAAGGAGTCACGGCCAGTGCCAGCACCACGCAGGCGGCGAGCGCGACGAGCACCGGCCGCCAGCCCCGTTCCGGTACCGACCAGGCGAGCGAGAGCGCGCAGACCACGGCCACGATCGGTGGCAGCGACAGCAGTAGCACCAGTAGGCCCCGGCTCAGGACGCGCCCCCGGACAGCGAGGGTCGTCCGTCCCTTGTCGTGCCAGACGTACGTCACGTCGGCGATCGCCACCACCAGCCCGCCGACCCGGATCGACTCCGACGTCACCTGCACCACGTCGTCCCGGTAATAGAGGGCCATCACCAAGCCTAACCATCCCGCGGCGAATCGCGGTGTCGCGAGCGCGACCGGTCGGCATGGTGGTTGACCCCGTACCCGGGCCGGCGCCAACGTGGGCCGTTGCGGTGTCGGTGTGGGGTGTCCTGGGCCCCGCCGGCGCGGCCGCCGTGCAGCGCGCCTGCGAGATGTGCGGCTGGCCGGGTCACCGTGTGTGACCGGTGGTCACCTCCTGACCCGCACGGCCGGCTCACCCGCCTCGACGGCGCGCTGGACCGCTCGGTAGATCCGGCCGAACCGCACCGCGTCCCCGGTGCGCACCAGCCGGACCGGCCGACCGCGCCAGCGGGCCCAGATCTCGCACTGCCGGCTGCCCTGGACGTATGAGCGGTCCAGGTGCTCGAAGAGGAAGTCGGCGACCGGCCCGACAGCGAGCCCGACCAGCACCGAGGCGCCGACGATGGCGATCGTGACGGTGGGGGAGCGGCCCAACAGGAGGGCGAGCGCGACACCCAACGCGGCGGCCACCAGGGGACCGGCGAGGGCCGCACCGATCGCGCCCCGACCGACGAGCACGCGCCACGAGCGGTTGCCCCGGTGGTGCCACACGGTGCTGATCTCGGCAAGTTGGAAGGACCGGCCGTCCACCCAAATGGCGGTGGACGTGACCTGGACCGACGTGTCGTCGTAGTACGTGACCATGGCGGGAGCTCCCGGTGGCGGACCGGACACCAGACTATGTACCCAACGACCCGCGCCGTAAGGTTGACGCGCGACTTCGACGAGGAAGTGAGGGTCAGCGTGGGCGAGTTCGTGCGGCTGGAGACCAAGGACGGCATCGGCACCATTCGACTGGAGCGGCCGCCGATGAACGCCCTGAACACCCAGGTCCAGGAGGAGTTGCGGGCCGCGGCGACGGCGGCCACCGCCGACCGGGACGTCCGCGCCGTCATCGTGTACGGCGGGGAGCAGGTCTTCGCCGCGGGTGCGGACATCAAGGAAATGGCCGAGATGTCCTACGTGGACATGGCCGCCCGTGCCGCCGACCTGTCCGGTGCGCTGGGCGCGTTCGCCCGGATCCCCAAGCCGGTGGTCGCCGCGATCACCGGGTACGCCCTCGGCGGCGGCTGCGAGCTGGCCCTGGCCTGCGACTGGCGGGTGGTCGCCGAGGACGCCAAGCTCGGTCAGCCGGAGATCAAGCTCGGCATCATCCCCGGTGCGGGCGGCACCCAGCGGCTGGCCCGGTTGGTCGGCCCGGCCCGCGCCAAGGACCTGATCATGTCGGGCCGGATGGTCGACGCTCAGGAAGCGCTGCGGATCGGCCTGGCCGACAGGACGGCCCCGGCCGCCGAGGTCTACGACGCGGCGGTGGCGATGGTGCAGCCCTACCTGACCGGGCCGGCGCAGGCGCTGCGCGCCGCGAAGCTGGCGGTCGACGGCGGCCTGGACATGGACCTCAACTCCGGCCTCGCCTGGGAGAGTCAGCTCTTCGCGGCGCTGTTCGCCACCGACGACCGGCGCGAGGGCATGGCGGCGTTCGTGGAAAAGCGCAAGCCGGACTTCACCGGACGCTGACCCGAGGGCTGTTCACATGCGTGCTACCGGTGAGTAGCGTGTGACTCGGGTGATCCGGACGAAGGGGAGCGGTGATGTCCGAACGGGTCGAAGGTCACGGTGGGCAACTCGCGCTCGCGGCGCTGCGCGCGTACGGGGTGCGGGAGATGTTCACCCTCTCCGGTGGGCACGTGTTTCCGCTCTACGATGCCGCGCACAAGGACGATTTCCCGATCTACGACGTGCGACACGAGCAGTCGGCGGTGTTCGCCGCCGAGGCAGTGGCAAAGCTCCAGCGCCGCCCCGGCCTCGCGGTGCTCACCGCCGGTCCCGGTGTCACGAACGGTATCTCCGGGCTGACCAGCGCATACTTCAACGCGTCACCGGTGTTGGTGCTCGGCGGGCGGGCCCCGCAGTTCCGTTGGGGCTCGGGCAGCCTCCAGGAGATGGACCACCTGCCGCTGGTCGCCCCGGTGACCAAGCACGCGGAGACCGTCTTCAGCCCCGACGACATCCCCCGTGCGGTGGGTGCCGCGTTGACCGCGGCGCTTACCCCGCACCGGGGCCCGGCCTTCCTGGACTTCCCACTCGAGGCGGTCTTCTCGGTGGCCGACGCGGATCTGCCCGCCCCGGCGGGCGCCGCCCCGATCGAGCCGGATCCGGGCGAGGTGGCGAAAGCGGCGGCGCTGATTGCCGGCGCCGCTCACCCGGTGCTCATCGCCGGCTCCGACGTGTACGCCGGGGGCGCCGTCGACGCGCTGCGCGAGGCGGCGGAGGCGCTCCAGGTGCCGGTGTTCACCAACGGCATGGGTCGTGGCGCGCTGCCGCCGGGGCACCCGCTCGCTTTCGCCAAGGCCCGCCGGGTCGCCCTCAAGGGGGCGGACGTCGTCGTGGTCGTCGGCACCCCACTCGACTTCCGGCTCAACTTCGGTGACTTCGGCGACGCCACGGTGGTGCACGTCGTCGACGCGCCGAGCCAGCGCGCGGGGCACCTGCAGCCGGCCGCCGCTCCCGCCGGTGACCTGCGGCTGATCCTCGGTGCCTTCGCCGGGCACTCGGGCGACCGGACCGACCACGCGGGCTGGATCGCCGACCTGCGGGCCGCCGAGGACGCCGCCAAAGCCCGCGACGCCGCGGAGATGGCCGCCGACACCGACCCGATCCGCCCCGCCCAGGTCTACGGCGAGCTGCGCAAGGTGCTCGCCCGCGACGCCATCACCATCGGTGACGGTGGTGACTTCGTCTCGTACGCCGGGAAGTACCTGGAGCCGGCGCTGCCCGGTACCTGGCTGGACCCGGGCCCGTACGGCTGCCTCGGCACCGGGATGGGCTACGCGATGGGTGCCCGGGTCACCCATCCGGACCGGCAGATCTGCGTGCTGATGGGCGATGGGGCGGCCGGCTTCTCCCTGATGGATGTGGAGTCCCTGGTCCGGCAGCGGCTGCCGGTCGTGATCGTGGTCGGCAACAACGGCATCTGGGGCCTGGAGAAACATCCGATGCGCGCCATGTACGGCTATGACGTGGCGGCCGACCTCCAGCCCGAGCTGCGGTACGACACCGTGGTCGAGGCGCTGGGCGGGGCCGGCGAGACGGTGGCGAAGTCCGCCGACCTGGGGTCGGCCCTGCGTCGGGCGTTCGATTCGGGTGTGCCGTATCTGGTCAACGTCCTCACCGACCCGACCGACGCGTACCCCCGCTCGTCGAACCTGGCGTGACGCGGGCCAGCCGCCGGCGCCGGGCACCGACCCGGGGTCGGCGGCCGCTCACACCTCCGGGCGTTTTTCCTCGCGGGGCGGCTCACCGTCGTGGCGACGGAGTTCGTTCTCACGGCGGCGCAGATCCTCCTCCCAGCGGCGGAACAGCTCCTGGTCCTGTTGGTTGGAACGTTCCTCGATCGAGCGGAGGAACTCGGGGTCGTCGTCGGGGGCCACCGGGCGGCGCTTACGTTCGGCGAAGACCCCGCCTGCCGGCCACGCCGCGCGCGGCCGACCGGCGGCACGCTCGCGTCCGGCGACGAACCAGGCGATCGAGCCGACCAGCGGGAAGAGGAGGATGATCAGCACCCAGGCGACCCGGGGCAGGGCGCGGATGTCGCCCTCCTCGGCCGAGAGGCAGCTGATCAGCGCGAAGACGGCGAGGACGACCTGCGCGAGGAAGAGAAGCACGTACAGCCGGGCCATGTCTCTATCATGGCGCACCCGCGTCGACTACCACACCCCGTGGACGACCAGCACCACACCGAGTGTGGCGTAACCGGCCGTGGCCAGAGCGGCCAGCGGCAGCGCCCGGCTGTAGGCGGTGGCCGGGGCGGCGCCGGTCGCCCGCCACCAGCACACCCGCAGCGCCGCCAACCAGCCGAGCACCGCCACCCCGGCCACCACCGTGCCGACGGCGCCAGCGGTCAGCGCCAGGCGCACCGTCAGCACCAGGACGACCGTCATCGCCAGCGCGGTACGCCGCCAGGCCAGCCGGGTCCGCTCGGGTTGCAGACCAGGGTCCCGTGTGCCGTCGGGTCGGGTCGGGTCAGTCACGCCCACCGACCACCCGGGCGAGCACCGCGGCGACCAGCAGCAACGCGCCGATGCCGACAGCGAGGGCCAGGACGGCCGGGAAGCGGGACGCGGGCAGCTCCTCGCCGAGCCGGATCGCGCGCTCCGTGCGGGCCCAGTGGTCGATCGCCCGGATGGCGACGGCCGCGCCGAGCAGCAGCAGCGCGATGGCGATCGCCTCGCGCAGGTGGGCCGGCGGCAGCGGTGGCAGGAACTGCGCCGCGGCCAGCCCGCCGGCGACCAGTGCCAGGCCGGTCCGCAGCCAGGCGAGGAAGGTGCGTTCGTTGGCCAGCGAGAAGCGGTAGTCGGGCGTGCTGCCCACCGACCGCAGTTCCTGCGGGTCGAACCACCGCCTGATCGCCTGCCACACGCGACCGATTATCGCCTCCGGCCGCTCGTAGCCTGCCGGAGATGCCTGCCATGACGAACCCGCCGGCCTGCCGCGGGCCACGCTGGTGACCGATCGGGCGCTCGCCGCGCAGGGCCGCGGCGCGAACTCGCTCCAGGTGGACGCCTCGGCGGACAACCGCCCGATCCTCCGAGCGGCTCGGCTTTGTCGCGGTCACCATTGCCGCGCCGGACGTCTACACTCCGTGATCATGGAGCAGACGTTGACGGCCGAGGAGCGGCTGACGCTCAAGACGGGCGCGTTCGGTGCGGTCTTCCTGGTGTCCAACGCCGATCCCGGGGTGCTGGCGCTGGTCCGGGAGAGCTTCGCCGCCTCGGGTGCGCTGGCCGACGCCAGCGGGGTGGTGAAGGAGGCGTTGACCACCGGGCCGCTGCCGGAGCTGCCCCGGGACTCGGAGCTGGAGATCGAGTCGGTGGTGCTTCCGGCGCTCACCCGGGCGATGGCGATCCTGCGGGACAAGTCGCCGCGGGACACGGTGACCTACCGTGAGGTGGTGTTGGCGGCGGCCGACCGGGTGGCCCGGGCGCACCGTGGGGTCACCCCGGCGGAGGTGGCCGCCATCGAACGGATCCGCGCCGCGCTGGCTCAGCCGGCCTGAGCTGGTGAGCTGTGTCACTCCGGCCCTCTCGAGGGTAGATGCTACTTGCGGGTAACATTGCTCTCGTGGGCAACTGCACAACAGCCCGCGGTTGACCGTCGGCAACGCCACGCGCGAGGCTGCGCCCCAGACCGGGCGAGCGATCGCACAACCACAGGAGGGTCGTCGAAGCGCGATGAACATCGTCGTACTCGTCAAGCAGGTGCCCGATTCGGGCGCGGACCGCAACCTGCGCAGTGACGACAACACCGTCGACCGCGGTTCGGCGAACAACGTCATCAACGAGATGGACGAGTACGCCATCGAGGAGGCGTTGAAGATCAAGGAAGCGCACGGCGGCGAGGTCACCATCCTGACCATGGGTCCGGACCGGGCGACCGAGTCGATCCGCAAGGCGCTCTCCATGGGCCCGGACAAGGCCGTGCACGTGGTCGACGACGCCCTGCGCGGGTCGTGCAGCGTGGCCACCTCGAAGGTGCTCGCCGCCGCCCTCGGGCAGCTCGGCGCCGACCTGGTGCTCTGCGGCGCCGAGTCGACCGACGGCCGGGTCCAGGTCATACCGCACATGATCGCCGAGCGGTTGGGTGTGGCCGCCATGACCGGCGCCCGCAAGCTCACCGTGGACGGCTCCACGCTGACCGTCGAACGGCAGACCGAGGAGGGCTACGAGGTGGTCACCGCCACCACCCCGGCCGTGGTCTCCGTCTGGGACACCATCAACGAGCCGCGCTACCCCTCCTTCAAGGGCATCATGGCCGCCAAGAAGAAGCCGGTGCAGACCCTGTCCCTGGGTGACCTCGGCGTCGCCCCGGCCGAGGTGGGGTTCGACGGCGCGACCAGCACCGTGCTGGAGCACAGCAAGCGCCCGCCGCGCTCCGGCGGCGCCAAGGTCACCGACGAGGGCGACGGCGGCGTGCAGCTGGTCGGGTTCCTCGCCACCGAGAAGTTCGTGTGAGAGCAGGTCTGCAACATGTCTGAGGTTCTCGTCGTCGTCGAAGCCACCCGGGAATTCGGCGTCAAGAAGGTCACCCTGGAGATGCTCACCCTCGCCCGTGGCCTGGGCGCACCGAGCGCGGTCGTGCTCGGCGGCCCCGGCGCCGCCGAGGCGCTGAGCACGAAGCTGGGCGAGTACGGCGCGGAGAAGATCTACGCGGCCGAGAGTGAGGAGATCGACGGCTACCTGGTCGCTCCGAAGGCGACCGTGCTGGCGGAGCTGGTCCAGCGGGTCGGGCCCGCCGCCGTGCTGCTCGCCTCGTCCCAGGAGGGCAAGGAGATCGCCGCCCGGCTGGCCGTCAAGCTCGACAACGGCATCCTGACCGACGTGGTCGAGCTGGACGCCGACGGCACTGCCACGCAGGTGGCCTTCGCCGGTTCCACCATCGTCAAGGCCAAGGTCACCCGGGGTCTGCCGCTGGTCACCGTCCGGCCGAACTCGATCACCCCGGAGCCGGCCGCGGCCAGCCCGGCGGTCGAGCAGCTCACCGCCTCGATCGCGGACGGCGACAAGCTGGCCAAGGTCGTCGACCGGGTCGCCGAGCAGAAGGGCTCCCGCCCGGAACTGACCGAGGCTTCGGTGGTCGTCTCCGGCGGTCGCGGGGTCGGCAACGCCGACAACTTCAAGCTGGTCGAGGAGCTGGCCGACCTGCTCGGCGGCGCCGTCGGCGCGTCCCGCGCCGCCGTCGACTCGGGTTTCTACCCGCACCAGTTCCAGGTGGGCCAGACCGGCAAGACGGTCTCCCCGCAGCTGTACGTCGCGCTCGGCATCTCCGGCGCGATTCAGCACCGGGCCGGCATGCAGACGTCGAAGACGATCGTCGCGGTCAACAAGGACGGCGAGGCGCCGATCTTCGAGCTGGCCGACTTCGGCGTGGTGGGTGACCTGTTCAAGGTCGTACCACAGGCCGCCGAGGAGATTCGCAAACGCAGGTGAGCTGAGCGCGAGCGCGGCGGGGCCGGGAACCGATCGGTTCCCGGCCCCGTCACGTCACCGTCCGCTCGGAACCGCCCTGCTGAGCCCGCCCAGGTGCGTGGACGACGGGCGGATCCGCGCACCCCCGGACTGGGACGGTGGACGAGCGTCGCCGATGCTGCCTCAGGGCGTCCGGGAGCGGTCACCACACGCCGACCTGCTGTTGGGTGCGTCTGCCGTCGTCGCCGCCCCGGGTCCCGCCGTCGGCGTTCGGTGGAGCCTGCCGGTACGCGTGGCGGTAGCCGGCACCGCGGGCCTCCCGCGGTGTTTGGTGGTGCCGCGCACCGAAACGGGCCGGCCGGGCCGCCCACGGGCGGGTCCGGGTCCCGGCCGCGGCCGGGACCCGGACCCGGGAGGTGCACTCCGGGGTCCAGGTGGCGGCCGGGTGGTGGTTAGGCTGAACCCTGATGGCTTACCTGGATCACGCGGCGACCACTCCGATGCTCGACGAGGCCCTGGAGGCGTACGTCGCCACCGCCCGTGAGATCGGCAACCCGTCCTCCCTGCACGCGGCGGGCCGCCGTGCCCGCCGGCGGGTGGAGGAGTCGAGGGAGCGGGTGGCCGCCGCGCTGGGCGCTAGGCCCTCCGAGGTGATCTTCACTGGCGGCGGGACGGAGAGCGACAACCTCGCGGTGAAGGGCATCTTCTGGGCACGGCGGGCCAGCGACGGCCGGCGGACCCGGGTGGTGTCCAGCGCCGTCGAACACCACGCGGTGCACGACGCGGTCGACTGGCTGGTCGCGCACGAGGGCGCCGAGGTGGGCTGGCTGCCGGTGGACCCCGTCGGCCGGGTCGACCCGGCCCAGCTCCGCGCCGAGTTGGCCGCCCACGCCGACCGGGTGGCCGTGGTGACGACGATGTGGGCGAACAACGAGGTGGGCACGGTCCAACCGGTCGCGGAGCTGGCGGCGGTCGCCGCCGAACACGGGGTGCCGTTTCACACCGACGCGATCCAGGCGGTCGGCCAGGTGCCGGTCGACTTCGCCGCGAGCGGGGTGTCCGCGCTCACCGTGACCGGGCACAAACTCGGCGGGCCGGCCGGCGTGGGCGCCTTGGTGCTCGCCCGCGACACCGCCGCGATGCCGCTGCTGCACGGCGGCGGCCAGGAGCGCGACATCCGCTCCGGCACGCTCGACACCGCCGGTATCGTCGCGGTCGCGGTCGCGGTGGAGGCAGCGGTCAAGCGCCAGCAGGAGCACGCGGCCCGGGTCGCCGTCCTCCGCGACGACCTGGTCGGGCGGGTCCGGCAGGTGGTGCCGGAGGTGGTGTTGAACGGCGATCCGGCCGACCGGCTACCCGGCAACGCGCATTTCTCCTTCCCCGGTTGCGAAGGTGACGCGCTGCTGCTCCTGCTCGACGCGCAGGGGATCGCCTGCTCCACCGGCTCGGCCTGCTCGGCCGGCGTGGCCCAGCCCTCGCATGTCCTGCTGGCGATGGGCGCCGACGACGACCGCGCGCGTTCCTCGCTGCGCTTCACCCTCGGCCACACCAGCACCGCGGCTGAGATCGACGCGCTGATCGCGGCCCTCCCCGCCGCGGTCGACCGAGCCCGTCGCGCCGCCTCCTACCGCACCCCCCGCTGATACGCGCGCGCCCGGCTCACCCCCTCTTCGAGGTGTTGCCGCATGGTGCCGAGTTACTACCCCGGTGCAGGCCCTGACGACGCGGCATCGCCGCTTACCCGCCCCGACCCACCACCACGCGAGCTTGCAGTGCCGCTGCCCAACGTGCGGCTACCGCACACCCTGTCGAGGCGGGAAGTGCAAGCTGGTGGCGGTGGGTCGGGCGGGGTGGAGTGGGGTGTGGGCGTGGAGGGGGTGGGTGGTTAGGCTCGGACGGGATCGGGAGGGGTGGTAGTGGTGCGGGTGCTGGCGGCGATGTCGGGCGGCGTGGACTCGGCCGTCGCGGCGGCACGGGCCGTCGAGGCGGGGCACGACGTGACCGGGGTGCACCTGGCGCTCGCCCGGAATCCGCAGACGTACCGCAGCGGCGCTCGGGGCTGCTGCACCCTGGAGGACTCCCGGGACGCCCGCCGGGCGGCCGACGTCATCGGCATCCCGTTCTACGTGTGGGACATGGCTGACCGTTTTCACACGGATGTGGTGGACGACTTCGTCGCCGAGTACGCGGCCGGCCGTACGCCCAACCCGTGCTTGCGCTGCAACGAAAAGATCAAGTTCGCGGCGGTGCTGGACCGGGCCGTCGCCCTGGGGTTCGACGCCGTGATCACCGGTCACCATGCCCGGCTCGGATCGGACGGCGTGCTACGGCGCAGCGTCGACCTGGCCAAGGACCAGTCGTACGTGCTCGCCGTGCTCACCCGCGAGCAGCTCGCCCGATCGATGTTTCCGCTGGGGGATTCGACGAAGGCGCAGGTCCGCGAGGAGGCGGCGGGCCGGGGGCTGGCCGTCGCCGAAAAACCGGACTCGCATGACATCTGCTTCATCGCCGACGGCGACACACGTGGGTTCCTCGCTCAGCGGTTGGGCGAGGCGCCCGGTGACGTCGTCGACGCCACCACCGGCGCGGTGGTGGGCACGCACGGCGGGGCGTACGCATACACCGTCGGCCAGCGACGTGGCCTGCACCTGGACCGGCCGGCGGCGGATGGCCGCCCGCGTTACGTCCTGTCCATCACGCCGAAGACCAACACGGTGACCGTCGGCCCGGCCGAGGCGCTGGAGGTCTCCCGGGTCCGCGCCGGGCGTCCGGTTTGGCTGGGCGGCACGCATCCGACGGGGCCGGTCGAGTGCGAGGTGCAGCTGCGTGCGCACGGCGATGCGGTGCCCGCGACGGTGACGGTGACCGCGGACGGCCTGCACGCCGAGCTGCGCCGTCCGGTCCGAGGGGTGGCCGCCGGTCAGGCGATCGTGGCCTACCGGCCGGATCCGGCCGGTGATGTCGTGCTCGGCTCCGCCACCATCGTCGGCTGACCGCCGAGCCGGCGGACGCCGACGCGGGAGATCCTGGAACCCGCCGGCCCTCCGGGCCGTTTTCGCCAGCACCCGCGAGGGTGGCGCTGGCGGCCCGCGCGGTGCGGTCCGCGTACCGGATAGTCTTCGGCGGTGACAGATCAGGCGTGGCCGTGGCCGGCCGGTGCGGCGACCGGCGTCGGGTCGCTGCCGGGTACCGACATCGCGGAAGCCCAGCGGATTGTCCTCGGCGAGCTTCCCGCGCTGCCGCACCTGCCGGAGCTGCCTGCCCGTGGCCCCGGCGCGGACATTGTCGGTCGCACGGCCGGCCTGCTCGTGGAGCTGCCCGTCGAGCTGTACGCGGCCCGTTGGCGCGTCGCCCCGCGCTCCGGGCGGGACCTGCGCCGCGCCCGGGACCTGCTGGAACGCGACCTTGACCAGCTCGCTGAGCAGGCCGAGACGTACGCCGGGCCAGTCAAGATCCAGGTCGGCGGGCCGTTCACCCTGGCGGCGGCGCTGGAGCTGCCGATCGGCGGTCGGCTGGTGCGCGATCCGGGCGCGGTGCGGGATCTGGCCGGGTCGCTCGCCGAGGGGGTACGCGGCCACGTCGCCGCCGTCGCCCGCCGGCTGCCCCGGGCCACGGTGCTGTTGCAACTGGACGAGCCGTCGCTTCCGGCGGTGCTTGCCGGGCGGGTGCCGACCGAAAGCGGCTTCGGCACGTACCGGGCGGTCGAACCGGGCGTCGCCGGGTCGCTGCTCCGCCGCGTCGTCGAGGCCGCCGGGGTGCCGGTGGTCGTGCACTGCTGCGCACCCGACGTGCCACTCGATCTGATCCGGAACGCCGGTGCCGTGGGCGTGAGCCTCGATCTGAACCTCGTCACCGACCTGGATCCGCTCGGCGAGGCGGTCGACGCCGGGCTGGGACTGCTGGCCGGTGCCGCGCCCACCCAGCCCGCCTCCGATGGTCGGGCGCCGAGCTCCGCCCAGGTCGCCGACCGAGTACGCCGACTCTGGGATCGCCTCGGATTCCCCCGCCGGAGGCTCGCCGATCAGGTGGTCGTCACGCCGGCCTGCGGGCTTGCGAACGGCTCCCCGCGGTACGTCCGGGCAGTCCTGGCAGCCTGCCGCGACGCCGGGCGGCGGCTGGCCGAGGAGTGAGTCCGAGGGTCCGGTGGGCCCGTCCTCGGGGCCGGCACCCCGCCGACGATCGGGTTCCGGCGGCGTCGCCCACCGGCGGGTGGCCCGTGGAGTGTCCCACCCTCCGGATACGGTGCCGAGGTAGTGGAACAACGGGAGGTCACGGCGGTGTCCGACGATGTCATCGGCCAGCGGATCAGTCCGGCGCAGGAGGCGGCGGCCGGCGCCGAGCCGACCCCGGAGGCGCGGGAACGGCACGCGACGCTCAGCCGTGAGCTGACCGAACATCAGTACCGCTACTACGTGCTGGACGCGCCGATCGTCTCGGACGCGGTGTTCGACCGGCAGCTGCGGGAGCTGTCGGCGTTGGAGGCGGAGTACCCGGCCCTGCGGACGCCGGATTCGCCGACCCAACGGGTCGGCGGCACCTTCTCCACCGAGTTCACGCCGGTGGCGCACGCCGAGCGGATGATGTCGCTGGACAACGCCTTCGCCGACGAGGAGCTGGCGGCGTGGGCCGAGCGGGTCGAGCGGGACGCCGGCGGTCAGGTTCCGTACCTGTGCGAGCTGAAGGTGGACGGGCTCGCGATCAACCTGACCTACGAGAAGGGGCACCTCGTGCGGGCGGCGACCCGGGGCGACGGTCGCACCGGTGAGGACGTGACAGCCAACGTCCGCAGCATCCGTGACGTCCCCGGCGAGCTGACCCCGTCCGCCGAGTTCCCCGACGTTCCCGAGTCCATCGAGGTTCGGGGCGAGGTCTACTTCCCGGTCACCGCGTTCGCGGACCTCAACGCCGGGCTGGTCGAGCAGGGCAAGGCGCCGTTCGCCAACCCGCGCAACGCCGCCGCCGGCAGCCTTCGCCAGAAGGATCCGCGGGTCACCGCGTCCCGTCCGCTGCGCCTGGTGGTGCACGGCATCGGTGCGCGGCGGGGCTTCCAGCCGGTTGCGCAGTCGGAGGCGTACGCCGCGCTGACGGCGTGGGGCCTGCCGACCAGCGACCGGTGGCGGGTGGTTCCGGACCTGGCGGGTGTCGCGGAGTACATCGCGTACTACGCCCAGCACCGACACGACGTGCAGCACGAGATCGACGGTGTGGTGGTGAAGGTCGACCCGGTCTCCATCCAGGGTCGGCTCGGCTCGACCAGCCGGGCGCCGCGCTGGGCGATCGCCTTCAAGTACCCGCCGGAGGAGGTCAACACCAAGCTGCTCGACATCGACGTGAACGTCGGGCGGACCGGCCGGGTCACCCCGTTCGCCGTCCTGGAGCCGGTCCGGGTGGCCGGGTCGACGGTGGCGCTGGCCACCCTGCACAACGCCCGGGAGGTCGAACGAAAAGGCGTGTTGATCGGCGACACTGTGGTGATCCGCAAGGCCGGGGACGTCATCCCCGAGGTGCTCGGTCCGGTGATCGACCTGCGCCCCTCCGACGCCCGGCCGTTCGTCATGCCCACCACCTGCCCGGCCTGCGGCACCCCGCTCGCACCGGCGAAGGAGGGCGACGTCGACATCCGCTGCCCGAACGCCCGCAGCTGCCCCGCGCAGCTGCGGGAACGGGTCTTCCACCTCGCCGGACGCGGCGCCTTCGACATCGAGGTCCTTGGCTACAAGGGTGCCGCCGCGCTGCTCGACGCGCAGATCATCACCGACGAGGGGGACCTGTTCGCCCTCGACGCCGAGCAACTGTCGCACTCGCCGTTCTTCGTCAACAAGGACGGCAGCCTCGGCAGCAACGCCGTGAAGCTGCTGGACAACCTGGCCGTGGCCAAGGAACGCGACCTGTGGCGGGTGCTGGTGGCGCTCTCCATCCGGCACGTCGGCCCGACAGCCGCGCAGGCCCTCGCCCGGCACTTCCGGTCGATCGAGGCGGTCGACCGGGCCGGTGAGGAGGAGCTGTCCTCGGTGGATGGTGTCGGCCCGACCATCGCCGCGAGCATCCGCGAGTGGTTCGCCGTCGACTGGCACCGCGAAGTGGTGCGGAAGTGGGCCGGGGCCGGCGTCCGGATGGCGGAGGAAGCGGACGACGAGGGGCCGCGCCCGCTGGAGGGGGTGACGGTCGTGGTGACCGGGACGCTCTCCGGCTACTCCCGGGACCAGGCGGCCGAGGCGATCCAGTCCCGCGGCGGCAGGGTCAGCGGCTCGGTCTCCAAGAAGACCGGCTTCGTGGTGGTCGGCGAGAATCCCGGTTCCAAGGCCGACAAGGCGGCCAGCCTCAAGGTGCCCGTGCTGGACGAGGACGGCTTTCGGGTCCTGCTCGACTCCGGCCCGGACGCTGCCCGCGAGATCGCCCGCGTCGAGGACTGACTAGGATCTTGCGCCCGGATACCAACTTAGTTACGACTACGACCGATTAGTGACTGTCATCCGGGGGAACCAGCCACCTGGGCGTTTCACTGGGGCACGGCGTGCGGACGGGTACGCCGTTCGTGATCGCCGGAGGTGTGATGGAGACAGCCGACCCGCGCAACTCCGTCCCACCAGGACGGACTGCGCCGTTCTCCGTCTTCGTGGCCACGGTCCTCGCCGTGGCCGCCACGGTCTCGGCCGGTCCCCTGCTGGCGCTCGCCGACCAGGTGTCCCGGCTGCCTGCCGCGTTCTGGACGATGGCCGTGCTGGCCGTCGCCTGCGACGCCCGCCCGTTCGTCCCGCCGGGGCGGCGCCAGTCCTCGGCGGTGTTCCCGTCGACCTGCTTCACCTTCGCCATCCTGCTCGGCTGGGGGCTGGGCGCCGCGGTCGTGGTGCAGGCAGTGGCAGTCGTGGTGTCCGGCGCCCGGATGGGCCACGCCGGCTGGCGGACCGTGTTCAACGTGGGACAGTACGCGTGTGCGCTCGCCGCCGCGTACGTCGTCGTCCGTATCGGCCCGGGTGACCTCTTCGACGGCGGCCCGCTGCGGTGGACCGACGTGGCGGCGGTCGGTGGCGCGATGCTCGCCTGGTTCGCGGTCAACTACGGGCTGGTCAGCGTGGCCGTCCGGCTTCGCTTCGGCGAGCGCTGGCTCCGCGGCCTGCGGCAGGGCCTGGGGTTCGAGCTGCTGTCCACCGGCTCGCTGCTGCTGCTCGCCCCGGTGCTGGTCACCGCCGCGCGGGCCAGCGCGGCGCTGATTCCACTGGTGCTGGTACCACTGTTCGCGGTCTACCGGATGGCCCGCCTCAGCATGGAGCAGCAGCAGCTGTCCTCCCTCGACCCGCTCACCGGTCTGCCCAACCGCGAGGCGTTGCTCGCTGAGGTGGGCGAGCAGTTGCATCAGCACGCGGAGCGGGCGGCGCGCGGCGAGCCGCCCGCCCGGTTGGCACTGCTGCTGATCGACCTGGACCGGTTCAAGCACGTCAACGACGCCCTCGGGCACGCGGTGGGGGACCGGCTACTGGTCGAGGTGAGCGCCCGCCTGACCGAGGTGGTCGGGCGGGACCTGGTGGCCCGGCTCGGCGGGGACGAGTTCGCCATCGTCATGACCGGGCTGACCGACGTCAGCGAGGCGCGGGAGCTGGCCGATCGGGTGGTGGCCACCCTGGCCGAGCCGGTGCCGCTGGACGGGCTGCCGCTGGACGTCGGCGCTTCGATCGGAATCGCCCTCTTCCCCGACCATGGCGAGGACTCCACCACCCTCATGCGCCATGCCGACGTGGCGATGTACGACGCCAAGCACCGCAACGACACGGTCGCCGTGTATGCGGCCGAGTCCGACCACAACTCCGCCGAGCGGCTGGGGCTCCTGGCCGACCTGCGTCGGGTTCTGGGGTCCGGCCCGTCGACCGCGGACGCGGTCTCCGGGACCGACCCGGCGACCACATTCCCGATCGCGGAGACCACCGACTCGGGCGGGCCTCCGACCGGCGTGGCGGTCGGCGGGCTGGGTGGGGCGGACCCGGCCACCACCGGCCCTCGCCCCGACCCGGACGGGTCGGCGGTAGCCGATGCTTCCGGGCAGCAGGGTGCGCAGACCGTGGAGTCGGCGACCGCCGGCCGGATGGGAGCCGCACCGCACGGACGGAACCGGAGTCCCGCCCCAACCCCGGACGGGGCGCCGCCGGCGGCGGTCCCGGCTCCGGTCCAGGGCGGTGACGGCGCCGTGCTCCCGGTCCGGGGCGGCTCCCGGACCGGCCGCTGGTGGTTGCGCGGCCGACGGCAGCGCGCCGATGTGATCCAGACCGATGACCTGATCCGGCAGATCGTCACTGCCGCCGACCCGATCCGCCGCCGGGCCGCGAACCGGACCGGGGCCGCCGACCGCGCGATCCGCGCGGATGGTCGCGCCGGCGGCGGCCCCGCGCTGGTGGGCCGGGACGGCCTGGCCGTGGGCCGGCGTTCCGGCTGGAACGGGTGGCGCGGTGGGGACACGCCCCACCCGGGCAGCCGGCGGGCGGCCCACCACCGCCAGGCCGTCGCGGACCGGCAGGGTGAGTCGGCCGCCGACGCGGGTGAGATCACCATGTACTACCAACCCCAGATCGCGATGGCGACCGGCGAGGTGGTCGGCGTCGAGGCGCTGCTGCGCTGGCGGCACCCGCGCCGCGGGATGGTCGACCCGGAGGAGCTGATCCGGGTCGCCGAACAGAGCGCCGTGATGCGGCTGCTCACCCTACGGGTCGTCGACGACGTCATGGAGCAGTTGGCGCAGTGGTCGGCCGCCGGCACCCGCCTGCGCGCTTCGCTCAACGTCAGTGTGCGGGATCTGCACACCGGCGAGATCGCGGACCGGATCACCGAGCAGCTCACCCGGCGCGACGTACCGCCGCAGCGGCTCCAACTGGAGATCACCGAGGGGGCGCTGATGGCCGACCCGCGCCGGGTGCTGACGACGATCTCCCGGCTTCACCGGCTCGGCGTGGGTATCGCACTGGACGACTTCGGCACCGGGTACTCGTCGTTGCAGCACCTACGCCGGCTGCCGCTGTCCGAGGTGAAGGTGGACCGCTCGTTCGTGCTGGGCATGGCCGAGGACGCCGACGACGCGGCGATCGTCACGTCGATGATCGAGCTGGCCGGGGCGCTCGGGCTGCGGGTGGTCGCCGAGGGGGTCGAGGACGAGCGGACCTGGCGGATGCTGCACGCGGCGGGGTGCGACGTCGCCCAGGGTTGGTTCTACGCCCGGCCGATGCCGGCCGAGGAACTGGTCGCCTGGCTGGCCCGCTACCGTCCGGTCCGCCCGGCCACCGCGCCGGACCGGACGGCCCGGCGCCGGCCCGCCCGCTGACCCCACCTGCCCGATCCGGGCGAACCGGCGGCGGTGGTGAGCAACCCCGGTCAGGTCGACCCGGCGGGGGTGGGAGGACGGCGCGGGCAGAAGGGGGAGTCCGGGGACGCGCCACCGGGGCGGAACAATAGACTCGCTCCGGTCACCGCGCGTCACGCACCACCGGCCGCGCGGTCGGCGTACCCAGATGCAGTAGGACAGCCACGAAGGGGGCACCCGATGGCCGCCATCTCCCGCGAGGAGGTCGCGCACCTGGCGCGACTGTCGCGGCTCGCCGTGACGGAGGAGGAGCTGGGCACCTTCGCCGGCCAGCTCGACGTGATTCTCCAGGCGGTCGCCCAGGTCGGCGAGGTCGCCGCGGCGGACATCCCACCGACCTCCCACTCAGTGCCGCTGACCAACGTGCTGCGGGAGGACGTGGTGACGCCGTGCCTGACCCCCGAGGATGCGCTGTCGGGCGCGCCCGACGCCGAGGAGCAGCGGTTCCGCGTCCCGCGGATCCTGGACGAGGATGTGGCATCGTGACCGACCTGACGAAACTGACAGCAGTCGAGGTGGCCGGGCTGGTGGCATCGGGCGCGACGACCGCCGTCGAGGTCACCGAGGCGCATCTGGGCCGGATCGCCTCGGTCGACGACCGGGTGAACGCGTTCCTGCACGTCGACACCGAGGGTGCGCTGGACGCGGCACGCGCGGTGGACGCCCGCCGCGCGGCCGGCGAGCCGTTGGGCCCGCTCGCGGGCGTGCCGGTCGCGGTCAAGGACGTACTCACCACGAAGGGTGTGCCGACCACCGTCGGGTCGAAGATCCTGGAGGGGTGGCGCCCGCCGTACGATTCGACGATCGTGCGGCGGCTGCGCGAGGCGGGCACGGTGCTGCTCGGCAAGACCAACATGGACGAGTTCGCGATGGGCTCGTCCACCGAGTACTCGGCGTACGGCCCGACGCACAACCCGTGGGACCTGAGTCGGATCCCCGGTGGTTCCGGCGGCGGCAGCGCCGCGGCCCTGGTCGCGTACGAGGCGCCGTTGGCGATCGGGTCGGACACCGGTGGTTCGATCCGCCAGCCGGGTGCCGTCACCGGCACCGTCGGTGTGAAGCCGACGTACGGCGGCACCTCCCGCTATGGCCTGGTCGCGTTCTCGTCGTCGCTGGACACGCCCGGTCCGTGTGCCCGCACCGTGCTGGACGCCGCCCTGCTGCACGAGGCGATCGGCGGTCACGACCCGCGCGACTCCACCTCCGTTCCGGCCCCGGTGCCGGATGTGGTGGCCGCCGCCCGACTCGGCGCCACCGGTGACCTGACCGGGGTCCGGCTGGGCGTGGTGAGGGAATTCGCTGGCGAGGGCGCCGAGCCGGGGGTGCTGGCCGCGTTCCGTGAGGCGGTCGACACCCTCACCAAGCTGGGCGCCGAGATCGTCGAGATCTCCTGCCCGCACTTCGGGTACGCGCTGCCGGCGTACTACCTGATCGCTCCGAGCGAGTGCTCCTCCAACCTGGCCCGCTTCGACGGCGTTCGATTCGGTCTCCGGGTCGGCGACGACGGGAACCGGTCGCTGGAGGAGGTCATGTCGCTGACCCGGGAGGCCGGGTTCGGCCCGGAGGTCAAGCGCCGGATCATGATCGGCACGTACGCCCTCTCGTCGGGCTACTACGACGCGTACTACGGTCAGGCGCAGAAGGTTCGCACTCTGATCACCCGGGACTTCACCGCAGCCTTCGGGCAGGTCGACGCACTGATCTCGCCGACCACGCCGTTCGTGGCGTTCCCGGTCGGCGCGCGCACCTCCGACCCGTACCAGATGTACCTGGCCGATCTGTTCACCATCCCGTCCAACCTGTACGGGGGGCCGGCCATCTCGGTACCGTGTGGCCTCTCCGACGGGCTTCCGGTCGGTCTGCAGGTCATGACGCCGACGATGGCCGACGACCGGATGTACCGGGTCGCCGCCGCGCTGGAGAGCGCCGTCGGCACGTTCACCCCACCGGCACTGTGAGGCAGGAGCACCGATGACGACGACACTGCCCGCGTACGACGAGGTCGTCGCGCGCTACGAACCGGTGATCGGCCTGGAGACCCACGTCGAGCTGGGCACGAACACGAAGATGTTCTGTGGCTGCCCGACCGACTTCGGTGGCGCGCCGAACACCCGGGTCTGCCCGGTCTGCCTGGGCCTGCCCGGCTCGCTGCCGGTGGCCAACAAGGCGGCGATCGAGGCGACGATCCGGATCGGCCTCGCGTTGAACTGCTCCATCGCCGAGTGGTGCCGGTTTGCCCGGAAGAACTACTTCTACCCCGACATGCCGAAGAACTTCCAGATCAGTCAGTACGACGAGCCGCTCTGCGTCGACGGCTACCTGGATGTCGAGGTGAACGGGGAGACCGTGCGGATCGGCGTCGAACGGGTGCACCTGGAGGAGGACACCGGCAAGACGCTGCACGTCGGCGGTGCTACCGGGCGGATCCATGGCGCGACCGAGTCGCTGGTGGACTACAACCGGGCCGGAATCCCCCTGGTCGAGATCGTCACCAAGCCGGTTGCCGGCACCGGCGCGCTGGCGCCGGAGGTGGCGCGGGCGTACGTCACCGAGCTGCGCGACGTGCTCCGCTCGCTCGGTGTCTCCGACGTGCGGATGGAGGAGGGCTCGCTGCGCTGCGACGTCAACACGTCGCTCAACCTGCCCGGCGAGCAGTGGGGCACCCGCACCGAGACGAAGAACGTCAACTCGCTGCGGTCGGTGGAGCGGGCGGTGCGATCGGAGATGATCCGGCAGGCGTCGGTGCTCGCCGCGGGCGGCGGGATCACCCAGGAGACCCGGCACTTCCACGAGGACACCGGAGACACCACCCCGGGTCGGTCCAAGGAGACCGCGACCGACTACCGGTACTTCCCCGAGCCGGACCTCGTCCCGTTGGCGCCGGACCCGGCTTGGGTCGCCGAGCTGCGGACCGCGCTGCCCGAGCTGCCCCGGCTGCACCGGCGCCGGCTCCAGCAGGCGTGGGGCCTGTCCGACCTGGACATGCAGTCGATCCTGAACGCGGGCGCGGTCGAGCTGATCGAGGCCACCGTCGCAGCCGGCGCCACCCCGGCCGCCGCCCGCAAATGGTGGCTGGGGGAGCTGTCCCGGCGGGCCAACGAGACCGGTGTGGAGCTGGCCGATGTCGGTGCCATCCCGGCTCAGGTCGCCGAGCTGCAGAGCCTGGTCGACGCCGGCAAGCTCACCGACAAGCTGGCCCGGACGGTGCTGGAGCACGTGGTCGCCGGTGAGGGCTCGCCGACCGAGGTCATGGCCAGCCGTAACCTGGAGGTGGTCTCCGACACCGGCGCGCTGACCGCGGCGGTGGACGAGGCGATCGCCGCCAACCCGGACATCGCCGACAAGGTCCGCAGCGGCAAGGTCGCCGCGGCCGGCGCGCTGGTCGGGGCGGTCATGAAGACCACGCGCGGCCAGGCGGACGCCAAGGCCGTCCGCGAGCTGATCCTGCAACGTCTCGGCGCCTGAGCAAGTGGTGTGTCGGCGGGTAGGTCGGACAGCCGGTAGTCGGTGGGTTCGTCCTGGCCGGGTGGCCATTGCACGAGCAGCCAGCATTCGGGGCGGACCCCGCCGTCACCACGGTTCGGTCCACGCTGGATGGTGCGGCCGGCGGGCCGGACCCGTAGGACGAGGAAGTGCCCGGATAGTTTACGGGTGGGCTGGCCTGCCTGGTGCACGGTCGGCGGTGGGGAGCCGGTCGCGCCAGCGCACCCGTCGTGTCGCGTGCGGGCCCTGGGCCAGAGCGATGTCCTTGAGGCTGCGGGCGGGTTGCGGGTATTTCGGGGTGGGATGCTTGCCGGCGCCGGCGTAAGGGACCTCGACCGGCTGGGCGTCGCCGGGTTGGACGGTGGTGGACGAGGTGGTCGCCACGAGGTAGGGGATGCCGCGTTCGGTCAGGCCTTGGCGGAACTCGGCGACCTGCCCGTAGCCGGCGTCGGCGGTCAGCAGCGGGGGACGCAGCCCCCATGCGGCCAGCTCGTCAAGCGTTTTCAGGGCCATCATCCACTTCGGCCGGTACCGCTGATCCTCGGGCAGCCCTTGACCTCAAGTCGGCTTGAGGATGTTGTATGGGGAGTCATGAATCGTGAAGAGTGGATCGCCCGGTACGGCAAGGCGTGGCAGGACAAGGACGACATCGGCGTGACAGAGCTGTTTCTCGAGGATGCGGTGTATCGGTCGTCCCCGACGGGGATTGCCCATGTGGGCAGCGACGCCATCGCGGCATACTGGCGCCGCGCCACGGCGAGCCAGCAGGAGTTGAACCTGCGGTTCGGTACCCCGGTAGTGGACGGTCCTCGAGTGGCCGTGGAGTGGTGGGCGGTGATGCGTGACCCCGAGTGGCGACCCGATGCGCCCAGCGACTGGGCGACGTTACCGGGCTGCCTTGTGCTGTTGTTCGCTGAGGACGGGCGCTGTGCGGAGTTGCGCGAGTACTACAACCCAGTGTTCGGCGAGGCGATACCCGCGCCGTCTGGCTGGGGCAGATGAGGGGTTCCGGTCCGCTCGACTGCGCGGTTCATGGCGCGCCGCAACGTCTGCATGTCTGGAATGTTGTCGACGTCGATGCCCTCCTCGGCGAGCAAGGGCGCCAACTCGCGCAGCATCTCGTTGGCCATGCCGGGCTTGAACTCGATCCTTGGCGGGCCAGGCGGCGGCTCGGGAGCGCGTCGGCGTATCGGTGCCACGCCACCATCCTGCCCGGCCGGTGCCGGCCGGGCCAGGCACGCCGTCGGTGTGGGTGTCCAAGCCGCGACCGGGTGACACCCCGACAGCCGCACACGGTTGGCACGTCTTGTGGGTTGGCACGTTCCGCCAACCTCACGCGCGTTTCCTTAGTCAGGGTCGATACCCTCTTCGGCCAGCAGCGGCGCCAACTCGCGCCGCAGCCCATCGGCCATCCCCAGCAACCGGTTCCGGACCGGCACGACGCATATCCACCACCGACCCCTGACGGCTAGATCACGGTCCAGCCGTCGATGCATACGGTGGCGGTGCCACCGACCCAGATCGTGCCTTCGGTGTCTTGGTCGATGTGGACGCGGCCCCGACGGCCCAACGTAGCGCCCTGGCTGGCGCGATACGGCGCGGTGGCGCGGCCGGACGAGATCAGCCACTGCGCGACCGACGCGTTCAGGCTGCCGGTGACGGGATCCTCGCGTATCTCACCGTGAGCGTCGCTGTAGAACGCTCGGAGCTCGAAGGCCGGATCGTGGCCTTCGAGGTACGGACCGACGACGCCGATGTCGGCCGAGCCCGGCCCGGTGTAGGGGCTGCGGTCGGGCTGCAGTGCGAGCACGGTGGCAGCGTCGGGGACCAGAACTCCGACCCAGCCGGGCCCGTTGTCGATCCAGGCGATGTCGACGACCTGGTCGGCAGTCAGCCCGAGGATCGCCGTCACCCGTGCCCGGTGGGCGCCGTCGACAGGTCCGCTGCGGATCAGCGGCGGGGCCGCGAAGGCAAGCCCCTCCCGGCTAATCCGGACCGGCACGAGCCCCACCCCGCTCTCCTGCACGACGATGCCGGCCTGTCGTGGAATCCCGCCGGCCGCGAGCCAGGCTTGGCAGGAACCGAGCGTGGGGTGACCGGCGAACGGGATCTCGCGTGCCAGAGTGAAGATCCGCACTCGGTAGTCTGCGTCCGGAGTTGTCGGCGGGAGTAGGAACGTGCACTCGGACAGGTTCGTCCACCGGGTGAGCGCTTGCATCTGTGCGGTGGTGAGCCCATCTGCGCCGCTCACGACCGCGACCGGGTTGCCGAGGTAGGGCTCGGCGCCGAACACGTCGATCTGGAAGAATCGTCGTCTCATTGAACCGGTCTCCTGATCGTGTCGCTGCGCCTGCTCGGCGTCGTTGGCTGGGTGAACACCGTCTCGCCCGACACCCACCGGCGTCGCACCAACACTTTGCTGAGCAGCCGGCAGTAGGTCCGTCGTTCGGCGTCCCAGGGCAGTGGCGGCGCAGCACGCGGATCGGGGGCATGGGCGATCATGGCCTGTCACGCCGAGCCTAGACACGATGCTGACTCGAAGAAGATCCAATACTGGACACGTGGCCTGCCAGCTCAACAGCTACGTCGGCTGGCAGCCCGATAGGCCCACCATTGCCGCATTCCGGGGACAAGGCGGTGCCCGCCCGTGCTACGAGATCGTGGTTCACGCCGATCACCACCCGCCACATCCGATCTTCCTTCGACCAGCACACCGTTGTTGTAGGCGGCGTCGATGTGCTCGGTGTCCAGGGCATCGCCGAGGCTCATCTGCCGGGAGAAGACCCCGATCGGGCGCTTGTTGAGCTGCGTGGTGGCCTGCTCGGCCAGGTCGATCGGGCGGCGTTCGGCACGCACGGTCAGCACCGGCCGCTGAAACCTACTAACGAGGATCGCCGGAGACACCGTTAGCGAGAGAGCCCCGTACGTAGAGGTCGTGGATCTCCGGTTGGCCGTCTGCCCGGTACCCGACGTCCAGCTTCATGCCGTCGACGGTGTGCTGCCGCTCGTGCAGCCACCGCTCGATGGCGCTGAAGGTGTCCGCGATCTGCTGGACCGGTCCCGCGTGCCGGCAGTGCGCCCACGCGCCGGCTGGCAGGTGGGCGACGGTCCAGTGCCCGCTGACCGGCGTGTCGGCGGGGACGGTGACGCCGACGACCTCGTGGTAGCGGCCGTCGCCGAGGTAGTAACTCGCCTCGGCGAATGTGCCGCCGGTCGGCGGCAGTTGCGCCTGGCGCGCGAAGAGTTCCCGCCACGCGGCGGGGACCAGGTGACTCAGGTCCTGGAAGGCGCCGATGACCGGAAGGCCGACGATCACGACCGGCTCGCGATGAATGATGTGCACGATGTTTCTCCATCCCTCGTTCATTCCTCCACCTTGCCGGATGCTCCCGCTGCCCCGGTCAGTTGCGGGGCCAGATCCGCGGCGGTACGCGGGGGAACGCGGCCGTCAGGAACTGCTCGGTGAGGCCGTCGCGAACGGCGGCGTCCGGCCAGGTGTCGAGTACTTCGGGCAGGGTGCGGTGACCGATGGTGAGGTGCAGCAGGGCGCCGGGTGGGATGGCGGCGTGGGGGTTCCCGTCGACACTTGCACCTACGGCGCTCCGCTTCGCCGTCACCGTCGTGAGTTCACCGTCGGCGAAGTGGAGGTGAGCGCTGGCGGTGTAGGTGTCTATCACGAGTGTGGGTTCGGGCCAGCGTAGGTCGGCCGCCTGCCAGCGGTTGCGTAGCAGCGGGGCGAGTCGGGCGAGCAACTCGATCGGGTCGCCGGTTCGGGCGTACCAGGCTCCGGGGCGTGCTGGTATTCCCCGCGGCCCGATCCGGGCCAGGGGATGGTCCGCGTCGAGTAGGGGACGTACCGCGTGGAACGGGCGCTGCGTCGTCGTGGCGTGGCGCCGACCGACCCGGCCGAGATGGGCGTACATCGCGGCGGCGGCCTCCGGCCAGTGCGCGCCGGGCTCGCAGGTTGCGGCGAACACGGTCAGCTCCCCGGCGGCGGAGAGTCCACTGCCGTGCACCAGGAATCCCTGGACGTCCTCGCCGCGTAGCAGAACGGCGATCTCGCGCCGGGCGATATCCGCGGCGCGGCGGCCCATGATCTCGTACCGCCAGACGACGGGGTTCCGCGGGCACACCAGAGCATCCCCGTCCGCCTGCCGTCGGTCGACGTTGGCGAGGCCGTCCGCGTCGGCTGCGGTGGCCGGACGGACGGTCAGGAGGCCGCGGTAGACGTCCGGTCTTGACGCCTCCAGGTCAGGCAGGGCATTGGCGGGCATGGTCGGCGCGCCACCGTTCGCCAAGGCGTAGTCGTAGCCGAACCGGCGGTAGAAGTGAGGGATCCCCTCGATGATCTGAAGTGGCACGCGATCGGTCGCGCACCGGTCGTGCAGCGCGGCGAGGAGCCGTTCGGTGAGCCGGTTGCCGCGATGCTCCGGTGCCGTGCCCACCAACTCGACCTGAACCACCGGCAGCCAGATCCCGGCCAGACTCCACTCCTGACGAAGGCCCACCAGACTCGCCGCCAGACGGCCGGTGGCGGTTTCCTCCACGACCAGGAAGTCGTCGGGTACGACTGAAGGATGCCCGGTCAACAGATCCTGGGCCCAGGCGGAGATTCCCGCGTGCGGTTCTCCGCCCGTTGCCGCCTGCAGTTGAACGGCCGCCTGCAGGCGTGCGATCTGATCGACGTCCGATTCGCGGCCGCGTCGGATCTTGTAACGGTCGCTCTGGCTCCTCATGCCTTACGTTCTACCGCCGGCTGTCCGCTCCCGGGACGTGATCTGGCGCACCCTGCGTGAGCATGCCGACTTATCCTGCAGCCGTGAGCATTACCGACTGGCAAGTGCCGCACCACGTGGAGTTCCCAGGGCTGAGCCTGCCCGCATCGCCATATCCCACCTGGGAGGCCGGGACAACGGTTCTACGTGCGCTGCTGGCCGGCCCGGCGCCACCGAGCCCTGCCACTCGATCCCAGACACCCGGGCCCGTCAGAACGGAAACACCTGGGGCCGAGGCCTGCGGGTCGGTGATGTGCTCGGCGGGGATCCACTGACGCGCGCCGATCAACGCGTGCCCCGGCTTCTCCCGAACGAAGGACAGGTGCACGGTGTTGATCCCGTTCGCGACCCGGCCCGCGCACCCCCATGTACTGCCGCTTCACCCCACACGTCACGACGCCCTGCTTCGGCTGGCCCGTCTCGTCCAACGCACCCACCGTCAGGCCACGCCGGCGCCGACGGCTCGCCGCCTCGTCCAGACCAGCGGCCACGAACCGCCGGACGTGGCCCATCGTCGCCGTCGTGTCCCAGACCGCCCGGTTCAACAGCCGCTGCGTGCGGTCCTGCGTGGCGTCCCGGACCTGCTCGGCGCGCTCCACCCGTTGCGCTTCGGCATCTGACTGACCAGCGCCGACGCATCGGCGGCGCAGCGTCATCGTCCAGCAGGCCGAGGCTGGTGAGCGGTTGGTGTCACCCGGATCGATAACGACCCGTTCGCTCTGGCTGAACAGGTCGCCGGATGGGGTGAAACGCCGCAGGTGGTGCTGGAAGCAACGTACGGCTGGTACTGGGCGGCCGACGTTCTCACCGGTGCCGGCGCACAGGTGCGCCCGGCCCACCCTCTCGGGGTTGAAGGGGTTCGCCTACCGCGGGGTCAAGAACGACGAACGCGACGCGTCTGACCTTGCCGATCTGCTGCGCAAGGGCAGCAGGACGCGAGTGACTCCGGCACCACGCCGCTGCCCTCGTCAGGACCAGGAAGTTGGCGGCGGCCCGGCCATGTGACGTGGTGCGGTCAGATCCGTCTGTTTGCAGTCAACGGCCTGGATTTGGTATCCAGTAACACCGCTGGCGACGTGCCGGAACCCAGGAGTCGATCGTGAACAACCAACCGCCCCGGCCCGACCTCGATGTCCTCGACGACATCCAGCGGCGGGTACTGTGGCTCGCCACCCGCGTCGTGGACGCGGCCAACCATGACCGCGACACCGGCGACGGGGTGAAGGTCGGCGGGCACCAGGCGTCGAGCGCGTCGTTGGTCACCGCGATGACGGCGTTGTGGTTCGCGCATCTGCGGGCCGAGGACCGGGTGGCGGTGAAGCCGCACGCGTCGCCCGTGTTCCACGCGATCCAGTACCTGCTCGGCAATCTGGACCGGCCGTACCTGACGCGGCTGCGCGCCCGGGGCGGCCTCCAGTCGTACCCGTCCCGGACGAAGGACCCGGACGAGGTGGACTTCTCCACCGGCTCGGTCGGTCTGGGCGCGGCGGCGCCGCTGTTCGCGGCGGTCACCCGCCGCTACGTCGACGCCCACTTCGGCGAACGCCCGCACTCCCGGTTCGTCGCCATCCTCGGCGACGCCGAGCTGGACGAGGGCAACATCTGGGAGGCGGTCGCCGACCCGGCCACCACCGGCCTGGGCAACGTGATGTGGCTGGTCGACTTCAACCGCCAGTCGCTGGACCGGGTCGTCCCGGGCATCCGGATCGACCAGTGGCGTGGCCAGTTCGAGGCCGCCGGCTGGCACGTCGTCGAGGTCAAGTACGGCCGCCGGCTCGCCGCGGCGTACGCCAGGCCGGGCGGCGAGGCGCTGCGCGACTGGATCGACGCGATGCCGAACGAGCAGTACCAGTCGCTGTTCGGGCTGGCCGGGCCGGCCCTGCGCAAGCAGTTCCTCGACGGCGCCCCGGCCGGCGTCGCGGAACTCGTCGCCGGTGTCGCCGACGACGAACTGGGCCCGCTGGTCACCGACCTCGGCGGGCATGACCTGCAGGCCATGCTCGACGCGTACGCCCAGTGCGACGCGGTGACCGACCGGCCCAGTGTGGTCTTCGCGTACACCGTGAAGGGCTGGGGGCTGCCGATCGCGGGCAACCCGCGCAACCACTCGGCGCTGCTCGCCACCGACCAGGTCGACGCGCTGCGCGCCGCGCACGGTCTGCGCCCCGAAACGGAGTGGGACCGCCTCGACCCGGCGAGCCCGGCGGGCATCCGGGCCGGCGAGCGCCGCGAGGCGCTGTCCCGGGCGCCGCGCGCGCGGGCGCTGGGCGTCACCGTCCCGGAGACCACCCGGGTACGCGCGAACAAGCCGATCTCCACCCAGGAGGTCTTCGGTCGGGTGCTGGTCGACCTGGCCCGTGACCCGAGCGTGGGACGGTACCTGGTCACCACGGCACCGGACGTGGCCACCTCGACCAACCTGGCCGGCTTCATCAACAAGACCGGCGTGTTCGCCCCGACCGCGCAGCGCGCCTGGAGCGAAGACCGGATGCTGCGCTGGACCGAGAGCCCGGCCGGGCAGCACATCGAACTGGGCATCTCGGAGATGAACCTGTTCCTGCTGCTCGGGCAGCTGGGCCTGGCCTGGGACCTGTCTGGGCAGCCGCTGCTGCCGGTCGGGACCGTCTACGACCCGTTCGTGCTGCGCGGCCTGGACGCGTTCCTGTACGGCACCTACTCCGGCTCCCGGTTCGTGGTCGCGGGCACCCCGTCTGGTATCACGCTCGCCCCGGAGGGTGGGGCGCACCAGTCCACCATCACCGCCAGCGTCGGGTTGGAGCTGCCCGGGGTCACCTTCCTCGAACCCGCGTACGCGGCCACGCTGGACTGGCTGCTCTGCGACGCGCTCGGCCAGATCGCGCAGGGGACGGCGCCTGCGGCCACCGCCGCACCGACCGAGGACGGCGCGTACTACTTCCGGCTCAGCACGCGCCCGATCGATCAGGGACCACTCGAGGCGGCCCGGGCCCGCCTCGGCGACGCGGTGCTGCGCCGGCAGGTGCTCGCCGGCGCCTACCGCCTCGTCGACGCCCACGCGGCGTACCCGCACCTGGCCGACGCCCCGGTCGTGCAGATCGCCGCGTCCGGCGCGGTCCTGCCCGAGGCGCTCGCCGCCGCCGCCGAACTGGCCGAGGAGGGCGTCGCCGCGCACGTCGTCGACGTCACCAGTTTGGACCGCCTCTACCGGGCCTGGCAGCGCACCCTGCGGCAGGGCGTGCGCACCGCCGCCGTGCCCAGCGTCCCGGGCGCCCTGCGGTCGGCCTTCGCCGACCGGGTGCCGGTGGTGACCGTGCACGACGCCGCCTCGCACGCGATGGCCTGGCTCGGCTCGGCGGTCGGTGCCCCCGCCGTCCCGCTCGGCGTGGACGAGTTCGGCCAGTCGGGCAGTGTCACCGAGCTGTACGAGCTGCACGACCTGCTGCCCGGCAGCATCGTCAACGCCGCGCTCGCCGCCCTGTCGCTGCGCTGACCCACCGACGGCGCCGCGGCGCCCGGTCGTCACCGGCGACGCCGGTTGCGAGTTCGGCGCCGACAAGCTGCGCCGACGGCTCGGATGCGGACGACCGGGTGCCCGTCGGGCCCCGCCCCGCCGCCGGTCGCGCGGAGTCCCGGCTCAGCGGGTCGGGGTGGGGGTGACCGGGGCGGGGACACCGACCTTCGGGTTCTCCACCACGTGCCGCTGGAGGTTCACCTGGGCCTGCCCGGTGCCGCCCACGGTGATGTCGTCGTACGCCGTGAGCAGTTTCTCCTTGTCGAAGTAGAGGACGCTCATCGACAGCGGCGTCGGCTCTTCGCCCTCCAGGCCGCGCAGGCCGGCGCCACCGGTCGAGCCCTGCACCATCAGCAGGGTGGGGGACTGGCCGGGCTCCTGCGGCAGCCGGGACACCTCACGATGGTGGGTGTGCCCCGCGAGCACCAGGGGGGTGGCACCCGCCAGCGGCCCGGCCGACGCGGGGTCGTGCACCAGCGCGATGTCCACCGGCCGGGGCGAGCTGCGGGCCGTGGCGGCGAGTTGGTCGCCGACACCGATGAGCTGGTCAGCGGTCTCCTTGGTGAGGCCGCTGCCGGCCGGTGAGGTGCTCTTGTCGGGGGTGAAGCGCGGGTCCCCGATGCCGGCGATGGTCAGTCCGGCGACGGTGGTGGTCGTGTTGTCGAGCACGATCGTGTTGCGTTGGCGGGCCACCGCCGCAGCCGTCCGCCCCGAGTCGTGGTTGCCCCGGATGAAGACGTACGGCTTCTGGAGGAGCCCGATCGAGCCGACGTAGGACGCCTCCGGCTCACTGCCCCAGTCCGTCATGTCGCCGGTGTCGACCACCACGTCGATGCCGAACTGCTCGACCACCGTACGGATCAGCTGCCAGGCGGCGGGGTTGAGATGCATGTCGGAGATGTGCAGCACGCGGGTGGTGCCGGGTTCCGGGTCGTACACCGGCAACGCCGAGACCGTGGTGTACAACTGGCTGACGTTGCCGACGATGCGCTGGAGCTGCTCGGCGTACCGCGTGTAGTCGTTGGCGATCCGGCGGGCGTCACCGACAATGGCCGGCGCGTTGACCAGTAGCCCCTCGTAGCGTGGTTCCTCGATCGCCTGCGGGCGCAGGGTGGCGGCGGCGGTGCCGAGGCTGCCGGCGGTCACCGCCAGCGCGAGCCCGCCCGCCCATGCCGCCCGACGGGCGTCGCGGAACACCAACAGGGCCAACGCGAGCGTGACCAGTACGGTCGAGGCGACCGTCCGCAGACCGAGCCGCAGCACCCCCGCGCGGATGTCCTCCACCGCGGTCTGGCTCGCCCGGTTGATGCTGGCCGGGTCGTGCAGGAGCGCCTGCGTCCGGCCCTGGTCGAGCGCGCCCAGTTCCACGGTCAGGTGGGTCGGCCCGTCGTGGCTGTCGAGCAGCAGCGCGCCGAGCGGCGGGACGTCGATGGTGGTGCTGCCGGCGAGGGCCGGCGCCATCGTCAGATCCGCCTGGAAAGGCCCGATGTCGGTGCTGACCCGGCCGCCGGCGAGTGCTCCGATCATGATCCCGGCCAGGGTCACGACGAGGATCGCCAGTGTCACACCGACCGCCCGGAGGGCACGCCACCGGGTCGGGCCCCGCCAGCCTGGCCCGCGGAGCGCGAACCGCCGGATGCGGCCGCCCTCCGGGGCCGAGCCGCCCCGCCCCTTCTGCTGCTCGTTCTCCTGTCCGTCCATGCTGAGATTCTGACCTGTCCGTCGGTGGATCTTGCTAAACCTGCGCCCGGGTGTCTCGAGTGTCAGCTTCGTCCGGCTCCGCCCTCAGTGAACACCAGCCGCAGCAACCGGTCGTCGTCCGGTTCGGGGTTGCCGCGCCCGTCGTGGTTGGAGGTGCTCACCCAGAGCGAGCCGTCGGGCGCGGCGGCGACCGCCCGCAGCCGGCCGAAGCGGTTGGTCAGCAGGTCACGGGGCTGGCCGAGTACCGTCCCGGTGGCGGTCAGCTCGACCAGCCAGAGCCGCTGACCCCGCAGGCAGGCCGTGACGAGCACGGCGTCGGCGCGGGCCAGCCCGGAGCACGAGGCGTCCGAGGTGGGCCACTGGACGATCGGATCGACGAATCGGCGATCGTCGGAGCGCCCTTCGACCTGCGGCCACCCGTAGTCGCGTCCCTTGGTGATCTCGTTGATCTCGTCCCAGGTGTTCTGGCCGAACTCGACGGCGTACATCTTCTGGTCGGCGGTCCAGGTGAACCCCTGCACGTTGCGGTGCCCCAGGGACCAGACGGGCGAGTCGGGGAAGGGGTTGTCGGGCGCCGGCTTCCCGTCGGCGGTGATCCGCAGGATCTTGCCGCCGAGGCGCTTGACGTCCTGCGACTGGGTCCGGTCGCCGGCGTCGCCGGTGCTGGCGTAGAGCTGGCCGTCCGGCCCGAAGGCGAGGCCGCCACCGTTGTGGATGCCTGCCTTCGGGATCCCGGTCAGGATCGGCTCGGGCCGCCCGCCCAGCCGCAGCCGCGCGATCCGGTTGTCCCGTTCGGCGGTGTAGTAGATGAAGACCATCCGGTCCTGCTGGTAGGCCGGCGAGACGGCGATACCCAGCAGCCCGCCCTCACCCGCCGCGGCCACCTCGGCGACCGTCTGCACCGTGGTCACCTTCAGGCCGTCGGGCCCGGACGCCGGGCCGACCTGGAGGATGCGGCCGCTGTCCCGTTCGGTGACCAGGGCGCCCCCGTCGGGCAGGAAGGCGATGCCCCACGGGACGCGCAGCCCGCTGGCCAGCACGGTGGCCACGACCTCCTGGCCGACCCCGTCGGCCGTCGCCGACGGGGTGGGAAAGGTGGGCGGTTCACCGGCCGGGTCCGACTCCGGCTCGCCGAAGGTGCAGCCGCTGGTCACCAGCAGCGCCGCGCATGACGCCGCGAGGGCCGCGCGGAGGCGGTAGGTGCGAGGGTGCGAGGTACGGGCGCTCACCCGGCCCAGCGTAGTCGGGTGAGCCCCAGGATCTGGGCGTGGATCAAGCGTCGAGGGCCTGTGGCTCCCCGTCGTCGCTGTCGGCAGCGGCACCCCGGCCTGTCAGTTGGGTGGCCTTCCCGACACCTCTGCCGTCGTGAACCACGCCGCCCGGCGGTGCGTAGCATCGCCGCATGGAACTGATCGGAGAGGTCACCCCTGACCGACCGTTACTCGTGCTGGCCGTCAAGGAGGAAGCGCAGTTTCTCCCCCCGACGCTGCCGGTTCTGCTCACCGGCATGGGCAAGGTGAACGGGGCGATCGCGTTGGCCACCACCCTGGCCCGCGGCCCTCGCCCAGCCGGCATCGTCAACCTGGGTACCGCCGGCGCACTTCGCCCGGGATGGGCCGGCACGCACGCCATCGGCATCGTGATCCAGCATGACCTGGACAGTGATGTGCTGCGGACCCTCACCGGCGAGGTCTACGGCTCCCCCCTGGCGCTTCCTGACTCCGACGGCCCCACCCTCGCGACCGGCGACGCCTTCGTCGCCGACGAGGCGTCTCGTCAGCGGCTGGCGGCCATCGCACCCCTGGTGGACATGGAAGGCTACGCCCTCGCGGCCGCCGCCCAGCAGGCCGGTGTCCCGCTGCGCATCGTCAAGCACGTCAGTGACCACGCGGGAGAGGGCGCGGCCAGAACGTGGCGTGAGACGGTCACGGAATGCGCCCGCGCGCTCGCCGACTGGTCCGTCCGAAACCTTCCGCTGGCGCGGATCTCACAGCGACCCGACTCGGCCGAGACCAGGGGTTGATCATCCGATCCGCCACTCGACTATTCCATCCGGAAGTCGGCGAAGTCGAATCCCGGCGTCACCACACAAGTGACCAGGACCGGCTGGTCACCCGCCGGGGCCGCTGCCTGCCACGTCCCGCCCGGGACCAGCATCTGCGGGCGCTGACCGGCAGCCACATCCGCGCCGAGGGCGACGTCCATGGGATCAGCCGCCGGCTCCCTGCCCGAGCCGCCGAGTCGCAGAGTCAGCGGGCCGCCCGAGTGCCACAACCACAGCTCGTCTGAGCGCACCACATGCCAGCGGGACCGCTCGCCGGGGTGGAGCAGGAAATAGATGGCGGTGGCCGCGTTACGACTGCCGTCGTAGCCCGCGGGACGCACGGTGTGCGCCGAGCGCCAGGTCTCTCGGAACCAGCCGCCCTCGGGGTGTGGCGCGAGGTCGAGCAATGCGGCAAGCGCGGGCCGCTGCGCATTCGTCACGCGCACCCCCTCTCGCTGATGGTCCGCCCAACGGGGCCAACACCAGGACTCATGGTGTGGAGGCGGTGGGCTGACGGTAACAAGCGCCGACTACGGAGCCGACTGGTCGCCGACTACGGAGCGGACCGGTCGGCCGCGTCGGGCAGGGACCCGCCGGTCGCCGAGACCAGGCGGGGCAGGTCGGTGCCCCGCACCGCCGGGAGCTGGACCTCGATGCCGTCGTCGAGGCGGGCGACCGCCCGGCCCCGCGGATCGGTGGTCAGCTCGACGACTCGATCCCAGTCAATGCGGCGTTGGCCGGCGAGCGCCCGTAGGCGCAGCCCGTGAGAGTCGGCGTCGGTGCCGGCCCGCCACGCCCACACCCCTACCGCGAGGGGTACGAGCAGCACCGGCAGTAGATACCACCGGGCGCTGGCCAACGGAAGGGCGCCGATGAAGGCGATCACCGCGGCGACCAGGACGGCCTGGTTGTGCCGGAAGCGGACGGTGTCGGAGCTGCTCACCCACCGATGATCCCACCCCGCCACGATGCCGGGCGCGGCGACCCCGTACGGGCGGTGACCGAGGCAGAATGGTGACCGGCATCACGGAAGGTGTACGTCACTGTCCGGGCGCCGGCTCGTTATCGGGAGTTGGGCAGCGGACTTGCCGTCCGCGTCCCGCACCGCCGCACCGCCCCCGTGCCCCCTCACGAAGGCGATCGCCGTGCCCCTCGCGTACCCGCGCACTTCAGCCCGCCGACCGGCCCTGCCCGAGGTCGTCGTTCTTGGGGTGGTCACCCTGCTTCTGCTCGCCGCCGCAGCCGGCACGCTGCCCGCGCTCGGCGTGGTGGCACTCACCGCGACGGCCGGCAGCGCGCTCGCCGGCACCCGGCTGTCCCGGCTGGCCGCCAACCCACCCCGCCCCGCCGTGCGCAACGGCGACACCCGGGCGGCCGCCCGGCGCCGGGCGGCGCGACCGCGCCGGGCCGCCGTCCTACTCGGCGCGGCCGTCGTCGCCGCCGGGCTCACCACCACCGTCCTGCCGCTGGCCGGCGCTGCGCACCGGAACGCCGTGGCCGTCGCCGGGCCGGCCGTCGTGGCGACGCTGTTCGGCTTCGGCCTGACCGCGCTGGCCGGGTCACCGCGCCCACCGGCCCGGGTCCGGCTGCGTCGGCTGACCGACGCGGCGGAGCCGGGCGCCGGGCTGGCCCTCGCCGGGTGGCTGATCCTGCCGCGGGACAGCCTCGGCGCACCGGTCCGCCTCGTGGCGGCGGTGACGCTTGGCACGCTCGCCGTCGGCGCCCTCACCGCAGTGACCGGGCCGCGTCGGCTGGGCGGGGCGGCCCGGTGCCGGGGCGGGGGGGCGCTGACGCTGACCGGACTCCTGCTGCTCACCACGCTGACCGCCGGCACCCTGCCCGACCGGGCGGGGCTGCTGGCCGTACCGCCGCTGGTGGGTGGGGTGCTGCTGACCGCGGCGGGGGCGCGGCGCGAACTTCGTCCGGACCTGGAGCCACCTCCGCGGCCGACCGCCGTCTGGCCGCGGGTCGTGGTGCCGGCCGTCGCCGTGGTCGCGGCGACCGGCTGGTGGCTCGGCGCGGGGCTGGCGTCCGACCCGACGGCCGTGCTGCTCGCGCTCGCCGTGGTCCCGCCGCTGGTCCTGCGGGAGCTGCTGCGGTCGCTCCGGCATCCAGACAGCCGGCGGACGGCCGGGGTGGACCCGACGGCCGAGGGGCCGGGCATACCGGTGACCGGTGGGCCCGACGAACCGGCCGCGCTGCCGCAGCCACCGGCACCCAGCAGACCAGGCCGGTCCGCGCCGGCCGGTGAACGCGGCGCGCTGCTGCGCGCGCTCGCGGCGCTACAGGACATGCCGCACCCGTCCGGTGCCCTGCTGGTGGTGGACCTGCACGCACCCACGGCCGCAGCGGCCGAGCAGCTCGCCGGGCCGGAGCTGACCGGCGAGGTGGCCCGTCGGACCCGGGCCGTCCTCGGCCCGGGTGACCTGGTGGTCGACGCGACCACCACCGACTTCGCGGTGGCGACCGGCGTCGGGCCGGTACTCGCGTACGCGCTCGGAACCCGACTGGTCGCCGCGCTCACCCGGCCCTACCCGGGTGCGGGTGGGACGGTGCGGCTGCAGGTGAGTATCGGGCTCGCCGAGACCGGGGGCACCGCCGCGGAGGCCGTGCTACGCCAGGCGGACCTGGCCCGCCGCCGCGCCGTGCAACTCGGCCGGGACCGGGTCGAGTGGTACGACGCCTACCTGGAGGAGCAGCTGGTCCGCCGCCTGGATCTGGAGCGTGAGCTGCCCGGGGCGGTCGCCCGGGGCGAGCTGGATCTGGTCTTCCAGCCGGTGCTCGGGCTGGTCGACCGGCAGCCGATGGGCGCGGAGGCGTTGCTGCGCTGGCGCAGCCCGGTGCTCGGTACGGTGCTGCCCGCCGAGCTGCTGCCGGTGGCGGAGGACCTCGACGTGGTGGGCGAGCTGGGCTGCTGGGTCCTCGACCGGGCCTGCCGGCAGTTGGCCGCGTGGACCGGGGCGGGGCGCGAGCTGTTTATGACGATCAACGTTAGTGTCCGGGAGCTGACCGCACCCGACTTCGTCCCTCGGACGGCGGCGGTGCTCGACGCGTACGGCCTGGCACCAGAGCAACTGGTGGTCGAGGTAGCCGAGCCGCGGGTGGCGGCGGAGCTGCCGACGGTGGTGGCCCGGCTGGCCGGACTCCGGTCGCTGGGTGTCCGCACCGCGCTGGACGACTTCCGCGCCGAACACGCCTCCCTCGCGCAGTTGCGTCGGCTGCCGATCGATCTGCTCAAGGTCGGGCCGCAGCTGGTGGGTCGCGGGGCGGACCAGGGCCGCCCGCTGATCGACGTGGTGGTGAACGTCGGCGACCGGCTTGGGCTGGAGATCGTCGCGGAGGAGTTGGAGTCGGACGAGCAGGTCGAGGGAGCCCGCCGCGCTGGCTGCCGGTACGGGCAGGGCTTCGCCCTCGCCCGGCCGGCGACCGCGGAACGCGTCGAGGCGTACTTCGAGGAGTTCCCGTTCGCGTCGCGCTGAGCCGACCACCGAGTCGGCTCAGGTTGGCCGGGGAAAGGCGGTGCTGCCCCCGGCCGGGCTCTTTGCCGCCCCCGCGTGGAGCCCACCGCAAGCAGTCCGACGGTGGTGGAGGCGGGGCGGTCTTGACACCCGTCATGTTGCTGGTTTCGGCGGGCCGGGCCGGCGCGGGATCCCGTGGTGCCACGCCGGCCCGACACCCGGGCAGCCGGATCGGTTTACCGGCTGCCCGCCGCGAGCCTGCCGGTCGACTGCCGGTCAGGCGCAGAGCGGGGTGCTGGTGTACTTCGTGCCGGACGGAGTAGTCACCTCGCCGACCGCGCACACCGTGGCGTTCTGGCCGTCGAGCTGGTCGCCGTAGTACTGGTAGCCGGTACCGCCGTACTTGGTGGTCGTGGCGTACGGGCTCTGCCGGTAGACCCACACCCGGACGGTGTTGTTCGGGCTCACCCGGTTATAGATCTTGCCCCAGTTGGTGCCGCAACTCGGGCTCCAGCGCAGCTCCACGACGGCCAGTGTGGTGGCTCCCTGCCTGATGTACGCCGGGTTGTAGGTTGCGTTCTGGGCGCCGGTGGAGCAGCCGGTGTCGATCGGGTCGGTGCGGTCGCACCCGGTCTGCGGGCAGGCGGCATTGGCCGGCGACGCTACCAGCAGACTGGCAGCGGTGAGGAGACCGGCGGCGGCGGTGGTCAGCAGTCGGCGGCGGGTGGAGCGGGTGGTGCGGGTCATCGAGCCTCCTGAGGACTGAACCGGTCGGGTCGACCGGCCCCTCATCCCTACCGCTCGTCGACCCTCCTCTCTACGCTGTGTCGCGTTGGACAATCAATTCCGATGTCGGTCAATCAATCGGCAGGAGCTGCATGGCCCGGGCGGAGCGTCAACTCGACCCGACGGCTAGCCCCGTCCAGGCGTTCGCCGCCGACCTGCGCAGGCTGCGCGACGCGGCCGGACGGCCCACCTACACCGCGCTCGCCCGGCGGGCACACCGGTCGGCGACATCCCTGTCCGAGGCGGCCGGCGGCCGGAAGCTGCCCACCCTGGACACCACGTTGGCCTACGTGCGTGCGCTGGGCGGCGACGAGGTGGCGTGGGCGCGACGGTGGCACGAGGTGGCCCGGTCCGGGGAGGCGGTGGTTCTACCCGGCGGGCCCGTCACGCCGGGGGCGGGCGGAACGCCAACGGAGGACCGGCGGTCGGGCGCCGGCGACGACGGCGGGCCCACCGGCCGGGGCCCCGATCCGCGGGGCGGCGATGCCGGTGCGGCGGGAAACCGGGACGGCGGCGACCGCCCGGCCCTGGAGCGTCGCTCCGGCCGGCGGAGCGTCCGAGCCCTGGTCCTGGCGGCGGCGGTGGTGGCCGGGCTCGTCACCGTGCCCTGGCTCGCCGGTGGCTTCCGGTCGGCGGCCACGGAGGACACGCCACCGGTTGCGGCGTCCCCACCGGACACCGGCGAGCCGCGCGACGGCGCCGACCCGAAGGACGCCGGCTGCGCCGTCGACCCGGCGGTAGCCACTGTGGACACCAATGCTGTCTTGCTCGACGGCCGGGTCGTCGGCACCGTGGAGCTGCGCTACTCACCGGCCTGCGGGGCGAGCTGGCCCCGGTTCCTGCCGGTGCCCGCCGCGGCGGCCGTGGTGCCCCGGCCGGCGCAGATCCAGCTCACCGTCACCGACGGCGAAGACCCGACCCGATTCGCCGACTTCGCCATGGACTACGCCGGCATCTCCGCCTTCGGGAACATCCTCACCAGCACCCGCACCTGCGTCTGGGCCCAGGTGCGACTCTCCGGCCCGGGCTGGACCTCGCCGCGGGCCCGCACCGGCTGCTGGCGCGGCGCCACCCAGGTCAGGCCGATTCCCTGAGCTCCCACGCGGCCGACCCGGCGGCGGCCGGAGACGCCCCGGTCCGGCAGCGCCCCGGTCCGGCAGCGTCCCGGGCCGGGCTACGCGGGGACGCGGCGGTAGGCACCGTCGCTGGCCGAGGTGGCCATCGAGGCGTACGCGCGCAGTGCCGCCGACACCGGCCGCTGCCGGTCGACCGGGGTGTACGGACGGTCCCGCTTCTCCTGGGCTGTCCGCCGGGACTGGAGCACGTCGTCCGGCACGGCCAGCTCGATCGACCGATTCGGAATGTCGATGACGACTTCGTCGCCTTCCTCGATTAACGCGATCAGCCCACCCGAGGCCGCCTCGGGGGAGACGTGCCCGATGGACAGCCCGGAGGTGCCGCCGGAGAACCGGCCGTCGGTGAGTAGGGCGCACGCCCGGCCCAGCCCGCGGCCCTTGAGGAACGAGGTGGGGTAGAGCATCTCCTGCATGCCCGGCCCGCCCTTGGGGCCCTCGTAGCGGATCACCACCACGTTCCCGACGCCGACCTGCTTGGCCAGGATGGCCGAGACCGCGTCGTCCTGTGACTCGTAGACCTTCGCCGGGCCGCGGAAGGTCAGGCACTCCGGAGGCACCCCGGCGGTCTTCACCACGCAGCCGTCCGGCGCGAGGTTGCCATGCAGGATGGCCAGCCCGCCGTCGGCCGTGTACGCGTGCTCGTGGTCCCGGATACAGCCGCCCGCCGCGTCGGTGTCCAGTGACGACCAGCGGTTGGTGGTCGAGAACGGTTCGGTGGTGCGCACCCCGCCGGGCGCGGCGTGGAACAGGCCCACCGCCGCCGACGTCGCGGCGCCACCGCGCACGTCCCAGTCGGTGAGCCAGCGCTCCAGCGTGGGGGAGTGCACAGCGTGCACGTCCCGGTTGAGTAGCCCGGCACGGTCCAGCTCGCCGAGGATGGCCGGGATGCCGCCGGCCCGGTGCACGTCCTCCATGTGGTACTCGGGCGAGTTCGGAGCGACCTTGGCGAGGCAGGGCACCCGCCGGGAGATGGCGTCGATGTCGGCGACGTCGAAGCGCAGCTCCGCCTCCCGGGCGGCGGCGAGCAGGTGCAGGATCGTGTTGGTCGACCCGCCCATCGCCACGTCCAGCGCGACCGCGTTCTCGAAGGCGGGGCGGCTGGCGATCGACCGGGGCAGCACGGAGGCGTCGTCGCTGTCGTACCACCGCTTGGCGAGATCCACGACGGTGCGGCCGGCCTCGACGAAGAGCGAGCGGCGCGCGGCGTGGGTCGCCAGCGTCGACCCGTTGCCGGGCAGCGCCAGGCCGATCGCCTCGGTGAGGCAGTTCATCGAGTTCGCGGTGAACATGCCGGAGCAGGAGCCGCAGGTCGGGCAGGCCGACCGTTCGATGGCACCGAGCTGGTCGTCGGTGACCGCCTCGTTCGAGGAGGCGATCATGGCGTCGATCAGATCGATCTTGGAGTGGACGATCCCCTCGATCGCCACCGTCTTGCCAGCCTCCATCGGGCCCCCGGAGACGAAGACGGTCGGGATGTTCAGCCGGAGCGCGGCCAGCAGCATGCCGGGCGTGATCTTGTCGCAGTTCGAGATGCAGACCAGGGCGTCGGCGCAGTGGGCGTTGACCATGTACTCCACCGCGTCGGCGATCAACTCCCGGCTGGGCAGCGAATAGAGCATGCCGCCGTGGCCCATCGCGATGCCGTCGTCGACCGCGATGGTGTTGAACTCGCGGCCCACCCCGCCGGCCTCGCCCACCGCCTCGGCGACGAGACCGCCGAGGTCCTTGAGGTGTACGTGGCCGGGGACGAACTGGGTGAAGCTGTTGGCGATGGCGACGATCGGCTTGCCGAAGTCGTCGTCGGTCATCCCGGTGGCCCGCCACAGGGCCCGGGCGCCGGCCATCGTCCGACCGTGCGTGGAGGTCTTCGACCGCAGCTCAGGCATGCGTACCAGTCTGGCACTGCCGCCCGGGCGGTCACCGCTGCCGTACGCCGTGTCCCAACAGTTGCACACTCGGTACCCCACGGCGGGGACTGATCCGGCACCCTTGAGGGCGTGCTGTCACCCCCGGCCATGGTCACGGTCGCGGTACTGAGCGGGATCCTCGCCGCGTCGGCCGCCGCGTTGCTGGCCGCCGGTGCTCGCCGGCGAGCACCGGCGGCCAGCAACGCGGCGCACCCGCTGCTCGCCGTGGCCGCTGGCGTCGGGCTGCTGGCAGTGCTGGCCGGGGCGGTGGTGGCGCTGGAGGCGGCCGGCCACGTCGATCACGGTTCGCCGCGACGCGGCGGCTGGGCCGAGGCGGTCGCACTGGTCACCGCGTTCAGCGGGCTGCTCTTCGCGGCCGGGCTGCTCCGACTACCCGGTGTGGCGCCCACCGCCGGGGCGGCCGCCCGGCTGTCGCTGGACGGCCTGATCGTCGCCACCGCGCTCTGGTTCGTGGGCTGGGTGCTCACCTCCGAGCCGACCCGCCTGCTCGGCGACGCCACCCCGATGGCCTGCCAGCCGATCCTGCTCGCCACCGTCAGCGCGGCGCTCACCACCGGGCTGGCCGCCATCGTGGTCTTCCGCGCCCCGCCGCCCCGGCACCGGCTCGCCGCCCTCGGCGTGGGTGTGGTCGGCGTCACCACCGGCGGGCTCGGCATCGCCGCCGGGCTCTGCCAGGCCGGTCCGGTGGTCGCGTTGGTCGGAGCGCTGGTGCTCGCCGCGGGGCTGCTGACCGTCGCACTGGTGGTCCGCCGGCTCGATGCGACCAGCTGGATCGACGACGACCTGATGCGGCGCGACGGTGGATATGCGCTTGCATCGATGCTCGCGATGGTCGCCTCGGCGATGTACCACCTGGTCCAGGACGGCCGGTTCGACGCGCTGGCCATCGTGGCCGGCAGTGTGCAGGGCTTCGCTCTGGTGGCCCGCCAGTACCTGACCCTGCACGACGTCCGCAGGTACGCGGGCCGGCTGGCCGAACGGGAGGCCCACTTCCGGGAGTTGGCACACACCGATCCGCTGACCGGCCTCGTCAACCGGCGCGGCCTGCTGCGTGCGCTGCACCGCTGTGCCGAGACGGGAACCTCCTGCCTCCTGCTCACCCTCAACCTGGACGGCTTCAAGCATGTCAACGACGTGCGTGGGCACGACGCCGGGGACGCGGTGCTGGCCGAGGCGGGCCGGCGGCTGCGCGGCAACCTGCGCCCCGGCGACGTGGCTGCCCGCCTCGGCGGCGACGAGTTCGCCGTGCTGATGCCCGGCCGGCGGCCCGCCGAGGCCGACCGGATCGGCCAGCGACTGCTCGGGGTGCTCGGGGCGGTCTACGACCAGCCGGAGGGGCCGGTCTTCCTCACGGTGAGCATCGGCACCGCCGGATGGGCCGGCGAGCCGGACGTCGAGCTGCTGCTGCGCCACGCCGACCTGGCCCTGCGGTACGCCAAGCAGCGTGGCAAGAGCCGGGTCGAGCGGTACGACGCCACGTACGACCGGCTGCTGCGCCGGCGAGCCACCCTGGAGCACGAGCTGCGTGGCGCGATCGAGCGTGACGAACTGCGCCTGGCGTTCCAGCCGGTGGCCTCGCTGCCGTCGGTGCGCCCGGTCGGCGCCGAGGCGCTGCTTCGGTGGCGCCACCCGGAGCTGGGGAAGGTCCGGCCCGACGAGTTCATCCCGCTCGCCGAGGAGTGCGGCATGATCGCCAAGCTGGGCGCGTGGGTGCTTCACGAGGCCTGCCACCAGCTGTCCCGCTGGCTGGCCGAGGGCCACGACGTGTGGGTCTCGGTGAATGTCTCGCCCCGGGAGCTGCACGCCCCGGAGTACGTCGTCCAGGTCGTCGAGGCGCTGCGCGCCCACCACGTCCCGCCGCAGCGACTGGTGTTGGAGGTCACTGAGCACGCCGTCGCGACCGATCTCGACGAGCTGATCCGCCGGCTGACCGCGTTGCGACGCACCGGTGTCCGGATCGCGCTGGACGACTTCGGGGCCGGGTACTCGTCGCTCGGCCAGCTGCGGCGCCTCCCGATCGACATCCTCAAGATCGACCACAGTCTCGTTGCCGAGCATGCCCCGGTCCGGCCGGTCGACACCGACGGGCCGGCCTTCGCCCCGATGGTGGACGTCGTGATGCGGCTCGGTCACCAGCTCGGCCTGGAGGTGATCGCCGAGGGGGTCACCACTCCGACCGAGTTGGCGGCGGTGGTGGCCGCCGGCTGCCGCTTCGGGCAGGGTGCCCTCTTCGGCTGGGGGGTTCCGGCCGAGCACCTGGAGGCGATGCTCGAGGCCGCCACGTCGCCGGGGGCACGGGATGTGCCCCATGGCCGAACGGGGGATTCCACAAGATCCGTTAACCAAAATGTGGGATCGGTTGACTCATCGCGTGAGATGCGTCAGGCTTGACCACATGTCGTCGTACCGGTCGCTGCGAGTACTTACCTGAGCGCACTCTCCACCGAGAGTGCGCTGGCCCCGTGCGTCCTGCACGAGGGCTTTTTTGTTGCCATCAGAACCCGCCGGCGCGGGCCCCGCCCGCGTCCCACCGCTCGAAGCCGCACCCACTCCAGCCGAAGGCCTGAACCGCCATGACGAGACCCACGCCAGAGACCCTCGCCAACTCCGCCCGGCGGGCCCGCGCCGCCGCCGAGCCGGCGCGCGACGCCGACCCGGCCGTCCGTGCCGCGACCGCCCCGACCGCCCCGGGGGCAGACACCGCCGTCCCGGCGCAGGTCTCCGGTGCCGGTTCCCTCGTGCGGTCCCTCGAAGCGCTCGGCGTCGACGTCGTATTCGGCATCCCCGGCGGTGCGATCCTGCCGGCCTACGACCCGCTCTACGACTCCACGGTCCGGCACATCCTGGTCCGGCACGAACAGGGCGCGGGGCACGCGGCAACCGGGTACGCCCAGGCCACCGGCCGGGTCGGCGTGTGTATCGCCACCTCCGGACCGGGCGCGACCAACCTGGTGACGCCGATCGCCGACGCGTACATGGACTCGGTGCCCCTGGTGGCGATCACCGGCCAGGTGCCACGGCCGTCGATCGGCACGGACGCCTTCCAGGAGGCGGACATCCAGGGGATCACCCTGCCGATCACCAAGCACAACTTCTTGGTCCAGCAGGCCGAGGAGATTCCCCAGGTGCTCGCCGAGGCGTTTCACCTGGCCTCGACCGGCCGACCCGGACCGGTCCTGGTGGACATCCCGAAGGACGTCCTACAGGCGTCGACGACGTTCACCTGGCCGCCGACGCTCGACCTGCCCGGCTACCGCCCGACGTTGCACCCGCACGGCAAGCAGATCCGTGAGGCGGCGCGGCTGATGACCGGTGCCCGCCGACCGGTGCTGTACGTCGGCGGCGGCGTGCTCAAGGCCGGCGCCGCCGAGGGGCTGCGCAAGCTCGCCGAGCTGACCGGCATACCGGTGGTCACCACGCTGATGGCGCTCGGCGCGTTCCCCGACTCGCATCGGCAGCACCTCGGTATGCCCGGCATGCACGGCACGGTCGCGGCGGTCTACGGCCTCCAGAAGGCGGACCTCATCGTCGCACTGGGCGCGCGGTTCGACGACCGGGTCACTGGCCGGTTGGATTCGTTCGCCCCGGACGCGACGGTGGTGCACGCCGACATCGACCCGGCCGAGATCGGCAAGAACCGGCACGCGGACGTCCCGATCGTCGGCGACGCCCGGCACGTGATCGACGAGCTGATCGGCGCGGTCACCGCCGAGCAGGCGGTCGGGCACCGCCCCGATCTCGACGACTGGTGGACCCAGCTCGACGACCTGCGCAAGCGCTACCCACTGGGATACGACGAGCCGGCCGACGGCACCGTCTCACCGCAGTACGTCATCAAGCGGCTCGGCGAGATCGCCGGCCCGGACGCCATCTACGTCGCCGGTGTCGGTCAGCACCAGATGTGGGCCTCCCAGTTCATCTCGTACGAGAAGCCGTGTACCTGGTTGAATTCCGGCGGTCTCGGCACGATGGGGTACGCGGTGCCGGCGGCGATGGGCGCCAAGGTCGGCAAGCCGGACGCGGTGGTGTGGGCGGTCGACGGTGACGGCTGCTTCCAGATGACCAACCAGGAGCTGGCGACATGCGCGCTGGAGGGCATCCCGGTCAAGATCGCTGTCATCAACAACGGCAACCTCGGCATGGTTCGGCAGTGGCAGACCCTGTTCTACGGGGAGCGCTACTCCAACACCGACCTCGGTACGCACAAGCACCGCATCCCGGACTTCGTCAAGCTTGCCGAGGCCCTCGGCTGCATCGGCATGCGCTGCGAGACCGTCGAGGATGTCGACAAGACGATCGAAGCCGCGATGGCCATCAACGACGCCCCGGTGGTCATTGAATTCGTGGTCGGCAAGGATGCCATGGTGTGGCCGATGGTCGCCGCCGGCACCAGCAACGACGAGATCATGTTCGCCCGCGGCGTCCGCCCGGTCTTCGACGAGGATGACATCTGACATGAGTGAGCGAAGCGAACACATCATCAAGCGCAGTCCTTCGCGTCGTCCGGGCGCGGCCGAGCGGAGCGAGGTCCAGGCGTGACGATGCACACCCTGTCCGTGCTCGTGGAGAACAAGCCGGGCGTGCTGGCCCGGGTGTCGGGGCTGTTCTCCCGGCGTGGCTTCAACATCGACAGCCTGGCGGTCGGCGAGACCGAGAACCCGGACGTCTCCCGGATCACCATCGTGGTCAACGCGGAGTCGTCCCCGCTGGAGCAGGTCACCAAGCAGCTCAACAAGCTGGTGAACGTACTCAAGATCGTCGAGTTGGACCCGCAGGTGTCGGTCGCCCGTGAGTTGCTGCTGGTCAAGGTCCGGGCGGATCGCAATGCCCGGGGGCAGGTGCTGGAGACGGTAGGCCTGTTCCGTGCCCGGGTGGTCGACGTCGCGCCGGACACGCTGACCATCGAGGCGACCGGTACCCCCGACAAGCTGGACGCGCTGTTGCGCGACCTCGAAGCCTTCGGCATCAAGGAGATGGTCCAGTCCGGCACGGTGGCGATCGGCCGTGGCTCGCGTTCCATCACCGCCGGTCCGGCACTCCGGGCCGCCTGATCCGCAACACAGACCACGACGGGCCGCCCCGGCCGCCGTACGAAAGGGATAACCATGAGCGTTGAGGTGTACTACGACGACGACGCCGACCTGAGGCCGATCCAGGATCGTAGGGTCGCGGTGATCGGATACGGCAGCCAGGGCCACGCCCACGCGCTGTCGCTTCGGGACTCGGGCGTGGACGTGGTGATCGGCCTACCCGAGGGCTCGAAGAGCCGGGCCAAGGCCGAGGAGCAGGGCCTGCGGGTCGTCACCCCCGCCGAGGCGGCGGCCGAGGCCGACGTGATCATGATCCTCGCCCCGGACACCGCGCAGCGCAGCCTCTACACCGAGTCGATCGCGCCGCACCTGACCGCGGGCAAGGCGCTGTTCTTCGGCCACGGCTTCAACATCCGGTACGGCCTCGTCACCCCGCCGGCCGAGGTGGACGTGGCGATGGTGGCCCCCAAGGGCCCGGGCCACCTGGTCCGCCGGCAGTACGTCGACGGCAAGGGCGTGCCCTGCCTGGTCGCCGTCGAGCAGGACGCCAGCGGTGGCGCGCTCGCGCTGGCCCTGTCATACGCCAAGGGCATCGGCGGCACCCGGGCGGGTGCTATCAGGACCTCCTTCAAGGAGGAGACGGAGACCGACCTCTTCGGTGAGCAGGCGGTGCTCTGCGGTGGCGCGGCCGCGCTGGTGCAGACCGGCTTCGAGGTGCTGACCGAGGCCGGGTACGCGCCCGAGGTGGCGTACTTCGAGTGCCTGCACGAGCTGAAGCTCATCGTCGACCTGATGTACGAGGGTGGCATCGCCAAAATGCGCTACAGCATCTCCGACACCGCCGAGTACGGCGACCTCTCCCGCGGTCCACGTGTCATCGACGGCCGGGTCAAAGAGGAGATGCGCAAGATCCTCGGCGAGATCCGATCCGGCGAGTTCGCCCGCGAGTGGGTGGCCGAGGACGAGGCGGGCCGTCCGAACTTCACCAAGTGGCGGGCCGAGGGGGCGGCGCACCCGATCGAGGAGACCGGTCGGAAGCTGCGCGGCATGATGAGCTGGGTGGAGCGCCCGATCACCGAGACCGCCTGACCACGTCCCCCCGAGACTCCGCTCTGGTCCGTTCACGGCCCGACGCTCTCCCTCCCCGGCGTCGGGCCGTGAACGGCGCGGAGGACTGGTCGCGGCCGCCATCGTCCGGGCGTGTGTCCGTGTCGTCCGGGCCTGTTTTCGTCCAACATTGTCCCGGTGGGACGCCTGGGCGGGTCGTACCGGAACACGGAGAGTCTCCGAACAGCGGTATTCCTGACCGGCATTTCCTGCCTCTCAGGAATACCGCTGGATTCCTCTGTCCGCCTCCGACGGTCGTCACGCGGAGCCGGGTCCGTCGGATCCCGCTCGAGCTCGTCCGCCTTCCGTGCCAGTCGATTCACGTCGTTGCTTCACGTCGTCGGGCCGGCCGGCCAGGGGTGGGTTCCGGCACATCGCGCTGAGTGGCCGGGAGTTCGAGCGGCACGGCTGCGCCTCTCGGCGTCTACCGCCGGCGGCGTCGCGAGGGGAGTCCCCAACGATCGTTAATCTGCGTGTCATGTGTCGTTTGTGAGGGCGCTCACCCCGCTCTCCGCGGCGCGCGGGCCGGCCCGCCCCCTACGATCCGAGGTAGGTGCGTAGCCGGCACCTGACGGCCATGGCCTGGATCAGGGTGGGGCGCAGCGTCGCCTCCCGCCGACCGGCCGACCGCTCTGACGACACCTACGAGGACCGATGAATCCTGTCGTACTGATCGCCGAAGAACTCGCTCCCGCCGCCATCGAGGTGCTCGCCCACGACTTCGACGTCCGTCACATCGACGGCACCGACCGTCCGGCCCTGCTCGCGGCGCTCTCCGAGGCCGACGCTGTCATCGTCCGTAGCGCGACCCAGATCGACGCCGAGGCGATCGCCGCCGCGCCGCGTTTGAAGGTCGTCGCCCGGGCCGGCGTCGGTCTGGACAACGTCGAGGTGTCGGCCGCCACGGCGCGGGGCGTCATGGTCGTCAACGCCCCCACCTCCAACATCGTTTCTGCCGCCGAGCAGGCCGTCGCGCTGTTGCTCGCGGTCGCCCGCAACACCGCCAGCGCCAGCGCGGCGCTCAAGGCGGGGGAGTGGAAGCGCTCGCGGTACACCGGCGTGGAGATCCAGGGCAAGACCGTCGGCGTGGTCGGCCTCGGTCGCATCGGTGTGCTCTTCGCACAGCGGATCGCCGCGTTCGGCACTCGACTGATCGCGTTCGACCCCTACATCCAGCCGGCCCGGGCGGCGCAGCTCGGTGTCCGCCTGGTCGGCTTGGAGGAGCTGCTCCGGGAGAGTGACTTCATCTCGATCCACCTACCGAAGACGCCGGAGACCGTGGGCCTGATCGGCGAGAAGGAGCTGGCGATCGTCAAGCCAGGTGTGCGGATCGTCAACGCCGCTCGGGGCGGGTTGGTCGACGAGCAGGCCCTCGCGGACGCCATCGCCGAGGGGCGGGTCGCCGGTGCCGGCGTCGACGTGTACGCCAAGGAGCCGTGCACCTCCTCGCCGCTGTTCGCGTTCGACAACGTGGTGGCCACCCCGCACCTCGGTGCCTCCACCGCCGAGGCGCAGGACAAGGCCGGCCTCGCCGTCGCCAAGAGCGTCAAGCTGGCGCTGCAGGGCGAGTTCGTGCCGGACGCGGTCAACGTGCAGGCGGGCGGCGTGGTCGCCGAGGACGTCCGGCCGTTGCTGCCGCTGGCCGAGAAGCTCGGCCGGGCGTTCACCGCGGTCGCTGGCGGGATCGCCGCCAGCGTCACCGTCGAGGCGCGCGGTGAGATTGTCAGCCACGACGTGTCGGTGCTCAAGCTCGCCGTGACAAAGGGGCTGTTCAGTTCCGTGGTCGAGGAGCAGGTCACCTACGTCAACGCGCCGCACCTGGCGGCCGAGCGGGGCGTCGAGGTGTCGCTCACGACCTCGGCCGAAACGTCCGACCACCCGGTGCTGGTCACCGTCCGCGGCGCGCTGCCCGACGGTCGTACGGTCAGCGTCTCCGGCACGGTCGCCGCCGCCGGTCCCCGCGACGTCATCAAGCTCACCGAGGTGGACGGCTTCGACGTCGAGATCGGCGCGGAGGGCATCCTGGTCTTCCTCCGCTACGCCGACCGTCCCGGAGTGGTCGGCACCGTCGGCACGCTGCTCGGCAAAGCTGGCATCAACATCGCCGCGATGCAGGTGGCCCGCCGGGAGGCCGGCGGCGAGACGCTGATGACGCTCACCATCGACCAGGCGCTCGGCGCCGACCTGCTCACCTCGGCGGCAGACTCGATCGGCGCGACCGCGGCCAGCGCCGCCGACCTGCGCGACGAGTGATCTGAGGGCACCACGAGGAAGGGCCCGGCGACGCCGGACCCTTCCTCACCCTCGCCCCGGGCACTCCCGCCACCCGGGCGCGCACTCACTCCCTGACGACGTGGTCTGGCCGGCCGGGTGGCGGGACGGGCACCGTCAGCGATTGGCGTGGGCGGGGGGCGGGTAGACCGAGCCGTCCTGGGCGTCGAACAGCATCAGACGGTGCTCGCCGGCCAGCCGCTCGATGTCCAGCAGCACCTGGTCCTCACAGGTCGGGTCCAGGTTCAGCTCAACATGGTCGCCGGCCGTGTGCAGCGGAGCCACCGCCCACGGCGTGTCGGCGCCAGCCGGCCGGTCCGGGTACGCGGCGGTGATCGCCTGGTAGAACCCCACGACCCGGGGGTCGGCTTGGCGGTCTTCGTGCTGTCCCTGCCGGCACCGCTGCACCGCTTCTCGCACGTCCTCGGGCGTCGCTCCGTCCATCAGGGCCCACACGCTCAGATCGAAACTCACGGCCCACAGGGTGCCATCCGTCGTTCATGCTGTCGAAATCGCCCCGCCGCAGGCCAGCCGCATTCCAGCAAGCTGGGTCCGTAGTGGAACCTCTTGCGTCGAGTTGCGTCGATTCGCTAGCGTACTCGTGCGGTTACTGATCGAGTGCGACGTCGGCCCGTCTTCGGGTGGCGAGGTCGACGTGCGACCCGGCGGGCCCGCACCCCTCGATTGCGCGAGCCACGCGCACTCGTCGCTGATCGGCCCTTACGGTCGTTGCCGAGACCGTGAGGGCCGATCGCGTGTCAGGTGCGCCCCTACGGTCAGTTCGCCGGCCGTGGCGTTCTCAGCGGTGGTGGACGAAGAGCGCGCGGTAGTCCGACCCGTCCTGGAACCATGCCAACCCGGCCGGACCGGCGGCGTAGAGCGCGGTGGCGTAGGCGTCGGCGACGGCGAGGTCCGGCCCGACGACCGTGGCGGCGACCAGTTGGTCGGCCGGCCCGCCGGTGTGCGGGTCCACCACGTGTCCCTGCCGGCCGGTCACCCCGGATGTGCCCACCGCGCCCGCCGTCATCTCCAGCACCAGCGGCGCCCGCCGCGGGGCGGTGGGGTGGTGCACCGCCACGCGCCACGGGCCGCCGTGCGCCGCGTGGCCGCGTACGACGAGGTCGGCGCCGTTGAGCACGGCGTAGTCGTGGATGCCAGCGGCGCGCAACCGGGCTGCGGCCCGTTCCACCGCCCACCCGCCGAGCAGCCCGCCCGGGTCGAAGCCGCCGGGCACGGCCCACGCGTCGAACCAGCCGTCGGTGGCCGCCCGCATCGCCGTGCAGCGGTCCACCAGATCGGCCAACGGTGGGTACGAGTCCGGGCTGATCTCGCCTCGGCGTAGCCGGGAGACCAGGCTTTCGGGTCGGGTCGGCCCGTAGGTGAGGTCGATCGCGCGTAGCTCCGCGACCACGTCCCCCAACGCCTCACCGACACCCCTGCGGCCGAGCCACTCCGGCGCGTTGAGCAACAGTGAGTAGTCGGCGGTGGCGGTGCGGACGGTGTGTTGGACGGCGATCCGGTCGCCGGGTGCCGCGCCCCCCGGGCCGATGCGGTGGTGCCGGGCACCGAGGCGCAGATCGGGGCGTGGTTGGAAGGCCGATGGGTCGACCCAGCGGGTCCGTGGCTGCTCGTCGATCCGCATTCCCTGTCTGCCTCCCCGGCCGACGGCGCCGCCTCATCGCGGTGCCGGTCGCGGGCCCCGTGACCCGCTGGCCATCAGGCTAGGCAGCGGAGATGACCGCACAATGAATGTCACCTGGAAGCCTTCTGTGCATCTCGTTTTCCCGGATCGTGGAAGATTTGTATCGGGGAGCGGGACTGCGGCGTACCGTCGGTGTGACAGCGAGGCGAGGGAGTTCAAGCGTGGCACGGATCGCGGTGGTGGCCGGGGACGGGATCGGCCCCGAGGTGGTCGCGCAGGCCCGCAAGGTTGTCGACGCGGTGCTTCCCGGTGCGCAGACCACCGAGTACGACCTCGGTGCCGCCCGCTACCACCGCACCGGCGAGGTCCTGCCCGACTCGGTGCTCGCCGAGCTGGCCGAGCACGACGCCATCCTGCTCGGCGCGGTCGGCGACCCGACCGTCCCGCCTGGCGTGCTGGAACGGGGACTGCTGCTCAAGCTGCGCTTCGCCTTCGACCAGTACGTCAACCTGCGGCCATCCCGGCTCTGGCCCGGCACTGCCGGCCCGCTCGGCGGCGTCAAACCCGGCGAGGTCGACCTGGTGGTGGTCCGCGAGGGCACCGAGGGCCTGTACGCGGGTGCCGGTGGGGCGCTGCACCGGGGCACACCCGCTGAGGTCGCCACCGAGGAGAGCCTCAACACCCGGCACGGCGTGGAGCGGGTGATCCGCGACGCGTTCGGCCGAGCGCGGCGCCGTGAGCGGCGCAAGGTCACCCTCGTGCACAAGACCAACGTGCTGACCCACGCCGGTTCGCTGTGGGCGCGTACCTTCGAGACGGTCGCCGCCGAACACCCCGACGTGGCGACGGAGTACCAGCACGTCGACGCCGCCGCGATGTTTCTGGTCACCCAACCCCAGCGGTACGACGTGGTGGTCACCGACAACCTCTTCGGCGACATCCTCACCGACATCGCCGCCGCGGTCACCGGTGGCATCGGGCTCGCGGCCAGCGGCAGCATCAACCCCGAGAGCGCGTACCCGTCGATGTTCGAGCCGGTGCACGGTTCCGCGCCGGACATCGCCGGTCGCGGCGTTGCCGACCCGGTGGCGGCGGTGCTCTCCGCCGGGCTCCTGCTCGACCAGCTCGGCCACGCCGAGGCGGCGGCCCGGATCGTCACCGCCATCGGCGCGGAGCTGACCGGGCGGAGGCCCGGCGTGCCGGTACGCACCGAGGAGGTCGGCGACCGGCTGGCCGCGCACGCGGCCGGCTGAGCCTGTCAGGTCGCCGGTCCCGGCAACCGGCCGCCACGGCCGATCCCCGTCAGTGGCCCCGACCGGTCGGCCCCGTGACCAGGGGCGGTGCTGGCGTCGCCCGCCGAACGGAGCCGACGTACCCGACGGCGCTACCCGCTGAACGACCGTTCGGGGTAAGTTGCTCGCACAGCTCTCTCGGCATGCGGACCCGTGTGCCGTCCATTGCCTAGGAAGGTCAGCGCGATGAGCGGTGGTGACAAGCTCGACTTCGAGATCCGTCCGAATCCCGCGCCGGTATCCGCCGCCGATCGGGCAGCCCTGCTGGCCAACCCCGGCTTCGGGCGCGTCTTCACCGACCACATGGTCACCATTCGTTACGCCGACGGCAAGGGCTGGTACGACGCCCGGGTCGAGGCGCGGGCGCCGATCCCGATGGATCCGGCCGCCGCGGTCCTGCACTATGCGCAGGAGATCTTCGAGGGGATGAAGGCGTACCGCGGCGCCGACGGCGGCGTGACGATGTTCCGCCCGTACGCCAACGCCGCCCGGTTCGTCGCGTCCGGCCGGCGGCTGGCGATGCCTGCGCTGCCGGAGGAGACCTTCGTCGACTCCCTGCACCGGCTCATCAAGATTGACCGTGAGTGGATCCCGGAGGGCGAGGACGGCAGCCTCTACCTGCGGCCGTTCATGTTCGCCAGCGAGGTGTTCCTCGGGGTCCGTCCCGCCAACGAGTACCTGTACGCGGTGATCGCGTCCCCGGTCGGGGCATACTTTTCCGGAGGCGTCAAGCCGGTGACCGTCTGGGTTTCCCCGGACTACACCCGTGCGGCCCCAGGTGGTACCGGCGCGGCGAAGTGCGGCGGTAACTACGCCGCCTCGCTGGTCGCGCAGGCGGAGGCGATCTCGCACGGCTGCGACCAGGTCGTCTTCCTCGACGCCGTGGAGCGCCGGTTCGTCGACGAGCTGGGCGGCATGAACGTGTTCTTCGTGTACGACGACGACACGGTGGTCACCCCGCCGCTGACCGGCACCATTCTGCCCGGCATCACCCGGGAGTCGGTGCTCACCCTGGCTGCTGATGCCGGGCACCGGGTGGAGGAGCGGCCGGTCACGTTCGCCGACTGGCAGGCCGATGCGGCGACCGGCCGGCTGCGCGAGGTCTTCGCCTGCGGCACCGCTGCCGTCGTCACCCCGATCGGCGCGGTGCGCTCATCCGACGGCGAGTTCCTCGTCGGCGGTGGCGAACCGGGCCGGGTCACGATGGCCCTGCGCCAGCAACTGGTCGACCTCCAGCGGGGCAAAGCCGCGGACCCGCACAACTGGGTCCATCGGGTGCTCTGATGCACGGCGGGCCCGCTGTTCCACGGCAGGCGTGGGACAGCGCGCCCCGCTCGCCCGTCGCGGTCCCGCCCGGCACCGCTTCTGGCTACTCCAGCAGGTGATCGCGCAGCGCGCTGAGCTGTGCGTCCGTGACACCGGAGTGGCGCAGGTAGCCCTCGACCGAGCCGTAGGCCGTGCGCAGTTCGGCGAGGAACAGGAGCATGGCTTCCTCGGGGCAGGTGAGTGGCGGTAAGCCGGGCCGCATCTGCTTCCCGGTCGACGCGAACCACGCCATGAAGCGTTCGCCGGCCTCGGTGCTCAGGGCGTAGTCGGCGGCGATGTCGGTGTCGGAGACGCCCAGCACGGCGAGGGTGAGGCCGCAGACGATGCCGGTGCGGTCCTTGCCGGCGACGCAGTGCACCACCACCGGCGCGTTGGCTGAGTCGGCGATCAGCCCGAGCGCCGTACCCAGCCCGGCGGTGCCGGTGGTGGCCAGGTCGGCGTACCGGTCGGCGAGGTAGCGGGCCAGGTCGGTGTCGGACTGGTAGGGGTCGTCGCTCCACTCGGCGTGCTCAGGGTGGACGTGCCGCCAGGTCAGACCGTTTAGGTCGGGGATCCGGCCGTCGCGCTCCACCTCGTACGGGCGGCGCAGGTCGAGCACCGTCCGCACCCCGAGGGCGGCGAACGTCTCCCGGTCGGGCCCGTCCAGGCGGTGCGGTGAGTCGGAGCGGAAGAGCCGACCCCGGCGGACGGTGCGGCCGTCGTGGCCGGCCGGCCCACCGACGTCGCGGAAGTTGAACAGGGTCGAGAAACGGGTGACCTCGATGGCGTCCACCCTGACACCGTAGCGGCCGGTGGGGCGATGCCCCACCGGCCGTCGACGAGACCGCCGCTACCTGACGGTTCCTGCGGTGCCCGGCGGGATGGCCGAGTACGTGTCGCCGTAGTAGCCACCGAGCTTGTCCCGGTAGGCCGGGTCGGTGTCGGCGGTCTCGTCGAACTCGGGCGCGGCCTTGATCTGGTCCTTGTTCCGGTCGACGAAGACCTTCCGTTCGCCGTGGTCGACGTGGTTGACGGTGCCGGCAGGGATCATGACCTTCTTGCCGAAGACCCATGGACCGGTGTCCACCACGAGGTAGCTGGAGTTGACCTCGTGGCTGGCCTGGTCCACCTTGCCGATGCTGCCGTCACTCGCCTCGACCTTGTAGCCCACCAGGTCCGCGCCGGTCACCCCGGCGTCGTCCCGGTAGCGCCATGGGTCGAAGGTGCCGCCGGACGCGCCGCCCGGGAAGGTGTCCTGCCCACCGGCGACGAGCGGGTCCGGTGTCCCGTGGGTCGGCTGAGGGTCGAGCCGCTCCATGGCGTTTCATCTCCTCTTCGACTGGTCGGGGGTTGGTGCCTGTCCACCCCATGTCCTACCCCGTGTCGAGATCGCTACACCTGTCCGCACCGCCGGTCCTCCACCACCGTCCCGATATGTGGGTTACTCCTCCCAAAACTGGCGTGGGGTGGCAGAGTGTCGACCGTGACCAGCACCTCCCTGATTATCGACACCTAGCGCGCCGGCCCCCTCCGCCGAGCGCGCAGACCTCCCGCATCCCGCGGGGGGTCTTTTTGTTGGTTGAGAAAGGACCCTCCCATGACGTTCCAGGTCTATGACACGACCTTGCGCGACGGCGCGCAGCGCGAGGGGCTCAGCTACTCGGTGGTCGACAAGCTCGCGGTGGCCCGGCTGCTCGACGAGTTCGGCGTCGGCTTCATCGAGGGCGGCTGGCCGGGCGCGGTGCCGAAGGACACCGAGTTCTTCGAGCGGGCGCGCGCCGAACTCGACCTGAGACACGCGGTGCTGGTCGCGTTCGGCGCCACTCGCCGCGCCGGGGTGGGGGTCGCAGACGACCCGCAGGTACGCGGCCTGCTCGACGCCCAGACGCCGGCGATCGCCCTGGTAGCCAAGGCCGACCTGCGGCACGTACAGCGGGCCCTGCGCACCACCGCCGGCGAGAACCTCGAGATGATCCACGACACCGTGGCTCACCTGGTGGCCCAGGGGCGGCGGGTGTTCGTTGACGGTGAGCACTTCTTCGACGGCTTCCGGTACGACCCGGCGTACACCGCGGCGGTCGTGGAGACCGCGCTTGCCGCCGGCGCCGAGCGGTTCGTGCTCTGCGACACCAACGGCGGCATGCTTCCCTCCCACGTCACCACCGCGATCGCCGACCTCACCCACCGGCTCAACGTGGCCCCCGAACGACTCGGCATCCACTGCCAGAACGACACCGCCTGCGCGGTGGCCAACACCATCGCCGCCGTTGAGGCGGGCGTGCGGCACGTCCAGGGCACCGCCAACGGATACGGGGAGCGTCCCGGCAACGCGGATCTCTTCGCCGTCGTGGCGAACCTTCAGCTCAAGCTCGGGCTGCCGGTCCTACCGGAGGGCTGCCTGGGGCAGATGGTGCGGGTCTCCCACGCCATCGCCGAGATCGCCAACATCGCCCCCGACACCCACCAGGCCTACGTCGGGGCCGCAGCCTTCGCCCACAAGGCCGGGCTGCACGCGAGCGCGATCAAGGTGGATCCGCTGCTCTACAACCACGTGGACCCACCGGTGGTGGGCAACGACATGCGGATCCTCGTCACCGAGATGGCCGGCCGGGCCAGCGTCGAGCTCAAGAGCCGAGAGCTTGGCCTGGATCTGGCCGGCCATCCGGAGACCCTGACCAGGGTCACCAAGCGGGTCAAGGAGCTGGAGGCCGGCGGCTGGTCATTCGAGGCCGCGGACGCCTCCTTCGAGCTGTTGGTCCGCTCCGAGCTGTCGGACGCGGCACCGGCGCGGCCGTTCGCGTTGGAGTCGTACCGGGTCCTGGTCGAGCACCGGGAGGACGGCGCGGTGGTCTCCGAGGCTACAGTCAAGATCAGGGTACGCGGGGAGCGTGTCATCGCCACGGCGGAGGGGAACGGCCCGGTCAACGCGCTCGACGAGGCGCTGCGGGTCGGCCTGGCACGGCACTACCCGGAGCTGCGCACCTTCGAGCTGGCCGACTACAAGGTACGGATCCTGGAGGGCAGCCACGGCACCGGTGCGGTGACCCGGGTGCTGGTGAAGACGTCCGACGGCGCCAACCGCGACTGGACCACGGTGGGGGTGCACCCCAACGTCGTGGAGGCGAGCTGGCACGCGCTCGTCGACGCCCTGACGTACGGGCTGGATCGGACGTGGGCGTGAGCTGCGTTGGGGCACCTCCCTCCTACCCCGCTGGTAGGAGGGAGGTGCTACCCCGCTGGTAGGCGGAGGTGGGCGAGCACCGCACGATGGTCGCTGCCGCGGACCGGATACACGGAGACGGCGCGGACGGCTATCCGCCGGTCCACCAGCACGTGGTCGATGGTTACCGGCGGGATCGGGTCACCGTCGTACGGACCCCACGTACCCGTGAGCCCGGCCCCGGCCCCGGCCGCGTCGGCCGCGTCCACGTAGCCCGTGGCCAGCAGGGCGCGCAGCGGGGCGTGGTCCAAAGTGGCGTTGAAATCTCCGGCGAGGATGCCCAGCGGCCCGTCCGGGGCCGCGGGTGGTTGCGCCGCCAGGTCCGTGTGCCAGGCGTCGACCTGGTCCAGCGCGTACGGGGCGGCGGGGTGCGCCGACTCGACCCGGACCGGCGGTGCGCCGGGCACCGCGAGGGTCCCGTATGCCTGGTCGAAGCCCCAACCGCCGCGATTGTGCCGGACGCCGCCCGCGCTGATCGGAAATCGCGCGTACAGGCCGGAGCCGAGGGTCCCCTCCGTCGGGTGCAGTTCCCGGTGCGGCAGCAGCTGGTCGAGGCCCAGCCGGTCCAGCTCCGCCCCGATCTCCGGCGTGAACTCCTGCACGGCGAGCACGTCCACCGACTGCCGGCGGACCAGGTCGACCAGCGCCCGCGGATCGGCGGTGCCGGCCAGCAGGTTGGCGGTCAGCAGCCGGACCGCCGGGCCGTCGGCGGCGGGCGGGGTCGAGCCGACCGCCCGGGGCGCCACCACGGTCACCAGCGCGACGGTCGTCACCGCCGCGACCACCGCGGGCCAGCGCCGCCGTAGCGCGAGCGCCAGCACCAGGGGCAGCACGCTCACCGCCGCGACGTACGGGGTGAAGGCCAGCAGCTGCACGAACGGCCCCCGGTCCAGGCCGAGTAGGCGCACCGATGCCCAGCCGGCGCCCGGCACGACGGTCAGCCAGCAGGCCACGGTCACGACCCGCGCCGTGCCGTCCCCACCTGTCCCACGCACGCCAGCAGTCTAGTCCGGACCCGAGCGAACCTCCGGCCCCGGTGACCGCCAGGGAACGGGCGGCGGCGAAGGCCGCTCTCGCCGAGGGCGACGTCGGTGCCCTGGCGGTCCACGCGCTGTTGGCGGGGTCGAGCGTCTGTCGGGTCGTCCACGAGTTCGTCGGACCCGCTCCAGACGGCCTGGGCGGGTTGTCCCGCTCCGGCGGGTCATCGGGCGGAATCGGCCTGCTCGGGGCGGTAATTCCGACGTTTGTGCGGTGGCCGGCACGGGAAGCAAGCACCGTGACGGACATCTCGGACACCCTGGCCAGCGTGCCCACCCCGGTCGATCCCGACGCGACCGGCACCGAGCTGCAGCAGACCCTCGCCGAGGTCAGGCACGTGATCGTCGGACAGGACCTGCTCGTCGAGCGCCTGCTCACCGCACTCCTCGCCGACGGCCACTGCCTGTTGGAGGGAGTGCCTGGCGTCGCCAAGACGCTCGCCGCGCAGACGCTCGCCACGGTGGTCGGCGGCAGTTTCTCCCGCATCCAGTTCACCCCCGACCTGGTCCCGTCGGACATCGTCGGCACCCGCATCTACCGGGCGTCCCGGGAGACCTTCGACATCGAGCTAGGTCCGATCATGGCCAACCTGGTGCTCGCCGACGAGATCAACCGGGCTCCGGCGAAGGTGCAGTCCGCGCTGTTGGAGGCCATGGCCGAGCGGCAGGTCTCCATCGGTGGGCGGAGCTGGGACGTCCCGGCGCCGTTCCTGGTGCTGGCCACCCAGAACCCGATCGAGTCGGAGGGCGTCTACCAACTGCCCGAGGCGCAGCGTGACCGGTTCCTGATGAAGGTCGTCGTCGACTACCCGACCGACGCTGATGAGCTGGCGATCCTCTACCGGATGAGCACCGACCGGCCCACGCCCCGCCGGGTGCTGGACCCGCAGCGGTTGCTCGACCTCCAGGGCCGCGCGGCCCGGGTCTTCGTGCACCACGCCCTCGCCGAGTATGTGGTGCGGCTCATCCTCGCCACCCGCGATCCCGGCCGGTTCGGGTTGCCCGACGTCGCCCCGCAGCTCGCCTACGGCGCGAGCCCGCGCGCCACGCTCGGCCTGGTCGCCGCAGCCCGGGGTTTGGCGCTGCTGCGCGGACGGGAGTACGTGCTCCCCGAGGACATCCGCGAACTGGCGGTGGAGGTGCTGGCCCACCGGCTGGTCCTGTCCTTCGACGCGGTCGCCGACGGGGTGTCGGCCGAGTCGGTGGTGAGGCGGCTGGTCGACGCCGTACCACCGCCCCGCGTCGCCTCCGGCCAGCCGGACCAGGCACCGGGATCCAACGGCGACAGGAGCGAGCGGGGCAAGCGAATAACCGGGCGTGTTGTGGGCTCTCCTGCCGGCGTCGACCCGAGGCCGGCGGCGACATGAAGTGGTGGGGACGCGGCGCGGCGACCGTACCCGCGGCTCCCGGACTGGCCGACCTCGCCGGGGACCGGCGCCTGCGACGGCTGGAGCTGGCGGTGACCCGGCGGCTGGACGGACTGCTGCACGGGCAGCACCAGGGGCTGCTGCCCGGACCGGGCAGCGAGCCGGCCGGCAGCCGGGAATACCGCCCGGGCGAGGACGAGGTCCGTCGGATGGACTGGGCGGTCACCGCCCGGACGGCGGTGCCACACGTCCGCGAGGTCGACGCCGATCGGGAACTGACCACGTGGCTGTTGGTCGACGCCAGCGCCAGCATGGAGTACGGGACGGCCGAGCTGGACAAGCGTGAACTCTCCGTGGCCGCCGTCGCGGCGGTCGGCTTCCTCACCGCCGGCGCCGGCAACCGTCTCGGTGCGCAGGTGCTCACCCCGACCGGACTGCGTCGCTTCCCGCCGGGCACCGGGCGTACCCACCTGTTGGGGCTGCTCCGGGCATTGCTCGCGGCGCCGCGCTCCGGTGGGTACGACGAGGACACCGCCCCGCTCGCGTCGCCCGACCTGGCCGAGGCGCTGGCGGCCGTGCACCGGGTCGCCACCCGGCGTGGACTGGTGGTGGTGGTCTCGGACTTCCTCGACGGCCTGCCCGACGATCCGACGCGGGTGGCGCCCTGGGAGCGGACCCTGCGCCGGCTCGCCGTCCGGCACCAGGTCCTCGCCGTGGAGGTGACCGATCCGCGGGAGTGGGAGTTGCCGGATGTCGGCCTGGTCACCCTGGTGGACCCGGAAAGCGGGCGGCGGCGGGAGATCTGGACCGGCGACCCGCGGCTGCGCGAGCGGTACGCGGACGCCGCGGCTGCCCAGCGTGACCAGGTTCGCCAGGCGCTGCGTCGCGGCGGAGCGGCGCACCTGCCGCTGCGGACCGATCGGGACTGGACCACAGACATCGTCCGTCACGTGCACCGGCAGCGCCGGCTGGCCACCGTGCCGCCTGGGCTGGCCCGGGGAGGTGCGGCGTGACCTGGCTCTCACCCACCCGCCTCTGGCTGCTGGTCGGTGTGCTCGCGCTGGCCGCCGGCTACGTCCTGGTGCAGCGCCGCCGCAGCCGGTATGCGGTGCGCTTCACCAACCTGCGGCTGCTCGACCGGGTCGCCCCGCAGCGGCCGGCGTGGCGACGGCACGTCCCGGCCGGGTTGTTCCTCGCCATGCTGGCGCTGCTGGTGGTCGGCTTCGCCCGGCCGACGGCGGAGGTGCGGGTGCCTCGGGAACGGGCCACGGTGATGGTGGCGGTGGACGTCTCCACGTCGATGCTCGCCAGGGATGTGGAACCGGACCGGCTGACCGCCGCGAAGGAATCGGCCCGACGGTTCGTCGACGGCCTGCCCGACGAGTTCAACGTCGGTCTGGTCGCGTTCGCCGGTAGCGCGGCGGTGCTGGTGCCGCCGGGCGTCGACCGGGAGGCACTGCACGACGGCATCGACCGGCTGGTCGAGGGGGCGACCGGGGTGCAGGGCACCGCGATCGGGGAGGCGATCAACACGTCGCTCGGCGCCGTGAAGGCGCTGGACGGTGCGGCGGCGAAGGATCCGCCGCCGGCTCGGATCGTCCTGCTCTCCGACGGAGCCAACACCTCGGGGCTGGATCCGATGGAGGCGGCGGTCGACGCGGTGGCGATGAAGGTGCCGGTGCACACCATTGCCTTCGGTACCCCTACCGGATACGTGGAACGGGGCGGCCGGCCAATCCAGGTGCCGGTGGACGGGCAGACCCTCGACGCGGTCGCCCATGAGACCGGCGGCCGGTTCCACGAGGCGGGCAGCGCCAAGCAGCTGCGCGCGGTCTACGACGACATCGGCAGTTCGGTGGGTTACCGCACCGAGCGGCAGGACGTCTCGGCCCGGTTCATCGGCCTCGGCCTGGTCTTCGCGCTGGGCGCGGCGGCGGGCTCGATGCGTTGGTTCTCCCGCCTGCCCTGACCCGGCCACCGGTGTGCGGGGCCGGTCACGGTGGGGCCCATCGACACGTGAGGAGCGTACGCATGGCAGTGCAGACCGGGCTGGGTGAGCCGCGCGGCCCCTGGTTCGTCTCGCCGGAGCTGGACCCGGATGGGCGGGGCCGATGGGAGGTACCCGGGTCCGGCCGGGCCGGGGCGGGGCGCCGCAGGCGCGGCCGGTTGCTGGCCGGTTTGGCGGTGGTCGCCCTTTCCAGCGCTTCCGGCGCGCTCGCCGGCGGTCTCGTCGCGAGCCGGGACGGCGCACCCGGCTCGGCGGCCTCGGCGGCACCGGTGCCCGCCGAACTGGTGACGGCCGCGGAGAAGACCGTCCCCGGGGTGGTGTCGGTGCTGGTGGACGGGACGAGAGGCGCCGCCGCGACCGGCTCCGGGTTCGCGGTCGACGATCAGCAGCACATCATCACCAACGACCACATTCTGGCGAAGGGCCAGAGCGGGCCGGTGACGGTGGAACTGCCGGATGGGCGACGGTTCGCCGCGGAGGTGGTCGGCCGCGAGCCGCGCAGCGACCTTGCGGTGCTGCGGGTCCCGCAGTCGGCGGGCCTGTCGGCGCTCCCGCTGGCGAAGCCGGGCTCGACCCGGGTCGGCGAGCCGGTCCTCGCCGTCGGTTCGCCCCTGGGGCTCCCCGGTACGGTCACGGCGGGCATCGTGAGCGCGCTGGACCGGCAGGTGCGCCTTGGCGACAACCGGCACACGGCCGTCCAGACCGACGCGTCGATCAACCCCGGCAACTCGGGCGGCCCGCTGGTGAATGCCCGGGGCGAGGTCGTCGGCGTGAATACGGCGATCGCCACGATCGACGGCAACGGCTCGATCGGCATCGGCTTCGCCATCCCGATCGAGCAGGTCCAGCAGACCGCCGACACCATCATCGGCAAGGGGGGTTGAGCGCGCACGGGCTGCGGTGGGGTCTGCCGTCACGGACCGTGCGCCACCGGGGATGTGGACGTCACGCATCACCGAAGGGTGAGGTTTCTGCTGGCTCCGATGGTCACGTCCGGTGGGGCCGGCGTCGGCGGTGGTCGCGTGCGGCGGGCCCGCGCGAGCGGCTACTCGGGGCGCCCGGGCCGGAGACCGCGCGTGCGCGGCGGGGGGAGCGGCGCTAGCCTCAGGGCATGGACGGTGGGCTGCGGGTCACCGACCGGTGGGTCGTCCCCGACGCCGAACTGCGGGAACGGTTCTCCCGGTCGTCCGGCCCCGGAGGTCAGGGGGTCAACACCACGGACTCGCGGGTGGAGCTGAGCTTCGACGTCGCCGCCTCGCCGGGGATTCCGGACACGCTGCGGGCGCGGGCACTAGGGCGTCTCGCCGGACGGCTCGTCGACGGGGTGCTGACCGTGACCGCCAGCGAGCACCGGGCCCAGCTCGCCAACCGCGAGACGGCCCGGGACCGGATGGTCGTGCTGTTGCGGGAGGCGGTCGCTCCGCCGCCGAAGCCCCGCCGCCCGACTCGACCGTCCCGCGCTGCAAAGGAGCGCCGCCTGGCCGAGAAGAAGCGGCAGTCCCAGCGCAAGCGGGACCGCCGGGTCGACGGCGACTGACCGGCGGCGACCGACCGGGTAAGTGGGACCGACTCCGGGCCCGGGATCCGCGGTGTCGGTCGCGCCGCGGCCGCGGCCCCAGAGCGGTTCACATGCCGCCGTACGGGCGGCTGGGACGGGTGCCCCGGGCCACCTCGACACCGACCAGGTACAGGCCGGCGCCGACCAGCGCGGCGAGTGCCGGTAGCGGCGGCAGCTTGAGGGCCAGCGGCGTCAGCGCCGCCACCACGAGCGCGAGGATCACTCGGCGCCGCCGCACGCCACCGGTGACCCGCCACCAGAACGTCTCCCCCGCGATCAGGAAGAGGAGTACCCCGCCGAAGAGCGCGACGTGTGCCACCCGGGAGAGTGGGGGGCTGGTCACGAAGAACGGCTGCGCGCCGAGCGCCCCCATGGTCTTGTGCAACCCGAGCGAGAGGAGCACGATCCCGGCCATCATCGGCAGGTGCAGGTAGCCGTACGCGTCCCGAGCCAGCGTCGTACGCGCCGGCCCGTGTCGCGCCTCCAGCGTCCGCTCGGCGACCGTGGCGTCGTATCCGAAGTAGAGCCACCACACGATACCCAGCAGCGCCGTGCCGAGCACGACCGCGACGATGATCTTGATGGAGATGGGGGAGTAGACGATCGCGGCGCCGATCGCGATCACCGCTTCGCCGAGGCCGATGATGATGATCAGGCTGAACCGGTCCGCCCAGTGCCGGGCGGACCAGATCCGCCAGCGGTGGGAGCCGACCAGCAGGGCGCCGCCGAGGTCGATCGCGATCGCCGCCACCCACAACGCCACCCGCAGCGGCGAGAGCAGCCGGATGTCACCGACCGGGTGCGGCACGAAAACCGCCGCCGCGAGTAGGGCCAACGCCACCAGCGTGGGCGCCGCCGCGAAGGTCACGTTGGCCCGCCGGTCCAGCTCCCCCCGGCGATGGGTGGCCACCCAGAAGGCCCCGAGGTGGAGCAGCCGGATTATCGCGTAGCAGGTCACGAAGACCGCTGGCCCGGACAACCCGCCGGCGGCGTCCGCGAAGGCCTGCGGGACGGTGATGCCGATGACCGCGGTCACCGCGACCACCGTCACCATCACGGCCCGCACCACGGCCGACTCCGAGCGCACCACGCCGGCCAGCCAGACGTACGCGACCCAGGCCGCCCAGAGCACCGCGAGTACCAGTAGCCCGCGCAGCAGACCGGACCGGGTGGGGTCATCGGCCATCAGGGCGGACACCTGGAGAAAGGCATAGACGAAAACCAGGTCGAGGAAAAGCTCCTTCGGGGTGACGCCGCTGCCCTTCTCGCCCAGCGCGCCGACGTGGGCGTGTAGCTGCCGGTGCTTGTGCCGGAACACGGTGGCGTCGGAAAGCGCCATCGTGCCCACCGCGGCCACCAGCGCGGTGAGCTGCGCCAGCACCGGGAGCCCGACCACGAGGGGCAGCAAGCCGACCGTCAGGGCGACGCCGAGCAGGGGGGAACGGCCGATCAGGCGCAGCGTCCGTACCTCGAAGGCGACGAGCCCAACCAGGTACAGCGCCACCCCGCCGTAGAGCACCAGCGGGCCGAGGACCGTCGGGTCCGACGGGATCCGCAACTGTGCCAGGGCATGCTTGAGCCCCAGGGAGACCATGATCAGCCCGGCCATCATCGGCAGGTGCAGGTAGCTGTACGCGTCCCGACCCAGCCGGGTCCGCCGCTCGCCGGACACCCGCTCCAGCGCCTGTTCCGCCGCGAACCGGGCGATGTCGAAGTACGTCCACCAGAGCAGACCGATCAGCAGCACGCTCACCAGTACCCCGGCGATCACCGGCCAGGTCAGCGGCTGGGCGACCCCGGCGCCCTGGCTCAGCCCCACCGAAATGATCGTCTCGCCGAACCCGATCAGGATGATCAGGCTGTGCCGCTCGGCCCAGTACGGGATCGACCGCAGTCGCCAGGCGCCGACCCCGGCGGCGTACACGCCGCCGTACTCGATGACGATGGCGAGCACGAGGAGCCCGAAGCGGGTCCAGCCGCGCAACGTCCGGTCGTCGGGGAGCCCCGGCAGCAGAGCGGCGGCCAGCACCAGGATCATCCCGGCGACGGCGGGCAGCCATATCTGTCGGAATTGCTGGCGCATCTGGGGCTGGCGGCGCAGCGCCAGCGCACCGACGAGCAACGGGCCGCCGCGGGCGACGACGTACCCCACGGCGAAGACCAGCGGTCCGGGCAGCCCGCCGATCCGGTCCTCGAACGCCTCGCCCACCGTCAGCGCCATCACGTACAACGTCGCGGCCAGGCCGAAGGTCACCGTTGGCAGCACACCCCGGTTCAGTCGGACGGCGTTGCCCAGCCACGCGTACTGCACCCAGCACCACCAGAGCAGCACCAGCAGCAACAGGCCCCGTGGCACTCCGGCGAGGTTGAACTGCTCGGCGGTGACGCCGGTGACGTTGAGGAACGCGTAGACGAAGACCAGGTCCAGAAAGAGCTCCAGCCGGGTGACGCCGTCCGCCCGGCCGGCCAGGTGGATGCGCCCGAACTGCGCGACAGGCCCCGGATTCCTCACCCGATCACTGTGTCAACCGGACCGCCGCTTCCGGTCCGGTTCGGGCTACTTCGGCAGGGCGTCGAGCAGTCGGGCGCGCAGTAGCGCGGCCCGCTCGGCGAAGTCGCGCTGGGCGGTCGCGTACTCCGCCCGCCCCTCCGGGATCTCCACCGGCACCGGCGGATATCCAAGCGCCGTCAGGTCGTACGGGCTGGCCCGCATGTCCAGGGTGCGGATCTCCCGGGCCAGCGCGAACGCGTCCGCGACCAGCTCGCTCGGCACCAGCGGGGACAGCTTGTACGCCCACTTGTAGAGACATGTTGGCGTGCAGGCAGCCGGGTTGTTCCAGGTCGTGCTGGCTCTCCCGGCTCGGGGTGAGCACGTTCAGCGGCCGGGCCGGGACGGTGAAGAAGCGGTACGCGTCGAAGTGACTGCACCGCACGCCCCGCTCCTCGACGACGGCTGCGGTGCGCTCCGCGCTCAGCCGCAGCGGCCAGGCGTTGTGCCGCACCTCCGCCCGGGTCTGCCGGTAGACCATCGCCCACTCGTGCAACCCGAAGCATCCGAACTGCGGCGGCCGGCCGGCCGTGGCGGCGAGCAGGCTCCGAATCCAGGCGATCGACCCGGCGCGCCGGCTGCGTACCGCCTCGGTGCCGAGGGTGAGTCCGGTGCCGTCGGCGCGGTACTCCCGCCCGAAGTCGGCCGGCTTGGCGTCGCGCAGCATCACCCCGGCGCCCGGGTGCCAACGACGCAGCTGGGCCGGGCGGTGCGAGTAGTAGGTGAAGAGGAAGTCCTCCACCGGGTGCCGTTCGTTGCGCCGCCGGCGGGCCAGGTGCGGGGCCAGCCAGGCGTCGACCCGCTCCTCGTGCGCCCGGCGCCGATCCCGCCAATCCGCCGCGTCGCGCACGGTGGTCGGGGCGGAGGCGGCGGGCACGCAACCAGGGTACGGCCGCCGGTCGCGCCGCAGTCAGGGCAGGTCGACCCGCACCCCCGCGGAGAACACCCCGCTGCGCAGCTCCAGCTGGGTCGGTGGCTCCCGGCCGTGAACCGTGAACACCAGCGGAAGCACCATCCGGCTGCCGGCCGCCATCGGCTTGGCGAACACGTCCCGCCCCTGGTTCGCCCGCCGGGTCGCCTGCTCGTCGGTGCTGACGAAGTTGCCGTCGGCGAGGTACGCGCGCTGGAGCCGACCGTGCCAGGTCTGCTGTTCCGGGGTGAGGTTGCGTACGCCGACCGTGGCCGCGCACTGTCGTGCCCCACGGCCGGGCTCGCACGCGACGCGGTAGACGGTGAACTCGAACGCCGCCTCGCGCAGCGGGTCGCCGACCCCGCCGTAGGCCCCGGTCCCCTTCCAGGCCCCGCTGGTTGGCCGGCTGTCGGTGTCGACGTCGGGGACCGTTCGGGTCGCCGTCCAGGCCGCCGTGCCGACGGTGCCGGTCAGCACCACCGCGGCCACCGGGACGAGCAGCCAGGTGGACGGTTTCCGCTTCCGGGCCACCGCGCCGGGTGTCGCGGGCCGCGGGTACACGGTCCCTGGGCCGTCGTCGGAGAGGGCCACGGCGCGCGGGCGGCGCCGGCGCCGCCATGTCCAGAGCCCGCCAACGGCGAGGACGGCGACACCGCCGAGGCCGGCCAGCAGCGCCGTCGGGTGCCGCCACGCCGGCGGCTTCTCCGCCTCCTGCCCGGTGACGGGTACCGCCCGCCAGGTGGCCGTCGCGCAGTCGTACGGGCGGCTGCCGTCAACGGCGAAGGCGCAGGCGGGTGCGGTCAGAGACCGGCCCGGGGTGGCGGTGACCGCGGTGCCCAGGGTGGTGGTGCTCCGGGCGGGCAGCCGCAGCCGCCAGGTCACCTCGGTCACATCATTGCCGGCGGTCCGGACGGCCCGGCCACCGTCGGTGATCGAGGTCGGTGCGGTGCCCGGGGGAAGTTCCTGGCGGACGGTGGTGGAGACGGGTCGGTTGCCGTCGTTGCGGACCTGGATGCGGTACCGCGGCGCGGGCGTGCTCTCCGATGCCACCCGTAGCGTGACCGGCGGTTTCGGCGGTGGGACCGCCGCCCGGGTCGGGGTCGGCACGGCCGGCGGGGCGGACGGCCGGCCTGGCACGGCGGTCGCCGTGGCCGCCGCCGGCTCGGCGGCCGGGGGGTGTGTGGGCGCCGGCTGCCGAGCCGTGAACGGTCGCGTGCCGGCCTGCGGGGCCGGTGGTTGCGTGGCCGTGGGTTGTCGCGCGGTGGCCGGGTCGGGCGCCGCCGTTGGCAGCGCCGGGACGGCGGCGAGGATGCCGAGGCAGTGGACGAATACTGCGAGGGCCTTGTGGTGTCGTGTCGATGCAGGCATACGAACGAACCTCCGGACCCGACGCTAGGGGCGGGGCACGCCGTGCGGGTACGAAGCAGCGAAGTCGGCACCGTCGGCCCGGTCGTGGCGTATGGTGCGCGGTTGCGGGGTGGGTGGCACGGCGTCCGGCCGGCGGCCCGGGCTGCCGGCCCAGGCTAGATTGGCCACGTGCGTATCGCTCGTTTCGCTCATGCCAAGGGAATGTCGTTCGGAGTCGTCGAGGGGGAGTCGGAGGCGGGGCCGCAGGGGCTGACCGTCGCCGAGATCGACGGGCACCCGTTCGGCCGGATCAGTTTCACCGGTGCCCGGTGGGCCCTGTCGGACCTGCGCCTGCTCTCGCCGATCCTGCCGAGCAAGGTGGTCTGCGTCGGCCGCAACTACGCCGAGCACGCCGCGGAGCAGGGCAGCGAGGTGCCGAAGGAGCCGCTGCTCTTCCTCAAACCGTCCACCTCGGTGATCGGGCCCCGGGACGCGATCCGGTTGCCGGTCTTCGCCAAGCAGGTTGAGCACGAGGCCGAGCTGGCGGTGGTGATCGGCGCCCCCGGCGCCCGCCGCGCCGACCGGGCCGCCGCCGAGCGGGCCATCTTCGGCTACACCTGCGCGAACGACGTGACTGCCCGGGACCTCCAGCGCGCCGACGGGCAGTGGACCCGGGCCAAGGGGTTCGACTCGTTCTGCCCGATCGGTCCCTGGATCACCACCGGTCTCGACGCGACCGACCTGGAGATCCGCTGTGAGGTGGGCCGCAGCCCGGACGAGATGGAGGTCCGCCAGCTCGGCCGCACCCGGGACATGGTGTTCGACGCGCCGGCCCTGGTGTCGTACGTCTCGCACGTGATGACACTGCTGCCCGGTGACGTCATCCTGACCGGTACGCCGGCCGGGGTTAGTCCCATCGAGGACGGGGATACGGTCACCGTGCGGATCGAAGGGATCGGTGAGCTGACCAACCCGGTCGGGTCCGTCTCCTGATCCCAGATCGTGTCCCGTTCTCCCAGCTCGTGGGCGGTTTGCGGGGCTCGATTTGGCCCGCTGGCGGCGGGAGGGTAGAGTTTGTCCCCGGCGCCGCAAGGGGCCTGTGGGGTATGGGGTAATTGGCAGCCCGACTGATTCTGGTTCAGTTAGTCTAGGTTCGAGTCCTGGTACCCCAGCGCAGTCGCGATTCAGTATGAATCGCGGTCGCTGGATTCTGGCGGAGGTTCTCTCCTCTGGTGGAGTTCGGCTTCCCGCTCGCGAGGGTGGGAGTAGCAGGTCCTGGCCCCGTCGTCTAGCGGCCCAGGACGCCGCCCTCTCAAGGCGGTAGCGCCGGTTCGAATCCGGTCGGGGCTACAGAAGCGGCTACAGCCCGTCCCATAGCATGGGGCGGGCTTCGTCGTTGTCCCGCGGGGCGCGGTGCGACCGCGTCCCGCGCTCCGACTCGTTGCCAGGTCGGATGGCTCGCTGCCCGGGTCGGTGTCGGTCCCGGTTTGTCGGGGCGGCGACCCCCGGCGTGGCGCTGTCGACCGATGCCGCTAGACTACGTCCGCGCCGCCCGATCGGGTGGTGAAGCAGGAAAGTTCCTGGCCCCGTCGTCTAGCGGCCCAGGACGCCGCCCTCTCAAGGCGGTAGCGCCGGTTCGAATCCGGTCGGGGCTACCCATCCCGACAGGCCCGCCTCACAGACCGTGAGGCGGGCCTGTCGCTCTTGCCGACGCTGCCCGCCGGCCGGCCCAACGCGGGACCGAGCGTGCGCTTCGGGTCGTCGCCGGAGCTGGACGATGAACTCCGGATCACCTGGCCGGGGTGGGTCGGGGGATCGGGTGGGTCATAGGCCGGAGAGACGCTGGCCGGCGCGGACGACAGCCATGGCGTGGCGTTCGCCGGGGCGGCGGCCGAGGCGTTCGATCGGGCCGGAGATGCTGACTGCGGCGATCACCCGGCCGGTGCGGTCGCGGATCGGCGCGGAGACGCTCGCCACCCCGGCCTCTCGTTCCGCCACGCTCTGCGCCCAGCTGCGCCGGCGGACCTCCGCCAGGGTGCGGCCGGTGAACTTGGCGCGGGGCAGCAGCGGCATGACCGCCTCCGGCGGCTCCCAGGCGAGTAGGATCTGCGCTGCTGAGCCGGCCGTCATCGGCAGCACCGAGCCGACCGGCACGGTGTCGCGCAGGCCGCTGGACCGCTCGGCGGCGGCCACGCAGATGCGCTCGTCGGCGCGGCGTAGATAGAGTTGCGCACTCTCGCCAGTCGCGTCGCGCAGTGCGGCGAGCAGTGGTTCCGCGGCGGTCAGGAGCACGTCGGGCGCCGCGTTGGCCAGCTCGCCCAGGCGTGGGCCGGGACGCCACCGCCCCTGCGTGTCGCGCACCAGCATTCGGTGGATCTCCAGTGCCTGCGCCAACCGGTGCGCGGTTGCCCGGGGCAGCTTCGTGCGTTCAACGAGTTCGGCCAGGCTGGCGCCGTCGATGCAGGCGGCCAGGATGACCACCGCCTTGTCGAGAACGCCGACACCGCTCATACTGTGTCCCACAAGACGAAACTTACCTCCCAGAATTTAGGAAGTCCAGATGGTGGGAGTCACTCCTGAGCCGAGGACCCTGGCCGAGAAGGTCTGGGACGCACACGTCGTACGGTCCGCTGGCGGCGAGCCCGATCTGCTCTTCATCGACCTGCACCTGCTGCACGAGGTGACCAGCCCGCAGGCGTTCGACGGGCTGCGGCTCGCCGGGCGCCGGGTTCGCCGCACCGACTTGACGGTCGCGACCGAGGATCACAACACCCCGACCGGGTACGCCGAACCGTCGTTCCGGTCCCGCCGCGGCGACCTGCTCACCATCGCCGACCCGACGTCGCGTACGCAGATCGAGACGCTGCGCCGCAACTGCGCCGAGTTCGGCGTGAAGCTGCATCCGCTCGGCGACGAGAACCAGGGCATCGTGCACGTCATCGGCCCGCAGCTGGGCCTGACCCAGCCCGGCATGACGGTTGTCTGCGGCGACTCGCACACCGCCACCCACGGCGCGTTCGGCGCCCTGGCGTTCGGCATCGGCACCAGCGAGGTCGAACACGTGCTGGCCACCCAGACGCTGCCGCAGGCCCGCCCGAAGACGATGGCGGTGAACGTCACCGGGCGGCTCGCTGCGGGCGTCACCGCCAAGGACCTGGTGCTCGCGCTGATCGCCCAGGTGGGCACCGGCGGCGGGCGCGGTCACATCGTGGAGTACCGGGGCGAGGCGATCCGGAACCTCTCCATGGAGGGCCGGATGACCATCGCCAACATGTCCATCGAGTGGGGGGCCAAGGCCGGCATGATCGCGCCGGACGAGACGACGTTCGCGTACCTCAAGGGGCGGCCCAACGCCCCGACAGGCGCCGACTGGGAGGCGGCGGTCTCGTGGTGGCGGACGTTGCCCACCGACGAGGGGGCGACCTTCGACGCGGAGGTCACCCTGGACGCCAGCCGCGTCACGCCGTTCGTGACCTGGGGCACCAACCCGGGGCAGGGCGTCCCGCTGGGTGCGGTGGTGCCCGACCCGGAGGAGTTCGTGACGGAGCCGGAGCGGGCTGCCGCCCGCCGCGCGCTGGAGTACATGGACCTCACCCCCGGTACCCCGCTGCGCGACCTCGCGGTCGACGTGGTCTTCGTCGGCTCCTGCACGAACGGCCGGCTGGAGGATCTACGCGCCGCCGCCGACGTGGTGCGCGGGCACCGGGTGGCCGACGGCGTCCGGATGCTGGTGGTGCCCGGCTCCGCGGCCGTTCGGGAGGCGGCCGAGGCCGAGGGGCTGGACAAGATCTTCGTCGACGCCGGGGCCGAGTGGCGCTTCGCGGGCTGCTCGATGTGCCTGGGCATGAATCCGGACACGCTCTCCCCGGGCCAGCGCGCCGCCTCGACCTCCAACCGCAACTTCGAGGGTCGCCAGGGCCGGGGCGGACGTACCCATCTGGTCTCTCCTCCGGTCGCCGCCGCCACCGCTGTGGTGGGTCGGCTCGCCGCGCCTACCGACCTGCACGTAGGAAAGGGACACCGCTGATGGAGAGGTTCACGACCCACACCGGCACCGCCGTGCCGCTGCGTCGATCCAATGTCGACACCGATCAGATCATTCCCGCCGTGTACCTCAAGCGGGTGACCCGAACGGGCTTCGGGGACGGCTTGTTCAGCGCGTGGCGGGAGGACCCGGAATTCGTCTTGAATGATCTCGGATATTCCGGTGCGTCGATTCTTGTGGCCGGCCCGGAGTTCGGCACCGGCTCCTCCCGGGAGCACGCCGTCTGGGCCCTGCGGGACTGGGGGTTCCGTGTGGTCATCGCGCCCCGCTTCGGTGACATCTTCCGGGGCAACGCGCTCAAGGAGGGGCTGCTGCCGGTCGAGTTGGAATTGAAGGCGGTCGAGGAGATCTGGGCCCTCGTCGAGGTTGACCCGAGCGCGCCGATCACCGTCGACCTCACCGCCCGTCAGGTCCGGGCAGGGGACGCCACCTGGTCGTTCCCGCTTGACGATTTCAGTCGCTGGCGGCTGATGGAGGGCCTGGACGACATTGGACTCACGCTCCGGTACGAGGCCGAGATCACTACCTTCGAGGCGTCCCGGTCGCCGTTCCTGCCCTCGGTCGCATAGCCGCACGCCCTGTCCCGACGCGGAATGTCGCCCCCACCGGTCTCACCGGAGGGGCGAATCCGTTGCGACACAAGGGCTTTTTTCCACCGAATGTTTGTGTCCCGGCAGCACAGGGCATACCGTGCGCGCAGAATGGCTCGCGTCGAGTCAGTAGCACATTCGGGAGGAAGTCGTGAACAAGGCCGAGCTCATCGAGGCGCTCGCCGTTCGCCTGGGGGACCGGAAGACGGCGACGGCCGCGCTCGACGCGGTCCTCGCTGAGGTCCAGGCGGCGGTCACCAAGGGCGAGAAGGTGGCGATCACCGGCTTCGGAGCGTTCGAGAAGCGTGTCCGAGGTGCCCGAACAGCGCGCAATCCGCGGACCGGAGAGGCGGTGAAGGTCAAGAAGACCTCCGTCCCGACCTTCCGCCCGGGCGCCGGGTTCAAGGAGATGGTGGCCGCCGGCAAGGTGCCGAAGGCCACGGCGGCGGCAAAGAAGAGCGCCGCCGCCAGAACCACCGGCGTGAAGGCGGCCGGGGCGAAGGCCACCGGCGCCGCGGCCCGGAAGGCCACGGCGGCGAAGAAGACCGCCGCGGCGAAGACGACCGCGGCGAAGAAGACGACCGCGGCGAAGAAGACCGCAACGAAGGCCACCGCGGCCAAGAAGACGACCGCGGCCAAGAAGACGACCGCGGCGAAGAAGACCGCAACGAAGGCCACCGCGGCCAAGAAGGCCGCTCCGGCGAAGAAGACCACCGCGGCGACCAGGAGCGCGGCGGCCACGAAGGCCTCCGCGAAGAAGGCCCCCGCCAGGAAGGCGGCGACCAAGCGCTGAACAGGCTGCCGAGGGGCGTCCACCGACCGGTGGGCGCCCCTCGCGGCGTACCGTGCCGGGGCGTTGCCCCGCCGTGGCGGCTACCGATTGGCCGGTGCCTGGCTGGAACCCCACGCCATGCCGTGGACGTCGGGGCCCTTGCTCACAGGCGGTCGGTGGCGAGGAGGTGGTCGCCGGTGAACGCGAGCAGCCAGCCTCCGCCCTTCGGGGTGGTGAACTCGCCCGGCCGGCCGGCGAGGTGTTCCAGGGCTCCCGGAATGACCTTTCCCTGGCCGCACACCGCGACCGGCTCGCCGGCTGCGCCGAGAGCCGCGAGCCGGGAAGCCGTGGCCAGCACGCACTCGGCACGATTCTGGCCGGGCCGGGGTTCGTCGAGGTCGCCGTCCACCTCGATGGGCAGGTCGAGCAGCGCCGCCGCCGGGTCGAGAGTCTGCACGCAGCGGCGCGCCGACGCCGACAGCAGACGAACCGGCCGGACCAGCGCCACCATGGGTGCGAGCGCGTACGCCTGCGCCCAGCCCTGGGCATCCAGCGGCCGGCCGCTGTCCGGCCCCGACCAGGAGCCCCGCTTGCCGGCGTGGCCGTGCCGGGCGAGCACGATCGCGCCGGTCACCGGCGGCAGGGCCGCGAACGCGGCGAGAACCTCCGCGTCGTGCGGGTAGCTGACCAGCCGGACCGCGTCGTCGACAGTGAGCCAGCGCACGTCGTCGACCTCGGTGCCGGACTGGAAACCACCGCCGGCGACCGCCCGCATCGACCAGTAGTCGACCAGCTTCGGCTGGCCCTCGCTGCGGTAGCTCGTACCCGGCAGGCGGATCTGCGGTGTCGCCCGCACGCCGGTTTCCTCGGCGACCTCCCGGACGGCCGCGCGCAGCGGATGCTCGCCCGGCTCCAACTTGCCCTTGGGCAGGGACCAGTCGCCATACCGGGGCCGGTGTACCAGGCAGACCTCGACGCCGGCCACCCCCGGCCGCCAGACCACCCCACCGGCCGCCCGGATCTCGGCCACGGCCGGAACGTCGTTCCCGGCCCGGATTCCGGTCACCGCAGCCACGCCGTCCGCCGCCGGCGGCTGGCCTGCCGCCACGCCCCCGGGAACTCCGCTCGGGCCCGTCGCACCGCCGCGCGCTCCCGCTCCAGCAACCGGCCGGCGGTGACCGCCAGCTCGTGGTCGTTCGGGCGGGTCTCCGTCACCTCCCGCCAGGTCTGCGCGGCCACCGCCGCGTCCTGGTGCTCGCCCAGCAGGTCCTGCACCCGGGAAAGCTCGCGGGCGAGTTTCCGGGCGTCACCGCCGAGCACCGGCGCCACGGCTGTGACGGCGGACCGGGCCTGCTTGCCGTCCTTGCGGACCGTGTGCCACTGCTCGTCCGGCCCGTCCTGGGTCAGCGTCGCCACGCTGCCCGCGTGGCCCGGAGCCCCGGCCAGCCGGTGCCAGGGTCGGGCCACCAGGCGGGGTAGGACGTCCCGGGCGGGCGCGACAGCCCGCCGGGTCAGCCGCGGTGCCCGGGCGGCCAGCACCAGGGCGTCCACCAGGGCCAGGTAGCGGTCGGAGCGCAGCGCCGCGTCGACGGTGGCCAGCGCCGTGTCCTGCCGTGCGCCGAGCGCGGCGTCCAGCCGGTCGACCGCCGCCGCGGGGAGCGGGCTCAACGGGTCGGCCGCGGCCGTGCGCCGCAGCCGCTCCCGCAGCACCTCGACGTCCCGGGCCGCACCGAGTGAATCCGCCAACCACTTCAGCTCGTCGCGCAGGGGCCGGGCCCAGGCCGGCCGGACCAGCCGCCGGAAGGTCTTCAGGTCGCTGCGCAGCCGCCGGCAGGCGACCCGCATCTGGTGCACGGCGGTGTCGCCGTCGCCGACCGGGGTACGCAGCCTGAGTAGCGGATCGTGCGTGAAGAGCCGCCGTACCTCCCGGCGGATCGCCTCGGCCACCACCTCACCGGCGGTCGGGTCGGCCGACAGCCCGGCGGGGGCGACCAGGTCCGGCTCGCCCCTGGCCGCGGCGCCGAGTGCCCGGACGTGTTTCGGGACGAACCCGGCGTCCCGGGCGCCGGCGTCCCGCAGTATCGAGCCGATCCGGTCCAGCAGGTCCCGGTCGCCGGCCTTCCGTTCGACCTCCACCTCGCGGAAGGTGAACGTGGTGGCGCCATCGGCGCCGACCACGGTGACGTCGTCGTCCACCACCTCGGCGAGCACCACACCCGCGTCGTCGTGGACCTCGTACGCCCGGCGGAGCGTGCGCACCTCGGCGGCCGGGGTCAGCGGCGCGCCCCGGTGCACGACGGTGACCAGCTCGACCAGATCAGCCGGCGGGTCACCGCGGCCGTCCGGCCGGGATATCTCGTGCCGGACGCCGGGGGTGTCCGTCGGCAGCTTCACCGTCCACGGCAGTGCGTCACCCGCGCGGTGGCGCAGCGACACCCCGGCCCGTGCCAGCCGCAGGTCGACCGTGTCGAAGTACGTGGCGACCAGGGTCGCCGCCGGCAGCTCGCGCACCCCGCCGTCGTCCGGCGTCGCCGCGGTCAGCTCCGGCAGGGACCAACCGTCGTTCACCTCGTACTTGCGCTCCTCCTCCATTCGCCAAGCCTAGTGCGGTCGACCGGCCGTGCCGCCGACGCGACGAAGCAGCAGTTCCTGGAGGGCCATCAGCGGTGTGTCATCGTCACCGGTACGCCGGGTCCAGGTGCCGTCCGCGTTCAGCTCGAACGAGTCCACGTCCGGGCTGAACGCCGTGGTCAGCACGTGGTCCAGCTCGGCCCGGGCGACCGGATCGCTGACCTGCACCAGCGCCTCGACCCGACGGTCCAGGTTCCGGTGCATCAGGTCGGCCGAGCCCATCCAGAACTCGGCGTCGCCGTTGTTGCCGAACCGGAAGACCCGCGAGTGCTCCAGGAACCGGCCGAGAATCGACCGGACCCGGATGTTCTCCGACAGGCCCGGCACGCCCGGCCGCAGTGTGCACATGCCGCGGATCAGCAGGTCCACGTGTACCCCGGCGCGGGAGGCACGGTAGAGCGCATCGGTGACCTCCTCGTCCACCAGCGAGTTGACCTTGAACTGCACCAGCCCCGGCATGCCGAGTCGGACATGCGAGATCTCCCGGTCGATCCGCTCGACCAGGCCGCTGCGGATGCCCTGCGGCGCGACCAGCAACCGCCGGAACGCGGTCTGCCGGCTGTAACCGGTGAGCACGTTGAACAGGTCGGTCAGGTCCGCGCCGATCTCCGGGTCGGCGGTGAGCATGCCGAAGTCCTCGTACAGCCGGGCGGTCTTCGGGTGGTAGTTACCGGTGCCGATGTGGCAGTAGCGGCGGATCTGGTTGCCCTCTTGGCGGACCACCAGCGCGGTCTTGCAGTGCGTCTTGAGGCCGACCAGGCCGTAGACCACATGGCAGCCGGCGCGCTCCAGTGTGCGGGCCCAGCCGATGTTCGCGATCTCGTCGAAGCGGGCCTTCAGCTCGACCAGCACCACCACCTGTTTGCCGGCCTCGGCGGCGTCGACCAGCGCGTCGACGATCGGGGAGTCGCCGCTGGTGCGGTAGAGGGTCTGCTTGATGGCCAGCACGTTCGGGTCGGCTGCGGCCTGCTCGACGAGGCGCTGCACGCTCGTCGCGAACGAGTGGTAGGGGTGGTGCACCAGCACGTCCCCGTCCCGCAGGGTGGCGAACACGCTGCGGGGCACCTCGCCCTCGGCCAGCCGCGGATGGGTGGCCGGGACGAACGGCGGGTCCTTCAGATCCGGCCGGTCGGCCTCGCCGTACAGCTGCCAGAGGGCGGACAGGTCCAACAGGCCGCGGACCCGTAGGACGTCCTGGGCGTCCATGTCCAGTTCCCGGACCAGTAGCTCCAGCATGTGGTCAGAGATGGAGGCGGCCACCTCCAGCCGCACCGGCGGGCCGAACCGGCGCCGGGCCAGCTCACGCTCGAGCGCCTGGAGCAGGTCCTCGTCGCGGTCCTCGTCGACCTCCACCTCGGCGTTGCGGGTGACCCGGAACAGGTGGCACTCGACCACCTGCATGCCGGAGAAGAGCTGTCCCAGATGTACCGAGATCAGGTCCTCCACCGGGAGCACCCGCATCCCCGGCTGGTCCCGGTGGACTCGGACGAACCGGGGCACGTTGTTGGGCACCTTCACCCGGGCGAAGAGCTCCGAGCCGCCATCTGGGTCGCGGACCGACACCGCCAGGTTGAGAGACCGCCCGGAGATGTACGGGAACGGGTGTGCCGGGTCGACCGCGAGCGGGGTGAGTACCGGGAAGATCTGCTCCCGAAAGTAGGTGCGCAGCCGCTCCCGCTCGGCGTCGTCGAGGTCACCCCAGCCGAGGATACGGAGGTCCGCCTCGGCGAGCTTGGGCAGCACGTCGTCGACGAAGCAGGCGGCCTGCCGGGTGACCAGGGCAGCGGTCTTCTCGGCGATCAGGGTGAGTTGGGTGCGCAGGGGCAGGCGATCGCCGCCGCGGACCGGCAGGCCGGCGGAGAGCCGCCGCTTCAACCCGGCGACCCGCACCATGTAGAACTCGTCGAGGTTGCTGGCGAAGATGGCCAGGTACTTCGCGCGTTCCAGCAGCGGGGTGACCGGGTCCTCGGCGAGTGCGAGGACCCGGGCGTTGAAGTCGAGCCAGGAGAGTTCCCGGTTGAGGAAGCGGTCCTCGGGTAGGGGCTCGACGGGCAGTGCCTTGGCGGTGGCGGCTGCCGGGGTGGCGGGCGGCGCCGCGCGTGTGGACACTTGGCCTAGCACCTCCTCCAGCCCGGCCGAGGCGGCGGCGCCGGTGTCGGGACCGGTGTCGGCGGTGTCGGTGGACCGTGCGGCCAGGAAGCGGCCGTCGGGACCCCGGGAGCGGGTGCCGTTGCGGTGTCCGGCCGGATCGGTGGCGGAAGGCTGGTCGGCGAGGTGTTCGCGAGGGGTGCTCACGTGCTCATCTTCACCCGAATCCGGTTAACGCAAAATGAACTTGGGCCGGGTTGCTCAGGCCATCGTCGGCAACGTCACGCGCAACACGGCGCCCGTGGCGTCGGTCTCGATCCGCACCCGCTGCCCGAGGCGGAGCAGCCGCAACCCGGATGCGTCGAACGCCCGCGCCGGGAACGCCAGCTCCGTGCCGTCGTCGAGGAGCAGCGTCCCGCTGCGGGTCGCCGCGTCGTAGGTGGCCACCGTGCCCTGCATGACCGGCACGCTACACCGGGTGCCCGATCGCCGGGACAGCCGCGTCGCACAGCGCCGCAGTGTGCGGCCCCAGCCCCAGCCGGGCCGCCGCGGTCAGGTCGTGGGCGGTGTCGACGTCGCGGCGCAGGCTGGGCCAGTCCCCGGTCAGGGGCAGTGCCCCGCTGGCCGTGTGCGCCGCCGCCGACTCCCCGCCGAAACGCGGGTCCAGTGGTACACCCGGCGGCGCGGCCAGCAGCACCGTGCCACTGCCGGGGGCGTCGGCGAGGTACCGGCGCGCCCCGGTCGGCCCGGCGCGCACCGCGCGCAGTGCCGCCGCCAGCTCGGCCGGGCGTAGGGCCGGCAGGTCGGCGGTGAGGCCCGCCACCCAGCCGCCGCCGGCGGCCGCCGCGCCGTGCCGGAAGGCGGCGTTGAGCCCGGCGGCGGGGGTGTCCGGCAGCGTCCGGGCGCCGGCCCCGCCGGCCTCCGCCGCCACCCGTGGGTCGTCGGTGACCACCAACACCTCGGCCACCTCGGGGCAGGTCCGCACCGCGTGGACCGTGTCGGCCGCCAGCGCCAGCGCCAGCGACTCATGGGGTACACCCGGCAGCGCACCCCGCAGCCGGCTTTTCGCTATGCTCAGCCGCTTTACCGGCACCACCACCGTCCACACCTCGGCCACCCCGCCATCCTGCCAGCCCGACGGCGGTACCCTCACTGGCCGGACCCGGGGCGAACAGGCATGATTTCACCTCGCGGGGATCACCGGTGGGTGAACCGGCGGTCGAGACGGCGGCAGGAGGAGGCGCGGTGGCGCGGCGCAGGCTCGGGTTCTGGCGACGGTTCGCCGTGGTGCTGGTCAAGCCCGTGATGACCGGCTGGACGCGGCGGACCTGGCGCGGGATGGAGCACCTCAACCGTCCCGGCGGCATGATCATCGTGCCGAACCACATCTCGCACGCCGATCCGCTGGTGTCCGCGCACTTCATCTACGACTCCGGACGCTGGCCGCGGTTTCTCGGCAAGGCCAGCGTGTTTCGGGTGCCGGTGATCGGCTGGCTCCTGCACCGCTGCCGGCAGATCCCGGTCGAGCGCGGCACGGTCGAGGCGGTGAAGTCGCTGGACGCCCTGGTCGCCGCCGTGCACAGCGGGGGCGCCGTGGTGATCTACCCCGAGGGCACCACCACCCGGGAACCGCGGTTGTGGCCGATGAAGGGCAAGACCGGTGCGGCGCGGCTGGCCCTGGCCACCGGGGCGCCGGTCGTCCCGGTGGCGATGTGGGGTCCGGAACGCATCTTCGACCCGCGGACAAACCGCTTGAGTCTCCGCCCGCGCATCCCGGTGACCGTGGTGGCCGGACCCCCGGTCGACCTGAGCCGGTGGACGGGCGCCACCCCGACGAAGGCCGTACTCGAGGAAATGACCGACGCCATCATGCTGCAGTTGCGTGGCCTGCTCGCCGAGATCCGGGAGGAGACCCCGCCGCCGTTGTGGGAACGCCCCGTCCGCACCGACCGGCCCGGGGCCACCGCATGAGCGGGCATGTCGCGGTGCTGGGAGCCGGCTCGTGGGGGACCGCCTTCGCCAAGATCCTCGCCGACGCCGGACGGGACGTCACCATCTGGGCCCGGCGGCGGCCGGTCGCCGAGGTGATCCGTACCGAGCGGCGTAACCCGGAGTACTTGCCGGAGCTGGTGCTGCCCGAGCGGGTGACGGCGACCGGGAACGCGGTGGAAGCGATCACGGGGGCCGAGGTGGTGGTGCTCGCGGTGCCGTCGCAGACCCTGCGCGGGAACCTCGCCGAGTGGGCGCCGCACCTGCACCCCGACGCCACGTTGGTCTCCCTGATGAAGGGCATCGAGCTGGGTAGCACCAAACGGATGAGCGAGGTCATCGTGGAGACCGCCAACGTGGCGACGGACCGGGTGGTGGTGGTCTCCGGCCCCAACCTGGCGCCGGAGATCGCCGTCGGGCAACCGGCCGCCACCGTGGTCGCCTGCACCGACGTCGACCGGGCCACGCTCGTGCAGCGGGCGATCACCACGCCGTACTTCCGGCCGTACACCAACGACGATGTGATCGGCTGTGAGCTGGGCGGCGCGGTCAAGAACGTCATCGCTCTCGCGTACGGGATCGCCACCGCGATGGGCTTCGGCCACAACACCCGCGCCATGCTGGTGACCCGGGGGCTGGCCGAGACCGCCCGCCTCGGCGTCGCGCTCGGCGCCGACCCGCTGACCTTTTCCGGCCTGGCCGGCCTGGGCGACCTCGTCGCCTCCTGCTCCTCCCCGTCGGCCCGCAACCGCACCTTCGGCGAGCACCTCGGCCGGGGCGCGACCCTGGACGAGGCGCGAATCGCTACCCGGCAGACGGCCGAGGGCGTCAAGAGTGCCCTCGCCGTGCGGGACCTGGCCCGGGCGCACCGGGTGGAGATGCCGATCACCGAGCAGGTCGAGCTGGTCTGCCACGAGGGGGTCGATCCGCGGCGGGCCGTGGCGGCGCTGATGAGCCGGACGACGAAGCCGGAGTGAGGGAGTGACGGCCGACCACGACGGCACCCGCTGCGTCCGGGCCGGGCTGCCCGAGCCCGAGCCGGGAGAGCCGTTCCTGCCCGGACCGGTCTTCGCCGCGCCGTACCACCTCGACCCGTGGATGGGGCCGGCGGCGGCACCGAACGGTTACGGCCGGGCGGACAACCCCACCCGGCGGCTGCTGGAGGCGGCGATCGGGGAGCTGGAGGGCGGCGACTGTCGGGTCTTCGCCAGCGGTCAGGCCGCGATCACCGGGCTGCTACTGACCGTACTGCGCCCGGGGGACACGGTGGTACTCCCGTCCGACGGCTACTTCCCGGTGCGGACGTTCGCCACCGACACCCTGGCGGGCGTCGGCGTCCGGGTGCTGTTCGCGCCGACCGTCGGGCCGTACCCGGACTTCGACGGCGTACGGCTGGTGTTGGTGGAGACCCCGGCCAATCCCGGCCTGGACGTTGTCGACGTGCCCGCGCTGGTTGGCCGGGCGCGCGCCGCGGGCGCTCTGGTGGCGGTGGACAACACCACCGCGACGCCGCTCGGACAGCGCCCGTTGGACCTCGGTGCCGACCTGGTGGTGGCCTCCGGGACCAAGGCTCTCACCGGTCACTCCGATCTCCTGCTGGGGTACGTCGCCAGCCGGTCGGCCGAGCTGCTGACGGCCGTGGCGGGATGGCGGACGGCCACCGGGGCGGTGCTGGGAGCGTTCGACGCCTGGCTGGCGCACCGGTCGTTGGGCACCCTCGACCTGCGCCTGGCGCGGCAGACCGCGAACGCCCAGGCGCTCGCCCGGCTGCTCGCCACCCGGCCGGACGTGACCGGCCTGCGCTGGCCGGGGCTCCCGGACGATCCGGCGTATCCGGTGGCCTCGGCCCAGATGCGACGGATGCCCGGGGTGCTCTGCTTCGATCTGGGCGACGCGGACCGGGTGGGCCGGTTCCTCGACGCGGCCCGGCTGGTCGCGGCGGCCACCTCGTTCGGCGGTCTGCACACCTCCGCCGATCGGCGGGCACAGTGGGGGGACGACACCGCGCCCGGTTTCCTCCGCCTCTCCTGCGGCGTGGAGGACACCGCCGACCTGGTCGCGGACGTTACCGCTGCGCTTGACGTCGCCCACCGATGACCGTGCCGGTCGACCGGGCCGCCCTGGTGGCGCGGTTGCGCGCCGCCGGCTGCGTCTACGCCGAGGACGAGGCGGCGCTGCTGGTCGCCGCGGCCGGCAACCCGGCGGCGTTGGCCGCCCTGGTCGAGCGCCGGGTGGCCGGGCAGCCACTGGAGCACCTGCTCGGTTGGGCGGAGTTCGGCGGCGTCCGGGTCGCCGTAGACCCGGGCGTCTTCGTGCCACGGGCCCGCAGCCTGCTGCTGGTGTCGGCGGCGGTCGCGGTGGCCGGCCCGGCCCCGGCCGTGGCGGAACTGTGCTGCGGCTCCGGGGCGCTGAGCATTCTGCTCGCCGAGCGGCTCGAGCCCCGTTTCCTCGCGGCGGTGGACGTCGACCCGGCGGCCGTGGCGTGCGCCGGTCGCAACCTGGCCGGGCGGGGGGTGCCGGTGTTCGCCGGTGACCTGTTCGAGCCGCTGCCCGCCGGGTGGCGCGGGCGGCTGGACCTGGTGGTGGCCAACGCCCCGTACGTGCCGACGGAGGCCGTCGCGCTGATGCCGGCCGAGGCTCGGCTGCACGAGGCCCGGGTGGCGCTCGACGGCGGCCCGGACGGGCTGGCGGTGCTGCGCCGTGTCGCGGCCGGCGCGGCGCAGTGGCTGGCGCCGGGTGGGCACCTGGTGGTGGAGGCCGGCGCGGCGCAGGTGGACGGGCTGCGTGGAGTGCTCGCGGCGGTTGGGCTCGCGTCCTCGGTGGTTCATGACGGTGACCTGGACGCGACCGCGGTCACCGCCCGCCGGGAATCGCCTGGCGGCGACGGGCCGTGAGGTGGCGTCGCGACCGTGCCGTCGCGACCGGGTCGACACCCTCGGTGCGAGGACAGTCGACCGGTGCCCCTGGTGACGGATTCGCCGAGCAGCGTCGTTCCTGATCGGTATGTCCACGGCCGGCCCAGGGACACCGGCAGGTGGGGTGGCCGGCGGCTGCCGTTGCCTCGACGGTCCGCCCGACGAAACGGGGCATGGCGGCGGGGCGGAACGGGAACTAGCCTCACGTCAGGTGCGAGGGTGGGAGGGCGGAGTTTCGTGGACAAGGCAGGCGTGCCGGTAGCCGTCGGGCTGGACAACGGCGGCACCAGCAACAACGCGACGGTCCTCACCGTTGACGGGCGGTTCCTGGTCGACGGGCTGCTGGAGACTCCGAGCGAGGTGCAGGTCGGCCCGGCGGCGGCGATCGAGGCACTCGCGCGGGCCTTCGACGGGGCGCTGGCGTTGACCGGTGTGCCCCGGGAGCTGGTTCGCGCGGTGGGGCTGGACACTCCCGGGCCGGCCAGCGCCGCCGGAGTCCTCTCCTCCCGTGGCGCCACGAACTTCTCCCCGCCGGCGTGGCGGGGGTACGACGTGCGGGGTGCCCTGGAACGGCGGCTCGACCTGCCGGTGGTGTACCTCAACGACGGCAACGCCGCCGCCCTCTATGCGCATCACAGCTTTTTTGGCGTCGATGCCATGCGCCGTTCGTCGGTCTCCGCCATCGTCGGCACCGGGCTTGGCGGGGGCGTGGTCGAGGGCGGCCGGGCGGTCGCCGGGGCGGCCGGGATGGCCGGCGAGCTGGGGCATGTGCACCTGCCGTTGGCCGGGCTGCTCGCGCCCGGTCAGCCGGAGCCCACCTGCGCCTGCGGCTTCGTCGGGGACGCGGAGAGCGTTGCCTCGCTGACCGGGATCGTGCGCAACCTGCTGCCGTACTGGCTGACCCGCTTTCCCGGGCATCCGCTGGCCGCCGAGCCGCCGGCGCGGGCCGCCAAGCTGGTACGCGGCCTCGGCGAGCGGGGCGACCCGTTGGCCCGGGAGATCTTCACCCAGCAGGCGATGGCGATCGGCCGGCTCTTCACCGTCGCTGCCAACTTCACCGACCCGCACGCGTACTTCGTCGGCGGTGGCGTGGTGGAGGCGGCGCCGGAGTTCCGCGACTGGTTCCTCGCCACGGTGCGGGAGCACACCGTGCTGCGCGCGGAGCAGGCGGCCGAGGCCACCTTCGCCCTGGTGCCCGACCGGGACATGGCCGGCGCCCGGGGCGTGGCCATCGCGGCGCTGGAGGCGTTGCGGGCGGAGCCCGCGCCCCAACCGCTGGTCGGCGGCTAGCTCCTGTGTCAAGGTCCCGGTCGGACCGTGACGGTGACGAAGGCTTCAGCGGCGACCGTCCGGCGTCGCCGAGCGGCTCTGGGCCCGGCGACGCGGGCGGCGGCGGGACCTGGGCCGCCGCCCGCGTCGGCGGGAGTCAGCGGTGGGGTGGCGCCGCGGCGAAGGCCGCCCAGGCCGCCGGTGCGAAGAGGAGCAGCGGCCCGCCCGGGTCCTTCGAGTCGCGGACGCCTACCTTCCTGGGTAGCGTCGCGATCTCGACGCAGGCTCCCTCGTCGCCGCTGTGGCTACTCTTGCGCCACCTGGCCAGGGCCAGTTCCGCATTGATCTTCGGTGTCATCGTCCTACCGTCCCTTCACGAGTTGCCGGAGCTGGTCGCGGCTCGCCGCCGGGCTGAGCGCGACGCTCCGCAGGTGCTCCATGATCTTGGTGCAGGTGCGCAGGTCGCCCGGCCGGTCCAGGACCATCTGCCCGGCGACGGTCTCCACCGAGGCGATGATCGGATCCTCGGGGTCGGCGAACTCCAGGATGTGCAGGGAGCCCCGGGTGCCTCGGTGGTAGCCGGCGGCCAGCGGGATCACCTGGATGGTGACGTTGGGCAGCTCGCCGATCTTCAGCAGGTGTCCGAGCTGGGCCTCCATCACCGTGCGGTCGCCGACCGGCCGGAGCAGCGCGCCCTCGTCGATGATCGCGTCGAGGATCGGTGGGTTGCCGGCCGTGAGTCGCTGCTGGCGGTCCAGGCGTAGCTGCACCCGCTGCTCGACCTGCTCGTCGCCGAGGGTGTGTGGGCCGCCCCGCATCACCCCGCGGATGTAGTCGGCGGTCTGGAGCAGGCCGGGCACCACCGAGGGCTCGAAGTTCGCGATGCCGGTGGCCTCCGCCTCCAACGCGATGAAGTCGATGGTGCGCCGGTCGAGCAGGTACGAGTACGACACCCACCAGCCAGGCTTGCGGGCGTCCTTGGCGAGTTGCGCGGCCGCCGCCACCTCGTCCGACCCGACGCCGTAGAGCGTGAGCAGCGCGCGTACGGTGGCCGGGCTGACCAGGGTCTGGGCGTTCTCGTACCGGGAGAGCGTGCTGCGGGTGCTGTTGATCTCGTCGGCTGCGGCTTCCAGGGTGAACCCGGCAGCCTCCCGGTGGGTGCGCAGCGCGATGCCCAGCCGGCGGGCGCGGGCGGTCTTCGGTGGCATGCGTCGATCCTCGCACACATGCACGGGAGGCTGTACATGAGAGAGTGCAGATGAGAGTTGCATTCACGGCGGTCATGATGCCAACCTGTCATCAGGTCCTCACCGGCGGTTGTCGTGGCGACGGCGGCGGTGAGTGACCGGAGGGGATGGGGCGCGCGACGATCGGGTTTCTCCCCCGTACCCGATCGTCGCGTGCCTGCGCCCGGCGCCGCCCAGCCGAAGGGACTCGACGTGCGTACTGCCCAGCAGCCCCGAGCTGACCGTGCCGCCAGTGCGGCGCTGACCCGGTTCCTGGTGGTGCTCACCGACGTGCGTCCCGACGACGGCGGCCGCGACGAACGGAGCAGCCCGGAGCGGCGCCGCCAGGTGGTGGGTGCGAGTAGTCGCGAGGCGGCCGACCGGATCGCGGGTGCGTTCATGGCGCTGGGCATGGTGCGGGCGGGCCGGCAGCGGGTCAAGGTGATCGCCATCGGCCGGCGACACGCCCGCGCGTAGTCGACGGCCCGGCGGGCCGCCGGAACCCGTCGGGCCGTCCCCGCGGCGTCAGGGCAATCTGCGCGCCCTCGTTGTCAGAGGGGTGGGTAAGCCCTGTCCGAGCTACGCGATCGCCGCGCACGCCACCGCGGCGACACCGCACCCACCGCCACGCGGCGCACCGCCAGCGGCACGGCGAGGCGCAGGCGGAGCGGTAGGCCGTCCGGGCTGGCGTCCAGCGCCGCCGAGAGCGCGTCGATGCGGGGCGTCGGAGCTCGTCGGACGGGGCGGTCCGGCGGGGCGACGACCGGCCGGGGATCCCAACGTCCGATTACTCACCGTATATCACCGATCAACCGGTTGTTGACCGGCTTGTTCTTCCCCCGGGTATCGGCCGCTGGTCCTCGCCACGCACAGTAAGGTCGACCGGGTGAGCGCCCTGAATCGCGGACGAAGAGGTGAGGGCCAGTGACCACCCCAGGCAGGACCCGCGTGGCGATCGTCTTCGGCGGACGTAGTCCGGAGCACGGCATCTCCTGCGTGAGCGCCGGCAGCGTGATCGCGGCGCTCGACCCGGACGAGTACGAGGTCGTCCCGGTGGGCATCACCCGCGCCGGCCAGTGGGTGCTGACCAGCGGTGATCCAGGTCAGCTGGCGATCAGCGCCCGGCGGCTGCCGGAGATCACCGCAGCGTCCGGTACCGACATCGTGCTGCGGGCCGACCCCACCGGCAACGGGCTGATGGTGCTCGACCCGACCGAAGGGCCCCGGGCCCTCGCCGACGTGGATGTGGTCTTCCCGGTCCTGCACGGCGCGTACGGCGAGGACGGCACCATCCAGGGCATGCTGGAGATGGCCGGCATCCCGTACGTCGGGGCGAACGTCTTCGCCTCCGCCGCCGCCATGGACAAGGAGTTCACCAAGAAGCTGTGCGCTGCCGATGGCATCCCGGTCGGCCCGTACGTGGTGCTCCGCAACGGCATGACGTTGGGCGAGGACGACAAGCGCCGCCTCGGTCTGCCGGTTTTCGTCAAACCTTCCCGGGCCGGCTCGTCCTTCGGTATCACCAAAGTCGACGACTGGGCGGACCTCGACGACGCGGTCGCCACCGCCCGGCAGATCGACCCCAAGGTGCTCGTCGAGGGTGCGATCGTCGGCCGGGAAATCGAGTGCGGCGTCCTGGAGGGGGAGTCCGGCGGCGCGCCGGAGGCGTCCGTGCTCGCCGAGGTCCGGGTGGTCGGCGACTACGACTTCTACGACTTCGAGGCGAAGTACATCGACGCCGACTCCGCCTGCGAGTACGACATCCCCGCCGGCCTGCCGGAGCGGGCGGCCCGCCAGATCCGGGAGCACGCCGTCCGCGCGTTCACCGCGCTCGACTGCGCGGGTCTGGCCCGGGTGGACTTCTTCGTCACGCCGGAGCTGGACGTCTACCTCAACGAGATCAATACGATGCCCGGCTTCACCCCGTCGTCGATGTTCCCGCGGATGTGGGCGGCGGCCGGCTTGGAGTACCCGAAGCTGGTTAACCGCCTGATCCGCACCGCTCTGCACCGCGGTATCGGCCTGCACTGACTCCCACCCACCCGCACCGGTGGCGCCCGCACCGCGAGGTTCGTCCACCTGCGGGGGCGCGGCGCCGCGGACCGCCACACCTTCTCGGAGCCGCGAGCGTGGCGGTCCGGGAGGAGCCGGGGTCAGGCTGGGCGGCAGCCGGTTGGGGTGTCGTCGTTGGAGGGGACCGAGGCGACGATCGTGTCGGAGATGGGGGAGACCCACTGCAATGGCTGTTCGTACCCGCGGGGTACCCGGACCGTGATCGCGGTCTCCCGGTCGAGGGTGGTCAGCACGGTGGCGTCGCTCTCCTCCCGGCCGTACCAGCAGACCTTGTTGACCAGCCAGACGTCGTCGGTGTCCGCCACGGTCGGCTCGGCGCCGCCGCAGGCGACGGTGAGCGCGGGGTCGCCGTAGGCGGCGTTCTGCTCCGCGCCCTTTGTCACCGGCCGCTGCGGCAGGTTCCGGAGGGCCGGTGGCAGCTGGGAGAGCAGGGCCCGGCAGACCGTCGCCGGGCGCTCGGCCAGGGCCGGCGCGGCCATCTCGACCGGAGTGGTGGACTGCGTCCGGGGCGCAGCCGCCGACGGGCTCGGCTCGGCCACCGGCTGCTCCGGCGCGAGCCGGGCGAACGCGAGCGCGCCCACCAGCACGGTCACCGGCAGCGCTACCGCCGTCGCGATCAGGGCGGCGTTCCGGGTGGACCGGTCCCGGCCGGGCAGCTCGGGGCCGGCGGGCGCTGCGGTGTCGTCGCGGGTGGCGTCGGCCATGGCGGAGTCAGTCATCTTGTCCACTTATCAGTCATCTTGTCCACTTACAGGCGCACCACCGAACACGTGAGGGTGCGAGTGATGCCAGGCACCAGCTGCACCCTGCTGACGATGAGGTTGCCGAGCTCGTCGACGGTGTTCGCCTCGCAGAGCACGACCACGTCGTAGGGCCCGGTGACGGCGTCGACGCGTACCACGCCGGAGATGTTCGCGATCTCGCCGGCCACGTCACGCGCCCGGCCGACCTCTGTCTGGATGAGGATGTACGCCTGAACCACGACTAGACCTCCGTCCGTCGCCGCGTGTGAGCGGCTCGAAGGGAGAAAGTACCTTACGGACCAGGTCTGATCCCGATCGGTGGTCAAGGAGAAGCAGTGAGCGAGCGCGGCGTGGGCGTCCCGGAGGTGGGAGAGTTCGGCCTGATCGACCGGGTGACCGCCCGGTTGTCGTACGGATCGACCGTTCTGCTCGGTCCCGGCGACGACGCGGCCGTGGTGGCCGCCCCGGACACCCGGGTCGTCGCCTCGACCGACGTGCTCGTGGAGGGGCGACACTTCCGGCGCGACTGGTCCACCGCCTGGGACGTCGGTCACCGGGCGGCGGCGGCGAACCTGGCCGACGTCGCGGCGATGGGAGCCCGGCCGACCGCTCTGCTGGTCGCCCTCTGTATGCCGCCGGACCTGACCACCGGCTGGGCCGAGGACCTGGCAGACGGGTTGGGCGCCGAGGCGGCCACGGTGGGTGCCAGCGTGGTGGGTGGCGACATGTCGGCGAGCCCGACCCTGACCATCGCGGTGACCGCGCTCGGCGACCTGGCCGGCCGGGCGCCGGTCACCCGGTCCGGGGCCCGGCCTGGGGACGTGGTTGCCCTCGCCGGTCGGACCGGCTACGCGGCGGCCGGGCTGACCGTGCTGTCTCGGGGGTTCCGGACGCCCCGGCTGCTCGTCGAGGCGTACCGGCGGCCCGAGGTGCCGTACGCTGCCGGACCGACGGCGGCCGTGGCCGGCGCGACGGCCATGATCGACGTATCCGACGGGCTGGTGGCCGACCTCGGGCACGTGGCCAGGGCCAGCGGCGTCGCCGTCGACCTGAGCCGAGATGCGTTCGAGGTGCCTCGGCAGATGGGCGACGTCGCCCAGGCGCTGGGCGTCGATCCGTACACCTGGCTGCTGGCTGGGGGAGACGACCACGCGCTTGTCGCGACCTTCCCCCCGGCGGTGCCGTTGCCGGTGGGTTGGCGGCCGATCGGGGCGGCCGCCACCGGTTCCGGCGTGACGGTGGACGGCCACCCGTGGGAGGGCCCAGCCGGTTGGGACCACTTCCGCTGACGGCTGCCGGGAAAACAGCGTCCGGGGGTGGGGGTATGGCTGGGGGTAGGCCCGATGTCCACGGCAGCCGCCGGCCCGCCGACCCTGCCGCCCTGGCGGGCCGTTTCCACTGGTATCGCCGGTGACCTCCGGGCGCCGGGACCGGGTGATCTGGGACCGAACGGGGCTGGGGCGACCCCGGTCTGGGGCCGGCCACGATCGTACCCTTGCCCGGTGAGCCAGATCGAGATCCGCGCTACCCGCTTCGACACGCCCGAGTCGCAGATGCTGATCCGGGCGGCCCTCGCCGACCTCGGCCAGCGGTACGGGGGCAGCGGCGACGACACTCCGGTCGACCCGGCCGAGTTCGAGCCGCCGGATGGGGCGTTCCTGGTCGCGCTGCTCGACGGGCGGCCGGTCGGCTGCGCCGGGTGGCGCAGCCACGGCGAGACGGGTGACACCGCCGAGCTGAAACGGATGTACGTGGCGCCGCAGGGGCGGGGCCGAGGCGTGGCCCGGGCGGTCCTGGCAGCGGTGGAGTGCTCGGCGCGGGAGCAGGGCCGCAAGCGGATCGTCCTGGAGTGCGGGGACCGGCAGCCCGAAGCGATCGCCCTGTACTCCTCGTCCGGTTACGAGCGCATCCCGAACTTCGGCTTCTACAAGGACGCCCCAGGCTGCATCTCGTTCGGCCGCACCCTCTAGCCCACGCCTCGCCCCTCGACACGTCTTCCCGAGGCATGGCGAAGCCGGCGGTCCCCCCAGGGCCGCCGGCTTCGCAGGCTGGTTACCGCGTCAGGCGCGGGTGACCTTGCCGGCCTTGATGCATGAGGTGCAGACCTGCATCTTCTTGGTGTTGCCACCACCGGCCGGGGTACGCACCGACTGGATGTTCGGGTTCCAGCGGCGGTTGGTCCGCCGGTGCGAGTGGGACACGTTGTGGCCGAAGCCCGGTCCCTTGCCACAGACGTCGCACACGCTAGCCACGGGATACTCCTGGGTTTGATACGTTCATGAGGTCGCCGCCAGGCGCTGCCCAGGCAACCTGGTCAGGCTACCCGATCCCCCGGCTGAGCGACCAACCACCCCCGGCGCCGCCGGACACACCGACCGACGCCCGCCGACCTCACCACGTGTCGGTGCGCGCCAGTAGGCTACTCGCCGTGCTGGACACCCTCGACGCCGCCGCGGTTCGCCGGTGGTGCGTGGGCGGGCTGGCCACGCTCAAGCGGCACCAGGGCGAGGTCGACGACCTGAACGTCTACCCGGTGCCCGACGGCGACACCGGCACCAACCTGGTCCTCACCCTCACGGCGGCGCAACAGGCGCTGGCGACGGACCCCGACCCGCTCCCCGGCGACCGGTCCACCCCGCACGGGCACGCGCTGCGGCTGATGGCCCGGGGTGCGCTGCTCGGCGCCCGGGGCAACTCAGGGGTGATCGTGTCGCAGATCCTGCGCGGCTTCGCCGACACGGCGGCGGCCGCCCCCGCGGTGCGGGGCCGGGAGTTGGCCGGTGCGCTGCGGGATGCCACCGTCGCCGCGTACGCCGCCGTCGCCACCCCGGTCGAGGGGACGCTGCTCACCGTCATGGCCGCCGCCGCCGGGGCCGCCGAGCAGGCCGACAGCGACGACCTGTGCACGGTGGCCCGGGCCGCGGCGGCCGGGGCGGGGCGGGCGTTGCGCCGCACCCCGGAGCAACTGCCCGCGCTGGCCCGGGCCGGCGTCGTCGACGCCGGCGGCCAGGGGCTCTGCCTGCTCCTCGACGCCCTGGTCGAGGTGGTCACCGGGGAGCGCCCGGCGCACCCGCAGCCCGCGCCGCGCCCGGTCCGCCCGCCGACCACCGCAGCTCTGGAGTCCGGCTCGGTGGCATACGCGTACGAGGTGCAGTACCTGCTCGACGCCGAGCCGGCGGCGGTGGCCCGGCTGCGGGAGGAACTGGCCGCCCTGGGCGATTCGCTGGTGGTCGTCGGCGACGGCGTCGCGTCCGGCGGCACGTGGAACGTTCATGTGCACGTCAACGACGTGGGCGCGGCGATCGAGGCGGGGGTGGCCGCCGGGCGTCCACACCGGATCACGGTGACCCGTTTCGCCGACCAGATCGCGACCGTTCCGGTGCCGGATTCGCCGCCGCCCGTGCCGGGCAGCCGGGCCGCCGTGGTGGTGGCCGCGGGGGCCGGCATCGCCGAGCTGTTCGCCGCCGAGGGGGCGACCGTGGTGCCCGGCGACCATCCGTCCGTCGGCGAGCTGGTCGACGCGATCCGCGCGACCGGGGCCGCCCGGGTGGTGGTGTTGCCCAACGACCCGGACACGCAGGCCGTGGCGAACGCCGCGGCGAGCCAGGTGCACCGGCTGGGCGTCGAGGTCAGCGTCGTGCCGACCCGGTCGCCGGTGCAGGCGCTGGCCGCCCTCGCCGTGCGCGACCCGGGCCGGCGCTTCTCCGACGACGTGATCGCGATGGCCGAGGCGGCCGGCGCGTGCCGGTACGCGGAGGTCTGCCACGCCGGCCGGGAGGCGCTCACCGTCGCCGGCCAGTGCCGGCCGGGCGACGTGCTCGCCCTGGTCGACGGTGAGGTCCATCTCATCGGCTCCGACCTGGTGGACACCTGCACCGCGGTGGTCGACCGGATGCTCGGCGGCGGCGGTGAGCTGCTCACCCTGCTGTCCGGGGCGGACGCCCCGGCCGGCCTGACCGACGCGGTTCGCGCGCACGTCGCCCGGTCCTGGCCGTTCGTCGAGGTGCACGCCTATCCGGGTGGCCAGCCGCACCACCCGCTCCTGGTGGGGGTCGAATGACGTCCGATCCGGCCACGGTCGACACCCCGCTGAAGAAGCTCGTCGGCGAGAAGACGGCGAAGGCCCTCGCCGGCCAGCTCGATCTGCACACCGCGGGCGACCTGCTCTATCACGTCCCCCGGCGGTACGACGAGCGCGGCGAGCACACCGACATCCGCTCGCTCGACGTCGGTGAGCAGGTCACCGTGCTGGCCCAGGTGCAGCGCACCGCTGTCCGGCCGATGCGGCAGCGCCGGGGAAACCTGCTGGAGGTGACCGTCGGCGACGACTCCGGTGGCACGCTCGCCCTGACGTTCTTCGGCAACCAGGTGTGGCGCGAGCGGGACCTGCGCCCTGGCCGGTGGGGTCTGTTCGCCGGCAAGGTCACCGAGTTCCGGGGCAGGCGGCAGCTCAACAGCCCGGAGTACGTGCTGCTCGGCTCCGGCGGCGAGGGCGAGGCAGCCGTCACCGAGGAGGTCGAGGAGTTCGCCGGCGCGCTGATCCCGGTCTACCCGGCCGCCGCGGCCGTGCCGACGTGGGTGATCGCCCGCTGTGTCCGGGTCGTGCTGGACACGGTGGCCCCGCCGGAGGACCCGCTGCCGGCCCCGGTGCGGGCCACCCGCAACCTGGTCGGGCTCGGCACCGCGCTGCGGGAGATCCACCGCCCGTCCAGCAAGGAGGCGCTCTACCGGGCCCGGCGCCGGCTCAAGTGGGACGAGGCGTTCGCCGTGCAGCTCACCCTGGTGCAGCGCAAGCACCGGGCGGCTGCCCGCCCGGCCCGGCCCCGGCCCGCCAGGTCCGACGGTCTGCTCGACGCGTTCGACGGCCGGCTGCCGTACGAGCTGACCCGTGGCCAGCACGACGTGGGCACCGAGATCGCGGCGGACCTGGCCACCGCGCACCCGATGCACCGGCTGCTGCAGGGTGAGGTCGGCTCCGGCAAGACGGTCGTCGCGCTGCGCGCGATGCTCCAGGTGGTCGACGCGGGTGGGCAGGCCGCCCTGCTCGCTCCGACCGAGGTGCTCGCCGCGCAGCACCACCGGGGCATCCGCGACCTGCTCGGTCCGCTGGGGCGGGCCGGCGAGTTGGACTCCGCCGAGCAGGCCACCCGGGTGGAGCTGGTCACCGGTTCGCTCGGCGCGGCGGCCCGGCGGCGGGCGCTGGCCGAGGTGCGCGGCGGCGCCGCCGGCATCGTGCTGGGCACGCACGCGCTGCTGTATGAGGGTGTCGACTTCGCCGACCTCGGCCTGGTCGTGGTGGACGAGCAGCACCGGTTCGGTGTCGAGCAGCGGGACGCGCTGCGGGCCAAGGCCGACCAGCCGCCGCACGTGCTGGTCATGACCGCCACGCCGATCCCGCGCACGGTCGCCATGACCGTCTACGGCGACCTGGAGGTGTCCACGCTCTCCCAGCTGCCGCGGGGGCGTTCGCCGATCGCGTCGCATGTGGTGCCGGCCGCGGAGAAGCCGGCCTTCCTGGATCGGGCCTGGCGCCGGCTGCGTGAGGAGGCCGCCGCCGGCCACCAGGCGTACGTGGTGTGCCCGCGGATCGGCTCCGGGCCGCAGGGCGAGGAGGAGGAGCCGCCGGCGGAGGACGACACCGGGCGACGGCCGCCGCTGGCGGTGACCGAGGTGGCACCGCTACTGGCCGAGGGGCCGTTGCACGGGCTGCGGATCGGCGTGCTGCACGGCCGGCTGCCGGCCGACGAGAAGGATGCGGTGATGCGCGCCTTCGCCGCCGGCGACCTCGACGTGCTGGTGGCCACCACCGTGGTCGAGGTGGGGGTGGACGTACCCAACGCCACCGTGATGATCGTGTTGGACGCCGACCGGTTCGGTGCGTCCCAGCTGCACCAACTGCGCGGTCGGGTTGGCCGGGGCTCGGCGGCGGGGCTCTGCCTGCTGGTCACCGAGGCGACCGAGGGCAGCTCAGCCCGGGAGCGGTTGGACGCGGTGGCTTCCACGACGGACGGTTTCAAGCTCGCCGAGCTCGACCTGGAACAGCGTCGGGAGGGCGACGTGCTGGGCGCGACCCAGTCCGGCCGCCGCTCGCACCTGCGGCTGCTGTCGCTGCTGCGCGACGCGGACCTGATCCGTGACGCCCGTGCCGAGGCGATCACCCTCGTCGAGGAGGATTCGACCCTGGCCCGCCACCCTGCGCTGGCCGCCTCGGTGGCAGCCCTGGTCGACGCCGATCGTGCCGAGTACCTGGAGAAGGGGTAACCGCGGGCGAAGCGTGCCTCTGCAACCAGCGAGCCGCGCCTGACCGGCTAGCGCCACCTCGACGTGCTTTCGCGACCGCCGAGTGACGCCACGGTGGCGAGCGGTGCTTGGCGAGTCCAGCGACTGTTGCCGAACCCCAGGCGGGATCTGCAACTGGTGACGGCGCGCCGACCAGTAGGTCGACGCGCCATCGTCACTCAGGAGTATTCCGCTCCAGCGAACACTCCGCCCTTAGGCGGTGAAGCGGAGCTTCCGGCGGCGGGTCACCACGAACAGGACCGCGCCGGCGGCCAGCAGCACGGCCGCACCGGCGATGATCCCGCCGGTCGCGGCACCGGTCAGGGGCAGCGTCGGCTCGTCCTCGTCGCCGCCGCCTCCACCGGGAGCGCAGTCCGCTGGCTGCTCCCAGGCGATCGGCTCGGCGTCCTCGAGGCCCTCCGCGCTCGGCGTAACGGTCAGTCCCTCCTCCGCCGGGAACGACACCGTGCCGCTCGTGCCCGGCTTGACCGTCAGCGTCTTCGTCTCACCCTTGTTCGGGGTGAAGGTGACCGTGACGGTCTCGCCGTCCTCAGGGTTGCTGATCTCGAAGATCAGCTCATCGCAGGTGGACTGGTAGGCACCGGCCGGCTCGCCCGGCTCGACGCAGTTCTCAGCCAGCGCGGGCTCGCCGTCGAAGAGCGGCTCTTCGATGCCGTCGACAACCACCTTGATGCTGTCGGCGTTCTTCGCCGGCACCGTGACCGACGTGCTCTTGCCGGGCTCGACGGTGGCCGTCTCGCTGAAGCCGTCCGTACCGGTGATGAGGAACTCCGCCGGGGCGGTGGCGTCCTCGGCGTTCTCGAGCTTCACTGCGACGGTGCCCTCGCAGTCGGCCGTGACACTGGCCGTCGGCTTGGGGGTCGTCGGCGTCGGCGGCTCGTCCTTGGCGCAGGTGCCGCTCAACTCGATCACGCCCGTGCGGAGGTCCTCCTCCTCGAAGCCGTTGTCCCAGGCGGCCCGCACAGCGAGCGAGGCCTTGGTGACCTTGCTGTCGAGGCGCTGCGTCGCCGTCAGCGGCTGATCGGTGGCGTGGGGGTAGCTGTCGTCGGCGGTGACAGCGATCCCGGGGATGGTCACGTCGGTGGCCTTCTCCCCGACGAACGTCTTGGCGGAGACCTCGACGAACTTGTACTTCTTGACCTTGCGTGGCGCGTAGTTGTTGATCGTCCAGTCGACCACCCACTCGCCGGTGGCGGTGTCACACTTGGCCTGGACCTTGATCTCGCTGTGGTGGGCGCTGGCGGGGGCGGCGAGGATGGCGACGCCGCTGAGGCCGAGCAGCGTTCCGGCGGCGACGGCCGTGGCGCGCCGGAACAAGGGCTGGAGACGTTTCACGTCTGCTCCTGGTGAGGGGGTATGGACGTGGAGCCGGGCGGGCGGGAGACGGCAGTGGCTACTGGTGGGCCGCTGGCTCATCGACGCCCGATCCGGCGCGCATTGCGCCCGCTGGGAACGGGCACAGCGGGTGACCTTACTGATCGATGGTGAATCGGGGGGGTCCGGATGAGGTTGTTCCCATGATGATGTCGATTCGTGATCATTGATGCACCCTTCGTTGCCGTCCGATTACGATCCGCTGTGGAATGTGGATTCCATGCACGATCCGAGGGTCGTGATCCTCCGGTCGGAGGCGCTGATCGGGATCCGGGTAGGACGGGGCCGGTCGGACCGGGTGACGTAGCGTCCTTTCCATGAACAGGAGCAGGCGGTGACCCGGATCGTGGCCGGCGCCCTGGGCGGGCGACGGATCGCCGCGCCGCCCGGCGCCGGCACCCGGCCCACCTCCGACCGGGTCCGCGAGGCGCTGTTCAGCGCGGTGCAGACGGAGGTGGACCTCGACGGCGTACGCTTCGCCGACCTGTACGCCGGCTCCGGAGCGGTGGGGCTGGAGGCGCTGTCCCGGGGGGCCGCGCACGTGCTGCTGGTCGAGTCCGACCCGCGCGCGGCGCGGGTGATCCGAGAGAACGTGGCCGCCCTGCGAGCCGGGCCGGGCGTCCGGCTGGTGACCGGCAAGGTCACCACCGTGCTCGCCGCCGGGCCGGACGGCGACCCGTATGACGTGATCTTCGCCGACCCCCCGTACGCGGTGTCCGACGCGGAGGTGTCCGCGATGCTCGGCGTGTTGGTGGACCACGGATGGCTCGCCCCGGACGCGCTGGTTGTGGTGGAGCGTTCCAGTCGTACCGGCGCGGTCGAGTGGGTGCGGGGCGTCACCGGTGAGCGTAGTCGCCGCTACGGCGAAACCACCCTTTGGTACGGTCGCCGATCATGAGACGTGCGGTGTGTCCCGGATCGTTCGACCCGGTGACCAACGGTCACCTCGACATCATCGGCCGAGCCAGCCGGCTCTTCGACGAGGTGATCGTCGGCGTGCTGATCAACCAGTCGAAGACCGGCCTGTTCACCGTCGTGGAGCGGATCGACATGCTCCGCGACGTGACCAAGTCGTACGACAACGTGCGGGTGGCGTCGTTCCGCGGCCTGTTGGTGGACTTCTGCCGGGCGCAGCGGGCGAGCGTGCTGATCAAGGGTCTGCGGGCGGTCAGCGACTTCGACTACGAGTTGCAGATGGCCCAGATGAATATCGGCCTGGCCGGCGTCGAGACCCTCTTCATGCCGACCAACCCGCTCTACTCCTTCCTCTCCTCCAGCCTCGTCAAGGACGTGGCGAAGTGGGGCGGCGACATCTCCCCCCACGTCCCCGACGTCGTCCGCGAGGCCCTCTCAACCCGTCTGACTCCCCCACCCCCCACCCCTGACACGTGAGCCGCCGGGCTCACCCCTTCGGGTGCCGTCGCAGGCTGCCGGTTCGCCGCGTCATGGCCCCCACCCGCACCACCCGCCGCCTTCCTTTCTCGTGACCTCGCAGTTCTGGGCTCCGTTCTGCGTCGGTCAAGCTGCTTCGTGCCGTAGGAAGGTGCATGATCGGCGTTGAGGTGGGTGCGGGGGCGACGCGCCGGGTGGGGTTGATGGTGTGCGGGTGGGCGGCGCACCGCATCATGTGGGGAGCGCCGAATCCGGGCCCAGCCCGCATCATTGAGGTCGGCCGACGAACGACAGGAGTGAGGTGCCGGTGGACCCGCTCGATCGCATCGACGAACTGATCGCCTTGGTGGAGCAGGCCCGCTCCGTCCCGATGTCGCGTAACAACTGCATGGTCGATCGGGGTGAGATGATCGCCGCCCTCGACGAACTGCGCGCCGAGCTCCCGGCCGACCTGCGCCGGGCCGTCGCGCTGCTGGAAGAGCGGGACAAGATCATGGACGCCGGTAGACGCGAGGCGGACCGGATCATCAGTGAGGGCGAGGCAGAACACGCCCGGCTGGTGTCGGTGAACGAAATCACCGTCTCCGCCGAGCACGAGGGCGCGCGGATCGTTGCCGAGGCCCGGGCCGAGGCACAGCGGCTGCGCGACGAGGTCGACGACTACGTCGACACCGCACTCGCCAACTTCGAGCAGTTCCTCACCCGGGCCCTCGCCTCGATCGAGCGCGGCCGCGACAAGATGCACGCGCTGCGTGAGATCGGCACGTTCGCCGGAGACGAGCCCGAGCGCCCGCTGCCCTTCTAGGGTCCTGAGTCGCAGCCTAGCCGCCGTATGCGGCTAGGCTGCGGTGGCTCGCCTCGGAGCGTCCGGAACGGTTGTTCGACGTGGTGCGGACGGGTCGTGGCGAAGATCGGGGTGCTCCCGGGTGGTCCGCCCGGCGCCGGGCGAGATCAAGATCTACGTTTCCGGAACCAAGTACGCGAGCGAGACCGTCGTCGTCGAGAACGCCCGAGCGGCCTACTCTCCGCTACCGCCACGAAGATGACGTGACCGTCGCCGGCCCTACCCGGGGCGACGGGCTACGACGAGCACGGTTCCCCGTACCGACCGAAAGTCATCAGCGGGTCACCGCGGAGGTAGTCCAGCGACCGTATCCGTCCGGTACCGCCCACCACGTCCAGCAGCAGTGCCAGCATCCCGCCGTGGTAGCTCTCGCTGTCTTCCCCACGGACGTCGGCCACCACACAGTTCCAGGTGTCCGAAGGATCGGCAGTGATCTCCCAGCACAGTTCGAATTCACCGTTGACGGTGCCCCACGCGATCAACTCGCCGGGCTGGTCGCCGAACCGGAACCGGAAGCGGTCCTCGACATCGTTTACCTGATCGTTGCGGGCCAACAGCTGTTCGACGTAGACACGTGGGTCTCCCTCGAACCACGGTTCGAGCGGGTGGAACACGTTCACCATGCCAAATGCGCCGGGCGGGAACAGCTCGACGTAACTCCTGAAATCGGCCGGAAAGACGTGGCCGAACGCACTGTCGAACGCCGGCCAGTCCAGGCGGGGAGGCGAATCGCCCGTCCAGCCGGTCAACACGGCGAGTTGCTTGGCACGGGCTTGGGCCGCACGCTCCGCAGACGCCATGGCGCACATCCTACGGGCGCTCGTCGTGCCTGCCAGCACCATCCGGTGGCCGCCGCGACGGCTGGACCCGGCGGCGACCCGGCGGGTGGCCAGACGGTCGGAACGGGCGTTGGGCCGGCCGCCACGCAACCGTTCCTGAGGGAGACTCCATGGCCCTGGCGGGAGTCCCGACGGGTGGATGAGGCTGGGAGAATCGGGGTCGAGGCCGGGCCCCGATTCGACGCTGCGGCGATCGCCCAGGTACCCTCGTTTGTCGGCCTCTCACCGGCCGGAGTCTGACTATGCCCAAACACACGCCTTCGCCACTCGACCCCAGGTCGCCGCTGGTCCTCGACACGAGGGAGCTGCCGCGCCGACCTGGTGCGTTGCGTGCGGTCAAGCGGGTGGTGCCGGCACCGGCGGACCTCGGCGTGGAGTTGATCGGCGTGCCGGAGGGCGCGGACCTCGACCTCGACCTGAGGCTGGAGTCGGTGTCCGAGGGCGTACTCGTCTCCGGGACCGTCACCGGTCCCGTCAAGGGCGAGTGCGGCCGCTGCCTGCGCGAGATCGACGACACCGTGGCCGTGGGGATCCAGGAGCTGTACGCGTACGAGAACAGCACCACGGATTCCACGACCGACGAGGACGAGGTGGGCCGGATGCAGGGCGATCTGATCGACCTGGAGCCGGTGCTGCGGGACGCGGTGGTGCTCGCGCTGCCGACGAACCCGCTCTGCCGGGAGGACTGTCCAGGCCTGTGCCCCGACTGCGGGGTGCCCTGGGACGAACTGCCGGCCGACCACAGCCACCAGCAGGTCGACCCGCGTTGGGCGGCCCTGTCGCAACTGACCCGTAAAGAGGAGTAAGAACCGTGGCCGTCCCCAAGCGCAAGATGTCGCGCAGCAACACCCGGTCCCGCCGGGCGCAGTGGAAGACCGCGGCGGTCGCGACCGTGCCCTGTCCGCAGTGCAAGTCCGCGAAGTTGCCGCACGCCGCCTGCTCCGTCTGCGGCACCTACAAGGGCCGTCAGGTTCTCGAGGTCTGACCGGGACGCCGAGTGACGCCCCCGACCTCAGGTCGGGCGGCGCGCGTGCCCTGGCGATCGCCCGGTGCCCCGGCTCCCTCCGACGCCCGCCGGCCCGCTCCGGCCGGCGTTCCGGTGGAGCCGGGCACCGTGCGGATCGCCGTTGACCTCCTCGGCGGGGACGCAGCTCCCGCCGTCGTGGTTGACGGCGCTCTGCGGGCCGTGCGTGCCGACCCCGATCTGCACCTGCTGCTCGTCGGCCCGGCCGAGGCCGCCGGCGAGTTGATCGGCGCCCTCGACCCGGCGCAGCGCGCCCGGGTCGCCGTCCGCCCGGTCGACGCCGCGGTCGGCATGGGCGACCACCCCGCCGCGGCCCGCGCGGACAGCACGGTCCGCGCCGCCGTGCACGCCATCCGCGAGGGGACCGCGGACGCGCTGGTCTCCGCCGGCTCGACCGGCGCCACCGTCACGGCCGCCGCGCTCGGCCTCGGTCGCTGGCCGGACATCCGCCAGCCGGCCCTGGTGGCCACCCTCCCGGCCGTCGACGGCCCGGTGGTCCTGCTGGACGTCGGCGGTTCGCTGGAGCCCCGTCCGGCCACCCTCGCCCGCCATGCCGCGCTCGGCGCCGCCTACGCCGCCGTCGCGCACGCCGTCGGGTCCCCCCGCGTCGGACTACTCTCCGTGGGCACCGAGGCGGGCAAGGGCGACCGCGTCCGTGGCCTGGCCGATTCGGCGCTCGCCGCCGCGCTACTGCCGGGCGCCGGTCGCTACGTCGGCCTCGTCGAGGGGTACGACGTCTCGTTCGGGACGCGCGCCGAAGTGGTGGTCACCGACGGTTTCACCGGTAACGTGCTGCTCAAGGCGATCGAGGGCGCGTACGCGCTGGCCGGTGGTCCCCCGCCCGGCGGCGGCGCCCCCCGGGCGGCCGCTCTGCTCGGCGTCGCCGGCACCGTGGTGGTGTGCCACGGTGCCGCCCGGGGCGACGACCTCTCCGCCGGTATAGCGCTGGCTGCCCATCTGTGGCGGCGCCGCGCCGCCGACCAGGTCCGCGCGCTGCTGGCCGGCGCCGACGCAGGAGACCACGCGCACCGCACCGACCGCACCACCGACACCGAGGTACGCACATCATGAGCAACGACAAGCGCCGGCGACCGCCCGTCGACCACCTGGCCGCGGAGTTCGGCGTGACGCTGGACCCGGACCTGCTGGAGCGTGCGCTGACCCACCGCTCGTACGCGTACGAGAACGGCGGCCTACCCACCAACGAGCGGCTGGAGTTCCTCGGCGACTCGGTGCTCGGCGTGGTGATCACCACGGCGCTCTTCCACAACCACCCGGACCTGCCGGAGGGCCAACTGGCAAAGCTCCGGGCGAGCGTGGTGAACATGCGCGCCCTCGCCGACGTGGCGCGCGGTCTGGGCCCCGCCGGGCTGGGCCCGTACCTGCTGCTCGGCAAGGGGGAGGAGACGACCGGGGGCCGGGACAAGGCGAGCATCCTCGCCGACACCCTGGAGGCGCTGCTCGGCGCGATCTACCTCCAGTACGGGCTGGACACCGCCGCCATCGTCATCCACCGCCTCTTCGACCCGCTGATGGCCGAGTCGGCCCGGCGCGGGGCGGCGCTGGACTGGAAGACCAGCCTTCAGGAGCTGACCGCCGCGCAGGGGCTGGGCGTCCCGGAGTACCGCATCGAGGGCACCGGGCCGGACCACTTGAAGACGTTCACCGCGTGGGTGGTGGTCGCCGGCAGCCGTTACGGCGGTGCCGAGGGGCGGAGCAAGAAGGAAGCCGAGCAGCGAGCCGCGGAGTCGGCCTGGCGGACACTGACCGCGCGGGCGGAGCGCGCGCAGGCCGGTACCGCCGAGAGCGTGTCCGAACCGGACGGGGACGGCGACCGCGGGACGGTGGACGTGGGTCTCGCCGGCGAGTCCGGCCGTGCCTGAGCTGCCCGAGGTCGAGACCGTCCGGCAGGGGCTGGCCCAGTGGGTCGTCGGCCGGCGGCTCACCGCCGTCGAGGTGCTTCACCCCCGGGCGGTGCGTCGGCACGCGGCTGGTGGTCGCCACTTCTCCGACGTGCTCGCCGGCCGGACGATCCTCGGCGCGCGGCGGCGGGGGAAGTACCTCTGGCTCCCACTGGACAGCGGCGACGCGGTGATCGGTCACCTGGGCATGTCGGGGCAACTCCTCCTGCAACCGCCCACGGCGCCTGACGAGACCCACCTGCGGGTCCGGTTCCGGTTCGCCGACACCGGCCCCGAGCTGCGCTTCGTCGACCAGCGGACGTTCGGCGGGCTGTCCGTCAGCGAGGGTGGTGCCGACCTGCCGGCGGAGATCGCCCACATCGCCCACGACCCGATCGACCCGGAGTTCTCCGAAGCCGCCTTCGTCGCCGCCGTGCGGCGCCGCCACACCGAGGTCAAGCGTGCCCTGCTGGACCAGACGCTGCTCTCCGGCGTGGGCAACATCTACGCCGACGAGGCGTTGTGGCGGGCGAAGCTGCACGGTGCCCGCGCCACCGACGCGCTGACCGGCCCGGCGGCACTGCGTCTGCTCGGGCACGTGCGCGACGTGCTCGGCGAGGCGATCAAGGAGGGCGGGACCAGTTTCGACGCGTTGTACGTGAACGTCAACGGCGAGAGCGGATACTTCGACCGTGCGCTCAACGTCTACGGGCGGGAGGGGCAGCCGTGCCGGCGGTGCGGTGCGCCGATCCGTCGGGAGGCGTTCATGAACCGGTCGTCGTTCAGCTGTCCGCGCTGCCAGCCCCGCCCCCGGGGGACTGTCCGGGTCTGACCCTGAGTCGGCTCGGGGCCACTGCGGCGTGTCGTGTCCCGCTCGTCGGGGATGGTTCCGGAAATGCCAGCCGGGCCTGCCGGCTCCGGTCGGCGCGGGCCGAATCCTGGTTCCGGGGCGGACCCGGGCCGTTCCCCGATGTCCCCGTGCCGTCGCGTCCCTAACGTCAACCCCGACAACAGGGGGTTGACGTGACACAGGGGACCCAACATGGGGGAAGACCGATGACGGTGCGGCTGGCGCGGTGGAGTGCCGAACATCCGTGGCGCGCGATCGCGCTGTGGGTGGTGTTCGTGGTGGTGTGCTTCGTGGCGGGGAACGCCGCCGGCCTCAAGGAGGCCACGAGTTCCGATCTGGCGGTCGGTGAGTCGGGCCGGGCGGAAGTGATCGTCGCCGCTGGCGACTTCACCGACCCGGCGGTGGAGAACGTCCTGATCACGCCACGCGACGGCACGTTGGACATGACGGCGGCGCGGGCTGCGGCCGACGACGCGGCGGACCGGCTGCGGACGGTGTCGGGCGTCGCGTCGATCGGCGAACCGGTGCCGGCCCGCGACGGGTCCGCGCTGCTGCTGCCGATCGTCATGTCCGGCGACCCGGAGACGGCGCCGGACCGGGTGCAGCCGCTGCGGGACGCCACAGCCGGCGTGCAGGACGTCCACCCGCGGCTGCGCGTCGAGCAGGTCGGCTCCCCGTCGATCAACAAGGCGTTGGACGACACCCTCGGTGCCGACTTCAAGCGGGCCGAGCTGCTGAGCCTGCCGGTGACGCTGGCCATCCTCGTCGTCGCCTTCGGCGCGCTGATCGCCGCCGGCGTACCGGTGTTGTTGGCGCTCTCCTCGGTGGCGGCCGCGCTGGGGCTGTCCACTCTCGCCTCGCACCTCGTGCCGGCAACCGATGCCACGGCCAGCGTGATCCTGCTGATCGGCATGGCGGTCGGGGTGGACTACTCGCTCTTCTACGTCCGCCGGGAGCGGGAGGAGCGGGCGAAGGGCCGCACCGGGCTCGACGCGGTGGAGATCGCCGCTGAGACTTCGGGGCACGCCGTGGTGGTCTCCGGCTTCGCCGTCATCATCTCGATGGCCGGGCTGCTGCTCGCCGGCGACGTGCTCTTCTCCTCCATGGCCGTCGGCTCGATCCTGGTGGTCGCCGTCGCGATGATCGGGTCGCTGACCGTGCTGCCGGCGCTGCTCGCCAAGCTCGGTCGCTGGGTGGACCGGCCCCGCGTGCCGCTGCTGTGGCGGCTCACCACACCGCGCACCGGGCACCACGGCGCACCCGCCCGGCCGCGCTTCTGGCCCGCCGTACTGCGGCCGGCGCTGCGGGCACCCGTGGCGACCCTGGTGGTGTCGGTGGCACTGCTGCTCGCTCTCGCCGCTCCCGCGCTGAGCATGAAGCTGAAGTCCCCCGGCATCGAGGACCTGCCCCGCAGCACGCCGGCGATGCAGGCATACGACCGGCTCACCGCCGCCTTCCCGAGCAACGGCACCAGCCACACCGTCGCGGTCCGGGCGCCGGCGGCGGAGGCCGACCGGGTGCGCGCGGCGCTGACCGACCTGGCCGGCCGGGCGGATGCCGACCCACTGTTCGCGTCCACCGAGGGGGCCGGCCCGAAGATCGAGGTGTCGGCCGACCGGCAGGTGTCCGTCCTGTCGATCGCCACACCGTACCCCGGCCGGGACGACCGCGCCGTGCAGTCGCTGCGCAAGCTCCGCGAGGACCTGGTGCCGGCCAGCCTGGGCGGGATCCCGGGCACCGAGTACGCGGTCGGTGGCGCGGTGGCCGACAGCGAGGACTACGGGCGACACATCGAGGAGAAACTGCCGATCGTCATGGGCTTCGTGCTGGTGCTCACCTTCCTGGTGATGACCTGGACGTTCCGGTCGGTGGTGGTCGCGCTCAGCTCGATCCTGCTCAACCTGCTCTCCGCCGGTGCCGCGTACGGGCTGCTGGTCCTGGTCTTCCAGGGCGACTGGGCCGAGGGGCTGCTCGGTTTCACCTCGATGGGCGCGATCGTCTCCTGGCTGCCGCTGTTCCTGTTCGTGGTGCTCTTCGGGCTCTCGATGGACTACCACGTCTTCGTGGTCAGCCGGATCCGCGAGGGTGTCCGTGCCGGCATGCCGAACCGGGAGGCGGTGGCGTACGGCATCACCTCGTCGGCTGGCGTGGTGACCAGCGCGGCGATCGTGATGGTCGGAGTCTTCTCGATCTTCGCGACGCTGAGCACTGTCGACATGAAGCAGCTCGGCGTCGGCCTCGCGGCGGCGATCCTGCTGGACGCCACGATCATCCGGGCGGTGGTGCTGCCGGCGCTGATGACCATGCTCGGCGAGCGGAACTGGTGGGCGCCCCGTTTCCTGCGGGCACGCTCCGCGCCGGCTCCCACCGCCCCACCCACGCCGACACCGGAGCTGGTCGGCCAGCGCTGACCAGCCACCGCCGGGGCCACGGACGCCCGGCCCCGGCGGTGGTCAGGCGGGGCAGGGCTCGCGCCAGGCGCCGAGGGCCCGTTCCTTGCGGATGGAGACGAACCCGTAGCCCACCGTGGTGACGCAGAAGTCTTCGGCGGAACCGCCGTACTCGACGTGGAACACGGGCTTGCCGGCCTCCACGAACGGCAGCAGCTTGGCGCACACGGCGAGGCGGACGCACTCCTCGTTGACCGCGAAATCGAAGTCCGGTGCCAGCGCCGCGACCAGCGGCACGGCGTTGACCAGGCCGGGGGACAGGTCAAGCGAACGGGCCAGTTCGGCCAGCAGACGGTTGAAGCGCAGCTGCTCGTCGAAGTCGAGCGGGAAGCCGGAACGGTTCGCGTACGCGTCGGCATCCGTGATCGCGACCGCCCCGAACCCCTTGCCCCGACAGAGTCGCAACCGGTCGGCGAGCGCCGGACGCAGGGTGTCCCACCGCCGGATGTCCAGCCAACGGCTCCCGGGGCGGCGTCCGGACGCGCCCTGCACGGCCGGGGGAAGCGGGTCGCGTCCGGGTCGGTGGGCACGACCGAGCCGACGTGTACCTGACAGATCAGTCGCCGGTCGAGGGCGCGCAGCTCCGCGGTCTGCGTGGTGGTCGTGGTGACTGGGTCGAGCAGGAAGACGTCCGCCGGCACGGTCGGGTCCAGCGCCCCACTGAGCTGCCACTGCCACTGGGAGACCCCGCTCCTCGGCCAGCTGGTCGCCGCGTCCCGCCGGGGCGCCTCCACCCGGCACGCGGGCATCGGGGCCAGGAGTAGCAGCGCGACGACCGCGGGTAGGGCTCCGCGCGGGCCCTGCCCGGCGGCGCGGGTAGGCGGCAGGATCCGCATCGACAGCTCCGCAAGGTCGCGGACGGCCGTTCGCCGCCCCAGCGGGTACGCCGGCCGGCGCACCCCATCCGCTCAACGAGGGCGGACCCGACAACGACTCGCGGATGCCGGACACCGGCCGCAGCCACGGCCGGTGTCCGGTCCAGGCCCTAGCGCGGTGCCGCGAAGACCTGCGTCCAGTACGGCCCGTTGCTGCTGGCGATGCCGACACCGATCTCGGTGAAGTCGCAGTTCAGGATGTTTTTCCGGTGTCCGGAGCTGTTCATCCAGGCGTCCATCACGGCGGCCGGGGTCCGCTGGTTCCAGGCGACGTTCTCGCCGTATGTGCTCCACTCGTAGCCGACCCGGTTGATCCGCTCGCCGGGGTCGCTGTCGTCGCTGCCGTCGTGCGACATCTTCTGGTGGTCGGCCTGGTCCTGGCTGTGCCGCTGGGCGGCGAGCATCAGCTTGTCGTCGATGCTCAGCGCGCCGCAGCCCGCTTTCGCTCGCTCGGCGTTGACCAGGTCGACGACCTCGCTGGCCTGGGCGCTGACGCTGCCGCCGGAGGGGGCCGCGGTGGTGCCGCTGGTGGCCGGCGCGGTGGTGCGCGCCGGTGCGCGGCGGGACGTGGCGGTGGACCGGGACACGGCCGGCGTCGATCTGGCGCTCGGCTTGCTGCTCGGCGTAACCGACGGGGAGGGCGTCGCGGTGGTCGGCACGGCGCTCGGGCTGGTGGGGGCGAGCGCCTCGGCCGGTGTCTCCGCGCTCTCCGCCAGGGCTGGGGCTGTCGCGACGGTGTTGTCCACGGCCGAGGTGGGGGTGCGGCCGTCGCCGCCGGAGAGGGCGAGGGCGCCGACTCCGAGGCTGACCACCAGCGTTGCCGCCGCGGCGGCGCCGCCGATCAGCACGGGGCGCGGCAGTCGACGGCGGTGCCCGCCGTCGACCGGCGGCTGGCCGGCTCCGACCGTGACGGCCGGCGCGCCGGTTGCCGGCAGCTCGCTGGTTACCGGCTCACCGGGGTACGCCCCGGTGGGCGTGCCCGCCCAACCACCGGTTGCTTCCTCCTGCCGCCACTCGCCGGTGGCCGCAGCCGGGCGCCAACCGGCCGTCGGCTCGTCGGATCGCCAACTGGCGGTCGCCTCTTCCCGCGGCCAGCCCGGGTTCTCCCCGCGCTGCCACGCGGTGGGGGGCTCGTGGCTCCCGGCCGCGGCGCGCTGCCAGCCGCCTGTCGGTTCGTCGCGCTGCCAGCTGCCTGTGGGTTCCGCGTGCTGCCAGCTGCCTGTGGGTTCCGCGTGCTGCCACGCGGTGGTGGGCTCGTGGCCCCCGGCCTCGGCGCGCTGCCAGCTGCCTGTCGGTTCGTCGCGCTGCCAGCTCGAGGTGGGCTCCGGGCGCCGCGCCGGTTCGTCGCGGTACGCCGCGGCCGGCTGCCGCGGCGGTGCGTCGCGCCGGTCGGGCTCGGGCTGCCAGCGGGCGGTCGGCTGCTGCCGGGACCACTCGTCCGCGGGCCGGTCCGGGTCGTCGCCGAACAGGTAGGCCGAGCGCGGCTCGGGGTGGTCGGTCAGCCAGGCCGGTTCGTCGGCCGCCGGTTCAGGCCGCCGAGCGGCGCCATCCGGTTCGATCGGGTCGTTCCAGCCGTACACGCCTCTAGCCTCCATGTTTCGGTAGCGGGCCGAGGTGACGCTACGTGCGGCCACGACCGGCGGCAATGCGGCTAAGAAAGAGTTAAGGGGAACCGAAAGGCCGGGGGTGGGGTCTTCCGGGAGATCGGAGCGTACGGTTAACGAGTCCGGACAGAGCGTGTCCGCGCCGTGTGGCAACCCCCAGCAGGTGGGCCGGGTCGACGTCGAGATGATCTGCGGCCTGCGAGAACTTGACGACGGCGGGGGTGTCGCCTCAATATGGATGTGTCGCCAGTCGCGCCCGGTCATGCCCAGAATCGCCTGGGTCGACAGCCGCGTACGAATGGGCGCGCGTTGGCCGGCCTTCCGGCAGCGCATATCAAGGAGTCAACATGGCGAAGGCCCTGTACGGCCACGTAGGTGCGGCGCCCGACCGGCGCCTGCTCGACGAGGTCACCCGACTGCGTGCCATGGTTCAGGCACTGGAGTTCGAGGTCACGCGGCTGCGTGCCGAGAATGATCGGCTCGCTGCGGCTGCGGCCGAGGCGGACGATCTGCTCCGGATCGCCGAGCCCGCGCTGACCTGATCCACCGCGCTGACCTGATCCTTCGGGTCCGCAAAACTGAATCATTCCACGCGAAAATGTCGCGCCGACACGAACGTGCCGGCGCGCAGCTTTGTGTCCGTCCACCCGCCCGCCCGCCGATCGGCCGGCGGCGGACACCGTGCCCCACCGGCGCTCCGCCGGGAAGCCGTGCCGCGGACGCCCCGGAAAGCGTCGTGGACGCGTCGATAACGAGAACCGGTCGATAACGAGAACCGGGCGAGACGGGCCGGTGTGGCTCCAGGTGGGTCGCTCGCGCGGTGCTCGCCGGCCGCGGGTTAGTCTGCGGGTTCACCAGGTCCGCGCAGCCGGCGACGGTACGGCGGCCACCGGACGAGGATCGAGAAGGTGCATCTCAAGAGCCTGACGGTGAAGGGTTTCAAGTCCTTCGCCTCCGCGACGACGCTGAAGCTGGAGCCGGGGATCACCTGCGTGGTGGGTCCGAACGGCTCCGGCAAGTCCAACGTCGTCGACGCCATCGCCTGGGTGCTTGGCGAGCAGGGTGCGAAGGCACTGCGCGGCGGCAAGATGGAGGACGTCATCTTCGCCGGCACCGCCGGTCGTGCGCCGCTCGGCCGGGCCGAGGTGACCCTCACGATCGACAACACCGACGGCGCGTTGCCAATCGAGTACACCGAGGTCTCCATCACCCGGCGGATGTTCCGCTCGGGCGAGAGCGAATACGAGATCAACGGTGACTCCTGCCGCCTGCTCGACATTCAGGAACTGTTGTCGGACTCCGGTATCGGCCGGGAGATGCACATCATCGTCGGGCAGGGCCGGCTCGACGGTATGTTGCACGCCAAGCCGGAGGATCGGCGGGCGTTCATCGAGGAGGCTGCCGGCGTCCTCAAGCACCGCAAGCGCAAGGAGAAGGCGCTGCGGAAGCTCGACGCGATGCAGACCAACCTCAACCGGCTCACCGACCTCACCGCCGAGTTGCGCCGCCAGCTCAAGCCGCTCGGCCGGCAGGCCGAGGTGGCCCGCCGGGCCGCCGTGATCCAGGCCAACCTGCGGGACGCCCGGCTCCGGCTGCTCGCCGACGACCTCGCCACGCTGCGGACCACCCTGGACAAGGAAATCGCCGACGAGACCGCCCTGCGCGAACGGCGGGAGCAGGTCGAGGCCGAGCACGCCGAGATCCAGTCCCGCCTCGGTGAACTGGAGGCGGTACTCGCCGAGGACGCGCCGCTGCTCGCCGCCGCGCAGGACACCTGGTACAAGCTCTCCGCGTTGCAGGAGCGGTTCCGTTCCATCGAACAGCTTGCCCGTGAGCGGCTGCGCCACCTCAGCACCACGCCGGACGACGAGCGGCCGGGCCGGGACCCGGACCAGTTGGAGGCGGAGGCGGAGCGGGTCCGCGAGCAGGAGGACGAGCTGCGCGCCGCGCTCACCGACGACCAGATCCGGCTCGCCGAGGCGGTGGAGCACCGCCAGGAACTGGAACGGCAGCTCGCCGCCGCCGAGCGGGAGCTGGTCGCGGCGGCCAAGGCCATCGCCGACCGCCGTGAGGGGCTGGCTCGGTTGACCGGGCAGGTGAACTCCGCTCGCGCCCGTACCGCCACCGCCGGTGAGGAGATCGAGCGACTCGCCGCCGCGCACGCCGACGCGCTGACCAGGGCGGAGCGGGCGCAGGCCGAGCTGGACGCCGTCGCCGAGCAGTCCACCGAGGCGGACCGGGACAACGCCGACCTGGACGCGCGGCACGCCGAGGTGGTCGCGGCCCAGGAGAAGGCGCAGGCGACGGTGCGGACGTTGAGTGACGCCGAGCGGGCCGCCGAGAAGGATGCGGCGACCTGGAAGGCCCGCGAGGAGGCCCTCGCCCTCGGCCTGCGCCGCAAGGACGGCGCCGGCGCGTTGCTGGCTCGCGCGGACGAGGTGCCGGGGCTGCTCGGCGGTCTGTCCGGGCTGCTCACCGTGGCCCCCGGCCACGAGGCCGCACTCGCCGCCGCCCTGGGCGGCCTCGCCGACGCGGTCGCGGTCAGCGGCGTGGACGAGGCCATCGAGGCGATCCGGATGCTCAAGATCGCCGACGCCGGGCGGGCGGGCCTGATGATCGGCAGCGCCGCGGGGCCGGGGATGGCCGGTTCCGCCGACGCGCTGCGTCCCAAACTGCCCGACGGCGCCCGCTGGGCACCCGACCTGGTGGAGTGCGCCGCCGAGATCCGGGCCGCGGTGCACCGGGCGTTACGCGACGTCGTCCTCGTCGACGACCTCGCGGCCGCCGCCGAGGCGATCGCCGGTAACCCGGAGCTGCGCGCGGTCACCCCGGACGGCGACGTGCTCGGGGCGTACGCCGCCGCCGGTGGATCGGCCAGGGCACCCAGCTTCATCGAGGTTCAGGCCGCCGTCGAGGAGGCCCGGACCAGCCGCGTCGCTGCCGAGCGGACCGCCGCCGAGCTGCGCGAGCAGCTGGCCGACGCGCGCGCCGAGGTGGCCGCCGCCAAGGAGGCGGTGCAGCACGCCGCCGCCGTTAAACGGGAGGCGGAGAGCCACCGCAACGCGGCCGCGCGCCGGCTCGCCGAGCTGGGCGGGGCGGCCCGGTCGGCGCAGGCCGAGACCGATCGGCTCGGGGAGTCCCGCGCCCGGGCCGAGGCGGCCCGGGAACGCGACCTCGCCGCCCTCGGCGAGCTCGAGGAGCGGCTGCGGCTGGCCGAGGCAACCCCGATCGACGCGGAGCCCTCGACCGAGGAGCGCGACCAACTCGCCGCGATGGCGCCTCGGGCGCGGCAGAACGAGATGGAGGTGCGCCTCGCCGTGCGTACCGCCGAGGAGCGGGTTTCCTCGATCGCCGGCCGGGCCGATTCGCTGCGCCGGCAGGCGACGGCCGAGCGGGCCGCCCGCGAGCGGGCGGCGGCGCGGCGGGCGGCGCGGACCCGCGGTGCGGCGATCGCGGGGGCGGTGGCCGGCGGCGCCCGGGAGGCGCTGACCCGGCTCGCCATCTCGATCACGCAGGCCGAGGAGCACCGCGACGCCGTGGCGCGCGAGCGGGCCGCGCGGGAGGCCGAGCTGTCCGAGGTGCGCGGCGCCGCCAAGCGTCTCGGCACGGAGCTGGAACGGCTGACCAGCCAGGTGCACCGGGACGAGGTCGCCCGCGCCGAGCAGCGGCTACGCATCGAGCAGCTGGAGGCCAAGGCCGCCGAGGACTTCGGGCTCGACGTGGCGACGTTGGTCGCCGAGTACGGCCCGTCCCGTCCCGTCCCGCCGACCGACGCCGACGTCGCGGCGGCCGACCGGGACGGCCTGCCGGTGCCCGAGCCGGTCCCCTACGAACGGGCCGTGCAGGAGAAGCGCGCCGCCAAGGCGGAACGGGAGCTTGCCCTGCTCGGCAAGGTCAACCCGCTGGCGCTGGAGGAGTTCGCGGCGCTCGAGGAGCGGTACAAGTTCCTCGCCGAGCAGTTGGAGGACCTGAAGGCCACCCGGCGTGACCTGCTCACCGTGGTCAAGGACGTGGACGACCGGATCCTGGAGGTCTTCGCCAGCGCGTTCGCCGACACCGCGCGGGAGTTCGAGCAGGTCTTCGGCGTGCTGTTCCCCGGCGGTGCGGGGCGACTGGTGCTCACCGACCCGGACGACCTGCTCGCCACCGGCGTCGAGGTGGAGGCCCGGCCACCGGGCAAGAAGATCAAGCGGCTGTCGCTGCTCTCCGGCGGCGAGCGGTCGCTGACCGCGGTGGCGATGCTGGTGGCGATCTTTCGCGCCCGGCCCAGCCCGTTCTACATCATGGACGAGGTGGAGGCGGCGCTCGACGACGTGAATCTGGGCCGACTGATCACGCTGCTGGCGCAGCTGCGAGAAAAGAGCCAGCTGATCGTCATCACGCACCAGAAGCGGACCATGGAGGTCGCGGACGCCCTCTACGGCGTGACGATGCGCAACGGGGTCACCCAGGTGATCAGCCAGCGGCTCAACCGGGCCGATGACAGGCAGGAGAACAACGAGTGAGTCGGGAACGCGCCACGGCGCTCCTGGTGGACTTCGACGGCGTGCTGCGCCGCTGGGACCCGGCGGTGGCCGCCGGCGTCGAGCGGAAGTACCGGCTCACCGAGGGCGTCCTCGGTGAGATCGCGATGTCGTGGGGGTTGCTCCAGCCGGTGCTGACCGGCAAGGTCAGCCACGCGGACTGGACGGCCAGCGTGGCGGACGCGTTGACCCCCGCGGTCGGCGATCCGGGGCGGGCCCGCGCGGCGGTCGACGAGTGGCAGCGGTACCGAGGCGAGGTGGATCCCGAGGTGTTGGCGTTCGTCCGTGAGGCCCGGGCGGCCGGGGTGCGGGTCGGGTTGGGCACCAACGCCACCGACCTGCTTGACGCGGACCTGGCCGCGCTCGGGCTCACCGACGAGCTGGATGTCGTGGTCAACTCCGCGGTGGTCGGGGTGCACAAGCCGGCGAAGGAGTACTTCGAGCGGGCCTGTGACGCCCTGGCGACCCCACCGTCACGGGTGCTGTTCGTCGACGACGAGGACCGTGCGGTCGCCGGCGCCCGGGTGGCCGGTCTGTCGGCGCATCGCTGGAGCGGCCCCAACGACCTCCGCTACCTGCGCGCGGCCCTCACGCCGGCCGCCTGACCCGGAGATCTCGGAAGGATCCAGCCCTTCCGGGCCGCCCCCAAGACCCTCGTGCGCCGAACGGTCAGTCGCCGGTCACGCCGTCCAGACATTCGCGGATCAGGTCAGCGTGGCCGTTGTGCCGGGCATACTCCTCGATCATGTGGACGTAGACCCAGCGCAGGCTGACCTCGTGCGCGCTGCCATCGCGGCGACGCAGCGTGAACGTCTCGTTCAGGTCGTGCCCGGCGGCCGCGGCGTCGGCGGCCTCGATCTCGGTCCGGAACGCGGCGATGTCGGCCGCCGGGTCGGCGGTGGCCACGGTGTTGAACTCGGCGTCCGGGTCGGCGGCGAAGTCGTACTGGTCGGGCAGGTCCGCACCGGCGAAGCGCTGCCGGAACCACCACCGTTCCACCACGGTCATGTGCCGGACCAGGCCGATCAGGGTGAGGGCGGACGGAGCTACGCTCGCCGTCTTCAGCGGCCCAGCGGTCAGCCCCGAGCACTTGTGCAGCAAGGTGTCACGGTGGTAGTTGAGCCAGCCCTCCAGCATGGTGCGCTCGTCACCGAGGTAGGGCTCGTGCCGCCGGTCGATCAACGGTGCTTTCCACGTCATGCCGGCCATCGTCGCGCCCGGGTCCGACACGCGGCGACCGGACTAGCCACCGGGTGCGGCGGGCGGACGGGCCCGTCCTGGGTGCGTGCTTGTCCACCGGTGTTCGAGCGTAGGGAGCGGATCAGTCGTCGGGGGCGAGCCGGTGGTGCATCACCGGGCGCAGGCGGCCGTCGCCGGTGGTGCCCTCGATGGTCACCTCGGCCGAGTGCCCGACGTGCACCAGGGTGGCCAGCGCGTTGCCGAAGTACGGGCCGGCGAGCTTGCTCCAACGCATCGACGGGCGGCGGACCCCGACGGAGCGGGCGAGGGCGCGGGTGGCCCCGGACGGGCCCGCTGACCAGCCCAGCCGCATCAGGGGGCGCATCCCGGCGGGCACCTGGTTGTGGATGGGGGAGCAGGTGAGCTGGTGCACCGGGGTGACCACCCCCGGGTCGTCGAAGCGGGCCCGGGCCACGTACGAGTGGTGTACGTCCCCGCCGAGCACGCTGATCGAGGCCGGTGGCGCGTACGCCGGGCCGGCGCCCACCGGCGTTCCGGGCGAGCCCGGGGCGCCGGTGCCGATCCGGGCGAACAGTGCGCCGAGCCCTTCGAACGAGCGGCGGAACGCCGCCCAGTGCTCCAGGTCGAGGCCCCGGCGTAGCCGCTCGGCCAGGCCGGCGACCCAGCGCCGGCGGGAGTCGGCGAGCCGCTCGTTCCACGTCTCCATGTGGTGGATGCCTGGTGGGAGCAGCCAGGGCAGGGAGGATCCCACGACCAGGTGGTCGTACGTGCCGTGGGCCCGGTCGACGAACCACGACCATTCGCCCGGCGGCAGCATCGCCCGCTGGCCGGGCCTCAGCACCCGGCTGCACCGGTTGTCGAGCATGACCAGCCGGGTGCGGCCCAGATCGAGGGCGTAGCTCCACTGGTACTGCACTGCCCGCCACCGTCCGGTGTCGTGCGCGAGGTCGGACTCCTGGTCGACCCGGTGGCCGAAGTCCCGCAGCACGCCGGTGGCGTCCTCGGCGGCGGTCACCTTCGCGTACACCGGGTCGGCCGCGATCTCGTCCGGCGAGAGGTTGCCGAGGTGCTGGTAGACCCAGTACGAGGCCAGGCCGCTGCCGATCCGTTCCGACCACCACGGCTGGGCGCGGGCGTCGGAACGCCAGGAGGCGGAGGTGTTCCAGTCGTCGATGACCTCGTGGTCGTCGAAGATCATCACGCTCGGCACGGTCGAGAACAGCCACCGGATCTCCGGGTCACGCCAGGACTCGAGGTAGAGCTTGGTGTACTCGTCGAAGCTCACCACCTGGTCCGCCGGCGCGCCCTTCGGCCGCCGGCGGCGCCGCTTGAGCAGCCGCCGCACGGTGGGTGAGGCCTTGTCCGCGTATACCTGGTCGCCGAGGAGCACCAACAGGTCCGGCAGGGCCGCCGGGCCGAAGTCGGCCGCGAGCCGGCGGGCGTACGCGTCGAGCGCGTCCGGGGGTAGCCGCCGCGCGGTGGCATGCTGCGTGGTCTCCCGGCAGGAGCCGAAGACCAGGCGGACCGGCTGGTCCCGGTCGTCGGCCGCCCGGGTGCGGATCACGCTGGCCGGGAACGGGCTGCCCGGCTCCGGCCAGGCGCGTTCGCCGTCGACCAGCACCTCGTACGTGGTCGCCCGGTCCGGCGTGAGCCCGGACACCACGACGAGGGCGTAGTGGTGGTCGTACGCCGAGAAGGTGGGGGCGGCGCCGGTGGCGCCGTCGGCTGTGCGGACGGTGACCACCGCCGGTCGGCTGGTCTCCACCCAGATCGTGGCCCGCGTGTCGACGACCCGTCGCAGCAGCGGGCCGACGAGCAGCTGTGCGGCGGGCATGGCGGACCTCCGAGGATGAGCGAGCCCGGTCTGTACCACCCGGCCGGTCCGCACCGTCCGGCCGGGTGGTCGCACCACTGCTGGCTGGGGGTCGAGCCTACCGCCGCATCCGGCGGCGTCGAGGGCGCGGTGGTGAAGACGGCGTGGCCGACGTCTGACAGGATTTCGGCATGACGGAATACCTCCTCATCGCACTCGCACTGCTCGGTGTGCTGATCCTCGGTGTCCTCGGGCTGGTGGTGCCGAAGCTGCGCCGGCGTCCCGAGCCGCCGCTGCCGACGACGGAGGTCGAGACCCGTGCCGAGGAGGACCTCGCCGGGCCGCCCGTCGAGGCGCCCGAGGCGGAGGTGTCCGCGGGTGTCCTGGTCGAGCCGCCGGTGGTGGAGGCGCCGCCGGCGCCCCCGGTGGAGGTGCCCGAGCCGACCGCCGGCCGGCTGGTCCGGCTGCGCTCCCGGCTGTCCCGCTCGCAGAACGTCTTCGGCAAGGGCCTGCTCGGTCTGCTCGGCCGGGACCACCTCGACGAGGACACCTGGGAGGAGATCGAGGACAGTCTGATCACCGCGGACGTCGGCATCGACTCGACCCGGGAGATCGTCGACCGGCTGCGCGAGCGGACCCGGGTGCTCGGCACCCGGTCCGCCACCGAGCTGCGGGCGTTGCTCGCCGCCGAGCTGGTGAACGCTCTGGACCCGGCCCTGGACCGGTCCCTGAACACCGCGCCCAAGGACGGTGTGCCCGCCGTGCTGCTGGTGGTCGGCGTCAACGGCGCCGGCAAGACCACCACCTGCGGCAAGATCGCCCGGGTGCTGGTGGCGGATGGTCGCAGCGTGATCCTCGGCGCGGCGGACACGTTCCGCGCCGCCGCCGCCGACCAGCTGGAGACCTGGGCCGGACGGGTGGGCGCCGAGACGGTTCGCGGCCCGGAGGGGGCGGACCCCGCCAGCGTGGCCTTCGACGCGGTCAAGCGTGGCATCGAGACCGGCGTGGACACCGTCCTGATCGACACCGCCGGTCGCCTGCAGAACAAGGTCGGCCTGATGGACGAGTTGGGCAAGGTCAAGCGGGTGGTGGAGAAACACGGCCCGATCGACGAGACGCTGCTGATCCTGGACGCCACCACCGGTCAGAACGGCCTGGAACAGGCGCGGGTCTTCACCGAGGTGGTCAACGTGACCGGGGTCGCGCTCACCAAGCTCGACGGCACCGCCAAGGGCGGCATCGTGATCGCCGTGCAGCGCAGGTTGGGCATCCCGGTGAAGCTGGTCGGGCTGGGCGAGGGCAAGGACGACCTGGCCCCGTTCGACCCCGCGCAGTTCGTCGACGCGCTGCTGGGTGCCGAGGCCGCCGGACGGGACGCGTAACCTCGCAGTGACGACCGACGATCGCGCCTACGTCGGGTGGCGCGACCCCCGCCACCCGGGCCCCCGCCTCGGGAGACCGTACGTGACTTCGCAGGAGATCCCGCTGCGCGGTGGGAACGTCAGCACCGTGGTCCGGGTGGGCGACACGGTGCGGCGTAACGCGGGTCCCTGGACCCCGGCGGTGCACGCCCTGCTGCGGCACCTGGAGTACGTCGGCTTCACCGGCGCTCCCCGCGCGCTCGGCATGGACGAGCGGAACCGGGAGGTGCTGTCGTACCTGGAGGGGGAGTGCGGTGGGTACCCGCTGGCGCCGCACTGGGTCACCGACGAGGCGTTGGTGACCGTGGCCACGATGCTGCGCATGTTCCACGACGCCCAGTACGGCTTCGTGGCGCCAGCGGGGGCCGTGTGGCGCTCCTTCGGGCCGCCACCGCCGGACACCGAGGTGATCTGCCACCACGACGCGGCCCCGCACAACGTGATCTGGCGCCCGGACGGCACGCTCGGGCTGATCGACTTCGACCTCGCCTCGCCCGGCGCCCGCATCTACGACGTGGCGTACGCGGCCTGGACCTGGGTACCCGTTTTCTCCGACCGTGACTCGATCACCCTCGGCTGGAACCGCCCGGACCGGCCGCGCCGGCTGCGGCTGTTCGCCGACGCGTACGGGCTCATTCCGCGTGACCGGCACCGGCTGATCCGCACCATCCGGAAGCGGATCGTCGACCACGTGGAGGGCATCCGGCGGATGGCCGCGGCGGGCGAGCCGGCGTTCGTCCGGATCGTGCACAAGGGGCACCTGCGCCGGCCGATGCGGGACCTGCGGCTGCTCGACTACGAGCGGCAGGCACTGGAGAGCGCCCTGCGGTAGGGCACGACCGGACCCGGCGGTTGTGCGGGGTTCTTCACACGTACGAAACAAGCCGTCACCGATCGGAAATCGGCGGGTGACGCTGAAGGAAACAGGGAGCGACGAAGCTTCCGCGCAACCGGTGGACGGGCGACGCTGCCCAGGAAGCCGGGAAGGAGGGAACTTCACCGTTAGGAGGCCAGCGTGCCTGAAGCACCGACGATCGATACCGGCAACACCGCCTGGTTGCTTGTGTCGAGCGCGATCGTGTTGCTCATGACGCCCGGACTGGCGCTGTTCTACGGCGGCCTCAACCGGGCCAAGGGCGTCCTCAACATGATTATGATGAGCTTCTCCGCGATCGGGCTCGTCAGCATTCTGTGGCTGTTCTACGGCTTCTCCATCGCCTTCGGCGAGGACCAGGGTGGGGTCATCGGTGACCTCGGCCAGTATCTCGGCACCAAGACGTTCATGGCGGAAACCGACCTGTGGGGCGAGACCGGGATCCCGCTCTACGTGTTCATGGCGTTCCAGATGATGTTCGCGATCATCACGGTGGCGCTGATCAGCGGCGCGATCGCCGACCGCGCCAAGTTCTCCGGCTGGCTGCTCTTCGCCTTCGGCTGGGCGACCCTGGTCTACTTCCCGGTCGCCCACTGGGTGTGGGGCGGCGGCTTCATCGGCGCCCAGCTCGGCGCGCTGGACTTCGCCGGCGGCACCGCGGTGCACATCAACGCCGGTGCGGCGGCGCTGGCTTTGGTGCTGGTGCTGGGTAGGCGGCTCGGCTGGCCCCGGGAGACCATGAAGCCGCACAACGTCCCGATGGTCGCGCTCGGCGCCGGCCTGCTGTGGTTCGGCTGGTTCGGTTTCAACGCCGGGTCCGAGCTGACCGCCGACTCGACGACCGGCCTGGCGTTCGTCAACACCCAGGTCGCGACCGCCGCAGCAGTTCTCGGCTGGCTGCTGGTGGAGAAGCTGCGGGACGGTCGGCCGACATTGGTCGGCGCCTCCTCCGGGGCCATCGCCGGCCTGGTCGCCATCACCCCCGCCTGTGCCTTCGTCACACCGTGGGCGGCTGTGCTGCTCGGTCTGGTCGCCGGTGTGCTCTGCGCGCTGGCGGTGAGCCTGAAGTACCGGCTCGGCTACGACGACTCGCTCGACGTCGTCGGCGTGCACTTTGTTGGTGGCTGGATCGGCTGCCTGTGGATCGGCCTGTTCGGGACCAGCTCGGTCAGCTCGTTGGTGAGCGACGAGGGCCTGTTCTACGGCGGTGGGGTCGCCCAACTCGGTGTCCAGGCGCTCAGCGCCCTGATCGTGACCGTTTACTCCTTCGCGGTGGCGTTCGTCCTCGGCTTCGTCATCCAGCGGACGATCGGCTTCCGGGTTTCCGAGGAGGCCGAGGTCGAGGGGATCGACATCGCCGAGCACGCCGAGAGCGGTTACGACCTGTCTCCGGCCACCGGCGGCGCCGGCGGCGGTGCGTTCGTGATGGCCGGCCTGTCCAGCGGGAAGCCGGCGGGAGACCCCGCCGCCTCCGACACCGAGCCGGCCACCGAGAAAGTCGCCGGTTAACGTTCTGGGATGAAGGGGTTGGACATGAAGCTGGTGACCGCGGTCATCAAGCCGTACCAGCTGGACGCGGTGAAGGAGGCCCTGCACGCCCTGGGCGTGACCGGCCTGACCGTCAGCGAGGTCCAGGGCTACGGCCGGCAGAAGGGGCACACCGAGGTCTATCGGGGTGCCGAGTACACGGTCGAGTTCCTGCCCAAGATCCGGGTCGAGGTGCTCACCGACGAGATGGACGTCGAGAAGATCGTCGACGCCATCGTGGCCGCCGCCCGAACCGGCAAGATCGGTGACGGCAAGGTGTGGGTGACCGGCGTCGAGGAGGTCGTCCGGGTCCGCACCGGCGAGCGCGGCCTCGACGCCCTGTAGGGCAGCCCTCGATGACCTCGTCGACCACCACCACGCCAGGACACCCTGGCGCCGGCGATCCGGGCGTGGTGGTCGACGAGGTCGTCGACGTACCCGGCGGGATCGGGGCGGGGGCGCGAGCCGCCCGAGCCGACGCGTTCGACGCCTGGCTGCGCCTGCTGCTGCCGGCCCGCACGGGCGTGGCGCTCGTCGCCGTCGGCGGGCTCGGGCGGCGGCAGTGCGCCCCGTGCGGGGACCTCGACCTGGTGCTGCTGCACGACGGGATGCCAGGCGTGGACGACCTGGCCGCCGCAATCTGGTACCCGGTGTGGGACGCCGGGCTGCGGCTCGACCACTCGGTGCGGACCGTCGCCGAGGCGCTGTCGGTCGCCCAGGACGACGTCAGGGTGGCCCTCGGGCTGCTCGACGCGCGCTGCGTCGCCGGCGACACGGCCCTCGCCGAGCGGCTGATCCGCGCAGCCGCCGACCGCTGGCGGCGCACCGCCGTCCGGCGACTCCCCGGGCTGCGGGAGATCACCGCCGCCCGCTGGGAGACCCATGGGGAACTGGCCTTCCTCCTGGAAGGCGACCTCAAGGAAGCGGCCGGTGGGCTGCGGGACGTGGGCATTCTCCGCGCCATCGCCGCCGCTGGTGTCACCGATGCACTGCGACCCGCCGTCCGCGCCGCCCACCTGCGGCTGCTCGACACCCGGGACGCCCTGCACACGCAGGCCGGTCGCCGGTTGGACCGGCTGGTCGCCCAGGAACGCGACGGCGTCGCGGCCCAACTCGGGCTGCGACAGGTTCCGCCCGATGCGGCGCCGGGGGCCGGCGCGGTCGGCAACGAGGGGGATGCGCTGCTGCGTCGGGTCGCGAGCGACGCGCGTACGGTCAGTCATGCGCTCGACGACGCCTTCCGGGCCGTCGATCGCCTCCGCGCCGGCCGCCGCCGGGGCGCCGACGGTCGCTCACTGCGTCGGCCCGTCGCGCGGGACGTGGTGGAGCACGACGGCGAGTTGGTGCTCGCGCGGACCGCGATCGGGGCGCGCCCGGATCCGAGCCTGTCGCTGCGGGTGGCCGCCGCCGCGGCCACCGCACGGCTACCGATCGCCCGGGCCACCTGCGAGTGGCTGGCCGCGTACTGCCCGCCCCTGCCGGCGCCCTGGCCGGCCGCGGCCAGGACCGCGCTGGTCACCCTGCTCGGCGCCGGTCCCGGCCTGGTGCCGGCGTGGGAGACCTGTGACCGGTACGGGCTGGTCGACGGCTGGCTGCCCGAGTGGACGCGGATGCGGAGCCTGCCGCAGCACAACCCGGTGCACCGGTTCACCCTCGACCGGCACCTGGTGCAGACCGCGTACGAAGCCAGCCGGCGCACCCGCGAGGTCGACCGGCCGGATCTGTTGCTGCTCGGCGCCCTGCTGCACGACGTCGGCAAGGGGCTCGCGGGCGGTGGCGCCGCGGCGCGGCCCGGCGGGCCCGGGCGCGGCGGCGTCTCCGACGATCACAGCGTGGTGGGTGCGCCGATCGCCGAGGCGGTCGCCGGCCGGATCGGCCTGCCGGCGCACGAGGTGGCCTTGATCGGCACGCTGGTCCGGCTGCACCTGCTCCTGCCGGACGTGGCCACCCGCCGTGACCTGGCCGACCCGAAGACCATCGCCGCAGTCGCCGGTCAGGTCGGCGACACCACCACCCTCGACCTGCTGCACGCCCTGGTCCGCGCGGACGCGGCGGCCACCGGGCCGGCCGCCTGGTCGCACTGGAAGGGACGGCTCGTCGCCGAGTTGGTCGCCCGGGTGCGCACCACGCTGGACACCGGCGTACCGCCCGAGCCGCCCGCCCCCGACCCGGCGCTGCTGGCCGGGCCGCTGCCGGTCGTACACCTGACCGGGGATCGGGTGGCGGTGGCCGCGGCGGACCGGCGGGGCCTGCTCGCGACGGTGGCTGGATGCCTCGCCCTGCACCGGCTGGAGGTGATCTCCGCGGACGCCTCGACCGTCGACGGGCGCGCGCTGGTCGAGTGCCGGGTGCAACCCCGGTACGGCCTCGTGCCTGATCCGGTCGCGCTCAGCTCGGACCTGCGGCGGGCGGTGACCGGCGACGTCTCGGTGAACCAGCGGCTGCGCGGGCGGGCTCTCGCGGCCAGCGGCGAGGGGGCCGCGCCCCGGGCTGTCTGGCACCGGGAGGCGGCCACCGACGCGGTGGTGCTGGAGCTGCGCGCCGCCGACGCCGCCGGCCTGCTCTACCGTGTCACCCGAGCCTTGGACGGGACCGGAGCCCAGGTGCGGGCTGCCCGGATCTCCACCCTCGGGGCGGACGTGGTGGATGCCTTCTACCTCGTCGGCGGTTGGCCGGACGATGCGACCCGGGCCCGCGTCGAGGCCGCCGTCCTCGCCGCGGTGTGAGCAAGGCTTCTCGGTTGCCGGGACAGTGGAGCGGCCCTTGCCAACCTTTGTCCCGCGGGCCCCCGACCGCAGGGCCGGAGCGGGGGTCCCGCGGGCCGGATACGCTAGCAGTGGCCGGACGGCTCGCCCGGCCACGCTCGTGCTCGCAAGAACACTGACAAACGGGATGTTCGCGTGTTTGACACCTTGAGTGACCGCCTGTCCGGGATCTTCACCAAGCTCCGCGGCAAGGGTCGGCTCACCGACGCCGACATCGACGCCACGGCCCGCGAGATCCGCCTCGCGCTGCTGGAGGCGGACGTCGCGCTGCCGGTGGTCAAGGGCTTCATCGCGAACATCAAGAATCGGGCCCGCGGCGCGGAGGTCTCCCAGGCGCTCAACCCGGCCCAGCAGATCATCAAGATCGTCAACGAGGAGCTGATCAATGTTCTCGGTGGCGAGGGGCGGCGACTGACGTTCGCCAAGCAGCCGCCGACCGTGGTCATGCTCGCCGGCCTGCAGGGCTCCGGCAAGACCACCCTCGCCGGCAAACTGGCCCGCTGGCTCAAGGCCCAGGGCCACCAGCCGCTGCTGGTCGCCGCCGACCTCCAGCGCCCCAACGCCGTCGGGCAGCTCCAGGTGCTCGGTGGTCGCGCCGGCGTCGAGGTGTACGCCCCGGAGCCGGGCAACGGTGTCGGGGACCCGGTGCGGGTCGCGCAGGCCTCGATCGAGCACGCGAGGCGGGCCGCGCGTGACATCGTCATCGTCGACACGGCCGGCCGCCTCGGCATCGACGCCGAGATGATGCAGCAGGCCGCCGACATCCGGGACGCGGTCAACCCGGATGAGGTCGTCTTCGTCGTCGACGCGATGGTCGGTCAGGACGCCGTCCGCACGGCCGAGGCGTTCCGCGACGGTGTCGGCATCACCGGCGTGGTTCTCTCCAAGCTTGACGGCGACGCCCGCGGCGGTGCCGCACTGTCCGTCCGGGAGGTCACCGGGCAGCCGATCCTGTTCGCCTCCACCGGCGAGAAGCTGGAGGACTTCGACGTCTTCCACCCCGACCGGATGGCCAGCCGGATCCTCGGCATGGGCGACGTCCTCACTCTGATCGAGCAGGCCGAGGCGGCCTTCGACGTCGATCAGAAGGAGAAGATGACCGCCAAGCTGATGGGCGGCGAGAACTTCACCCTGGAGGACTTCCTCGATCAGCTCATCGCGGTCCGGCGGATGGGCCCGATCGCCAACGTGCTGGCCATGATGCCCGGTATGGGGCAGATGAAGGATCAGCTCGCGGACCTGGACGACAAGCACTTCGACCGGGTCACCGCGATCATCCGGTCGATGACCCCGGCGGAACGGACCAACCCGAAGATCATCAACGGCTCGCGGCGGGCCCGGATCGCCAACGGCTCCGGTGTCACCGTGATGGACGTCAACCAGCTGCTCAACCGCTTCGCCGACGCCCAGAAGATGATGAAGCAGATGGGCGGCATGATGGGCCTGCCCGGTGGGGGTCGGCGCAAGGCGACCAAGTCGCCGAAGAACAAGCGCAAGGGCACCAAGGGCGGCGGTCGGCCGCGTACCGGCGCCGGGATGCCGGGCGGCTTCCCGGGCGGGATGCCGCAGCTGCCTCCGGGCATGGACCCGAACGACCTGGCCGGCCAGGGCCTGCCGCCGGGCTTCAAGCTTCCGAAGATCGACTTCAACAAGCTCGGCAAGGGGGACAAACGCCCCCGCTGAGCGGCCCAGCCCCGCGGGTTTCCGAGCCCTGCCCCGGTCACTGGTCAGCGGATGCTGCCCGCCGAGCCCGGTCGCCGCACGTCGGCCCGGTTCGGGCCGCCTCGCGGACGATGGGGGATTTCCCGGCCTCGGGCCACCGGGCGTTCGCCGGTTCGGCGCGTCCAGCCGAGCCGGGCGACCGGGAACGCGGGTGCCGCCCGGCGCGACCAGCGGCGGATCCGGTAGGACTGAGCGCATGGCTCTGCATCTGCGCGGCGTGCTCCTGCCCGACGACGAGGTCCGAGATCTCTGGCTGGTCGGCGACCGGGTCACCTTCGCCCCGGTGCCCGGCGCCGAGACGATCGCCGACGGCGGCTACCTGCTGCCCGGCCTGACCGACGCGCACTGCCACATCGGCATCGCCCGCGGCGGCACCCCTATCACCTCGGTCGACCAGGCCCGCGAGCTGGCCCGCACCGACCGGGACGCGGGGGTGCTCGCCATCCGCGACGCGGGCTCGCCGTACCCGTACCCCGAGCTCGACGATGAGCCGGACCTGCCGCGACTGGCCCGCGCCGGCCGGCACATCGCGCCGCCGAAGCGGTATTTGCGCGACATCGGGGTGGAGGTCGGTGCGGCCGAGGTGGCCGCCACGGTCACCGCCCAGGCGCGGGCCGGCAACGGCTGGGTCAAGCTGGTCGGCGACTGGATCGACCGGGGGGTGGGCGATCTGGCGCCGGCCTGGGACGCGGACACCATGACCGGGGCGGTCGCGGCCGCGCACGCCGCCGGGGTGCGCGCCGCGGTGCACACGTTCTCCGCGGCCGGCGTGGAGATCATGGTGCGGGCCGGGGTGGATTCGGTGGAGCACGGCACCGGCCTCAGCCTGGATCTGATCGACCTGATGGCCCGGCAGGGCACCGCGCTGGTGCCGACAATGATCAACGTTCGGACCTTCGGCGGGATCGCCGACCAGGCCCGGGCGAAATTCCCCGGGTACGCCGAGCACATGCTCGCCCTGCGTGACCGCTTCCCGGCGGTGGTGCGCGCCGCGTACGAGGCGGGAGTGCCGATCTACGTGGGGACGGACGCCGGTGGCGGCATCGACCATGGACTCGCCGCCGAGGAGATGCTGCTGCTGCACGAACGCGCCGGCATGTCCGCGGTGGACGTCCTCGCCGCCGCGTCGTGGCGAGCCCGCGAGTGGCTCGGGTTCCCCGGTCTGGTCGAGGGCGGTCTGGCCGATCTGGTCGTCTACCCCGAGGACCCGCGCCGCGACCTCCGCGTCGTGCGCGCCCCCGCCCGCGTCATCCTGCGCGGACGGGTCGTCCGCTGACCCGACCTCGGGCGGCGTCTCTCGATTCAGCCATGATGGATCTACGACGTGCCGTGGCGCGGGCGCCGCGCACCCGGTGCCGACCTGCCCGATGACGGACACCGTCCCGGCGCCGCATAAGATGTGCGGTCATGGCGCGCGTGCTCACTCCCCGTGCGGAGGACTTTCCCCGCTGGTACCAGGATCTGATCGCCAAGGCGAAGCTGGCCGACAACGGGCCGGTCCGGGGGACCATGGTGATCCGACCGGCGGGCTATGCCATCTGGGAGCGGATGCAGGCCGAGATGGACGCCCGGATCAAGGCGGCCGGCGCGGAGAACGCGTACTTCCCGCTGTTCATCCCGGAGAGCTACCTCAAGCGTGAGGCCGAGCACGTCGAGGGCTTCTCGCCGGAGCTCGCGGTGGTGACCCACGGTGGCGGCAAGCAGCTCGCCGAACCGGTCGTGGTCCGCCCCACCAGTGAGACGGTGATCGGCGAGTTCATGGCCAAGTGGGTCGACTCCTACCGAGACCTGCCGTTGCTGCTCAACCAGTGGGCCAACGTGGTGCGCTGGGAGCTGCGCCCGCGGGTCTTCCTGCGCACCAGCGAGTTCCTCTGGCAGGAGGGCCACACCGCGCACGCCACCCGCGAGGAGGCCCGGTCCTACGCCCGCAAGATCCTGCACGAGGCGTACGAGGACCTGATGGTCAGCGTGCTCGGGATCCCGGTGGTGGTCGGCCTGAAGACCGCGCGGGAGCGGTTCGCCGGCGCGACCGCCACCTACACCTGCGAAGGCATGATGGGCGACGGCAAGGCGCTCCAGTTGGGCACGAGCCACGAGCTGGGGCAGAACTTCGCGAAGGCGTTCGACATCAGCTATTCGTCGGCCGAGGGGGGCCGGGAGCACGCCTGGACCACCTCCTGGGGCACCTCGACCCGGATGCTCGGCGGTCTGATCATGTGCCACGGGGACGACAACGGCCTGCGGGTGCCGCCGAGGCTGGCCCCCGTCCAGGCGTACGTCATGGTGGTCAAGGACGGGGAGGGGGTCGGCGAGGCGGCGGCCAAGCTGCGCGACGCGCTGCGCGACGCCGGCGTGCGGGTCGCGCTCGACGACCGCACCGACACCCCGTTCGGCCGCCGGGCCGTCGACGCCGAGCTGCGCGGTTACCCGGTCCGCGTCGAGGTCGGCCCCCGCGACCTGGCTGCCGGCAACGCGGTGGTGGTCCGGCGCACGGAGGGCTCGAAGTCCCCGGTGCCGGTGGCGGACGTGGTCGGCTCGGTGCTCGCCGCCCTGGCCGACGACCAGCAGGCGCTGCACGACCAGGCGCTCGCCAACCGGGAGACCCGCACCCGCGAGGTGTCGACGCTCGCCGAGGCGATCGAGGCGGCCGCGACCGGGTGGGCCCGGGTGCCGTGGTCGGCAATCGGCGTGGCGGGCGAGGCCGAGGCGAACGCCCAGGGTGTCACCGTGCGCTGCCTGGTCCGCGCCGACGGCTCGGTGCCGGACTCCGAGGACGAGCCCGACCTGACCGCCATCCTGTCCCGCGCCTACTGACGGGCAAGGAAGGCCCCCTGCTGGTGCCGGACCTGGACAGGCGGCCCGCGCCGGCGGCGGCGCCCGTCCGCACGGTGCCGGCCTCCGGCGGACGGCGGACGGCCGACGGCGGACGGCGGACGGCGGACGGCTCGGTAGGGTCGGGGCCGTGAGGTTCGAACCGGGGCGTTTGGTGGTCCACCGGAATGTGCGGCGCGGGCGGATCGGGTGGGCCCGGCCCGCACGGGTGGTCAGCGACGACGAGCGGGGCCTGCTGCTCTGGGTCGCCCGGGACTCGGCGGTCGCCAGCGAGGTCACCGAGGCCGGGCTCGGGATGCGGGCGATCCCGTTCGCCGAGTGGATCGTCTCGACCTACCGGCTGGCGACCGGTCGGTGGAAGGGGCCTCCCCTGCTGAAGTTCCTGCCCACCGGCGCCGCGCACTCGGTGTGGTGGTTCCGGGACGTAGAGGGACGTTTCGCCCACTGGTACGTCAACCTGGAGGAACCGGGTGTGCGGTGGGACGATGGCGACCTCGCCGGCGTCGACGTGGTGGACCAGGATCTGGACGTGGTCGTCCACCCCGACCGTCGCTGGGAGCGGAAGGACGAGGACGAGTTCGCCGAGCGGCTCGACTTCCCCGAGCACTACTGGGTGGCGGACGCCGCCGCGGTCCGGGCCGAGGGGAAACGGGTGATCGCGCGGGCCGAGGCGGGGGAGTTCCCGTTCGACGGCACCTGGTGCGACTACGTGCCCCCGGCGGACTGGGTGGCACCTCGGGACCTGCCGCCCGGCTGGGACCGGCCTCCGGCGCGCTGAAGGTGCCATGTTCCCCTCACGTTCCGGCGACGGCGGATGACCCGGGCCGGTCCGGTGTGAGCGTTCCCGGACCGATCTGGCAGAATGGTTGGCTGGTATCCGGCGGGTGTCCGGCGCCCTCTACCCCGGGCACCGCCAGTCCACCGAGCAGCCTCCGGCCCAAACCCCACTGTGCCGGTCGGCGCTCACCCGTGCACCGCCCGTTCCGGGCCGGTGAGATCGCAACAGGAGCGAAAGAACTGTGGCCGTAAAGATCCGGCTCCTGCGGATGGGCAAGATCCGCAACCCGCAGTACCGCATCGTCGTCGCCGACTCGCGTACCAAGCGCGACGGCCGGGCGATCGAGTTCGTCGGGATCTACCAGCCGAAGGAGGAGCCTTCGGTGATCGAGGTCAAGTCGGACCGGGTGCAGTACTGGCTCTCCGTGGGCGCGCAGCCGAGCGAGGCGGTGCAGCGTCTGCTGGAGAAGACCGGCGACTGGCAGAAGTTCAAGGGTCTGCCGGCCCCCGAGCCGCTGAAGGTCGCCGCCGAGCGGGCCGACCGTAAGGCGGCCTACGAGGCTGAGGCGAAGGCCGCCGCCGGCCTGGCGGAGACGCCGGCCAAGCCGGCCAAGAAGGCGGCCGCCAAGGCCGAGCCGGCCGTCCAGGAGGCTCCGAAGACCGAGGAGCAGGCCGGTGCGGACTCCGGCGAGCAGGCCTGACATGGAACTGCGTCCGGCGTTGGAGCATCTGGTCAAGGGCATCGTCGACCACCCCGACGACGTTCGTGTCCGGTTGGTCGACTCCCGTCGGGGCAAGCGGCTCGAGGTCCGCGTGCACCCGGAGGATCTCGGCACGGTGATCGGGCGGTCCGGGCGGACCGCCAAGGCCCTGCGCCAGGTGATCGGCTCCGTCGGTGGGCGCGGCGTCCGCGTCGACATCGTCGACTCGTACTGATGCTGCTCATCGTCGGCCGGATCGGTCGGCCGCACGGGATCCGCGGCGAGGTCACCGTGGAGGTGCGGACCGACGAGCCCGAGGCGCGTTTCGCGCCCGGCATGGTGCTGCGCACCATGCCGGGCGCGAACGCGTCCGGCGAGCAGCCCGGCGCCTACCGGGTGCCGGAGGGCCTGACCGTCGAGTCCGCCCGCTGGCACCAGTCGCGGCTGCTGGTGACCTTCGAGGGCGTGCTGGACCGCGACGTCGCCGAGGCACTGCGCGGGACCCTCGTCGCGGTGGACAGCGCCGACCTGACGCCGCCGGAGGATCCGGAGGAGTTCCACGACCACCAACTGGTCGGTCTGGCCGTGGTCACGCCGGCCGGGGACCGGCTGGGTGAGGTCGCCCGGATCGACCACGCGCCGGCCTCCGACCTGCTGGTGCTGCGCCGTCCCGGCGAACGGGACGCGCTGATCCCGTTCGTCAGGGCGATCGTCCGCGAGGTCGACCTCGCCGGCGGCCGTGTCGTCGTCGAGCCGCCCGGCGGCCTGCTCGACCTCTGACGGGGACGTAGGCCGCGGTCGGCGGGCCAGCGGCGCCAGCCGTCCGGTCCGAAAGTTGTGGGAGCATCGCGTATGCGCGTCGACATCGTGTCGATCTTCCCGGAGTACTTCGCTCCACTGGACTTGTCGCTGATCGGCAAGGCCCGTGCCAGCGGCACGCTGCGGCTGGCCGTGCACGACCTGCGGACCTGGACCCACGACGTGCACCGCACGGTCGACGACACGCCCTACGGTGGCGGACCCGGGATGGTGATGCGGCCGGAGCCGTGGGGAGAGGCGCTGGACGCCCTCGCCGCGCCGGAGGCCGCCCCGCCCCGGCTGCTGGTGCCCGCGCCGACCGGCGCTCCGTTCACCCAGGCGATGGCCCACGAGCTGGCCGCCGAACCGCACCTGCTCTTCGCCTGCGGCCGGTACGAGGGAATCGACCAGCGGGTGCTCGACCACGCGGCGGGCCGGATGCCGGTCACCGAGGTCTCCCTCGGCGACTACGTGCTCTTCGGCGGTGAGGTCGCGGTGCTGGTGATCCTGGAGGCGGTCACCCGACTGCTGCCGGGAGTGCTCGGCAACGCGGGCTCGCTAACCGAGGAGTCGCACGCGCACGGGCTGCTGGAGGCCCCGATGTACACCAAGCCGGCGACGTGGCGGGACCTGGCGGTGCCGGAGGTGCTCCGCTCCGGCGACCACGGGCGGATCGCCCGCTGGCGTCGGGACGAGGCGTTGATCCGAACCGCCGGCCGCCGGCCGGACTTGCTGGCCGCCCTCGACCCGGCGTCCCTCGACAAACGGGACGTCGCGGCGTTGGAACGGGCCGGATTTCGACCCGCGCCGGGGAATGTGGCAAAGTAGGGGGGGTGCCGCAGCCGGCCGCGCCGCGGGCGGCTGCGAGGACCCTCGACCGGGGCCGGTCCGCACCGGCAACCACCCGGGGGTCAGGAATGCCCATCCGCGCACCGACTGACGGTGCGCCGTGAGCCTCACGAGGACGCAGCAATGAACATCCTGGACGCTCTTGACGCCCAGTCGAAGCGGACCGACGTTCCCGACTTCCGCGCCGGTGACACCGTCAAGGTGCACGCACGGGTCGTCGAGGGTAACCGGTCCCGGGTCCAGATCTTCCAGGGCGTCGTCATCCGCCGCCAGGGTGACGGTCTGCGGGAGACCTTCTCGGTCCGCAAACTCAGCTTCGGGGTGGGTGTCGAGCGCACCTACCCGATCAACAGCCCGGCCATCGACCGTATCGAGGTCGTGACCCGCGGTGACGTCCGTAGGGCCAAGCTCTACTACCTGCGGGAGCTACGCGGCAAGAAGGCGAAGATCAAGGAGAAGCGCGAGAAGCAGCCGAGCTGACATCTCGCTGCGCCACGCCGCCCGAGCTGCTCGTATGCCGTACCGACCGGACCGCACTACCCTGGTCGTACGGGCGCAGTAGGGCGGTCCCCACCGCGCGGTGGGAAGGCGTCCACTGCCGCCCGGGGAGCCTCGACGGGGTTCCCGGGCGGTAGTGTCATTTCTGCGGACCGGGGAGTGGCGTGGTGCAGACCCTCGATGAGGACGGCGCGGTCGACCCGTGGCGTCGACGGGCCCGTCGACGCCACCGGCAGATGCCGCTCTGGCAGGAGTTGCCGCTGCTGCTGATCGTCGCGTTCTGCCTCGCCGTGCTGATCCGCACCTTCCTGCTCCAGGCGTTCTTCATCCCCTCCGGTTCGATGGAGGACACTCTCCTCGTCGGTGACCGGGTGCTGGTCAACAAGGTCGTCTACGACGTACGGGACCCGGTGCGCGGCGAGGTGGTCGTGTTCCGGGGCACCGACCGCTGGGCCCCCCAGACCGACGGGCAGCCCGAGCCCGGCTTCGTCGGCAAGCTCGGCGCCACGATCGGCGACCTTGTCGGGGTGAGCCGTCCCGGCGAGAAGGACTTCATCAAGCGGGTGATCGGCCTGCCCGGCGACCGGGTGGCGTGCTGTGACGCCCAGGGCCGGGTGCTGGTCAACGGCACACCGCTGGACGAGCCGTACGTGATCCGCGACTCGCCGCTGGACGTTCCGCCGAACCCGCGCGAGTGCCGGTCCCGGCGGTTCGAGGAGATCGTGGTCCCACCCGGGCAGATCTTCGTGCTGGGCGACCACCGGCTGGTCTCCCAGGACGCCCGCTGCCAGGGGCCGGTGCCGATCGACAACGTGGTCGGCCGGGCGTTCGGCGTGGTCTGGCCGTCGTCGCGGTGGAGTTCGCTGTCCGTCCCGGGCACCTTCGCGGCCGTGCCGGGCCCGGTAGGCGCGCCGACGGGCATCGCGCCGCCGGGCATCGCGCCGACCGGCATCGCGCCGACCGGCATCGCGCCGACCGGCATCGCGCCGACCGGCATCGCGCCGCTCCGGCCCACCCCGGACGGTGGTGTGGTGCTGTTCCTCCCACTATCCGCCGTGCTGCTCCGTTCTCGCGCGTTCCGGACGCCGCTCTTCAGCCGGGCAACGTAGGCTCCTTGCGTGATTGACGAGCAGACCGACAAGTCCCGCAGCTCCTTCTGGAAGGAACTGCCGATCCTCCTGGGCGTGGCGATCCTGGTCGCGGTGCTGGTGCGAGCCTTCGTGCTACAGACCTTCTTCATCCCCTCGCCCTCGATGGAGAACACGCTACAAATCGACGATCGGGTGCTGGTCAACAAGCTGGTGTACGACTTCCGGTCGCCGCACCGGGGTGAGGTGATCGTTTTCAAGGCGCCGGTCGAGTGGAGCGGCAACCCCGACGGGGAGGACTTCATCAAGCGGGTCATCGGCGTCGGTGGGGACCAGGTGGTCTGCTGTGACGAGCAGGGGCGGATCACGATCAACGGCACCTCGCTGGACGAGCCGTACCTGTACTCCGTCGACGGTGAGCGGGACAAGCCAGCCGACCAGGAATTCGACGTGACCGTCCCGGAGGGGCGGCTCTGGGTGATGGGTGACCATCGGTCCGCCTCGGGCGACTCGTTGCAGCACTGGCAGCAGTCCGGGCAGGACGTCACCGAGGCGACCATCCCCGAGAACGACGTTGTCGGCCGTGCCTTCACGGTCTTCTGGCCGTTTGGCCGAGCGCGTCTCCTGAGCGTGCCCGAGCAGTTCGACGCCGTTTCCAGTTCCTGACCGTAGACCCGGTGGGGGCATGGGCGTAGTCGGCGACGTCTGGCAGGCTGGGGCGGTGACCGTCTACACCCCTCGTCGCGCGGCCCGGGTGCTGCTCGTGGACGCGGCCGGCCGCGTCCTGCTCTTCGAGGGCAGCGATCCGGCGCGCCCCGGCCACCGGTACTGGTTCACGCCGGGCGGCGGGCTCGACCCGGGGGAGAGCCCGGCCACTGGCGCCGCTCGTGAGCTGGCCGAGGAGACCGGGCTGCGGCTCGCTCCGGCGGAGTTGGGCGCGCCGGTGTGGTCGGAGACGGTCGAGTTCCCGTTCGACCGTGTCTGGTACCGGCAGGAGCAGGAGTTCTTCCTGGTCCGGGTGGCCGCCTGGGAGGTCGACACGGGAGGCTTCAGCGCTGTCGAGCGGGCCAGCGTCGCCGGGCACCGCTGGTGGTCACCGGCGGACCTGGCGGCCAGCGGCCAGCGTTACTACCCGGTCGACCTGCCGGCGGTGCTGGCCCAGGCCCTGGCCGCCGCGCCCGCCGTGACCGATGCCGAGGTCCTGCCGACCGCCGGGGCTGACGGGGGTGGGCCGTGCTGACGCCCCCGCGCACGGTCGTCCGGCGGGATGGCGGACTGTACGCGTTGGAGCGTGCCCTGCAGCGGCGCGGCTTCCGGCACGTGGCCGGCGCCGATGAGGCTGGCCGGGGCGCCTGCGCCGGTCCGCTGGTGGCGGCCGCCACCATCCTGCCCGAGGGACGGCGCGGCGAGATCGACGGTCTCGCCGACTCGAAGCTGCTCACCCCGGCGAGCCGGGAGCGGGTGTACGCGGAGGTGGTGGCCCGCGCCCTGGCGTACTCCGTGGTGGTGATCCCGGCGGCGGAGGTCGACGCCCGGGGTCTGCACGTGTGCAACCTGGCTGCGATGCGCCGGGCGCTGGCCTCGCTCACCACCCCGCCGGAGTACGTGCTCTCCGACGGTTTCGGTGTCGACGGCCTGGACGTGCCGGGGCTGGCGGTGTGGAAGGGTGACCGGGTGGCGGCCTGCGTGGCGGCGGCGAGTGTGCTGGCCAAGGTGACCCGGGACCGGATCATGGTCGAGCTGGACGGGACGTTCCCGGGCTACGGGTTCGCGGAGCACAAGGGGTACATCACCACCGAGCATTCGACGGCGCTGCGGGAGCGTGGGCCCTGTCCGGAGCACCGGTTCTCGTACGTGAACGTTGCCGCGGTGTCCGGCCGGACCGGCGCCCCGCCCCGGGCACGTCGACCGCTGGGTGCGAGGCCGGACGAGCCGATGGAGCGTACCGGCGCGCCAGGGGGTACCGTCGGCGTGGCGTTGGGCGAGCGGCCTGGGCCCATGGCGCCGGTGGGGGAAGATGTGGTCATGGAAGGCGGAGAGGGATGAGCGCGGAAGATCTCGAGAAGTACGAGACAGAGATGGAGCTGCAGCTCTACCGGGAGTACCGCGACATTGTCCGCCAGTTTTCCTATGTGGTGGAGACCGAGCGCCGCTTCTACCTGGCGAACCAGGTTGACCTCCATGTACGCAATTCGGACGGCGAGGTCTACTTCGAGGTCGAGATGCACGACGCCTGGGTCTGGGACATGTATCGTCCCGCCCGGTTCGTAAAGAACGTGCGGGTGATGACGTTCAAGGACGTCAACGTCGAGGAACTGGAGAAGCCGGATATCTCACTTCCTGCCGACTCGGGCTTCGGCGGCTGACCCGTCCCGGTTCCGGCGGCCCGCCGCCGGCCGCACACCCCACGGCCCCCACCGCCGTACAGCGCCGCCCGCCAGCACCACGACCTCGACCCGCTGGGCGAGGTCGTTCGCGCCTCCCGCCGCTCCCCGGGCTGCTTCGACCGACCGCGCACGGCCCGAGCTCCGCTAGGCGGGCGTTCGGCGTGCACCGGCCAGACAGCCACCGCCACTCCTGCCGCCAACGCCGCCACGGGTGCGGGCCGTCGGTGTGCCCGTCCAGCCGGGCGTCACGTCGGACCCCTGCGGGGCGCCGCGCGGACCGGGACGAGGTCGCGAGCCCCACCGGCGCAGAGGCTGATCGTCCGCAGCGGCCGGGCAGGGCCTGGTCCTGGACCATCCGCGCAGCTCAGGGCGGATCCGGAATCCGATGCTCGGGTGCCTCATACCAGATCAACTTTGGCGGCGGGCGCTGTCCACAGTGCGCCCCTCGTCCACCGGCGCTCGACTACGAGATGGCGTCTCGGCGGGGTGCTCGGAGAGGGTGCCGGCCATGGGACCTCTGTCGCCTCTCGTCGCCCTGCTCTGCGCTTCCCTGTTGGTCGTCGCACCGTCCGCCGTGCCCGTGCCCGTGCCCGCGCCCGTGCCCGGAAGCGAACATCCGCTTCGCCCCGGGCCGGCCGTCCAGTCGGCGGCCGACGCCAGCCCGCCGGGGGCTGCGCCGCCGGGGCCCGCCGGGGCTGCGCTGCCAAGGCCCGCCGGGGCCGCGCTGCCAAGGCCCGCCGGGGCCGCGCCGCCAAGGCCCGCCGGGGCCGCGCCGCCGGGATCCGTGGGGGCCGCGCCGTCCGGGCTCGTGGCGGTCGGCCCGGATCAGCGCCGCGCCGTCGAAATCGGCAAAGAGGACGGCCCCTCCACCGGCCGAGATCGTCCACGAAGCGCCGCCGACCGCGGGATCCGCCGGGCGGCGGACGCTCAGCAGGGGATCCCGCTGACGGGACACGGGGCGCTGACGTCCAGGAGCTTCCGCTGGCCGCTACCGGGGACGCCGCTGGTGGTGCGGCGGTTCGACCCGCCGCCGCTGCCCTGGCTGCCCGGCCACCGGGGGGTGGACCTGGCCGCCACCCCCGCCTCGCCGGTGCGGGCAGCAGGCGCCGGCACAGTCACCTTCGCGGGTATGGTCGCCGGTCGTCCGGTCGTCACCGTGGGCCACGCCGACGGTCTGCGGACGACCTACGAGCCGGTGCAGCCGACCGTCGGACTCGGCGTCCGGGTGCCGGCCGGCGGGCAGATCGGGCACCTGCTGGCCGGGCATCCGGGCTGCCCGGCCCCGGCCTGCCTGCACTGGGGGCTGCGGCGGGGCGACGGGTACCTCGACCCGCTGGCCCTGGTGGGCCGCGGGCCGGTGCGGCTGCTGCCGCTCGCCCCCGCAGCTGGGTGAGCAGCCGGGGCGCTGGGGTGCCGGGTCCCTTGGCCGCCGCGCGGCACCGGCCGGTTCAGCGTTGCGCGAGCAGCGGGGGCAACGACACGGCGAGCCGCTCGTACTCCGCCGCCGCGTTGTACACCTGGCCGCACACCCGCAGCCAGCCCCGCCCGTCCCAGGCGTTCACGGCCACCTCGGTGTTGAGCCGGTCCGCGATCCGGGCGCGTAACGCCCGCGCGGCCTCCAGACTGGTGGCGATTCCCGGCGGCAGCGGGACGATCCGCATGGCGACCCCCGGCCCGCCGGGATCCGGCAGGTCGGCGGGGCGCACCCCGAGCGCTTCCCCCAGCACCCACTGGCCGTACCCGGCCAGCGCGGCGTTGTGCCCGCGTACCCGGTCCAGGCCGAGCGTGCGCAGCGTGAAGAGCCCCACCGGCGCGGCCAGCCACGAGGTGTAGTCCATCGTCGCCTGCCACTCCACCCGGCTGGGGAAGCCGGACTCCTGCTCCCAGGAGACGACCAACGGCTCGATGCGTTCCCGCCACGGCGGGGCCACCACCAGCACGGCCGTCCCGCGGGGCGCGTACGCCCACTTGTGCAGGTTGCCCACCCAGAAGTCCGCGCCGATGCCCCGCACACTGGTCGGCAGCATGCCGGGCGCGTGAGCGGCGTCGACCAGGACCGGCACCCCGTGTTCGCGGGCGACCCCTGCGATCGCGGCAACCGGAAGCAGCCGCGCGGTGGGGGAGGTCAGCTGGTCCACCACGAGCAGCCGGGTTCGGCCCGGGCGCAGCGCGGCGCGGACGATCTGGAGGATCTCCTCGTCGGTGGCGCCCAGCGGCACCCGCAGTGCCCGCGTGACCGCCCCACTGCGACGACACTCTCGGCCGATGGAGAGGCTGACCGCCCCGTAGCCGTGGTCCGTGGTCAGCACCTCGTCGCCTTCCCGCAGGCCGAGCGACTGGAGCGCCACCGTGACGCCGGTCGTGGCGTTCGGCACGAGGGCGGTGCCGTCCGGATCCGCGCCGAGGAACGTCGCCAGGTGACGGCGGGTGTGGGTGATGCGGTCGATGAGCCCGGCGGTGAAGAAGCGCAGCGGGTTCGCCTCCATCTCGTCGCGCAGCCGCTGCTGGGCCCGCTGCACGCCGACCGGCACGGCACCGAACGAGCCGTGGTTGAGGTGGCTCACCGCCGCGTCGAGGGAGAAGAGCAGACGGGCCCCCGGGATCGGCTCGGGTGGCTGCACGACGCTCACCCGATGATCGTAACCGTCGGTCGATTCGGGAGTCCGTCGACGCAACTGCCGCAGACCCGGTCAGGCGCGGGGATGGGCCTGCCGGTAGGCGGCGCGTAGCCGGTCGACCGACACGTGGGTGTAGATCTGCGTGCTGGCCAGGGAGGAGTGTCCGAGTAGCTCCTGCACCGCCCGCAGGTCCGCGCCGCCCTCCAGCAGGTGGGTCGCCGCCGAGTGGCGTAGACCGTGCGGGGTGGTCCGGGGCAGCCCGGACACCTCCGCATACCCGGCCACGATCCGGCGCGCGGTGGTCGCGTTGAGCCGACCGCCCCGGGCGCCGAGCAGCAGTGCGTCCAGCGCCCGCGGCCCGGTCAGTCTCGGGCGGCCATGACGCAGCCACGCGTCGAGTGCGCGCTGCGCCGGCACCCCGTACGGCACGGTGCGTTCCCGGCCGCCCTTGCCGAACACCCGGATGACGCGCCGGCCGGGGTCGACGTCCGCGACATCCAGCCCGCACACCTCGCTGACGCGTACCCCGGTCGCGTAGAGCAACTCCAGCAGCAGCAGGTCACGCAGCCGGACCGGTGCTGTGTCGTCCTGGTCCATGGGTGGGGGCGGCGCGGCACGGGGCCGGCCCGCGTCTGCCGCCGCCGGATCATCGCCCGTCGGCTGCGTTCCTGCCGGGAACGGCAGGGCCGCGGTCTCGAGGAGGGCGGCGGCCTGGTCGGCCCGGAGCACGGTCGGCAGTTTGCGGTGTGCCCGGGGACTGGCCATCGGTGCGGCCACGTCCGTGGGCAGCAGGCCAGCGCGGTGCGCCCAGGCGCTGAAGGCGCGGGCCGTCGCCGCGCGGCGGGCCAGCGTGGACCGGGCGACTCCTGTCGTCCGCTGTCGGGCGAGCCAGCTGCGAACCACGGTGAGGTCCAGATCGGCGGGTGTCCGGGCACCGGCGCGCATCGCGTGGTCGAGTAGCGAGACCAGGTCCGTGACGTACGCCCGGACGGTGTGGACGGACCGGTTGCGGACCTGCGTCAGGTGGGTGGCGAACTCGTCGACCGCCTCACGCATGGCCGGCGGCAGCGCCGCATGCAGGGCGCGGGTGGCCCGGCCGTCCCGTCGGCTCACCGGACGGCCCCCGTCCCGGCCGCTCGGCACCTCCGCTTTCCCGGCCCCGGGCTGCTGGTCGGCGCACACCCGTGCAGCTTACGGTCGCCACACTCGGACCAGGACGGGCGAGGTGCCGGTCACGACGGGTCGGGTCGGGGTGGTCACGGTCGGCGCGCGGCGCCCGCAGCGGCGAGCGCATACCCGTCGGCATGCCGGACGACGAGCCCCAGCGCCTCGAGCAGGGCCAGCTTGCGCAACGCCGTCCGCACCGCCACCCGGGACCGTGCGGCGATGTCGTCTACCGCGGTCACGCCCCGTCGCGGTAGCGACTCCAGCACCGTTGCGGCCTCGTCGTCGAGCTGGTCCCGGGTCCGCTCGGGTCCCCGGACCGGCGGCGCCAGGTCGCTGCCGATCCGGCCCACCTCTTCCAGCACCTGCGCCAGGCCGGTGACCAGCCGCGCGTCCGGGTTTTCCCGCAGCAACTCGTGCGCCCCGACCGACATGGCGGACGTCACCGGGCCCGGCACCACCATGGCCCGCCGGGCGATCGCCAGCGCCCGTCGCAGCGTCTGCGTCGCTCCGCTGCGGGCCGACGCCTCCACCAGAACGCTGCCGCGGGTCGCGGCGGCGATGACCCGGTTGCGGATCAGGAACCGCGGCCGTAGCGGCTCCGCCCCAGGCAGCCACTCACTGACCAGCAGCCCGGTGTCGGCGATGCGGTCGAAGAGTGCCGTGTTCCCGATCGGGTACGGCCGGTCCAGGCCGCAGGCGAGCACCGCGACGGTCAGCCCGCCGGCGCTCAGTGCGCCCCGGTGGGCCGCGGCGTCGACGCCGAACGCCCCTCCGGAGACCACCGTCCAGCCCCGCTCGGCCAACCCGTACGCCAGCTCGGTGCCCACGTGGAGGCCGTACCCGGAGGCTGCCCGCGCCCCCACCACCGCGACCGACCGGTCCAGTGCCTCGGCCAACGGCCAGGCTCCCCGCACCCAGAAGCAGAGCGGTGGATCGGTTTCCCGATCAACCTTCCGGGTCGCCCCGTGCAGGACGAGCCGTCGCAGGTCGCCCACCGGGGCGGGCCACTCGTCGTCGGCCGGCGTCACCAGGCGGGCGCCCAACCGATCGGCCCGTTCCAGTGCCTCGGTCGCCACCGCCACCGGGTCCCCGGCCGTCAGGCGCGTCGCGACGGTCTCCCGTAGTGCGTTGTCGCAGGCGCCCCCGTCGCGCAGCAGTGCCAGCGTGTCGACGGCGCCGTGTCGCTGAACCAGGCGGAATACGGACCGGGTGCCGGGCTCGGTGAGCCAGGTCAGCGCCACCCGGGCGAGCCGGTCGGCGTCCGCCCCCGCCGTCGGTGGGCGCGGTGCGTCGTGGGCCGTCACGTCATCGTCCAGGCCGGGCCGAGGACGCCTCGGGCCGGTTGCCCCGGGTGACGGTGACGCCGCCGCTGCGGTGGTCACAGCGCCTCCCCGGTGCGCAGGCCGATCGCCTCGCGGACGTCGTCGGCGTCGGGGCGGTTCCGGCCGTCCAGGTCGGCGATGGTCCACGCCAGCCGGAGCACCCGGTCGAAGCCCCTGGCCGAGAGTGAGCCGCAGTCGAGCCGGGCTCGCAGCTCGCGCGTGTCCGGTGCGGGCAGGCGCCACGGCGGGCGGCGCAGGACCGGGCCGGGCAGCTCGGCGTTGATCCGCCATCCGGCCCTCGACCAGCGGGTGGCCGCCGCCGCCCGCGCCGCCGCCACCCGGGCGGCCACATCTGCGGAGGATTCACCGGGACTGGCCAGCTCCGTCAGCTCGGCGGCGCGGACCGGCCGCACGGTCACCTGCGCGTCGATCCGGTCGAGCAGCGGGCCGGAGAGGCGCCCCAGGTAACGTCGGCGGGCCAGGGGCGTGCACTCGCAGGTGGCGTCCCCGGACGGTTTCGCGCAGGGGCACGGATTGGCGGCGAGGACGAGCTGCACCCGGGCCGGGTAGTCGGCGCCGCCGCGGGACCGTGCCAACCGGACCCGGCCGTGTTCGAGTGGCTGGCGCAGCGCGTCCAGGGCGCCCTTGGCGAATTCGGGTGCCTCGTCCAGGAAGAGCACCCCGCGATGGGCGAGCGAGACGGCACCTGGGCGGGCGAGACCGGAACCTCCGCCGACCAGCGCCGGGACGGTGGCCGTGTGGTGTGGCGCCTGAAAGGGTGGCCGACGGATCAGCTGCCCGCCCGGTGGCATCAGGCCCGCGATCGAGTGCAGTGCGGTCACCTCCATCGCCGCGTCGTCGTCCAGCTCGGGGAGCACAGACGGGAGTCGCTCGGCGAGCATGGTCTTGCCCGCGCCGGGTGGGCCGAGGAGGGCCAGGTGGTGTCCGCCGGCGGCGGCTACTTCGAGGGCGCGGCGGCCGAGGCCTTGGCCGGCTACGTCGGTCAGGTCGGGTGTGGATGTGGATGTGGGTGTGGCTGGGCCGGGGTGGGGTGGTGCGAGTAGTGGGTTGCCGTCGGTGATGTGGGTGATGAGGCGGTGCAGGGTGTCGATGGCGCGGACTCGGATGCCGGGGATCACGGCGGCTTCGGCGGCGTTGTCGACGGGGACGATCACGCGTTGGTGGCCGGCGTGGGCGGCGGCGGCGACCATGGGCAGGATTCCGCGGACGGGTCGGAGGGTGCCGTCGAGTCCTAGTTCGCCGAGGAGTACGACGTGTTGCAGGGGTTGTAGGGGTAGTTCGCCGGCGCTGCCGAGGACCGCGGTGGCGATCGCGAGGTCGAAGGTGAAGCTACGCCAGATCTAGATGGCGTCGCCGCCATGGCCGCGAATTGGGAAGGCCGCGGCGCCATCAGCCCATCGGCAGTTTTGGTGGCGTTCTGCTGCGCCCGCCCTGGAGTTTGTACCGGGGCGGGCGCCGTCGTCAGTGGCTTCGCATCAGGCGGCTTTTTGCCTCTCGGAAGGCCGGGCTTCACGAATGCCGATCGGCAGGTCCGGGCGCAGCAGTATGGCGAGCCGGATCCGCTGCTCAGGTGTCAGTGGAGGCCAGTCGGCAACCAGACGGCGGGCGTATTCGCGCCCGGGAGACGCGAGGGACTCGGCAGTAGATACAAGACGCTTCTTAGGCGTCGTCATGGGCGGGGTCCTCCCTCGGGGTGGCGTCGAGGTAGATGCGGTGCCAGGTAGATGGGGGCCGGTCGGGGTAGTGCCGGCTGACCTGCTGGATATGCAGCACTTGGGCGATGGCGGGGAGTGCTGCGGCTGTTTCAGCGGGTGTGCCGTGCAGCCTGATTCGCATCGTGGGAGCCTTCCGGTCGTGGGCGGTTTTTCGGCGGTGGGTTCGCAGGGTGTTGCGGGAGGAACGCGTAGAACGGCCCGCTGAGAGCGACGTAGACGCAAGATCCCGGGTGGGTCGGGTAAAGGCGTCAATGTCTCTGTGTGGCTCTCAGCGGGCTGTTCTCTGCGGGTCGGTGGCGGTTGTTTGCGCTCGTTGTGGGAGGGGCTGAACCATCTCCGCATCTCCGCATCTCCGCAAACAGGGCTGTGAGCTGCGGAAACAGGTGCGGAGATTGACGGTCGGTGGTGGTGGCCATCTCCGCAAACTCTGGTGATCTCCGCATGATCGTGCGGAGATGCGGAGATGGGTTTGGTTCTATGGGTTGGATCTCCGCAGGGTGTTTGGGCTGGTGGGCCGGGTTTTGTGCGGAGATGCGGAGATGCGGAGATGGTTCAGCGGGTTCTATCTGTCGTCCTGCTTGACCCAGAACAGGCCCCGGTCGCCTCGTTCGGTTTTGCCGGCGCGCAGGACGTGATCGCCGCGCCACCGGCCTGCTTGTCCGGTGAGCATGCGGCCGAGTTGCAGTGCGTTGGGGAGGCGGCCGGCTTGGGTGGTGATGAACTGGCCGTTCCATGGGTCGTTGATGTCGCTGCCGAGGTGCAGGGGTTCGGCGTCGCGGCGTAGTTCGGCGGCGGTCATCTGCCGGTCGCCGTGGCGGTCGTGCCAGCAGGTGAGGAACGCGCGCCAGCGCGTTTCGTCTTCATCGATTTCCCGGACGTCGGCGGCGTTGGTGAGGAACCCGGCGATGTCGTGGTGGGCGAGGAACCCGCCGAGGTATTGCGCCCACGGGGTGAACTGCCGCATCGTCACCCCGGTCACGCGGGGTGCTCCTTGGCGGGTCCAGTCGAGTACGAGCACGAGCAGGTGCCACAGGACGGTGAGTTGGTTGGCGGGGGCGGTGATCCACTGGTCGAGGTGGGGGATGCCGAACCCGGATTGGTCGCGGAGTTCGGGGCGGGGCATGTCGGGGTCGAGGTGCACGCGCACGGTGCGGGAGGCCATGTCGCCTCCGACTTGGAGGTTGTTGCCGGTGGCCATCCACAGTCGGTCGTTGGTGGTGGCGATGTTGCGGGACGCGCCTAACTGGCGGTCGGACCAGGTGCCGGCGGTGACGAGTAGGGCGAGGGTGGGTGAGTCGATGACGGTTCCTTCGGCGAGGTTGTCCCAGATGACCACGCCGACCTGTTCGGCGAACACGGCGGTGATTGATTTGCGGAGTTCTTCTTCGGCGTAGGCCCAGGGCATGACGCGTTGGCCGTAGAGCATGCCGGGGCCGGCGGTGAGGATGGATTTGCCGGATGAGGGCATGGTGGCGTCGATGAGCGCGAACGGGGTCAGGGAGTGGGTGAAGTGCCGCAGGATCGGCGTGGCCAGCAGGGCGATGTAGTTGGCCCGGTCCGCGGCGCTGGCCCATGGGAAGTCGCGCAGGAACCGGCCGAGCAGGAACCGGCGGGCCTCCGCTACCTGCTCGCTGGTGGGCGCGTCCGGGACGGGTGGCAGCGCGACTTTTGAGGCGAGGTAGAAGCCGGTCGCGGGGTCGTAGCCGGGCTGTTGGAGCAGGGTGCCGTCTCGGCGGAGCACGGGAGCGCCGATCACGCCGCGTAGTACCGGCACGCCCGGCCATGTCTTTCCCGCCAGCACGGACGACAGCACCTCGCGCGAGGGGGTGGTTTCCTCGTCGTAGGGTTCCGGGTTGCCCTGGTCGTTCTTGCGGGTCCTGGTGCGGTACACCCGGGCGTACTCGGCGAGCAGCCCGGCCAGTCCCGCCGGAGTGATCACGCTGGCCGACACCGGCAGCGGGGAGTCCTCATCGGCGGCGGCGGCCAGCCCGCCGGAGACGGCTTCCATGTGCACTAGCGCCCCGGCGGAGACGTACGTGTCGGGCAGCAGGCCCTGCGCGAGTTCCTGCTTGAGGACGCGGATGGTTTCGGGGCCGGTGCCGATGTGCAGCTTTTTGATCACGCTGCCTCCTCTCGGTGGTGCGCCGGGTGTCGACCGGCCGCAGCTGCGAGCACGGCTGTTCGCCAGTGCAGGGCATAGGGCAGGCAGTTGGCGCAGTTGCGGTGCCGTGCGGCGCGTACGCATTCGGTGAGGGCGGGTCGGCGGAGTTTGCGGGCGTCGATGGACCAAGCGAGGGAGTCGGCGGAGGTGAGTAGGTGGCCGTACTCGGCCAGGCCGAGGGTTTTGAACCCGAAGCCGTGCAGCCGGCGCACGCCGCGCTGGTGCAGCCGGGTCAGGATCGGTGCGGCGGCGCGGGTTCCTTGTCGGCGGCACACGGAGCCGAGCCCGACCAGCGGCATCGTGGTCAGGTCGACGCGCAGCATCGTCCAGTACAGGTCGACGCAGCGTAGGTAGTCGTCGGCTTCCCACCCTTGCACGACGGGGATGATGGGCAGCTCGGGGGCGCGCTCGCGCAGCTGCGCGTAGTTCGCGACGGTGCGCCGCTGATGCTCGGCGACGGTGAGGTGGGTCCCGGCGAACCGCTGCCCGGCGGCGGTGCCGCCGTTGATGACGATCGGTTCGCACATCCAGTCCTGCGGGGCGGCCCACAACAGGCGGCCGATCTGGTCGCGGTAGCGGCGTAGCCGGTTGATGTAGTCGGTGGGGGTGACGGTCCACCGGCCGTACTGCTGGAGCTCGGTGAACCCGCCGGAGTCGCACGCCCACGCAGCCGCGGCGCGGGGCAGCGTCTTGTACACCCGTAGCCGCCGGTCGGACACGAACAACGGCACACCTGCCCGTGCCAGCCAGCCGGGCTGATGGGTGCCCAGCAGGAACAACGCCCCGCTCATGCGGCCCGCCCTGCGGCGTTCAGGTGGCGGGGCCGTCGCGCGCCGGCACGCAGGCCGGAGGCGATCGTGCGGGCCACCTCACGCGCCGACAGGCCGGTCGACAGGGCGGCCGGCTCCAACGCGGCGGACACGTCGTCCTCGGTGAGCACGCCTCCAGCGACCAGCTCACCGAGTACCGCCGCGCTGATGAACAGCACGTTGTTCCGCTCTCCTTCGGGGGCGGTGGTGAGGTGGTCGACTTGGCGGCGGATCGCGGCGGCGACATATCGGCCGTGCCGGTCCGGCGGCAGCGCCACCGCGGCGGGCCGGTAGGCGGGCCGTACGGCCGGAGTGAGCAGCGACGCGAGCCATCCGGGCAGCGGGCAGGGGTCGCAGTCCAGGGCGACGGTGTAGGGGCGGGCGTTGATGGTGGAGCCGGCGGCCACGACGTAACCGCCGTGTGACTTGGTGTCGACCTTCCAGCCGAGCCCGCCCCGCTCGCCTACGGTGTTGCCCAGGCGGGGGCCGGTGTCGGGGTGGCGGTAGAACAGGTGGCTTCCGCCCCGCCCAGTGCTCTGCGTGTACGTGGCATCAACGGTGCCGCCGTGGCGGGCGGCCAGGGCGGCGAGCACGTCCACGCCGTCCCGCATGCCGGCCCACTCGGCCGGCGGGGTGTCGTCGGGATGCTTGGGCACGTCTAGGTCGACCACCAGCAGCCCGGACGGCCCGCACGCGATGCCGACACCGTAGGGCCGGTGCGTCCACGCCCGCCGGATACGGGTCGGGTCGGTGGTGGCGCGGTCTTCCCACCCGACGTGCCGCTCGGCCGCCCGGCAGCGGGGGTCGGTGCGGTCGCAGCGGGCGGCGGTGCACCGGTTCGGGAATGCCGGTCGTTTCGCCTCGTCCTCGGCGGCGTGCGGGTGGTCGGGGCGTAGGGGGAACACGTGCCAGCCGCGCGCCGCACAGGTGAGCGCGGCGGCCAGCAACACGGAAGCCTCAGGCATGAGATTCCTTCCAGGCAGCGGCGAGCGATGGCCAGCGCCGGACGGGCGCTGGCCACCAGGTGGTGAGCGCGCGAAGCGCGCCGGTCAGGGGTTCGGGGCTATCCGCTGTGGTGCCGGTGGCGGTAGACGTTGTTGCAGGTGGTCGCCGGATTGGCGGTGTTGGACGCATCGTTCGGTCTTCTTCGCCCGGTCCTGTGGGGTAGCCACGATGGACACTCATAGCTATCGTTTGATTACTCAGGGATTCGGTGTATGGGGAGGCCGGGTGTCGAGCAACGATGACTTTTTTGCCACGAAGAAGGCGGCAGCGGTTTTCAAGCACGGCATTCTGTCCCGGTATCCCGTGGTGTTCGCCGCGAAAGCGGGCATGAACGTGCGCGACCATCGAGTGACGTTCCTGGACGGCTACGCTGGGCAAGGTCGCTACGGCGACGGTGAACCTGGTTCGCCGTTGCTGTTGGTCGAGTCAGCCCGCCAGGTCGAGAGTTTCCGGTCGGTACGCGGAATTTTCGTTGAGCGGAATGACGCGAATTTCGAGAACTTGTCCCAAGTGCTCAGCGAGGTTGAGTGCGTCAGGAAGCCGGTGCTGTTTCACCGTTCTTTGGATGACTGCCTGCCGGAGATTCTGGATTTGGTGAAAGAGGACGCGTTGTTCGCGTTCCTGGACCCGTTCGGGCCGGCGTTGGATTTCAACCTGATACGGTCCGGTCTGCTGAGCCGTCCCGAGCGACCGCCAACAGAGGTGTTGCTACATATCAGCGTGTCGACGGTGGCCCGCATGGGAGGGCAACTGCGTACCGCACGCGCAGACGGTAAGCCGTTGACGGGATCGCCGTTGGCCACGGCGCAACGCCTGAACCGGTTCCTCGGTGGCGACTGGTGGCAGGAGCATTTCGCTACCGTCTCCGACAAGCACGATGATTATCAGGCGACGCAGGCCGCGCTGACGGTCGCCGACAAGTACCGCGACATGATCGCCGCGGGGACAGGTTTCATGTCGATGAGCATGCCGGTACGGCCCCGACCGGATCTGCTACCCAAGTATGTGCTGGCGTTGTTCACCCGCCACGTCGAGGGGGTATGGTGCTTCGCTGACGCGTTAGGCAAGGCCGGTGCTGACTGGCGTCGCGCGTGCACGGCCGCGGCGTGGAACCGCGGCATCTCACCGGACCAGCCGACCCTGTTCGACTTGGAGATGCTGGCCCCGGGCGGCGATGTCACCGAGTCGGCCAACAATAGGGACTGGATCGCCACGATCGCCGCGAACATTCTGCATCTGGCAACGACCGTCGGCCCGTTCCGCATCGCGGACCGGGTAACCGACGTATACGGTGACACGCTCGGTTCGGCGTGGATTCCGCACGTGCGGTCCGCCGTGCAGGACCTGCACCGGCAGGGGCTCATCGCGAACGACGGAAAGGGCAAGCGCTTCCACTATGCCCTGATCCGTCGCTACTGACTCACACCGCTACCGCCACGAGGTCTCGCGCCGGCATCTGGTCCCAGGTGCGTCCGTCGAGGGTCCGCCCGCCGGCCTTCGGGGTACGGCCACCCCACTGCTTGAAGAAGAACGGCACACCACCCTCGACGCAGCGATCTCGCACAGTGCGTGCCCATGTCGGCGACATCGGCCGGGCGGACTGCCCGGACTCGCCTCCGACGATCACCCAATGCATCCCGGACAGGTCGATGCCCGGCAACGGGCCGAGCAGGGGCTCGGCCGAGACGAACCGCACCGCTGCGGGAACCTGACGCAGATAGTCCAGACGGGCAAGCTGGTCGGCGTCTTCCACGCTGACCCCCATCCACACGTTCGCCGGCCAGTCGAACAGGTGCGCGACCTTGGCCAGACGGGCAGCGCGTTTGGTCAGGATCTGGTAGGTGTGTTGCGGCGTCGCCGTCATCACGTCGAAGACCTGCTGGATGAACGAGGTTGGCACGCGGGCGTGGAACAGGTCCGACATCGAGTTCACGAACACCATCCGCGGCTGGTGCCACCGCAGCGGAAGTCTCACCGCGTCTGGGTGCACGGTCACCGCGAACCCGGGACCGGACGTACGGGGGTCACCGTCGTTTTGATACTTCGCCGAGCCCATCGCCTTCAAACGCTTGGCCAGCGTCAGGGCGTAGCAGTTGTCGCAACCAGCGGAGATACGGTCGCATCCGGTGGTGGGGTTCCACGTGGCCTCGGTCCACTCGATCGCACTGTGATCAGCCATGGCCATCCCCTTTCCTTTTATGATCGACATCCTGTCGCACATAGGTACGGCTCGAACAGAGAGCAAATCACATGCGTGTGACTCGCCGTCACCCTGTGTCCCGCAACGGGTAACGGCAGGTTTCGGGGCAACGACACGGCGCCAGCCGACACGCAGGCAGGCCGGCAGGCCATGACACGCCGGCAAACGATCAGAGGATTCACGCCGCGCCCCCGGCCAGCCGGTCGGGAAACGGCAGCATGGCCCCGCCGTCACCACTGGCCGTCCGGGTGGCCCGTCCGGCCTGCCGGGCGGGGGTGATGTTCAGGCGTAGGTAGAGCCGGGCGAGGCCGGCGTCGGCGCCGGTCAGCGGCCGACGCTGGCCGCGCTGCGCGATGTGGCCGGCGGCGGCCAGGGCGCGGGCGGCGGCGTCGAGTTCGGCCGGCGTGCCGATCAACCACACCTCCAAGCCGGACAACCGCGCGTCACGCAGCGACGGCCGGTCGCCGTAACCGCCGGTCATCAGACACCCTCGGGCGGGAAGCACGCCGGGCAGGCCAACGCGCCGAGGTGGTCGGCCCACCCGGCGGTGTACTCGGCCCACCCACGGCCGGCGTGCGGGTCGGCCGGGTCGGGGGCGGGGGCGGGTTGGCAGGCCGGGCCGATGACCCAGCGCCGGTCGGCGGTGAACACCAACCGCCCACCGGTCGGCGGGTTGCCCTCTGCGTCGATGCTGTGGTGCGCGGCCTTGTGCGCCAGCACGCCGGGGGCGAGGCGGATCGGGGCGCAGACGATGAGGGCAGCGCGCTGGCCGTTGGTGAAGCGGGCCGCCGTCGCGGTCGTGGCGGTGGTCATCGGTCTCCTTGTCGTGAAGGTCACGCAGGTGGTCGAGGGCGACGCGGCGGTGCTACCCGTGGTAGCGCCGGTCGGTGTCGTCGGCGGGCTCGCGTAGCGTGTCGGTGTAGGTGTTCGGGGTGAAGGGGCGTGCCGGGCGGGCGGCGGGCGCGGTGGGGGCGGTGTGGGTGGCGCGGCGGTAGGTGTTCATGACGGCGCGTCCCCACCGGATGCGGACGCCTCTGCCTCGGCAGGGGCGGCACGGGCGGGTGCGGCGGGTGTGGTGGTGGCCGCTGCCTTTGCATCGCAGGCACGGTGAGTAGGGGGTGCGGGAGCACTGTTCCCGGTAGATGAGCGCGCCAGCGGCGGCGGTCGTGAGGCCCCACCACGGGTGTCCGAGCCAGCCCGTGAGGCTACCGAGGGTGATCAATGTTAGTCCGGGTGTGGTGCGGGCGGTGAGCCAGAGCAGAGCGGCGAGCAGGGCGAACATTGCCCATAGCGGGTTGCGGGTGGGGGTGGTCACCAGGGCCTCCAGGGCGGTTTTTGGGTGTGCGGCACCTACCGGCCGCGAGGGTGCGAGTCGGCTGGTGGGGTTGCGGTTAGGGGGCGAGGGTGGGGCCTAGCGGACCCGCGAGGCCTCGCGGGTGATGCCGCGAGGCCTAGCGGCCCGTTCTTGATCGTTGGGGTGCCGGCCGGGCCGGTTTCGACTCGGCCGTCGGGTGTTACTGACCCTTCTTGTTGTCACGCTCGGTGATCGCGGTTTCGAGGTGGGCAAGGCGGATGCCCTTACGGGTCTTCTCGACCCCGGCGTCGACCGGGGCGTCGGCTGGGCGGAGCTGTCCGACGTCGACGGTGGGTGACTTCCACCCGGGCGCTTCGGCCTTCAGGGCGGCCGTCAGAGCGGCTTGGGACTTCCACCGGCCGGGGTGGCGGGTGTTGACGCGGGTGTAGATCACGTCGCCGTGCAGGGCGATGTCGTCGCCGATGAACACCGCCCGCACGTCGTCGAGCGCGCTGAACGCGGGGGCGGTTTCGGGCTGCTCGACGATGCCGGCCGCCGTGCCGATCAGTGTGCCGGCCTTGGTTCGCCCTGCGAGGGCGGTGGTGACGATCCGTTTGACGTCGGGGAGGACGAAGGTGGTGCGCACGCGGACGGGTTCGCCGCCTTCGGAGCCGATGTACCAGCAGGATCCCCGGTCGTCGGCGGCGCTGCCGGCGGCGCCGCGCCGGAACGCGGTGGCGTCGACGCCGCGCTTGTAGGCGCCGGTGCCGAGGATCATGTCGTTACCGGGCTGTCCGTTCTGGTGGAACGCGACCCGCACGATCGGCAGGGAACTGATCGAGGTTGGGATGGAGTCGGTGTCGGTGCGCTGCGAGGCGATCTCGACGTGGATGCCGCAGGCCCGGCCGATCTTCATCAGGTTCGTCAGCAGGGCGGCGATTTCTTTGCCGTATACCGGATCGGCGAGACCCTCGTGGATCTCATCGATGATGATCAGGATCCACGGCATGGTGTGTTTCTTCGACCGGGCGAGCCGGTCGGTGAGCGCGGCGGCGTTGTTGTCCAGCAGCTCGGAGCCGACTTTCTTCAGGTCGGTCAGGACCCGGCGGCGGCGGATGACCTCCCGCGTGGTGGCGTTGAGGAACTCGACCAGCATCCGGCCGGTCTCGGTCGGGTCGGCGTCCGCGCCGTAGGCGTAACAGACCGGTTCCAGTTCGGCGTAGTCGCCCATGCCCTTGAAATCGAAGATCGCGACCTGGGCGCCGTCCACGTCGGAGCAGCCCAGACACGCCAGCCCGATCAGGTAGGCGGTCTTCCCGGAGCCGGGGGTGCCGGTGGTGATGCCGTTCGCGCCGGGCAGCGGCCACCGCACCGGCCGGTTACGCGGGTCGTAGCCGATCGTGCATGGAGCGCCCACGTTGACCGGCTTGCCGAGGTAGGCGAACCGCTTCGGCTTGGTCTGCCCCGGGTCGATGTCCAACACCAGGATCTCCACATGCCCGGGGACGCCGGTGGGGGCCTGGGAGAGGTGCACCATCGCGGGCGGGCGTTTCAACCCACCGGCGATGACAATCGCTTTGGCCATCACCATCTGCGTGGTCACACCCGGGATCGGATGGGTTTCGGCGATCTTCCCGCCTGCGCTGTCATCGCGGAAGATCACATCGACCGGGGAGTGTCCGGCCTTCACCACCTCGCGGAACTGGCCGATGCCGGTGGCCAGCAGCGCCCCGGTCACGGTGTCGTTGGTGACCGGCGGATACGGCGACGGCTCCCGAAACTGCGGGAAGAACGGGGCGGTGCGGGCGCGGCCGTACCAGACCAGCCAGCACCCCAACCCCACCCACACCGCCACAGCGGCGCGGCCGGCGTTGCCCCGGATCACCTCACCCCGGCCGAGCCACAGCAGCACCCCGACCACTACGACCAGCCCGGCCAGTGGCAGGAGTGTGCGGGAGCGGACCACCTTCCGGCGGTCCTTGACCTCCCGGTGCCGCTCCGCGCGGGCCTTCAACCACGCGTCCACGTCGGCTTTGCCGTCCACGGCCCCGGCGGTCTGATCGGCCACCGTCAGGCCCTGCCGGTCATCAACGAACGCGAAGAAGTCCGTGACCGAGCGGGCCACGCCTCGGAACCACCAGCCGGACGCGCGCACCGACCACGCGCCGAGCACCACGAACGTGTTCCACACGTAGCGCCGCTTGTAGGTCCACAGCCGGCGGGCCTTGTGCCGCCACCCCACCGCCCACGCCCACTGCTTCAACTCCGGCGGCGCGTCGGTGACCTGCGCGGCCACGATGTCACCTTCCAACACTTCCCCCGCGTCCCCGGGCCGGCCGGTGGGCGCGGGCGGCGGGTTGTCCTGCACTGCGGGCGCAACGCCGGTCGAGTTGTCGCGCCGCTGCCGCGCGGCGTCGAGGTCGACCACCTCACCGAGGTCCTGCTCTGCGGCCTGCCAGTCGAAACGGTCCTCATTCGGGGACGTCATGATGGGGGCTCCTCCAACGGTCATGGAATCGGGTGGGGGCCGGCGGCACGGCACGGTTTGCGAGGCCAGGGCCGTGCCGCCGGGCGGGCGACGGGTCAGCGGGCGGTCAGTAGCCGTGTCGGCGGAGGGCGTCGTAGGCGGCGGCCTGGTCAGCCGGCGCGGCGGAACGGAACGCCCGCTCGAACGTGGTCTTGGCGTCGCGGAACTCGCGGCTGTCGATGTCACGATCAGCGGCGTCGGTCTCGGCCATGCCGAGCTTGAGCAGGGTGCGCACCGCATCCCGGTTGATCGGGGCGGGGGTGGGGGTGGGTTTCTTGCTGAACAGACCCATGACGGGTGCTCCCTTCCAACCGCCAGACGCTCTGGCAGCCACCACCCGGCACCGGGCAACCCGGTGCCGGACGGAGGCGGCCAGTTAGCGGCGGCGGCGCAACAGGCGGGTCAGGGGGCCTTCGGTGATCGTCTGGGTGGTGTACTCGTCGTATCCGCGCAGGTGACGCGGCAGGGTCGTCTCGACCACTTCCACCCGCCCGGAGCTGATCTGGTGGCTGTACTGGCGTTTCGTGCCGAACACGCGGGGTCCTCTCGTAGGGGGTGAGGGCAGGTGGGTTACCGGATGGTCAGGCCGCCCCGGATCTCGTCGGCCTGCCGGCCGACCGTGGCGCGGCCAGCACGGATGTTCTCGGTCCGGCCCGGTGTCGTGTCGCTGGTGTCCTTCGGGGTCTTGCTGCCGGTGTCACGGCGGCCGAAGACCTGCCCGGCCTGAACGGCGACGCGGTCGTTGCCGGATGCGCGGTTGGTGCGTCCCACGGTGGTTCTCCCTTGGTTGTGCCGTCAGCGGGTCTGGCGGCCACCGCACCCCACCGGACCGGCGACGATGATCCGGTGGGGGCGGAGGCGGTCAGGTCAGCGCCGCCACCACGGGACGTTCTTCTCCGCGTCGATGACCCGCCTGTTGGCGGCCAGGTACTCCGGCGTCACGTCCCGGCTTTTGCGACTGACCCGATCCAGCTCACGGCGGGCGTCACGGTGGCGTTGGATCGCGGCCTTCTTCTCGTCCTTGCTCTTGCCCATGTCGGGCGCTCCCTTCCGGCCGTCCAGACGGTCTGGCGGCCACCACCCGACACCAGCCCTCGGGGGTTGGTGCCGGACGGAGGCGGTCAGGTCAGCGGCGGGCGAGTCGGTCAGCCGCGGTACGGCCGGGACTGCCAGCGGGGAGTCGGGCCTCTCGGGTGGCGGTCACCGCGATGCTGGGGCAGTAGCCGCACCGGCCGGTGTTCGCGCAGGTGCAGGCAGGGGGGCGGGTATTCTTGGCCATTCGGATCGGACTCCTGTCCGTGAAGGGCCGGCGGCACAGCACTGGTTTCTGAGGCCGTTTGGGCTGTGCCGCCGGGCGGGGGGTTAGTTGGCCGGGCGGCGTACGCAGGTCGTCAGCGCTTCACAATCCGTGCGGTCGACCCCTTGGGGTACCCGCCCGTTTTCTCCACGCTGTTCTTGATTCGCTCGGCGTCTTTCAGGTCGCGCGCATCCGTGGCCCACGTGCACGTGCGGCCCGGGTGGTTCTCCGTCGCGACTACGTAGTACGGGTCCTTCTTCGCCATAGCTGGGGGTTCTCCTTCGTCTGGTCGCCGGGGTGGCGGCCTCCGCTGACCGCCCGGCCTGGTGCGGGTCCGGGCCGGGCGGCGTACGCAGGTCGTCAGCTCTGGCTGGCCTTGCGCTGCTGCGCGTTGGACGCCTTGCGCTGCTTGATGGCCTTGTCGCTCAACCACGACGGGTTGGCCTTCTGCGCCCGGCGGGACAGGTCGGTCATCTGCCGGTCGCTGATCGTGTTCGGGACGGTGGTCTTCTTGCCGAACATCGGTTCCTCCCGGTTCAGGCGGCGATCGGGGCGGGGGTGGCGGCGACCGGCGTCGCCGCAGCGTCCGGCGCGGATGGTGAACCGGTCACAGGGCGGGGCCGGTGGCGCTTGACGGTGCTCACGCTGACCTGCGCGAGCCGGGCGATGCGTTCGTGGTTGGCGGTCGGTTCGGTGGTGTGCGCGTCGATGACCCGCTCAGCGGCGGTCAGCGACCGGGCCGTGACCCGGGCCGGGTGAACCGGCTTACGAGCCGGGACGTGCGGGGTCGGGATGACCGGTTCAGCGTGGTCCCACGGGTCGGCCGGCATCTCGTCCGGCGTCGGGTCGACCGGCGGCGTGGTGACCTTCTGCGCCTGGTTGGCCTTCCGGGCGGCGGTGCGGGCGGCGCGTTCGGTGTGGTACCCGTCCCATGCTTTACGCGGGTCCCGCTCGTTGTGCTCGATCGACCAGCGGGCCGCCATCAGGGAACGGATCGGGAACATGCGCCGCCGTTTAGGGGAGAACTCCACCCCGGCGTCATCGATCAGGTCCGCGTCCTCAGCGAGGAGCTGCACGTGTTGGGCGCGGCGGGTGTGCAGTCCCCACAGCCACGGCGACAACAGCGACAGCAGCGCGAACGCCACCGCTGCGGCTGTGGGGGCGATGCCGTCGGCGAAGTGGGCGTAGTTGATGGCCGCGACCACCGCTGCGATCACCCACGCGGCGCGGCGCAGGCTGGCGGCGGTGGCGTGGGCCTTGAGCAGGAGGGCGTCGTGGGCGTGCCACTGCACGTAGACGGCGATGGACTCCAACGCTGCGGCGAACGCGATGGCGAACGCCACCCGAGAGGTCGTGTTCCAGTCGGCGGGGGCGATCTGGTTGTAGGCGTAGGCGGCCTGCGCGTACGCCGCGCCCCCGTTGATCAGCAGCAGCGGCAGCACCGGGCGCAGCTTCGCGGCGAACTCCGCCCGCGCCTTACGCTGCCGCTCCCGACGCTCGGCGCGCTCGACGCGGCGAGCGGCGTCGCGGCGGCGGCGCTCCTGCTCATCGGCGATAGCCTGGCGGCGGGCGTGCTCGGCGGCGGCCTCCTGCTGCTCCCGGTCGAGCTGCGCCATCAGCCGGGCGCGCTCCACCTCGGCAGCGGCGGACTCACGTTGGGCCGCCGCGCGGGCGGCCAGGATCGACGGGTCCTCCGGCGGGCGACGAAACATCGTCGGTGTCCTTCCTGGTCAGTCGGTGAGGATGTCGGCGAGCAGGGCACGGTGGGCGGCGAAAACCTTGCCGCGGTAGGCGTCGGCCAGGTGCCGCACGACGCAGCCGTAATCGACTGCGGGCACCCACACGGCGCGGCGGGCGTCGTCGGCGCCGGTGACGTCGGGCAGCGCTCCGACGTGGCTACCGAGGTCGATGCGGACGGGGACGGTGACCATCCACGCCTCATCGGAGGCGCGCGGGTCGGGCACGTAGCGGGCCGGCAGCGTCTTCGCCCACGGGGCGGTGTGGGTGGCGATCAGGCCGGTTTCCTCGGCCAGTTCCCGGAACGCCGCGTGGGTGGGGTTCTCGCCGGGGTCGACGTGCCCGCCGGGCAGCGCCCACCCGTGTCCGTCGCCGCGCTCGATCAGCAGCAGCCACCGCCACCCGTCCGGGTCGCACGCGGTGACGATCGCGTCGGCGGCCAGGGCCTCGCCCCAGTGGCCCAGCTCGTTACGCCCGTACCGGACGCCGGTCGGCGCGTACGGGTTGACCGGACGGCCGTCCACCAGGGGGAACGGGATCGCGGCGGCGGCCCGCCGTGCGGCCCAGTCGATGCGGGTCGGGTCCATCTCCGGGTCCGCCCACGATGCTCCGGCGGCGATGCCGGCCACCACGGACGGGTGGGTGAAGGTGCGGCCCGTCATCAGGCCACCGCCAGGGCGGTCAGTCGGTCGGCGGTGGCCGGATCGAGCGGCGCGGTGTCGGTGTACTCGCGGGCGTGGGCGTAGAACTCCCAGCCGTGCCAGGTCGGATAGGCGACCTGCGACCGGTACGGACGGCCGTCGCTGCTGGTGCCCTCGTGCTCGGCGGTCAACAGGTCCGGGTCGGTGAGTCCAGCCAGGTGCAGCCACGACGTCAGGTCGGCGATGCTGTCGAAGTCGACGGTCAGGGAGGTGCCATCCGAGTGGACGGCGATGCCGGTCGGGTTGGCCAGCAGGATCAGTTCGGCCAGGATCGCGCGGCGGTTCTTGCGGGTCATCGAACCAGCTCCATTCCGGAAGTGGGATGGTCAGCGGCGGGGGTGGCGCGGCGGATGGCGGTAGCCGTGCCGTCCGCGTGCTGCTCGACCAGCCGGCGGGCGACCAGCAGGGGCACGAGCATCGCCGGCGGGCCACCAGCCACGATCAACAGGACGTACCCGGCGGCGGTCACCGGGTACTCCCGGTCGACACGCACATGCCCGCCGCGCCGCTCTGGTCGGGGCGACACGGGTGTGTGGTGTGGTTGGAGTAGGCGGCCAGGGCGGCGAGCACGGCGCAGATCAGCACCGTCCGCTTCACCAGCCGGTCAACGAATACGCCCACAGCGGGCACCTCCCACGGTCATCGGTGTGGTCACCCGCGGGGTGGCGGTCATACGGCGGCCACCGCGGGCAGGAATTCCGTCGGCGTGGTGGCGGTCGGCTCGCAGCACCTCAGCCGCAGCCGGATGCCGCGCCAATCGCCGTGCACGTTGGTCAGTACCTTCGGCACGTCATCGCTGCGGTAGGGCTGGCTGCGCCGGTCCGTGTCCGACAGACACAGGAACCGCACCCAGCGGCGCAGGTCGGCGTGCGTGGCGAAGTCCAGCTCCAGACCCCACGCGTCGGACGCCTCGACCCTGGCCGGCAGCGGCAGACCGTCACAGGCCATCACCGCCGCGGCGGTGAACAGCACATCAGGCAGGCTCGGGGCCGTCACTGGCCACCCCCGGCGAGGGTGGCGGCGAACGTGCCGATCCCGGCCACGACCGACCGCACCATGTTGGCGGTGTCAGTCGGGTTGGTGACCGCGTAGAACACCACGAAAGCGGCCACCACCCAGCCAAGAAGCTTGCGCATCACTACCTCACAAGAAAGAAAAGAAGGGAACAAGGAGGTCAGGCCGCGTCACGACGCGGCACGGCATCACGCGACACGGCGCGGGCGGCCAGCAACGCGCAGGCCTCCCGCAACACCCGACGCCGCGCCCGGCGGACCTGCTGACGAGTCACCTCGGTCAGCCCATTGCGCAGCACCGCGATCTGCGCGTCCAGCAACAGCACCTCGGCGTCGATCAACGGCATCTCCCGCTCGATCTCCGCCAGGTCATCGACGCTCGGCCCGTCCGGGCCGGCGTCGGTCAGGTCGTAGCTGCTCACTTGCGGTTCCTCCCGGAACGACGGACACCCGACGCCGGACGGCGGCGGGCGGTGGACCGCTGCCGGCACAAGCGGCAGCGGTCCTCATCAGGAGCGAGGGGAGCGAGGGAGCCGCACCCGTTGCAGTCGCGCCACACGGCGTTGCTCTTGGTCGTAATCCGCACGGCGGCGGCGATGCTCACGGACATGACGGCTCACCTCTCCCCAGCTCGAATCAGGTCGGACGAACAGCCGGAGCGCCGCCAGGTCGGCGCGCTCCGGGTGGTAATCAGGGCGTGCCGTACTGGCACACCGGGCGACCCTCGGTTGGGCAAAGCGAGCGGACAGGTCTTGCGGCCGGACATGTCACGGCCGACACCCGCAGCCACCCCTAGGTCGCGTGCGTCGGGACCCAATCGGGGAGACGGATCTCCCTGCGCCCCGGACCTCTGTGCAGTTGTCAAGTGGAGCCATGCGCCACGGCGGTCCAGCAGATTCACGAGCGGCGCAGCCGAAGCCACCTCCGCCGGCTGTGGAGCCACCAGCCTGTAGCCTACGTGTTCTATGTGCCATAGAACACGTATACATGCGACCTGTCAAGCACTGCGCCGTGCTCTGTCTGGAAGGTCGCAACTCTCGTGCTTGGTGCTGAGAACCAGCTAAGCCGCTATCGACGCAGGTCAACAGGGAGATCAAGGGGGTTCATTGGAGCGGCCGGGGGGTTCACTGGGGGAGCACTTGCCTCGGCATGGCCTTGACCTTGCGCCTCAGTACACACTTGACTGCGGAGTGCGTTCGACCATCGGGGAGGTAGCGTGCCGAACGAGCTGCTTGCGCAGGCGCTCGGACGAGCTGGTTGGTCCAACAAGGGCTGCGCAGCCCGGCTCCGGGCCTTTGGTGAGGCCAAGGGAGTTGCGGTCCGCTGCACCCATGTCGATGTACGCCGTTGGTTAGACGGTGTACAGCCTCGTCCTCAGACCGCCGTTCTCATCGCCGAAGCACTCAGTGACGCGGTAGGGGCGCTGCTGACGCCTTCCGCGCTCGGCTTTGACTATCAGTCGCACGGCGGACTATCAATCGATGCACTGCGGTATGCCGACGCGCTGCCCGACACCTATCGCAGCCTGACCAGCACCGCTGAGCACGACATTGCCGGCTCTATTGAGCTACAGAAGGCGGCAGCCGTTTCAACCGCATGGACCGGTCCACTCATGGCGTGGCTTCTGTCTCGACCCGAGCCTGTGCCCACCAATTCAACGGGTCTGCGAGTAGGAACGGCAGAGGTGGCTGCCATTTGCTCGACCATCAAACTATTCATGAATCTTGACTTCCAGTTCGGTGGCGGACACGCCAGAACGGCTCTCGCCCAGTACTTCCGGCATGACGTGCTGCCACTACTCGACGGCGGCTATTCCGAGGAAGTTGGACGCAAGTTGTTCTCGGCAGCGGCAGAGGTGGCACAGCTTCTCGGCTGGACAGCCTACGATCTCGGGCAACACGGCCTGGCGCAGCGCTACCTAATTCAGGGTCTTCGCCTTGCTCAGGCAGGCGGTGACCGCGTTATGGGAGGCCGTTTGCTCTCCAACATGAGCCATCAAGCGAACTATCTAGGGCAATACCAGGAGGCGGCCCAACTTGCGCGGGCCGCCCAAGAGGGCACACGAGGTGCAGCGAGCGGCACTGTCTCAGCCATGTTCCTTGCAATGGAAGCACGAGCACGTGCCGGGGCTGGTGACGGCCGTAGCTGTGCAAGCGTCCTACGTGAGGCGGAGAACGTGTTCAACCGTCGTGCTGTCTGCGACGATCCGCCCTGGATCTACTACTTTGATGAAGCCGAGATGGCAGGCGAGGCTGCTCACTGCTTCCGAGATTTACGCTCGCCCGGACTGGCGCTGGAATTCGTGACGCAGGCTATAGAGCTAACCGATCCTGCCTACGTTCGCACTCATGCCTTCATCAGGCTCGTGAACGCGGCAAGCTGTCTACACATAGCAAGGCCAGACGTGGGGAAAGCGGCTGAAGTGGCGCTTGAGGCAATACAGCTCGCCGGGGCGCTCAAGTCGGAGCGCTATCTACGATACGTAAGGGATCTCCGGTCCGACTTCACGCCGCATGCCGGCAGCGCCGAGGCAAAGCGAGCGCTCGACGCCTTCGACGCGGTACTAGCGCCTCAGCGCTAAACTCCCTAAAAGGGCTGCCACCCCGATGTTATGGCTGACTGCCGTAAGCTGGTCAATCGTCTGTCGAATTCCTCAGCGTGTAGGTTGCTTTCGCCTACGTTCTGCATTAGCCAGGTCGTCATTTTGAACAGGTTGATATCCCGAAGCACCTGGAAGCCGTTCCATTCCCGTACGTCCGCCCCGTACGCCTCACAGAACGCCTCATAGTCGGCCGGGCTGTGCCAACCGACCTCGTGCTCTGTAGCCGTCACGGCCAGGTCTACCTCGGGCGGTCCGAAACAGAATGCCTCGAAGTCAATCAGGATTGCCTCCTTGTTGGGAGTGCAAATCAGATTCTTGACGTGGGCGTCTCCGTGAAGCGCGACGGAGGGGCTCGGAAACGAGAGTGCCGCGTACGCCGTTCTCAGGTCGCTTAAGCGAGAGCGGAGGAAATCGACGGCTTCCGGCGGCACGTCCGTGGCCTTATCCAGGCGGGCACCAACCCTGCCGAAAATGTCGAGTTTTGGAAGCGCGACAGCACCATCAATTTCGCAGTTGTGAACGGAGCGAAGCGCTGAGCCGAGGTCGCTGGTGGAAGCCTTCTCGCCGCTGTCGGCCACTTTGAGCCAAAACGTCACGGGATGGTCGTTTATCATAAGCGGTTGCTCTGCCGGATAGAGGCGAACGGCCGGCACGTCACAACGCTCTAGCCAGCGAGCGACACGAACCTCTTTCTCTGCATCCTTCAAGTGCTCCTTGCCGCGAGCAATTCGAACGACTAGAGAGGGATGCTCAACGCAGAAGATTGCGTTCTCTCCAAGCCTCATCAGTCTCACATTGACCGACGAAGCGCCGACGACGGAACAGGCTTCCTTAAGAACCAGTGTTGCTGCTGTTGAGCTGAACGGCTGGGATGCCTTCTTAGTCGCCAATTTGCCCATCCGAGGTGATGTCGCTCGATAGAACCACGCGAGGCTTTCCCGGTAGTCTCGCGATTAAGCCACTGGACTCTAGGATTTCTAGTGCGCGGCGCACTGTGCTACGCGCCGCACTATGGCGCTCGGCTATGGTCTTCTCCCCTGGAAGTTCAGCGCCGACCGGCAGATTGCCGCTACGAATTTCCTCTTGCAGGGAGCGCGCGATTTCTTCCGCTCGACTCCTTGTCTCGTCACCTCCCTGAGGTGAGGCGACGAAGCGGCCCCGACCGGGGATAGTGGCAGTAAAACCCCCTCTGTCGAGGATTAGAAGCGCTTGACGAGAGGTGCCACGCGCAACCCCGTATTGCGTGCTCAGCGACGCCTCGCTGTCCACTCGCATACCGGCCGCTAGTCGGCCGCTTTGGATGGCTTCTCGAATCTCCGCAGCAATCGACTCGGCGCGACTGGCGGCGCGTGGCTGTTCCTGATCCCCCGCCTTCACGAACCGGCCTCGGCCAGCAATCGATTCGATCAGCCCGTCAGCCTCCAACGCGGCCAGTGCCCGACGTGCGGTCACTCTGGATACAGACCAGCGCCTGCATACCTCCGACTCGGGCGGCAATGCCGCTCCGGGCGCTAGCTCCCCGGTGCGGATCGACTCCCGCAGCGTCTGAGCGATCTCGCGATAGCCGGCACCTGAGATGCCTCCGGTTTTCACAGGTCTCCTCGCCGTCGTCGTCTACAGCTCAGGCTAGGCCCCTGCCGGCATCGCGGCCACCGCCAGGGCGGAGACCGGAGTGGTCTCAGTTGCGGTCTCATTCGGGGCCGTACGCGGGGGTTCACCGGAGCATCGACAGTGTTCCGGCCGCAGCTCACGTACGGTGTCGACCCATCCTGTACTGGTGAGCGCAGACCTCGAAAGCGTGTGACTCCCGTGCCAGAAGATGCCCGACAGGACGTCAGGGGGCATCGGGGAGACGCCGGAGACTCGCGGTAGATGCCCGGGTCCCGGAGCAGACCATGAGCGTGCCAGATCAGGCGGCGGCGCCGTGCTGCAAACGGGGCTATCTCGCCGCAAAGTAGCCACACATGATCACTTCGGGATGATCTGTACCGTTCTCGGATCAAAGTACGACTGGCCGGACTTCCAGCCCTTCGGCCTGCCCCTGCCGGCCCGTTTGATTCTGATCGTCATCAACGCATCGACGATCGCACGGCGGCGGTCGAGATCCTTGACGTCCAGATACGCCCTGGCCGGGTTATCAGCGAGAAGAATCGCGACGAGCGCACCATCGGCACCAGACGCCACCGAGGCCGCATCCAGCTCCGCGATGCGCTCATCGAGTCGCCTCGCGTCGCGGCGTACCTCGTCCTCCGTCAACACACCTTCGGTGAGCAGGGTGGACAGGCTCCGGCGCCGCTTGCGTAGCGCGTGCAGCTCGTCATTCACCTTCCCCCCGTCCGCCTTCGAGCGGACGAGTAGGTCGGCGGCATCCTTTCTCGACAGCCGCTCGACCACCACGGCGTCGACGTACTCGTCGAGCTCGGCGGCGTTGCGCACGACGTGCCGGCCCTTGCGGCAGGTGTAGGAGGGTTTCAGTCTCGAGCCGCCGACCTGGGTACACAGCACCGGGGCGCCGCAGACATCACACAGCGCAATCCCGGACAGCAACCAGCGTCGAGCCGATGACCATTGGGTGCGGCGTCCGGGGTCTTCGAGGATCGCCACGCATGCCCGCCAACGGTCCTCATCGACGATTGCCGGCCACGATGCCGGGCCGATGACCTGACCCCGATGCTCCATCAGGCCGGCGTTGCGTGGGCGGATCAGCACTTTCCGTACGGTGTCCTGCCGCCATGGCTTCCCGGTCGACGTGACGAGGCCGCCGCGGTTCCACTCGGCGGCCAGTCCGCGCAGGCTGCCTCCGGCGATCACGGCATCAGTGCCGGTGTCGATCACTGCGGCTTCGGACTCGCGGACCGTCATGCCGTCATCTTCGTAGCCGTACGGCCGCCGGCCGCCCTTCCACAGGCCAGCGGCGGCGGCCTGGTCCTTCTGCCGCTGGACGCGTTCGGCGATGTCTTCGGCTTCCCCGGCGTCGTTCGCGGCAAGGATCCGGGCGATCCGGCGGCCGGCGGACGTGTTGAGGTCGAAGCTGGGCGATCGCATGTATTCGAAGGTGATGCCGTGCTGCTCGGCCAGCTCGATCAGGTCCTCGTTCTCTCGTGGCCGGCGGGTGATACGGCCGGATGTGTACGCGAGGATGACGTCGAAGCGACCGGCGCGAGCGTCGGCGAGCATGCGCCGGTAGTCGGGCCGTGGCTTGCGGGAGCGTGTGGAGGCGCCAAGGTCGTTGTCGCAATAGTCGGCGACCACAACCAGGTCGAGGCGGTCGGCGAGCGCGTCGAGGTCTTCGTCTTGGCGCTCCACGCCGAGGGCCAGGCCTTCACGGTCGCGTGAGATCCGCTTGTACTTCGCCGCGCGTTTCGACATGTGCTTAGTATGTCACAGCGGTACTTTCGCCAGGTCGAAGGAGGAGCCGTGTTTGGGTAGGGTGGCGGGGAGTAGGTTGATGGTGATCCGGCGGTTTGGCCAGGGTCGGCCGGAGTTGACGATGGCGGCGCGGACGCGGTCGCGGGCTTCGTGCAGGGTGGTGTCCGGCAGGCCGGTGATGGCCACGGTGGGTAGGCCGGGTGCGAGGTTCGCCTCGACCTGGACCACGTGCCCGGTGACTCCGACCAGGCCGACGCAGAACACTCGGGCGTAGCTCACCGGTGTGTTCCCATGTCAGACCCGGATCCACGGATAGCGGAGGCGTGATCGCTACGCATCGGTGATAGGCGATGGGTGGTGTGGTGTTTCGGTGGGTGGGCATGCCGGTTTCCCGGGTGGCGCCGGGTTCGCTGGTCTCCGTGGGCTGGGACATGGCCGATGGGCCGAGTGGTCAGGTCCAGATGGGTAGCCGGCGGAGCCGGGCCAGGACCTGAGCCAGTAACTGTTGCCTCGGGGGTAGCCGTAGGGTGACCTGCCGGGCGTGGCGGACCAGCCGGGCGGGCACGGTGATCAGCCGGTGGCGCAGGGTGCCGAGGTGGTTGCGGCCTCGTCCGTCGCCGTCGTCGAGGCCGGCCAGTTCCTGCAGCCAGGCGGACAGGTTGACGGCCAGCAGCGCCCCCCACATCCACACCGTGTTGGCCGCCCGGCTGCCGGAGGGCAGGTGCCGCAGCGCGGCGCCGTGCTTGGCATCCCGGATGCGATCTTCGATGTCGGTGCGCATCCGGTGCCAGGCCTCCACCGCGACCGTCTTCGCCGGGGTGGACACATCCAGGTTGGTGGCGATGAACGAGTACGCGTACACGTGCCCGACCAGGCCGTCCAGGGCGAGCGTGAGTTGAGCTTTGGGGATGGTGCGCCGGCGGCGGGCGCGTGGGTCGGCCGAGATATCGGTAGCGTGGACCTTGACCCGCCGCACCACGGTCATGGTGGCGGGTGGCCAGCCGGCCGGTGCGTAGTCGCACACGGCGACCTGGGCGCCTTTCATCCGTTCGGCTTTGCGCCATGCATCGTCGGGGATCGCGGCCGCGGCTCGCCAGACCGCGGGGTTGCGGGTCACTCCGAGGGAAAAGTCGCAGCCGGCCTCCACCGCGGCCTGCGCGATGTCCTTGGCGAAGTAGCCCACATCGCCGCGGACCTTCGGCCGGGCGGTGACCCCGGCCGCGTTGAGGGTGGCCACGCTGCGTTCGATCAGCGAGCCCGCTCCCGGGCGGGGGTCTTCATCACCGGCGAGGAGGTCCGCGGCGGTCACCACCCCGGCCTCCGCCCACGTGGCCACGTGCGGGCGCCCGGCCCGGGCGCCCTTGTAGCTGTAGGCGATCCCTTCCTTCTTGGCCCCGTACACCTCGACGTCGGTGCCGTCCAGGTCGATGGTGGCCCCACCGGTGCGCAGCACCGCCCGCCGGGCGGCCGGCAGCAAACCGACAACCCGGCAGGCGATCTCCCCGATGCCTTCCTCGATACCAGCCACCTGCGCCGGACCGAACCGAGACGCCAACTCCACCGCGGTGCTCGCCGCCGGCGTGGGCACCGCGGACAACGCCTCACCCGCCGTATCGGCGCGGCGGCGATCCAGACCCACCCAAAACTGCGCGCCGCACATCTGCGCCTGCGCCACCGCGACCAGGAACTCTCCGCCGGACAATCCTCGATCCCGCTGCTTGATTCGGCCCACGGCGTCGTCCAGCGCGGCGGTCACGCCCAGCCGGCCGACCAACTCGGCCACCGCCACCACACCCGAGACCGGCGTCAGCGACGCGTCCGGTGCGCCAACACGGACACGACCTGCCAAACCAGGTATCTTCTTCACCGAACGGGTGTCCTTCCCACAGCGGCGGATTGGTGTCTCGACAACCCCAATCGTCCCTGCTGGCAAGGCATCCGTTCATCTATGCCACGCGGTGGCATATCCCTATCCGCGGATCCGGGTCAGAACGCTGCCTTGAGGTGTTCGATCCGGTGTGGGCCGGTGAGGTGGATCGCGACCACGTCGAATCGGACCTCGGTGGCGGTGGTGCCGGTTTCGGTCAGCCAGCGGGCGGCGAGGTGGCGTAGCCGGCGGGCCTTGGCGGGCACCACCGCCTCGGTGGGGGTGCCGTAGTCGTTGGTGCGTCGGGTTTTCACCTCGCAGAAGACGAGGATCGGTCCGTCCCAGGCGATGATGTCGATTTCGCCTTCGGGGCAGCGCCAGTTGCGGGCCACGGGCTGGAGGCCGGCGGCGATCAGGTGTCGTACGGCGCGGCGTTCTCCGTACGCGCCGGTCGCCTGGTTCCGTCTGCTCATGCCCGCCACGGTGCCCGGGCCCGGGCACCCGGGGCAGCCCCGTCCCGCCGACCTGTGGACGACGAGGTCCCCTGTGGATGACAGGAGGATCATGCCCCGGGTGTGCTATGACGGACCAGGTCAATGCAGATCAATGGTTTCTGCTTGAGAGTGTGTGCTGGGTGCGGGCATGGTGAAGGCCCGGCGCGTGGGCCGGGTCCCTCCGCGGTGGTTGTCGGGCGTCGGGGTGATGGTTCAGTTGGCGGGGCGTGGTAGTGCGGCGAGGCGGCCGAACGCGGTGACCAGCGGGTTCGTCCAGGGCCAATCAGCGGCGATCGCGAGGCGGGTTCGGCGGGCGGTGCGGGTGAGGCGGACGGCGACGTGCAGCAGCCGGTAGCGCAGCTTCTTCGGCTCCGCGCGGGCCAGGTCGCTGTCGAGGAGCAGGTTCTGGGTCCAGGTGAGCAGGTCGATGCCGGTCAGAGCCAGCAGGAGCCAGGCCTGGTTGATCGCGAAGTGCCGGGAGGGGAACCGGCCGAATCCGGTGTTCTTGCCGCAGCGGATGCGGTCCTCAACCCGGGCGTGGGCGCGGTGGCGGGCTTCGAGGAACTGGATGCTGCCCTGGCCAGGTGGGGTGTCGGTGGCGATCAGCTGGTGGCGCCATCCTTCGAGGGCCTTCACGTCGGTGAGTAGGGCATGCTTGCCAGCCGGAGCACCCGGTCGAAGCCCCTGGCCGAGAGTGAGCCGCAGTCGAGCCGGGCTCGCAGCTCGCGCGTGTCCGGTGCGGGCAGGCGCCACGGCGGGCGGCGCAGGACCGGGCCGGGCAGCTCGGCGTTGATCCGCCAACCGATCCTCGACCAGCGGGTGGCCGCCGCCGCCCGCGCCGCCGCCACCCGGGCGGCCACATCTGCGGAGGATTCACCGGGACTGGCCAGCTCCGTCAGCTCGGCGGCGCGGACCGGCCGCACGGTCACCTGCGCGTCGATCCGGTCGAGCAGCGGGCCGGAGAGGCGCCCCAGGTAACGTCGGCGGGCCAGAGGCGTGCACTCGCAGGTGGCGTCCCCGGACGGTTTCGCGCAGGGGCACGGATTGGCGGCGAGGACGAGCTGCACCCGGGCCGGGTAGTCGGCGCCGCCGCGGGACCGTGCCAACCGGACCCGGCCGTGTTCGAGTGGCTGGCGCAGCGCGTCCAGGGCGCCCTTGGCGAATTCGGGTGCCTCGTCCAGGAAGTCTGATGCGCGCCCAGCCTGGCTGGTGTCGTTGCCGTCGTTCGTGGCGTTGATGTCGCCGGCCGTTGTCGTGGTGGCGGTCGTCGGGGTGCTGGGCCGATGACCGTCAGGGGATAGGTAGAGGGGTTCCGCCCTCGCCGCCAACCGGCGAAGGGGCGGAACCCTTCATGATACCCAGACGACGGGGATCAGCCAAAGCAGCCGGGGACGTTGACGCAGTTGTTGGGCCGATTCTCGATGACGATGGTGCCGGTGGCGGTGTTCAGGTTCACGGTGCCGCCCGCTTCGTTGAAGATGCCCCCGCCGTCGGTGACGGCAGTGTTCTTGACGATCTTGGTAGCATAGATGGTGAGCGTGCCGGTGGGTCCATTGGAAATTCCGCCGCCCGACCCAGTGGCTTGGTTGCCGGTGACCTTTGTGCGCAGCAACGTCATTGCGCCCAGGTTGCGTATGCCACCACCGTCGACCCCGACGTTGTTCTTGATGACGCTGTCCTCGACAAGCATGGCACCGCCTTGCAGGAATATCGCACCGAAGCCTTGACCGCCTGTAGCGGTGTTGTTGGCTATCGTGACCCGCGACACGGTGAGCTGCGTTGGCGCACCGGCAATGGCAGCACCGCCTTGACCCGTTACCGCGTTCCTTTCGATGCGCGTATCGGCGATCCTGCCGAACCCGCCGCCGAAAATGAAGACACCGCCGCCGTCCGCGGCAGCATGATCAACGATCTCACTTCGGGTAACGCTGAAACTACCGCTGACCGTGATGCCGGGGAGTGTCAAGTTAACGGCTGATCTTGGTTGTTGAGGTGGTCAGTTGTTGGCCGGGGTGAGCCGGCCTTCGAAGGCGATCTGGAAGGCGTTCAGTGGTGCTTTCCAGCGCATGGTCCAGCGTCGGCGGCCGGCTCCGGTCGGGTCGAGGCTCATCAAGGCCATGTAGACGCACTTGAGTGCGGCCTGCTCGTTCGGGAAGTGGCCACGAGCTCGCACGGCCCTGCGGATACGGGCGTTGACGGACTCGATCGCGTTCGTGGAGCAGATGACCTTGCGGATCTCCACGTCGAAGGCGAGGAACGGCACGAACTCCGCCCACGCGTTCTCCCACAGCTTCACGATCGCCGGATACTTACGGCCCCACGCCTCGGCGAACTCGAGGAACCGCTCGGTGGCGGCGTCCTCGGTCGCCGCGGTGTAGACCGGCCGCAGCGCTTTGGCGATCTTGTCCCAGTCCTGCCGGGCGGCGTAGCGGAACGAGTTGCGCAGCAGGTGCACCACACACGTCTGCACGATCGTGCGCGGCCACACCGTCTCCACCGTCTCCGGCAGTCCCTTGAGCCCGTCACAGACCAGCATCAGCACGTCGGCCACGCCGCGGTTCTTCAACTCGGTGAGCACGTGCAGCCAGTACTTGGCGCCCTCGCCGCCGTCACCGGCCCAGATACCGAGGATGTCGCGGTGGCCGTCGACGGTGACCGCCATCGCGAGGTAGATCGGCCGGTTCGCGACCTGACCGTCCCTGATCTTGACGTTGATGGCGTCGATGAACACGACCGGGTAGACCCGGTCCAGGGGCCGGTTCTGCCACTCGGCCATGCCGTCCATGACCTTGTCGGTGATCGTGGAGATGGTCTGCTTCGACACCTCAGCGCCGTAGACCTCAGCCAGGTGCGCGGCGATCTCGCCGTGGGTCAGGCCCTTGGCCGACAGCGACAGGACCATGTCGTCGACGCCGGTCAGACGCCGCTGCCGCTTACGCACGATCTGCGGCTCGAACGTCCCGGCGGCGTCGCGTGGGACCCGCACCTCGACCGGCCCGACGTCGGTGAGCACCGTCTTGGTCCGGCTGCCGTTACGGGTGTTCCCGCTACCCCGACCCGCCGGGTCGTGCTTGTCGTAGCCGACGTGGTCGGTGATCTCCCCATCCAACGCCGACTCGAGGACCCGCTTCGTCAGCTGCTGCAGCAGCCCACCCTCGCCGGTCAGCTTCAACCCGTCACCACGAGCCCGATCGACCAGCATCGCGATCAACTGCTCATCCGTGACCGCACCCACCGGCTCCACGGCCGGCTGTCCCACGGTGGTCTCGGTCGTCATCTGGCGTCTCTCCCTTGATCGGTCGATCAGCCGTTATTTGTACAGTCCCTTGACCCGGGGACGCGGCTTCCGGTTGGTCGCGCGGTCGCTGAGTTGGGTCTGAAGCGCGCGCCATGTCTCATCCGTCAGGATCGGTTCAGCCCGCCGCACGCGCCGCCCCGCGTCGTCCACGATCGGCGATCCGTCCGCCGTGACGAGGTATCCCCGCAGCGTGTCAGAGCGAAGGAGGTTCGACAGGTTACCGACGCGCCAGAGTGTTCCGCGGGGCTCCTTGCCGGCCCGGATGCGCTGGACGTCGAGGGATGTCGGCACCCTGCGCTTGTTCGTGTCCGCCACGATTGCATTGATCGACTCGTCCGCGACAACGGGAACCCGGCAGCGTCGGTGAGCAGGCCGACGGTGATCTGCCGTTCACCGTCGAGTGGGACGCGCGGACGGTCGGCTGCCTCCAGGAACAGGCCAGCACCTCGTGGGCGCCCGCCCTCCAGGGTGGCAGAAGCCCTGACCCGACTCTACAGCGGACATACCCGGCTAGCCCAAACCAGCTCAACAGTTGTGTTCAGCCCGAATCATTCAAAGAAAGGAATGTCGATTCCGATGTGATTCGCGCCAGGCGATTAGTGTCGGAACCGAGATGCCGTGCCGCCGTGCACTATCAGTGGAGGGGGTGCGCGGCCGGCCGTTTCGCGGCTACGGTTTCGACCGGGCCGTAGACCGACCACCCCCATGCGGATCGCATGGTCCCGACGCGAAGGGAAAGCTTCATGACCACCACTGGCGAGAACCGACCGAAACGGTCGATATGTTCTCACCAGAAGTCGTCGCTGAAACCGGTCTGCTGGCTCCCGTCCCGCTACCGCGAATACCATGTACAAACAGATTTCGGACACCAAGGCGACCGTGCTGGCCGGCTCCGACGTAATGCAGATGATCCCCTGGGGCAAGCACACCGCCAGCTGGCCGATCTCGACGTCCTCCCTCGAGGACGCCTTGTCCACGTCGGCGGGATGACGACGTGGTCGCGGCTCTGCCCCGGGCCCCAGCCGACCGGCATCTCACGATGGCGACTCTCCACTCCGCACGGTCACGCGCACATCGCCGTGCAGCCGGTGATCCTCGCGGGACCGGTTCGTCCGGGTCGTGTGACCGGCAGGTGCTGGCCCGGAAACCGGCGCGATGTTCCGGTGGGAAATCGGTGACGGTCACGGTCAATCATTGCGACCCAACGGGTGTACACCCCTGAGATAACGTAGGAGAAAGTTCCGATGGATGACGTCGTCGACCGTCGCACCTTCCTCGCCTCCGCGGTGCTGGGTTCCGCGGGCGTCGTGGCGGGTGTGAACGTGCTCCCTCCGAGTGCCCCGAGGGCGGCAGCCTCGGCGGTGACCGGCAGCGGGCAACCGATACAGTCCGCGCCGCCGAACTTCGGTCTCACCAAGTTCCTCGACCCGTTGCGGATTCCGCCGACGATCCGGTCATATTCGCGGCGGAACCGGGACGAGCTGACGATCACGATGACGAACGCGCGGACCCGGCTGCACTCCCAGCTGCCCGAGACGGTGTTGTGGACCTACGAGGGTCGGTTCCCCGGCCCGACCATCGAGGTGCGCAGCGGCAGGCGACTGCGGGTGGCGTGGACCAACGAGCTCCGGGGCACGGTACCGCTCGTGGCGGTGCGGGTGCCGTTCGCGAAGCCGACCCCGGCGAACCTGCCCGGCTACCGCAACCCGGACGGCAGCCTGCCCGCCGGGGTGGAGCTGATCGACGGTGTCGCCGACCTGCCGCCGTGGACCGTCGTGCACCTGCACGGCGCGCTGGCGAACGGCGGCAGCGACGGCTGGGCGCACAACGGCATATCGCCGGGGTACGCGCAGCTCACCGAGTACCCGAATCGCCAGCCAGCCACCGCCCTCTGGTACCACGACCACGCGATGGCCGTGACGCGCTTCAACGTCCACGCCGGACTGGTCGGCATGTACCTGGTCCGCGACAGGGAAGAGGGCCGCCTGCGACTGCCAGCCGGCGACCACGAAATCCCACTGATCCTCACCGACCGCAACCTCGACACCGACCCGGCGACCGGCGCGCTCACCGGCCAGCTGCTGTTCAAGTTCCAGTATCTGCCCGCGACCGGCACGTCGGCTCCCGTCACCGGCCCGTTCACCCTCGTCAACGGCGTCATCTGGCCGCACCTCGACGTCGAGGCGCGCTGGTACCGCTTTCGGGTGCTCAACGCGGCGAACGGTCGGTTCTTCCGCCTCGACCTGGTCGACGAGGCGGGCATCGTGCACAACGACGCGGTCCGGATCGTCGGCACGGACGCCGGCCTGCTGCCCGCCCCGGCGGCGGTGCCGGCGGGCGGGCTGACCATCACCCCGGCCGAGCGCGTCGACCTACTGATCGACTTCGGTCGGTTCACGGGGCAGCGCCTGCGCCTGGTCAACACCGGTGCCTCGATCGAGCCGGACATCATGGAGCTCCGCGTCGAGAGTCGCGGCCGCAACGACGCGTTCACGCCGCCGGCTCGCCTGTCCCCATCGTACGTTCGGCTCGAAAACGGGGTGACCGTGCCGGAGGACCACGACGAGGTGTTCGTGGCGACGACCGTGCCCGGTGCGGCCGGCCGACCGCACCCGGAGATGTGGGAGCTGAAGGAGATCACCGATCCCGCCGAGCTTCCGACGCACTTCCCGGAGGAGGGGGTCATCCAGCTCACCGACCCGGTCACCGGGCAGGTGCGAACGTTCCGGAAGGTCGCGCGCCTGTTCGACGACACGACGACGATCTTCATCGACCGGGGTCGGTGGGCGGTGTGGAACCTGATCCAGCTCGGCGGGCCCCCGCACCCGATGCACATCCACATGGCACGGTTCCAGCTGCTGACCCGGTGGCGGTTCAGCGACCTGACGGCTTTCGACATCGCGGTCGGCGGCACCACCAGACCGCTGCCCGCACCGGGCGATGGCCCGCCGATCGAGAAACACGAGGAGGGCTGGAAGGAGACCTTCCAGCTGTGGTCGGGTGAGTGGATCAGGGTTGCCGGTCAGTTCGAGGGTGCTACCGGCCAGTTCATGTACCACTGCCACATCCTTGACCACGAGGACGAGGGCATGATGCGACCCTTCGTCGTGCACCCGCCCGAGGTCGCCCGGTTCCACATGCACTCGGGTAGCTCGGGTCACCACTCGGGGGGCTCGGGCCACAACGGGCACTCGTAGCCAACCGACGGCGGACCGGCCCCGCCTCGGCGATCGACCCGCGGCACCCGGGCGGGGTCGACCCCGCCCGCCTCGAGCGCGGCGGATGCCCGATCAAGGCGGGAAACGGGTTCGGTCAGCGTGAGCACCACGACGCGTCGTCCTCACGCTGGTCGGACACCCGGGCCTGCCGGCCACCGACCGGCAGGCCCGCGACAGGGTTGTGGTCCGCTGGTTCCACCATCGGGGCGTCCAGCCCCAGTCCGCCCCGTCGATGATCATGCTGGTGGCTCTTCTCCGGTGACCATCAGAACTCGACACCGAGCTGGTCATCGACGAGTCGCGGGCCCCTCGCGTTCGGGCCGACTCCCGCCCCGAACCCTCGCTCAGCTGCGCAGAGTCAGGGGCGTCCCGGTCGCGGCGAATCTTGTCGCCCGCACGATTACCACAGCTCAGTGGACTCGTCGCCGGTGAACTACCCACGTTGGTTATGGCCCCTGGCAAGCGGGGTGGGCGAGTCTGATCAGGCACAGAACATCCGCACCCGTGAGTTCCGTGGGCCCGGATGTGGAAGAAGGGCTGGAAAAGCCATGCGACAGCTTGAGGTAGCGCTGATCGGCGCGGGATTGATTGCACGCTTCCACCTACAGGGATGGATCGACGCCGGAGCCGCCGTCCGGATTCATTCCGACGACGGCCGGGCCGCCGAGTTGGCACACGAGTTCGGTGCCCGGGCCGCCGGCTCCCTCGCCGAGGCGCTGGATGGTGTGGATGCCGTGGACATCTGCACCCCGACCGGCACCCACCGTGAGATCGCCCTGGCCGCCATCGGCAAGGGCGTGGATGTGGTGTGCGAGAAGCCCCTGGCGGCCACCGTCGCGGAGGCCGAGGAGATCGTCGAAGCGTCGGAGCGGGCCGGTGTGCGGCTCTACCCGGCCCACGACGTGCGGTTCGCACCGGCATTCGCTCGGCTCCACGATCTGGTGGCGTCCGGCCGCGTGGGCGAGGGCGCGGTCGCTCGGTTCTGTTTCTCCGCCTACCACCCGCGACCCTGGACCGGGCACGCGTCCGCGCAGTCCGGCGGGATCCTGACCGACCAGATGCTGCACGGTGTCGATCTCGCGTACTGGATCTTCGGGGAGGTCGTTCGGGTGTACGCCTGCTACCAGGGTGAGATCGCCACACCGGCGCCGGCGGGGGCCGTGGCGACCGGCACCGCCGTGCTCACCCACACCAACGGTGCGATCAGTCAGGTCGTGAGCCGGTGGACGGCCACGCCGCAACCGCCCGTCCGGGTGGCCTTCCACGTCTCGGGTACCGGCGGGACGGTGAGCCACGACTCGCGGTGGCCCCAGCAGGTGCGGGTCGCCGACGGTGCGGCCGGCGACGTCGGCTACGGCGGGACGTCGGTGTTCGCCACCGAGATGCGCGAGTTCGCCGATGCCTTCGCGGGAGGGCCCGAGCCGCGCCTGGGGGCCCGCGACGCACTGGCCGCGGTCCGCCTCACGCAGGCCGCCGCGGAGTCCGCGTGGACGGGCCGTGCCGTGGAACTGCCGGTGAAGGGAGCCGCCGCATGAGAGTCGCCGTCCTGTCCCTGGCGCACGAACACGCCAGCACCTACGCCCGGGTGTTGCACGAGATGCCCGACGTCGAGCTGCTCATCGCCGACCCCGACGGTTCGCCGGACGGCCACGCTCTCGGCCAACGCGTCGCCGGGCAACTCGGTGTTTCCTATGCGAACGACTGGGACGAGGTGTTCGAGTGGCTACCCAACGCCGTGGTGATCACCAGTGAGGTCGGCCGGCACCGGGAGCTGGTCGAGCGGATGGCCGAGGCGGAGACGTTCGTGCTCTGTGCCCAACCGTTGGCACCCACCGAACTCGACGTCAAGGCCATGGTGGACGCCTGCGACATGGCGGGGGTCCGGCTCACGGTCGCGTCCCCGGCCTGCCACAGCGAGGCGTTCGCCGCGGTGCGCCGAGGGATCGCCGACGGCGTCGTCGGCACGCTGACCACCATCCACGGCTCCTACCACACCCCCCCGGTCGGCGGGGACGGCGGAGTGCTCGCCGTCAACGCCGCGTACCTGCTCGACCTGGTGGACATGGTGCTCGACGGGGACCCGGCGACCCGGGTGTACGCCCAGACGAACACCGTGCTCAGCGGACGGACAGGTGCCGAGAGCGCGGCCGTGCTCACCGTCTCGTACCGCGGTGGCATCGTCGCCTCGTTCGACTGCGGCTGGAGCCGGTCGGCGGGTGGACCAGCCCTGACCTTCGTCGGCGACCGGGCGAGCGTGGAGTACGACGCCGCGCCGCGGCTCCTCGGCGGATTCGACGCCGCCGCCGGCGGTGAGCGGTGGGAACCGGGCGGCGAGGACCTGTACCCGCTGATGCTCAGAGATTTCCTCGGCACGATCGAGACCGGTACGGGAGTCGGCCCGGACGGCCAGGCCGGGCTGCGCACGCAGCGGATCATCGAGGCCGCCCACACGTCTTTGCGGACCGGCCAGCCGGTCGACATCGGATGACGCCGCCGGCCCCTGGCCGGGGGCGACGAACGAGCGGACGGAACGCAACTCCCGGATGCGGAGCCAGATGTGCCGGGGCGGTCATCTCGCGCCCAGGTTCCGGGCGGAACGACCCGGCGAGAGTTGGAGGCCGTGATGAGTGTCACGCAGGTGAAGGTCATTCTCAGTGGTGGACCGGCCGATTTGTCGACGATGCAGCTCAGTGTCCCGGAGGTGGCGCTGGGACAGACCCTCAAGGTTCGGCACGGGACCGGCTACGAGCACTTTCTCCACGACGGTGAATACCGGACGGAGAACGGATACCAGGCCGCGGTGTTCCGCTGGACCGGCCGCACGAAGATCGCCGAATAGCAGCCGCTCATCCGCACACCATCACCGAGTGAGAAGGACGCCATGACCGACGCCATTTCCTTCGAGGTGCCGTGGGCGCGAACCGACAAGTTCGATCCGCCCGCGGTATTCGACACGTTGCGCGAACAGCGCCCGCTCGCGCGGATGCGCTACCCGGACGGGCATGTCGGCTGGATCGTCTCCAGCTACGAGCTGGTGCGTGAGGTGCTCAGCGACCCGCGGTTCAGCCACAGCTGCGCGGTCGGTCACTTCCCGGTGACGCACCAGGGACAGGTGATCCCGACCCACCCCCAGATCCCCGGGATGTTCATCCACATGGACCCGCCCGAGCACACCCGTTACCGCCGCCTGCTGACCGGTGAGTTCACCGTCCGCCGCACAAGCCGGTTGACGGGGCACGCCGAGGCCGTGGCCGCCGAGCAGATCGAGGTCATGCGTGCGCACGGGGCTCCGGCTGATCTGGTCGCAACCTTCGCCCAGCCGCTCGTCCTGAGGGTGTTGTCCGGGCTGGTCGGCCTGCCGTACGACGAGCGTGACCGCTACCTGCACGCGGTGACCCTCCTACACGACGCGGAGGCGGACCCGGCGGAGGCCGCCGCCGCCTACGAGAAGGCGGGGGCGTTCTTCGACGAGGTCATCGAGAGGCGCCGCGGGCAGCCCGCCGACGACCTCATCAGCACCCTGGTCGGCAACGGCGAGCTGACCGGCGAAGAGCTGCGCAACATCGTCACACTGCTGCTGTTCGCGGGCTACGAAACCACGGAGAGCGCGCTGGCCGTCGGCATGTTCGCGCTGCTGCACCACGCGGACCAACTGGCGAGGCTCCGCGCGGACCCGGCGAAACTCGACGCCGCGATCGAGGAACTCCTGCGCTACCTGACGGTCAACCAGTACCACACGTACCGCACCGCCTCGGAAGACGTCGAGCTGCACGGCGAGGTGGTCAAGAAGGGGGACAGCGTCACGGTGTCGTTGCCGGCGGCGAACCGCGACCCGGTCAGGTTCGAGTGCCCCGCGACGTTGGACATCGATCGCGAGACCTCGGGGCACGTGGCGTTCGGCTTCGGCATCCACCAGTGCCTCGGCCAGAACCTGGCGCGCGTCGAGCTGCGTGCCGGCCTGTCGGCACTCCTGCGGGCGTTCCCCGACCTGCGGCTGGCCGTCCCGGCCGACGAGGTGCCGCTGCGTCTGCAGGGATCCGTCTTCGCGGTGGAGAAGCTGCCCGTCTGTTGGTGAGCGTTCTTTCCCCGAGTGCTCGAAAGGATCTACCACGCCGTGCGAACCGACCTCATCAAGCCGCTGCCCGTCGCACTTCAGGAGAACGCGGCCCGCTTTCCCGGCAAGGTGGCTTTCGAGGACGACCGCAGAGCGGTGACGTACACCGACCTCGAGGCGCGGACGCGTCGGCTCGCCGGGCACCTGACGGGCCTCGGCGTCCGGCGCGGCGACCGGGTGGCCATCTGGCTGCGCCAGTCGGTGTCGACCGTGGAGAGTTACCTGGCGGTCGTGCGCGCGGGCGCCGTCGGGGTGCCGCTCAACCCCGCCGCCGCGCAGGCGGAGCTGGAGTACCTGCTGGCCGACAGCGGCGCCACGGTGGTCATCACCGATGCCGTCCAGGCGCAGCGGCTCCGGCCGATGCCGCACCTCACGCTGGTGGTGGCGGGTGACGTCCCGGCGGGAGCGCTGTCGTACGACGAGCTCGCCGTCAGCGAACCGGACCAGCCAGCCGGGGACGACCTCGGCCTCGACGACGTGGCCTGGATGTTCTACACGTCGGGGACGACCGGCAAGCCCAAGGGTGTCCTCTCGACGCAGCGCAACTGCCTCTGGTCCGTCGCCTCGTGCTACGTGCCGATTCCCGGGCTGACGGACCAGGACCGGGTGCTCTGGCCGCTCCCGCTGTTCCACAGCCTCTCGCACATCGCCTGCGTTCTGTCCGTCACCGTGGTCGGCGCGACCGCCCGGATCATGGACGGCAGTTCCGCGCAGGACGTGATGCGGGCGCTACACCAGGAACAGTCGACGTTCCTGGCCGGTGTGCCCACGACGTACCAGCAGCTGGTGGCTGCCGCCAGGCGGCACGGGTTCACCGCACCGAGCCTGCGGATCGGCCTGGCCGGAGGAGCGGTCCTCGGGGCCGGGCTGCGCCGGGAGTTCGAAGAGACCTTCGGGGTGCCGTTGGTCGACGCCTACGGCAGCACCGAGACCTGCGGAGCGATCACCATCAACCCGCCGGACGGCCCGCGGGTCGCCGGGTCCTGCGGATTGCCGGTGCCGGGTGTCGGGGTCCGCATCGTCGACCCGACCACCGGGCGAGACCTTCCCACCGGCGCGGAGGGAGAGGTGTGGGTCAGGGGGCCGGGTGTCATGGTCGGCTACCACAACAGCCCGGAGGCGACCGCCGAAGCGATGCGCGACGGCTGGTTCCGCACGGGCGACCTGGCCCGCCGCGACGACGCGGGCTACGTCACCGTCTGCGGCCGGATCAAGGAGCTGGTGATCCGCGGCGGGGAGAACATCCACCCCACCGAGGTGGAAGCGGTGCTGCGGACCGTCCCGGGTGTCGCCGACGTCGCGGTGGCCGGCGTGCCGCACGACACTCTCGGCGAGGTGCCGGTCGCGTACGTGATCCCCGGCCCGGACGGGTTCGACGTCGAGTCGCTGTTGACCCGCTGCCGCGAGCGGCTTTCCGCCTACAAGGTGCCGCATCAGGTCCATGAGGTCACGAGTATCCCCCGGACCGCGTCGGGAAAGGTCCAGCGGCGGCTCCTGGCGGAACAGACCGGTCGGTTGGTGTACGTGGCAGTGGATCACCACGACGCGCAGCTGAGCGTGGACGAGCCCGACGCCGCCATCGCGGCGGCCCTGCGCAATCGGCTGTCCGGGCTGGACGAACGGGCGCAGCTGGCGCTGCTGGAGGACCTGGTCCGAACGCAGACCGCGTCGGTGCTGCGCCAGCCGGGGCCCGACGCGGTTCCGGCCGACCGGGCGTTTCGTGACCAGGGCCTCACCTCCGCGGCCATCGTCGACCTGCGCAACCGGCTGACGGCGAGTACCGGACTGCGGCTGCCGACCAGCGTCGTCTTCGACCATCCCACCCCGATGGCGCTGGCGTCCTGCCTGCGGGCCGAGGTTCTCGGAATCACCCGGCTGGTCGCCGAGCCGGTCCTGGTGGCCGACCCCGCGGAGCCGATCGCCATCGTGGGGATGGCCTGCCGGCTCCCCGGCGGCGTGACGGGTCCGGAGGACCTGTGGAACCTGGTGGCCGCCGGAGTCGACGCCGTCGCCGAGTTTCCCGGCGACCGGGGCTGGGACCTTGACCGTCTGTTCGATCCCGACCCAGACCGCGCAGGCACCTCGTACGCGAGTCAGGGTGGCTTCCTGCCCGAGGCGGGGCTGTTCGACGCGGGATTCTTCGGGATCTCGCCGCGCGAGGCGCTGGCGATGGATCCGCAACAGCGACTGTTGCTGGAGACCTCGTGGGAGGCGTTGGAGCGGGCGGGCATCGACGCTCTGTCGCTGAAGGGCGCCGACGTCGGCGTGTTCGCCGGCGTCTTCGGTCACGGCTACGGAGTCGGCACCGACGCTCCGGAACTGGAAGGATTCGTGACCACGGGGTCGGCCGCCAGCGTGGCATCGGGCCGGATCTCCTACGTGTTCGGCTTCGAGGGGCCGGCGGTCACCGTGGACACGGCCTGTTCGTCGTCACTGGTGGCGATGCACCTCGCCGCGCAGGCGTTGCGGCAGGGCGAGTGCTCCGTCGCGCTGGCCGGCGGTGCGACGGTGATGGCCACGCCCGGCACCTTCGTGGAGTTCTCCCGCCAGCGGGCGCTCGCACCCGACGGACGGTGCAAGGCGTTCGCCGCCGCCGCCGACGGCACCGGCTGGGCCGAGGGCGCGGGTGTGGTCGTCCTGGAGCGGCTGTCGGCGGCCCGCGAGCGCGGGCATCGGATTCTGGCCGTGCTGCGGGGCAGCGCGGTGAACCAGGACGGCGCGTCGAACGGCCTGACGGCGCCGAACGGTCTGGCGCAGCAGCGGGTCATCCGCCGGGCTCTCGCCGCCGCCGGGCTCTCCCCGTCCGAGGTGGACGCCGTCGAGGGGCACGGCACCGGGACCACCCTGGGTGATCCGATCGAGGCGCAGGCGTTGCTGGCGACCTACGGTCAGGACCGTGCCCCGGGGCGTCCGCTGTGGTTGGGCTCGCTGAAGTCGAACGTCGGGCATGCGCAGGCGGCCGCGGGTGTCGCCGGCGTGATCAAGATGGTGCAGGCGTTGCGGCACGGGATCCTGCCGGCGACGCTGCACGTCGACGCGCCCACTCCCGGAGTGGACTGGTCCGCGGGTGCCGTGCGGCTGTTGACGGAGGCGCGTGACTGGTCGCGCGACGGTCGTCCGCGCCGGGTCGGGGTGTCGTCGTTCGGGGTCAGCGGGACGAACGCCCACGTGATCCTGGAGGAGGCGCCCGAGGAACCGGCAGCCGACGAGGCGCCCCGGGTGGGCGTGGTGCCGCTGGTCGTGTCGGCGCGGAGCACGGCGTCGCTGCTCGGTCAGGCGGGTCGGCTGGCCGCGTTCGTGGCGGAGGCCGGGCCGCCGATGGCGGACCTGGCCGGTGCGTTGACGTCGAACCGGGCGGTGTTGGGCGAGCGAGCCGTCGTGCTGGCCGGCTCCGCCGGTGAGGCGGTGACCGGCCTGGGTGCCCTGGCGCGCGGTGAACCCGCGGTCGGCGTGGTGACCGGCCGCGCCGACGTCGAGGGCAAGGTGGTGTGGGTGTTCCCGGGGCAGGGGACACAGTGGGCCGGGATGGGCCGGGAACTGCTCGAGTCGTCCCCGGTGTTCGCCGAGCGGGTGGCCGAGTGCGCCGCCGCGCTGGAGCCGTGGATCGACTGGCCCCTGCTGGAGGTGTTGCGTGGTGACGCCGAGCCGGGGTTGATGGACCGGGTCGACGTGCTGCAGCCGGCGACGTTCGCGGTCATGGTGGGACTCGCTGCGGTGTGGTCGTCGGTGGGCGTGCGGCCGGACGCGGTCGTGGGCCACTCGCAGGGTGAGATCGCGGCCGCCTGCGTGGCGGGGGCGCTGTCCCTCGCGGACGCGGCTCGGGTGGTGGCGTTGCGTAGTCAGGCCATCGCCTCGGTGTTGTCGGGCCGTGGTGGCATGGCTTCCGTCGCGTTGAGCGAGGAAGACGTGGCGGCGCGGCTGGCGCCGTGGACGGACCGGCTGGAGGTCGCCGCGGTCAACGGGCCCTCGTCGGTGGTGATCGCCGGTGACGCCCCGGCGTTGGACGAGGCGCTCGAGTCGCTGGCGGACGGGGCTGTCCGAGTGCGGCGGGTGGCGGTGGACTACGCCTCGCACACCCGGCACGTCGAGGACATTCGGGACGCGCTGGCCGAGTCGCTGGCCGGCGTCGACGCGCAGGCGCCGGCCGTTCCCTTCTTCTCCTGTGCGACCGGCGAGTGGATCCGCGACGCCGGGGTGGTCGACGGCGGTTACTGGTACCGGAACCTGCGCAACCAGGTGCGGTTCGGACCGGCCGTCACCCACCTGATCGGCCAGCGGTACGGCGTCTTCCTCGAGATCAGCGCGCATCCGGTGCTGGTCCAGCCGATCAGCGAGATCGGGCCCGACACCGATGTCGTGGTGACGGGGACGCTGCGGCGCGACGACGGCGGCCCGCGGCGGCTGCTGACGTCGATGGCCGAGCTGTTCGTCCGCGGCGTGGCCGTCGACTGGTCCGGGATGCTCCCGCCCAGGTCCGGTTGGGTGGACCTGCCGACCTACGCCTTCGACCACCGGCACTACTGGCTACCGCCGGCGGAATCGGCGACCGACGCGACGTCGCTGGGGCAGGTGGCGACTGATCACCCGTTGTTGGGTGCGGTCGTCGGCTCGCCGCGGTCGGCCGGATTCGCGGCCACCTCGAGATGGTCGGTGCGGTCGCACCCCTGGCTCGCCGACCACCTCGTGGCGGACGCCGTCCTGGTGCCGAACGCGGCCCTCGTGGAGGTTGCCATCCGGCTCGGCGACCTGGCCGCCACCCCCGTCGTCGACGAACTGACCGTCGACGTTCCCGTGGTGCTGCCGGCACGGGGCGGCCGCGACGTCCAGGCCATCGTGGGTGAGCCCGACGAGACGCGGCGACGGCCCGTGGAGATCTTCTCCCGGGCCGCGGAAACCGCCCTGGACGCGGCGTGGACGCGCCACGCGCACGGCACACTGGCCCCCGCCGCATCCCCGTCGACCCGCCCGGAGCCCGGGGCCGCCATCGAGATCGGCCTGGACGGCGCAGCGCTTCGGGACGCCGACCGGTACGGGATGCACCCCGCCCTGCTGGACGCGGCCGCCCGCACCGTCATCCCGGACGGCACGTTGCCGTCCCGGTGGACCGGGGTGACCCTGCTGGCCTCCGGCGCCGCCGCACTACGGGTGCGGCCGGGGCCGACATCGCAGCGGGGGACCGGTCTGACGTTGACCGACGCCACGGGGCAACCCGTCATGACCGTCGACGCGGTTCTCGGCACGCCCGCCTCCCCCGATCAGGCGGGGATCTCCGGTGGGCTGCCACCCGACGCCCTGTTCCGCGTCGAGTGGACCGAGCTGCCGCTGCCGGTCGTGGACCGCGCCGTCGCCGTCACGCCCGTCGCGACCGGCGAGGACGTGGCCGCCGCGGCCACGGTGGCCCCGGACGTCCTGCAGTACGAAGCCGTCACCGCAGACCCCCGCGCGTCGGCCGGCGCAGCCCTGGAGGTGCTCCAGGCATGGCTCGCGGAACCAGCCCTGGCGGACACCCGGCTGGCCGTCGTCACCGGGGACTGCGCCGAACTCGGCGCAGCGGCGGTGTGGGGGTTGGTGCGCTCGGCGCAGTCGGAGCACCCGGGCCGGATCGTGTTGGCCGACCTCGATACGGCGTCCCGGTCCGTGCTGCCCGCGCTGCTGCGCAGCGGCGAGCCGCAGCTGAGGGTGCGCGACGGCGTCGCGGAGGTGCCACGCCTGGCCCGCGTCTCGCCCGACGCGCCGGAGGAGCGACGTCCGCTCGACCCCGACGGCACCGTGCTGATCACCGGTGGAACGGGAACACTCGGCGCCACGACGGCACGGCATCTGGTCACCGCACACGGCGTCCGGCACCTGGTCCTGGTCAGCCGGCGCGGCTGTGCCCCGGAGCTGCAGGCCGAGTTGACCGCGCTGGGGGCGTCCGTCACCGTGGCCGCCTGCGACGCCGCGGACCGGGCCCAGCTCGAGGCCGTGCTGGCTGCCGTTGCGGCCGAGCATCCGCTCACCGCCGTGGTGCACACGGCCGGTGTCCTCGACGACGGGGTGCTCACCGAGCTGACCCCGGAACGCGTCGACACCGTGCTGCGGCCGAAGCTGGATGCGGCACTGCATCTGCACGAGCTCACCCGGGACCTGGACCTCGCCGCGTTCGTGCTGTTCTCCTCCGCGGCCGGTGTGCTGGGCAACCCCGGGCAGGCGAACTACGCGGCGGCCAACGCGTGCCTGGACGCGATCGCGCGTCACCGTCACCGCCTCGGCCTTCCCGCGGTGTCCCTCGCCTGGGGCTACTGGACGCCGGTCAGCACCATGACCGAGCACCTGGGGGCCGCGGACCTGGGCCGCAACAGGCGCACGGGTATGAGCGGCCTCTCCGCCGCCGAGGGAATGGCGATCCTGGACGCCACCCTCGGCGCCGCCGACACGTTGGTCGCGGCGAAGCTGGACGTGCCCGCCCTGCGCAGGGCAGCGGCGGGTGGTGATCCGATACCGCCGTTGCTGCGTGGTCTGGCGCCGCCGCCACGGCCGACGGCCGGGGTCACGGCCGGCCCCGCGTCGCTCGCCCAGCGCCTCGCCAATCTCACCCAGCCCGAGGCCACCGAGGTGGTGCTCGACCTGGTGCGCGGGTACGCCGCCGAGGTGCTCGGGCACGCAGACGCCGACGCGATCCACCCCGGCCGGGCCTTCAAGGACGCCGGTTTCGACTCGCTGACGGCGGTGGAACTGCGAAACCGGTTGGCCGTCGCGACCGGGCTCACCCTGTCCCCGGCGCTGGTCTTCGACTACCCGAAACCCGCGGCGCTCGCCGAGCACCTACACGCCAGGCTGCTCGGTGGGGCATCCCGCCGCCAGGACGAATCCGGTGTCCCCGCCGCGACGACCGACGAACCCATCGCGATCGTCGCGATGGCCTGCCGCTTCCCGGCGGGTGTGCACGGTCCGGAGGACCTGTGGCGGGTGGTGGTCGACGGGGTCGACGCGGTCACCGAGTTCCCCCGGGACCGCGGTTGGGACACCGAGGGGCTCTACCACGAAGACCCCGACCACCCGGGCACAACGTACGTGCGTCACGGCGCCTTCCTCGACGACGCCGCCGGGTTCGACGCGGCCTTCTTCGGCATCTCGCCGAAGGAGGCGTTGGCGATGGATCCGCAGCAGCGGCTGTTGCTGGAGACCTCGTGGGAGGTGTTCGAACGGGCCGCGATCGACCCGACCACGCTGGCCGGGCAGGACGTCGGCGTCTTCGTCGGCGTCAACAGCCACGACTACAGCATGCGGACGCACCAGGCGTCCGACCTCGAGGGTTTCCGGCTCACCGGAAGTTCGGGCAGCGTCGTCTCCGGTCGCGTCGCCTACCACTTCGGTCTTGAGGGCCCCGCCATCACGGTCGACACCGCCTGCTCGTCCTCACTGGTGGCGCTGCACATGGCGAGCCAGGCGCTGCACCGCGGCGAGTGCAGCATGGCGTTGGCCGGTGGCGTCATGGTGATGGGCACCCTCGAGACCTTCGTGGAGTTCTCCCGGCAGGGCGGCCTGGCGCCCGACGGCCGGTGCAAGGCGTTCGCGGACGGAGCGGACGGCACCGGCTGGTCCGAGGGCGTGGGACTGCTGCTGGTGGAACGGCTGTCCGAGGCCCGCCGCCGGGGCCACCAGGTGTTGGCGGTGGTGCGCGGATCAGCGGTGAACCAGGACGGCGCGTCGAACGGCCTCACCGCCCCGAACGGGCCGTCGCAGCAGCGGGTGATCCGTAGGGCGCTGGCCGACGCCGGCCTGAGCACCTCGGACGTGGACGCCGTCGAGGCACACGGTACGGGGACCACACTCGGCGACCCGATCGAGGCGCAGGCGCTTCTCGCGACCTACGGCCAGGACCGACCCGCCGGCCGACCGCTGTGGCTCGGATCGGTCAAGTCGAACATCGGGCACACCCAGGCAGCGGCGGGTGTCGCGGGCGTCACCAAGATGGTGATGGCCATCCGGCACGGCGTCCTTCCGCGGACCCTGCACGTGGATCGCCCGTCCACCAACGTGGACTGGTCGTCGGGCGGGGTCCAGCTGCTGACCGAGGCACGCGACTGGCCGGAGACCGGCCGGCCCCGCCGGGCCGCGGTGTCGTCCTTCGGCATCGGCGGCACCAACGCGCACGTCATCATCGAGGCAGCCCCCGACCAGCCGGTGACCCCCACCCCGGAGCCGGACCCGGAGCCCGACGGCCTCCCGACCCCGATCCCGCTGTCGGCGCGGACGGCCGCCGGGCTGCGTGGCCAGGCGGGTCGGCTCGCCCGGTTCCTCGGCGACCGGCCCACCGTGCGCCTCGCCGACGCCGCCTACGCCCTCGCCACCACCCGCGCCCAACTCGAGCACCGCGCCGTCGTGCTCGCCGCCGACCGGCGGCAGGCCGAGGTCGATCTCAGCGCCATGGAGCGCGGCGGGACCGGTCCCACGGTCGTGTCCGGCGCCCCGGTCACCGGCAAGCTGGCCATCCTCTTCACCGGTCAGGGCAGTCAGTGGCCGGGCATGGGACGCGAACTCGCCGAGACGTTCCCGGTCTTCCGCACCGCGTTCGCCGCCGCCTGCACCGCCGTCGAACAGCACCTGGAACCGGTGCGTCCACTGCGCGACGTGGTGTTCGCGGGGGACGGTGAACTGCTCGACCAGACCATGTACACGCAGGCTGCCCTCTTCGCCCTGGAGACCGCGCTGTTCCGGCTCGTCGAGTCATGGGGGGTGCGACCCGACCTCCTCGCCGGCCACTCGATCGGGGAGATAACCGCCGCTCACGTCGCCGGGGTGTTGGACCTGACGGAGGCGGCCAAGCTGGTCGCCACGCGCGGCCGGCTGATGCAGGAACTGCCCGCCGGCGGCGCGATGGTCGCCGTCCAGGCGACCGAGGCCGACGTCGCGCCCCTGCTCGCCCGAGCCGACGGCGTGGTCTGCGTCGCGGCGGTGAACGGCCCCGACTCGGTGGTGCTCTCGGGCGACGAGAACGCGGTGCTCGCCCTGGCGGGTGAGCTGGCCGGTCGTGGCCATCGGACGCGTCGACTGCCGGTCAGTCACGCCTTCCACTCGCCGCTGATGGCACCCATGCTCGACGAGTTCCGGGCCGTCGTGGCGGACCTGTCGTTCCGGCCGAGTGCCCTTCCCGTCGTCTCCACGCTCACCGGCGTCCTCGCCCGGGAGGGGCAGTTCGGTACCGCGGACTACTGGGTCGACCAGGCACGCAACACGGTCCGGTTCAGCGACGCGGTCACCGCGCTGGGTGAGCACGGCGCGACGACCTTCCTGGAACTGGGCCCGGGTGGATCCCTCGCCGCGATGGTGCTCAGCACGCTCGGCGCGCCGGAACAGGCCTGCGTCGCCGCCCTGCGCAAGGACGGCGCGGAGGCCAGTGACCTCGTGGCCGCGGTCGCGGGGCTGCACGTGCGTGGGGTGGCCGTCGACTGGGCGGGGCTGCTCGGCCGGCGGTCCGGCGGGGCGGGGACCGACCTGCCCACCTATGCGTTCCAGCACCAGCGGTACTGGGCCGAGACCGACGACACCACGACGGGCGGCGCGGAGACGCTCGGTGCCACCGACGCCCGGCACCCGCTACTCGGCACCGTGATCGAGGTACCGGACACCGGTGGCCTCGTGCTGACCGGCCGCCTGTCGCCGCGCAGCCCCGGCCTTCTTCCCGGCAGCGCCACCCGGGTGCCGGCAGCCGTGCTCCTCGAGCTGCTGGTCAAGGCGGGGAGCGAGGTCGGATGTGGCAGCCTCGACCAGATCGTCGTCGAGGCGCCGCTCGAGGTGTCGGAGCACGGAGGCACCCAGGTGCGGGTGACCGTGGACGCTCCCGGCCTGGACGGACGCCGGGGCGTCGCCGTCCACGGCAGGCTCGACGGTGGGCGGCGCGGGCCGTGGACCCGCCACGCGCGCGCTGTACTGCTCCCCGGCCTGCCGCAGCCGAGCTTCGACCTGCGGGACCCGCCGGGGCGCGAGATCACCCTGCCGGACGAGCTGACCGACCAGGCCGCCACGTTCGCCCTCCACCCGCTGCTCCTCGACGCCGCGCTGCGCGTCCTGGCCGGAGACGATCACCGGGATGTGTCCGCCTGCGCCAGCATGACGGTGTACGCGCAGGGGGCCGTCGCCCTGCGCCTGCGGACGACGCCGACCCGGGACGGCCGGCACCTGCTGGAGTTGGCGGACACCGCGGGGGAACCCGTCGCCGCCGTCGGCCCGCTGACCCTCGACGCCAGCACCGCCGACCGGGTGGAGCCCGACGCCGCGCCGCTGCCGGTGCCGCTCACCCGCCGGGTGGTGGCGCGGGGCGAGGCGGCGGGCGAGGCGATCCTGGACCGGCTGGCGGGACTGGCCGGGGCCGAGCAGCTTCGGGTCGTGACGGCTCTGGTCAAGGAGAGCATCGCGGCCGTCCTCGGTCACCGCGAGTCGGAAGCGTTCGCCGAGGGGCAGGCCTTCAAGGACCTCGGATTCGATTCACTGAGCGCGGTCAGACTGCGGAACCGGCTGCGGGACTTCACCGGCGTGAGCCTGCCCAGCACGTTGGTCTTCGATCACCCGACACCCGCCATCCTCGCCGCCCACCTGCGGGACGAACTGCTCGGCGAGCGCCGGGAGCTACCCGCTCCGACGGCCCGGGCCACGCACTCTGACGAACCTGTCGCGATCGTCGCGATGAGCACCCGGCTGCCTGGCGGCGTCGACACTCCCGAGGACCTGTGGCACCTGGTGCTGGAGCGGCGGGACGCGGTCGCTGGTTTCCCGGTCGACCGGGGCTGGGACCTCGACGGGCTGTACGACCCTGACCCCGCCAACCCGGGCACGAGCTACACCCGCCTGGGCGGGTTCTTGTACGACGCCGCACAGTTTGACGGCACGCTGTTCGGGATCTCGCCGCGCGAGGCACTGGCGATGGACCCACAGCAGCGGTTGCTGCTGGAGACGTCCTGGGAGGCGCTGGAGCGGGCGGGCATCGACCCGCTGTCGCTCAAGGGCAGCGACGTCGGCGTCTTCACCGGCATCGTCCACCACGACTACGTGAGCCGGTTGCACCGGGTGCCCGACGACGTCCAGGGCTATCTCATGACCGGCGCCGCCTCCAGCGTGGCGTCGGGTCGCGTGTCCTACGTGTTCGGCTTCGAGGGCCCGGCGGTGACCCTGGACACGGCGTGCTCGTCCTCGCTGGTGGCGATGCACCTCGCCGCGCAGGCGTTGCGGCAGGGCGAGTGTTCGATGGCGCTGGCGGGTGGCGCGACCGTGATGGCCAGCCCGGACGCGTTCCTGGAGTTCTCCCGGCAGCGGGGCCTGTCCGCCGACGGACGCTGTAAGGCCTACGCGGACGGCGCGGACGGTACGGGATGGGCCGAGGGGATCGGTGTCGTGCTGATGGAGCGGTTGTCCGTGGCACGGGAGCGCGGGCACCCGGTCCTGGCCGTGCTGCGGGGCAGTGCGGTGAACCAGGACGGAGCGTCGAACGGTCTGACGGCGCCGAACGGTCCGGCGCAGCAGCGGGTGATCCGCAGCGCGCTGGCGAGTGCCGGCCTGGCACCGGCCGACGTGGACGTCGTGGAGGGGCACGGGACCGGGACGGCTCTGGGCGACCCGATCGAGGCGCAGGCCCTGCTGGCCACGTACGGGCAGGGTCGGGATGCCGGGCATCCGCTGTGGTTGGGGTCGTTGAAGTCGAACATCGGGCACACCCAGGCCGCCGCGGGAGTGGCCGGTGTGATCAAGATGGTGCAGGCGTTGCGACACGAGGTGTTGCCGGCGACGCTGCACGTGGAGACGCCCACCACCGAGGTCGACTGGTCGGCCGGGGCGGTCCGGGTGCTGACCGAGCCGCGCGACTGGCCACGCGGCGACCGCACCCGCCGGGCCGCCGTATCCTCCTTCGGCGCGAGCGGGACGAACGCGCACGTGATCATCGAGGAAGCGCCCGACGAGCGGGCCGAGCCCGCCACGGCGGAGGGCCCCGCGGCCGGTGCGGTGCCGCTGGTGCTGTCGGCGGCCAGCGCCGGTGCGCTGGCCGGGCAGGCCGGCCGACTGGTGTCCTTCATCAGGGGCTCCGTCGAGGTGCCGCTCGCCGCTGTGGCCGGCGCGCTGGTGTCGGGGCGGGCGATGCTCGGCAAGCGGGCCGTCGTGGTGGCCGGCTCCGGTGACGAGGCACTGGCCGGACTGGGAGCGTTGGCGCGGGGCGAGCGCAGTCCCGCCCTGGTGACCGGTAGCGTGGACGTGCCGGGCAAGGTCGTCTGGGTGTTCCCGGGCCAGGGCTGGCAGTGGGTCGGCATGGGCCGGGAGTTGTTGGACTCGTCGCCGGTCTTCGCCGAGCGGATCGCGGAGTGCGCCGCCGCGCTGGAGCCGTGGGTCGACTGGTCCCTGGTGGACGTGCTGCGCGGTGAGACGGCCGCCGAGCTGCTGGAGCGGGTCGACGTGCTGCAGCCGGCGAGCTTCGCCGTGATGGTGGGGTTGGCCGCGGTGTGGTCGTCGGTGGGGGTACGGCCGGACGCCGTGGTCGGTCATTCGCAGGGCGAGATCGCGGCCGCATGCGTCGCCGGTGCGCTGTCCCTCGAGGACGCCGCGCGGGTGGCGGCGCTGCGCAGCCAGGCCATCGCCGCGAAGCTGTCCGGTCGCGGTGGCATGGCGTCGGTCGCCCTGCCCGAGGAGGACCTGGTCGCGCGGTTGACGCCCTGGGCGGAGCGGGTCGAGGTGGCCGCCGTCAACAGCCCCTCCTCCGTGGTCGTCTCGGGCGATGCCGGGGCGCTGGACGAGGCACTGGAGTTCCTGTCCGGTCAGGGGGTGCGGGTGCGGCGGGTAGCCGTGGACTACGCCTCCCACAGCCGGCACGTGGAAGACCTCCGGGGCATCCTCGCCGACGTGCTGTCCGGGATCGACGCGCAGGCACCGGCCATCCCGTTCTACTCGACCGTCACCGGCGGCTGGATCGGGGACGGCGGGTTCGTCGACGACGCCTACTGGTACCGGAATCTGCGCGATCGGGTCGGCTTCGGTCCGGCGGTGGCGGACCTGGTCGAGCAGGGCCACGCCGTGTTCGTGGAACTCAGCGCGCACCCGGTGCTGGTGCAACCCGTCAACGAGGTCACCGACGCTCTGGTGGTCGGGTCGCTGCGGCGCGACGACGGCGGCCTGCCGCGGTTGCTGGCCTCGATGGCCGAACTTTTCGTCCGCGGGGTGGCCGTGGACTGGTCCGGGATGCTCCCGCACAGGTCCGGCTGGGTGGACCTGCCGACCTACGCCTTCGACCACCGCCACTACTGGCTGCACGAGGCGGACGCGGGCGCCGACGCGGCCGACCCGGCCGACGGTGCCGACTCCGACTTCTGGGCCGCGGTCGAGCACGCCAACCCGGACTCCCTCGCCGAGCTGCTGGAGATGGCGTCGGCCGACCAGCGCGGCGCCCTGAAGGCCGTCATGCCCGTGCTGGCGGACTGGCGGAGGAAGCGCCGCGAGATGTCGACCGCGGAGCAGCTGCGCTACCACGTCACCTGGCAACCGCTCGACGGTGAAGCCGGCGTGCCCGGCGGCCGCTGGCTGGTCGTCGTGCCGTCCGGACCCGGCGAGGACACCCTTCTCGCCGGGCTGGCCGAACAGGGGCTGGACCTGATCCGGCTGGAGGTCGGCGAGCGGGACCGCGGCCGGGAACGTCTCGCCGAACGGCTGACCGGCGTCCTCGCCGACCACGATCCGACCGGCGTGCTGTCCCTGCTCGCCCTCGACCCTCGGGCACCGGACCCGACCGCCGTCGCCGCGACGACGCTCGCGCTCGTGCAGGCGCTGGGCGACAGCAATGTCACCGCGCCGCTGTGGTGCGTGACCCGGGGCGCGGTGAACATCGGCATCCAGGACGCCGTGACCGCGCCGGCCCAGGCCGCGCTCTGGGGTCTCGGCCGCGCCGTCGCCCTGGAGCGGCTCGATCGCTGGGGTGGTCTGGTCGACCTGCCCGCGTCGAGCGACGTGCGTACGGCGCAGTCCCTGCTCGGGGTGCTGAACACCGCCGGTGAGGATCAGCTCGCGATCCGGCGTTCGGGCAGCTACGGCAGGCGGCTGGTCCGCAAGCCCTTGCCGGAGCCCGCGACCAGCGGACGCTGGCAGCCCCGGGGCACGGTCGTGGTGACCGGCGGAGCCGAGGGGCTCGGCAGGCATGCGGCGGTCTGGCTCGCGCAGGCCGGCGTGGACCGGCTCGTCGTCACCACCACCGCACACGCGCCGGCCGACAGCGTGCCGGAACTTCGCGCCGAACTGGCCGGGCTCGGCCTGCACACCGTGGTGGAGTCCTGCGCCGATGCCGATCGGGACGCGATCGCCGCGCTGGTGGCCGCGACGGTACCGGAACAACCGCTCACGGCCGTGGTGCACGCCGCCGACGTCACGCAGACCAGCTCCGTCGACGACACCAGTGAGCGCGACCTCGCCGACGTGTTCGCCGCCAAGGTGGAGACCGCCGTGTGGCTCGACGGCCTGCTCGAGGACACCCCGCTCGACGCCTTCGTCGTGTTCTCGTCGATCGCCGGTGTCTGGGGCGGTGGCGGCCAGGGTCCGTCGGGTGCGGCGAACGCGGTGCTCGACGCCCTCATCGAGTGGCGCCGGGCCAGAGGCTTCCGGGCGACGTCCATCGGATGGGGAGCGCTGAACCAAGTCGGTGTGGGCATGGACGAGGCCGCGCTCGCCCAACTCCGTCGCCGCGGTGTCCTGCCGATGGAGCCGTCGGTGGCGATGACCGCGATGGTGCAGGCCGTCCGGGACAACGAGAAGTTCGTGGCGGTGGCCGACATGGACTGGACCTCCTTCATCCCGGCCTTCACCTCCGTCCGTCCCAGCCCGCTGTTCGCGGACCTGCCGGAGGCGCAGGCGGCCGTGGCGGCGTCGCAGTCCGACACCGAGAGCAGTGACACCACCGCGTCCCTCGCGGACTCCCTGCGCGGGGTGACGGACAGTGAGCAGAACCGGATCCTGCTCCGGCTGGTCCGCGGGCACGCCTCGACGGTCCTCGGCCACGGCGGGGCGGAAGGCATCGGCCCGCGACAGCCGTTCCAGGAGGTCGGCTTCGACTCGCTGGCGGCCGTCAACCTCCGGAACAGCCTGCACGCGGCCACCGGGCTGCGCCTGCCCGCGACGTTGATCTTCGATTATCCCACGCCGGAGGCGCTGGTCGGTTACCTGCGTGCCGAGCTTCTCCGGGAGCCCGACGACGGCCTACCGGGGCGGGAGGACGACCTGCGGCGGGTCCTCGCGTCCGTGCCGATCGCCCGGTTCAGGGAGGCGGGCGTGCTGGAAACCCTGCTGAGTCTGGCCGACGCGGACGACGACGTACCGGACGAACCGGTGCCCAGCGGGGCGGATGACGTGGAACTGATCGACGCACTGGACATCGCCGCCCTCGTCCAGCGAGCGCTGGGCAAGGCGAGCTGACCACCGATGACGAACGAACGTGGAGGACGGGTTATGTCGGCGCCAGACGAGCAGATCGTCCAGGCACTGCGTGCCTCGCTGAAGGAGAACGCACGGCTTCAGCAGGAGAACGACGCGTTCGCCGCCGCGGCCGCGGAGCCCATCGCGATCGTCTCCATGGCCTGCCGGTACGCGGGCGGCATCCGTAGCCCCGAGGACCTGTGGCGGGTGGTGACCGACGGCACCGACGTCTACACCGGTTTCCCCACCAACCGCGGCTGGGACCTGGAGGGCCTCTACCACCCGGACCCGGACAACCCCGGTACGACCTATGTCCGGGAAGGCGCCTTCCTGCACGATGCCGGGCAGTTCGACGCCGCGTTCTTCGGGATCTCGCCGCGCGAGGCCCTGGCGATGGACCCGCAGCAGCGGCAGCTGCTCGAGGTGGCGTGGGAGACCTTCGAGCGGGCCGGCGTCGACCCCCACTCGGTGCGGGGCGGCGACGTCGGCGTGTTCGCCGGGATCGTGCACCAGGACTACGCGCCCGACCTCAGCGGGCACGAGGGGTTCCTGAGCCTGGAGCGCGCGCTCGGCACCGCGGGTGGGGTCGCCTCCGGCCGGGTCGCGTACACGCTCGGGCTCGAAGGGCCAGCGGTGACCGTCGACACCATGTGCTCGTCGTCGCTGGTGGCCGTTCACCTGGCCGCGCAGGCGCTGCGCCGCGGTGAGTGCTCGATGGCGCTGGCCGGCGGCTCGACGGTGATGGCGACACCCGGCGGTTTCGTCGGTTTCGCGCGACAGCGAGGACTGGCCTTCGACGGGCGTTGCAAGTCGTACGCCGCGGGCGCGGACGGCTCGTCGTGGGCCGAGGGCGTCGGCGTGCTGCTGCTGGAGCGCCTGTCGGTGGCCCGGGAGCGGGGGCACCGGGTATTGGCGGTGATCCGCGGCAGCGCGGTCAACCAGGACGGCGCCTCCAACGGCCTGACCGCGCCGAACGGTCCGTCGCAGCAGCGGGTGATCCGCAAGGCGCTGGCGAGTGCCGGGCTGGATCCGTCCGAGGTGGACACGGTCGAGGGTCATGGCACCGGTACCGTCCTGGGGGACCCGATCGAGGCGCAAGCCCTGATCGCCACGTACGGGCAGGGCCGGGATCCGCAGCATCCGCTGTGGCTCGGCTCGGTCAAGTCCGTCATCGGGCACACCCAGGCGGCATCCGGGGTGGCCGGTGTGATCAAGACGGTGCTGGCACTGCGCCACCGACTGTTGCCGGCGACCCGGCACGTCGACGCGCCCACGCCCCAGGTGGACTGGTCCGCCGGCGCCGTCGAGCTGTTGACCGAGGCCCGTGACTGGCCGCGCGACGGTCGTCCGCGCCGGGCTGGTGTGTCGTCGTTCGGTGCCAGCGGCACCAACGCGCACCTGATCCTGGAGGAAGCGCCGGAGGACGAGACGGCGCCGGCGGAGTCGACACCGACCGGGGTCGTTCCGTTGGTGGTGTCGGCGAACACCGCCGCGTCGCTCGCGGCGCAGGCGGTGCGGCTGGCGTCCTTCGTCGAGGGCGCCGAGGTGCCGCTGGCCCAGCTGGCCGGGGCGCTGGTGTCGGGTCGCGCCACGTTGGCCGAACGCGCCGTGGTGGTCGCCGGTTCGGTCGGCGAGGCAACGACCGGCTTCGCCGCGCTGGCTGCCGGCGGGACCGCGCCGGGGTTGGTGACCGGATCCGGCGCGCCGGGCAAGGTCGTGTGGGTGTTCCCGGGCCAGGGCACGCAGTGGGTCGGCATGGGCCGGGAGCTGCTGGACTCGTCCGTGGTGTTCGCGGAGCGGATCGCGGAGTGCGCGGCCGAGTTGGAGCGATGGGTCGACTGGTCCCTCGTGGACGTGCTGCGCGGCGACGCCGATCCGGCGCTGATGAAGCGGGTCGATGTGCTGCAGCCGGCCAGCTTCGCGGTGATGGTCGGTCTGGCCGCGGTGTGGGCGTCGGTGGGTGTCCAGCCCGACGCGGTGGTCGGCCACTCGCAGGGTGAGATCGCCGCGGCCTGCGTCGCTGGCGCGCTGCCGCTCAGGGACGCGGCGCGGGTGGTGGCGTTGCGCAGCCAGGCGATCGCCGCGACGCTGTCCGGACGCGGGGGAATGGCCTCGGTCGCCCTGGGTGAGAGCGAGGTGACCGAGCGACTGACCCCCTGGGCCGACCGGGTCGAGGTGGCGGCCGTGAACGGCCCGTCGTCCGTGGTGATCGCCGGCGACGCCGATGCGCTCGACGACGCCCTGGACCTCCTCGACGACCAGGGGGTCCGGGTGCGGCGCGTCGCGGTGGACTACGCCTCGCACACCCGGCACGTCGAAGACCTCCGCGACACCCTCGCCGACGCGCTGGCCGGGATCGGTGCGCGGGCGCCGGAGGTGCCCTTCTACTCGACCGTGACCGGTGGGTGGATCCAGGGCGCCGGGGTGGTGGACAGCGGCTACTGGTACCGCAACCTGCGTGGTCAGGTGCGGTTCGGGCCGGCGGTCGCGGACCTGATCGCGCAGGGGCACGGCGTGTTCGTCGAGATCAGCGCCCACCCGGTGCTGGTCCAGCCGATCAGCGAGATCGTCGACCGGGTCGGCTCCGACGTCGTGGTCACCGGGTCGCTGCGGCGCGACGAGGGCGGCCCGCGGCGCCTGTTGACGTCGATGGCCGAGCTGTTCGTCCGGGGTGTCGCGCTGGACTGGGCCGCGATCCTGCCCAGCGGGGCGACCTCGGCGCACGTCGACCTGCCGACGTACGCGTTCGACCACCAGCACTACTGGCTCCGGATGGCCGATTCGGCCACCGACGCGGCGTCGTTGGGGCTGGTCGGGGCCGATCATCCGCTGCTGGGAGCGGTGTTGCCGCTACCGCAGTCCGACGGGCTGGTCTTCACCTCGCGCCTGTCGTTGCGGACGCACCCCTGGCTGGCCGACCACGCGATCGGCGGCGTGGTCCTCGTCCCCGGCACGGTATACGTCGATCTGGCGGTGCGGGCGGGCGACGAGTTCGGCTTCGGCGTCCTGGAAGAACTCGTGATCGAGGCGCCGCTCGTGCTGCCCGAGAACGGCGGGGTCCGGCTCCAGGTCGCCGTCGGTGGACCGGGGGAGACCGGGTCGCGCCCGGTCGCCGTGTACTCGCTCCGGGAGGATGGTGCCGACGAGTGGACCCGGCACGCCGTGGGCCTGCTGTCGACCACGGCGACACCGGCAACCGGATTCGACTTCACTGTCTGGCCTCCGCAGGGCGTGCGGCAGGTCGACATCGAGGGCTTCTACACCGACCTCGTCGAGCGTGGCTACGCCTACGGGCCGGCGTTCCAGGGGCTACGCGCGGTGTGGCGCCGGGGAGACGAGGTGTTCGCCGAGGTCGCGCTCCCCGACGACCACCGGGAGGACGCCGGCACGTTCGGCATCCACCCGGCGCTGCTGGACGCCGCCCTGCACACCAACGCCTTCGCCAACCCCGACGACGACCGCAAGGTGCTGCCGTTCGCGTGGAACGGGCTCGTGCTGCACGCCGTGGGCGCGGCGGCGCTCCGCGTGCGGGTCGCGCCGTCGGGTCCGGACGCGTTGTCGTTCCAGGCGGCCGACGACACCGGCGCCCTGGTCGTGACGATGGACTCGCTCGTGTCGCTGCCGGTCTCCGCCGAACAGCTGGAGACGGCGGCGGAGGAGAGCCGCGACTCGCTGTTCCGGGTGGAGTGGGTCGAGCTGCCGCCGGCCACCGGGGAGGAGCCGGCCTCGCCCTGGGTGCCGGTGGCCACGGCGGCCGACGTGGCGGCCCTGACCCGGAGCACGAGCGTCGCCTCGACGGCCGTCCTGCACGCCGTCGGCGACGACGACGGGCCGCTGGCGTTGACCACGCGGGTGCTCGCGGTCGTGCAGGCCTGGTTGACCGGGGAAGGGCTGGAGGACTCGCGGCTGGTGGTCGTGACCCGGGGCGCGGTGCCCGCGGGTGACGGTGCGGTGCGCGATCCCGCCGGTGCGGCGGTCTGGGGCCTGCTGCGGGCCGCCCAGGCCGAGAACCCGAACCGGATCGTCCTGGTCGACACCGACCCCGCCGGCCCGGACCCGATGCTGGCTGCGGCACTGGCCAGCGGCGAACCGCAGCTCGCGGTACGCGGGACGACCCTGCGCGCGCCCCGACTGGCGCAGGCCGGCGGCCAGGCGCCCGACGCGCCGGCCGTGTTCCGCCCGGAGGGGCGGGTGCTGGTCACGGGTGGCACCGGGTCACTGGGCGCCGTGCTCGCGCGGCATCTGGTGTCCCGGCACGGCGTACGCCGGCTGGTGCTGGCCGGTCGGCGGGGGACCGCCGGTCAGGGTGTGGCGGAGCTGGTCGCCGAACTGACCGAGCGGGGCGCGGACGTGTCGGTGGCCGCCTGCGACGTGTCCGACCGGGAATCGGTCGCGGCTCTGCTGGCCGAGCATCAGCCGACCGCGATCGTGCATCTGGCGGGTGTCCTGGACGACGGTGTGATCGGTGCGTTGACCCCCGAGCGGCTGGCCGGGGTGTTCGCGCCCAAGGTCGACGCGGTCCGGCACCTCGACGAGCTGACCCGTGGCTCGGAGCTCGACGCGTTCGTCGTGTTCTCGTCGGCCGCCGCCCTCATGGGCTCCGCCGGGCAGGGCAACTACGCCGCGGCGAACGCGTTCCTGGACGGGGTGATGGCGCAGCGCAGGGCGGCCGGGCTGCCCGGACTGTCGTTGGCGTGGGGGCTGTGGGAGCAGGCCACCGGGCTGACCGCCCACCTCAGCGCCGTGGACCAGGCGCGGATGAGCCGCGGCGGCGTCCTGGCGCTGACCCCCGCCGAGGGCGTCACCCTGTTCGACATCGGCCTCTGCACCGACCAGGCGCTGCTGGTGCCGATCAAGCTGGACCTGAAGGCGCTGCGTGCCCAGGCCGCGGCCGGCGGGGACGTCCCGCACCTGCTGCGCGGCCTGGTCCGGGTGGGGCGGCGGGTGGCGCGCGCGGCGGCCGGTGACAGCGGCGGACTGCTCCGCAGGCTCGCTGGGCTGGCTCCGGAGGAGCAGGAGAAGCTCCTCATCGGCATCGTCCAGGCCGAGGCGGCCGGCGTGCTCGGTTTCCGTGGGCCGGAGCTGACCCAGGGCACCCACAAGTTCACCGAGATCGGTTTCGACTCCCTGACCGCGGTGGAACTGCGCAACCGGCTGAGCGCGGCGACCGGCGTGAAGCTGCCCGCCACGCTGATCTTCGACTACCCCACCCCGGTGGCCCTGGCCGGTTACCTGCGGGGCGAACTGGGTGACACGGTGGCCGGCGCCGCGACCACGGTCACCGTTGCCGCCGACCTCGACGAGCCGATCGCGATCGTGGGGATGGCGTGCCGACTGCCCGGTGGTGTCACCGATCCCGACGATCTGTGGCGGATGGTGTTCGACGGCCGGGACGGGATGTCGCCGTTCCCCGACGACCGCGGCTGGGACCTGGACGGCCTGTTCGACGCCGACCCCGACCGCCCCGGCACGTCCTACATCCGGCAGGGGGGCTTCCTCGCGGGCGCGGGGCTGTTCGACGCCGGGTTCTTCGGGATCTCCCCGCGTGAGGCGCTGGCGATGGACCCGCAGCAGCGGTTGCTGCTCGAGGCCTCGTGGGAGGCCCTGGAACAGGCGGGCGTCGACCCGACCTCGGTGCAGGGCGGCGACGTCGGCGTCTTCTCCGGCGTGTCCATCCACGACTATCTCGAGTCGCTGAGCAACATGCCGGCTGAACTCGAGGGCTTCGTCACGACAGCCACGGCCGGCAGCGTGGCCTCGGGCCGGGTGTCGTACGTGTTCGGTTTCGAGGGTCCCGCGATGACCGTCGACACAGCGTGCTCGTCGTCGCTGGTGGCGACGCACCTCGCCGCCCAGGCGCTGCGGCAGGGTGAGTGCTCGATGGCGCTGGCCGGCGGCGTCGCCGTGATGGGATCACCGGTCGGCGTGCTCGGCATGTCCCGGCAGCGCGGGCTGGCCCCGGACGGGCGCTGCAAGGCTTTCTCCGCGGACGCGGACGGCACGGTGCTGTCCGAGGGCGTCGCCGTGGTGGTGCTGGAACGGCTGTCGGTGGCCCGGGAGCGGGGGCACCAGGTGTTGGCGGTGATCCGCGGCAGCGCGGTGAACCAGGACGGCGCCTCCAACGGCCTGACCGCGCCGAACGGCCCGTCGCAGCAGCGGGTGATCCGCAGCGCGCTCGCCAACGCCGGACTGTCGGCGTCCGAGGTGGACGCGGTCGAGGCCCACGGGACGGGTACCTCCCTGGGCGACCCGATCGAAGCCCAGGCGCTGCTGGCCACCTACGGCCGGGACCGCGACCCGGACCACCCGTTGTGGCTGGGCTCGCTGAAGTCGAACGTCGGTCACACCCAGGCGGCCGCGGGCGTGGCGAGCGTGATCAAGATGGTGCAGGCACTGCGGCACGGCGTTCTGCCGCCAACCCTGCATGTCGCCGAGCCCACGCACCAGGTCGACTGGTCCGCCGGTGCCGTCGAGTTGCTGACCGAGGCGCGCGACTGGTCGCCCAACGGCCGCCCCCGCCGGGTGGGCGTGTCGTCGTTCGGGATCAGCGGCACGAACGCGCACCTCATCATCGAGGAGGCACCGGCCGACGACGTCCCGGCCGTCCCGGCACAGGACGTTCCGGACGGCGTGGTGCCGCTGGTGGTGTCGGCACGTAGCGCCGCCTCGCTGACGGGCCAGGCCGGCCGGCTGGCGGCGTTCCTCTCCGGCGAGGCAGGGGTGCCCCTGGGGCGGGTGGCGGGCGCCCTGCTGTCGACCCGGGCGGCGCTGGCTGATCGCGCCGTCGTGGTGGCGGGCTCGACAGCGGAGGCGCTGGCCGGGCTCGACGCGCTGGCCCGCGGCGAGAGCGGGGCCGGTGTGGTGACCGGCAGCGCGGGCGGGTGGGGCGGACTGGTGTGGGTGTTCCCGGGCCAGGGGACCCAGTGGGTCGGCATGGGCCGGGAACTGCTGGACTCGTCCCCGGTGTTCGCCGAACGGATCACCGAGTGCGCCGCCGCGTTGCAGCCGTGGGTCGACTGGTCCCTGGTGGACGTGCTGCGCGGCCACGCCGACCCCGAGCTGACGGACCGGGTCGACGTGCTGCAGCCGGCCAGCTTCGCCGTCATGGTGGGTCTCGCTGCGGTGTGGTCGTCGGTGGGCGTGGTGCCCGACGCGGTGCTCGGCCACTCGCAGGGCGAGATCGCCGCGGCGTGCGTCGCGGGGGCGTTGTCGCTGGAGGACGCCGCGCGGGTGGTGGCCCTGCGCAGCCAGGCCATCGCCACCCGGTTGTCCGGACGCGGTGGCATGGCGTCGGTGGCCCTCGGCGAGGACGAGGCCGCCGCCCGGTTGGCCCCGTGGGCCGGTCGGGTCGAGGTCGCCGCCGTCAACGGTCCCTCCTCGGTGGTGATCGCCGGCGACGCCGAAGCGCTGGCCGAGGCCGTGGTGGCGCTGGGCGGCCGGCGGGTGGCGGTGGACTACGCGTCGCACACCCGGCAGGTCGAGGACATCGAGGACACGCTGGCCGAGACGCTGGCGGGGATCAACGCGCAGGCGCCGGCGGTGCCCTTCTACTCCACGGTCAGCGGCGAGTGGATCAGGGACGCCGGGGTCGTCGACGGCGGGTACTGGTACCGCAACCTGCGTAACCAGGTGCGGTTCGGTCCGGCCGTCGCCGACCTGGTCGGCCAGGGACACGGGGTGTTCGTGGAGGTGAGCGCGCACCCGGTGCTGGTCCAGCCGATCACCGACGTCGTCGACGGCATCGAGGCCGATGGTCTGGTGACCGGCACCCTGCGGCGCGACGACGGTGGCGTACGTCGGCTGATGACGTCGATGGCCGAGCTGTTCGTCCGTGGTGTGCCGGTGGACTGGAGCGGTCTGCTGCCGCCGGTCACCGGACGGGTGGAGCTGCCGACGTACGCGTTCGACCACCGGCACTACTGGCTGCACACGGCGGTTGCGACGGACGCGCCGTCGCTGGGTCTGGCCGGCGCCGATCACCCGATGCTCGGCGCGGTGGTGCGGCTGCCGCAGTCGGACGGGTTGGTCTTCACGTCGCGGTTGTCGTTGCGGTCCCACCCGTGGCTGGCGGATCACGAGGTCGGTGGCGAGGTGGTGGTCCCGGGTGCCGGACTGGTCGAGTTGGCCGTGCGCGCCGGTGACGAAGCCGGCTGCCCGGTCCTGGCCGAGCTGGCGATCGAGACTCCGCTCGTCGTCCCCGCCCACGGAGGCGTGCGGGTGCAGGTCGCCCTGAGCGGGCCCCGCGAGAACGGCGTCCGCGCGGTGGACGTCTACGCCCTGCGCGAGGACACCTCCGACGACGGGTGGACGCGACACGCCACCGGCGTGCTGTCGAACACGCCTGGGACGCAGGACCCGTTCGACGTGACCGCCTGGCCGCCCCCCGGTGCGCGCAGCGTCGACGTCGAGGCGCTCTACGCCGACCTGGCCGGGCACGGTTTCGCGTACGGGCAGTCGTTCCAGGCCGTGCGGGCGGCGTGGCAGCGGGACGGGGAGGTCTTCGTCGACGTCGCCCTGCCCGAGGACCGCGGCGGGGAGGCGACGGCGTTCGGCGTCCACCCCGCGTTGCTGGACGCGGCCCTGCACCCGGCCCTGCTGGACGCGAACGAGGACGGGCCGCAGCCAGGACAGCCGCTGGACTGGCGCGGTGTGGTGCTGCACGCCGTGGGCGCGTCGGCGCTGCGGGTACGGCTGGCGCCCGTCGGCGCCGACAGCCTGGCGCTGGCCGCGGTCGACGAGACCGGCGCCCTGGTCGTCACCGTGGACTCGCTCCGCTTCCGGGCGGCGCCCACCGAGGAGTCGGCTGCCGCCGGGGCGGGCACGACACCCGTCAACTCGCTGTTCCAGGTGGAGTGGACCGAGCTGCCCGACGGTGCGGGAGCACCGGCTGTGTCCTGGGCACCGGTCACCACCGCCGAGGACGTGACCGCACTGACCGACGCGCCCGCGGCGGTGGTCCTCGACGCGGCCGGTGCGGATGACGCCCTGACGGCGACCGCGCGGGTGCTGGAGGTCGTGCGGGCCTGGCTGACCGGATCCGGGGTGGAGGACTCGCGGCTGGTGGTCGTGACCCGCGGTGCGGTACCCGCCGGTGACGGCACGGTGACGGAGCCGGCCGCGGCGGCGGTGTGGGGGCTCGTGCGTGCCGCCCAGGGCGAGAACCCGGACCGGATCATCCTGTTGGACCTGGATCCGACCGCCGGCGAGGGCGCGGAATCCGTGCTCGGCGCGGTTTTGGCCAGTGGTGAGCCGCAGGTCGCGGTGCGCGGAACGACCCGCTCCGTGCCGCGGCTCGCCCGCGTCGCGCGGACCACCGACGCGCCGGCCGTGTTCGACCCGGCGGGTACGGTCCTGGTCTCGGGTGCCGGCGCGCTGGGTGCGCTGGTCGCCCGGCACCTGGTGACCCGGCATGGCGTGCGCCGTCTGGTGCTGGCCAGCCGGCGGGGTTCGGCCGCCGAGGGGATGGCCGAGCTGGTCGCCGAGCTGTCCGAGCGGGGTGCGGACGTGTCGGTGGTCGCCTGTGACATGTCCGAGCGGGCTGAGGTGGCGGCCCTGCTGGCGGCGCACCGCCCGAGCGCCGTCGTGCACACGGCGGGCGTGCTGGACGCGGGCGTGATCGAGACGGTCACGCCGGAGAAGCTGGCCCGGGTGTTCGCGCCGAAGGTGGACGCGGTGCGGCATCTGGACGAGTTGACTCGTGACCTGCGGCTGGACGCGTTCGTCGTCTACTCGTCGGTGTCGGCGGTGTTCATGGGCGCCGGTAGCGGCAGTTACGCGGCGGCGAACGCGTTCCTGGACGGGCTGATGGCTCACCGCCGGTCGCTGGGCCTGCCGGGGTTGTCGCTGGCGTGGGGTTTGTGGGACCAGGCCACCGGCATGGCGGCCGGCACCGACGAGTTGACCAGAGCGCGGATGAACCGGCGGGGCGGACTCCAGTTGATGAGCCAGGCCGAGGGCCTGGAGCTGTTCGACGCCGCCCTCGGCGCGGAGCAGGCGTTGCTGGTGCCCGCGAAGCTCGATCTGCGCGTGGTCCGCGCCGACGCCGCCGCGGGCGGTGCGGTGCCGCACATGCTGCGCGGTCTGGTCGGCGCGGGCCGGCGGCAGGCGCGCTCGGGCGGCGCTGGCGGGAAACGCGGCCGGCTCGCCGAGCGGCTGGCCGGGTTGACCCCGGCGGATCAGCTGTCCCTGCTGCTGGATCTGGTTCGCGGCCAGGTCGCGGCCGTGCTCGGGCACTCCGGTGCCGGAGCGGTCCGGGCGGACGCGGCGTTCAAGGAGGCCGGGTTCGACTCGTTGACGTCGGTGGAGCTGCGTAACCGGCTGCGGGAGGCGACCGGTCTGAAGCTGCCCGCCACCCTGGTGTTCGACCACCCGAACCCACAGGTCCTGGCCCGCCACCTGCGCGACGAACTGGGCGATGCGGTGCCGACGACGGTGCCGCCGCCTGTCCTGGCCGCCGACCCCGAGGAGCCGATCGCCGTCGTGGGCATGGCATGCCGGCTACCCGGCGGGGTGGCCGGGCCGGCGGACCTGTGGCGGTTGGTGGCCGAGCGCCGGGACGCGGTGTCCGGGTTCCCCACCGACCGCGGCTGGGACCTGGAGGGTCTGTTCGACCCCGACCCCGAACGTCCGGGTACGTCGTACACCAGTCGGGGCGGATTCCTGCACGAGGCGGGGCTGTTCGACGCGGCTTTCTTCGGGATTTCGCCGCGGGAGGCGCTGGCGATGGACCCGCAGCAGCGGTTGCTGCTCGAGACGTCGTGGGAGGCGCTGGAGGCGACCGGCGTCGACGCGACCTCGCTGAAGGGAAGCGACGTCGGCGTCTTCACCGGCGTCTTCGGCCAGGGCTACGTCGCGCCGGGGGCCGACGCGGTCACGCCGGAACTGGAGGGCTTCGCCGGCACCGGCGGGTCGTCGAGCGTGGCGTCGGGCCGGGTGTCCTACGTCTTCGGCTTCGAGGGACCGGCGATCACGATCGACACGGCCTGTTCGTCCTCGCTGGTGGCCATCCACCTGGCCGCGCAGGCGCTGCGGCGGGGTGACTGCTCGATGGCGCTGGCCGGCGGCGCGACCGTCATGGCGAATCCGGGCGCCTTCGTCGAGTTCTCTCGGCAGCGGGGTCTGGCCGTGGACGGGCGCTGCAAGGCGTTCGCCGCCGCGGCCGACGGTACCGGCTGGGCCGAGGGCGTCGGCGTGGTGGTCCTCGAACGCCTGTCGGTGGCGCGGGATCGCGGGCACACCGTCCTGGCAGTGCTCCGGGGCAGCGCGGTGAACCAGGACGGGGCCTCCAACGGGCTGACGGCACCGAACGGTCCGTCGCAGCAGCGGGTGATCCGCCGGGCACTGGCCGACGCCGGACTGGCGCCGTCCGAGGTGGACGTGGTGGAGGCGCACGGCACCGGCACCGCGCTGGGTGACCCGATCGAGGCGCAGGCGCTGCTGGCCACGTACGGCCGGGACCGTGATCCCGGCAAACCGTTGTGGCTGGGGTCGTTGAAGTCGAACATCGGACACGCCCAGGCGGCCGCGGGCGTGGCCGGCGTGATCAAGATCGTGCAGGCGTTGCGGCACGGGATGTTGCCGGCGACGCTGCACGTGGACGCGCCCACGCCCGAGGTGGACTGGTCCGCCGGCGCGGTGGAGCTGTTGACGGAGGCGCGGGACTGGCCGCGGAACGGCCGCCCTCGTCGGGCCGGGGTGTCCGCGTTCGGTGTCAGCGGCACGAACGCGCACCTCATCCTGGAGGAAGCGCCGCAGAAGGCCGCCCCCGACCCCGGGCAGGAAGCGTCCCCGGACGTGCTGCCCGTGCTGGTGTCGGCGCGCAGCGGCACCTCGCTGGCGGCGCAGGCGGGCCGGCTCGCCGAGTATCTCGACGGCGCCGGGGACGTGCCGCTGGCGAGCGTGGCCGGGGCACTGGTGTCCGGTCGGGCTGCGTTGAGCGAGCGTGCCGTGGTGGTGGCGGGCTCCCGGGCCGAGGCGACGGCGGGGCTCGCGGCGCTGGCTCGCGGCGAGCACGCGGCCGGCGTGGTCACCGGCCGGGCGGGCACGCCGGGCAAGGTCGTGTGGGTGTTCCCGGGTCAGGGCACGCAGTGGGCCGGGATGGGCCGGGAGCTGCTGGACTCGTCGCCGGTGTTCGCCGGGCGGATCGCCGAGTGCGCGGCCGCGTTGCAGCCGTGGGTGGACTGGCAGCTGATCGACGTGCTGCGCGGCGAGGTCGAGCCCGAGGTACTGGACCGGGTCGACGTGCTGCAGCCGGCCAGCTTCGCCATGATGGTCGGCCTGGCTGCGGTGTGGCGGTCGGGCGGGCTGCGGCCGGACGCCGTCGTCGGCCACTCCCAGGGCGAGATCGCCGCCGCCTGCGTGGCTGGCGCGCTGTCGCTGCAGGACGCGGCGCGGGTGGTGGCGTTGCGCAGTCGGGCCATCGCCACGGCGCTGTCCGGACGCGGTGGCATGGCGTCGGTCGCGCTCCGCGAGGACGAGGCGGTCGCACGGTTGGCGCCGTGGGCGGACCTGGTCCAGGTCGCCGCGGTCAACAGTCCCACCTCCGTGGTGGTCGCGGGCGACGCCCGCGCCCTGGACGAGGCGCTCGGGTCGCTGGCGGGTGACGGCGTCCGGGTGCGGCGGGTGGCGGTCGACTACGGCTCGCACACCAGCCAGGTGGAGGCGCTCCACGACCTGCTCGCCGAGTCGCTGGCGGACGTACGGGCTCAGGCGCCGAGGGTGCCCTTCTACTCGACCGTGACCGGTGACTGGATCCGCGAGGCCGGGGTCGTGGACGGCGGGTACTGGTACCGGAACCTGCGGAGCCAGGTGCGGTTCGGGCCGGCCGTCGCGGATCTCATCGGTCAGGACCACGGCGTGTTCGTCGAGATCAGCGCCCATCCGGTGCTGGTCCAGCCGATCAGCGAGATCGTGGACGACGCCGATGTCGTGGTGACGGGTTCGGTGCGTCGGGACGACGGTGGCCTGCGGCGGCTGCTGACCTCGATGGCCGAGTTGTTCGTCCGGGGCGTGGCGGTGGACTGGACCAGCGTGCTGCCGCCGGTGACCGAGCGGGTGGAACTGCCGACCTACGCCTTCGAGCACCGGCACTACTGGCTGCGCCAGCCCACCGGCACGGCCACCGACGCGACGTCGCTGGGACAGGCCGCGGCCGACCACCCGCTGCTGGGCGCGGTGGTGCAGCTGCCGCGATCGGACGGCATGGTATTCACGTCGCTGCTGTCGGTGCGGTCGCATCCGTGGCTGGCCGACCACGCGGTCGGCGGGGTCGTGATCCTTCCCGGTAGCGGGTTGGTGGAGCTGGCCGTGCGCGCCGGTGACGAGGTCGGCTGCTCGGTGCTGGACGAGCTGCTGATCGAGGCGCCGCTGGTGGTGCCCGAGCGGGGCGGTGTGCGCGTGCAGGTGGCCCTGAGCGGACCAGGTGCGGACGGGGTGTGCACGGTGGAGGTGTACTCCCGGCGCGACGGCGGGGCGGGCGCGTGGACACGGCACGCCACCGGCGCGCTGTCGGCGACACCGAGCGGCAGCGGCACCGGGTTCGACTTCACCGCCTGGCCGCCGCGGGACGCGGTACCGGTCGACATCGAGGACTTCTACGCCGACCTGGCTGAGCGCGGCTACGGCTACGGCCCCGCGTTCCGGGGTCTGCGTGCGGTGTGGCGGCGGGGCGACGAGGTGTTCGCCGAGGTCGCTCTGCCCGAGGACCGGCGGGCGGAGGCGGGCGGGTTCGGCGTCCACCCGGCGTTGCTGGACGCCGCGCTGCAGGCCGCCACGGCCGGCGACACGGCGCGGCAGCCGGGCGAGGCGGTGCTCGCGTTCGCCTGGAACGGGCTCGTGCTGCACGCCGCCGGTGCCGCGGCGTTGCGGGTGCGGCTGGCGCCGCAAGGGCCGGATGCGCTGGCCGTCGAGGCGGCCGACGAAACCGGTGGGCCGGTGCTGACGATGGACTCGCTGGTGTCCCGCCCGGTGTCGGTGGCGCACCTGGAAGCCGCGGCGCACGACGTCCGCGACTCGGTGTTCCGGGTGGACTGGGCCGAGCTGCCCGCGAGCGCCGCCCAGCCGATGTCGTCGTGGGCGCCGGTGGACACGGCCGACGAGGTGCGGGCGTTGGCCCAGGGCGGTGACCTGCCACCGGTGGCGGTCGTCGACGCCGCCGGCGGCGACGGTCCGCTCGCGGTGACCTCCCGGGTGTTGGAGGTCGTGCAGGCGTGGTTGGCCGCACCCCGGCTGGAGGAGGTACGCCTGGTCGTCCGCACCCGGGGCGCCGTACCCGCCGGTGGCGATCATTTGGTGACCGACCCGGCCGCCGCGGCGGTGTGGGGACTGGTCCGCTCCGCGCAGGCCGAGAACCCGGACCGGATCGTCCTGCTGGACGCCGACCCGGCTACCGGGGCCGGGTCGGATCTGGTGCTCGCGGTCGGTGAGCCGCAGCTCGCCGTGCGCGGGAGCGCCCTGTCCGTTCCTCGACTGGCCCGGACCGGCGGCCAGCTCCAGCAGCTCCCCGTGGACTTCCGGCCGGACGGGACGGTTCTGGTCTCGGGCGCCGGCGCGCTGGGCGGCCTGGTGGCCCGGCACCTGGTGACGCGGTACGGCGTGCGCCGGCTGGTGCTGGCCAGCCGGCGCGGGCGGGCCGCCGACGGTGTGGCCGAGCTGGTCGCCGACCTGACCGGGCAGGGTGCCGATGTGTCAGTGGTCGCCTGCGACCTGTCCGACCGGGTCCAGGTCGCGGCCCTGTTGGCCGAGCACGCGGTGACCGGTGTCGTGCACACGGCCGGGGTGTTCGACGACGGGTTGATCGGTGGCCTCACCCGGGAGCGGCTGGCCGGGGTGTTCGCGTCCAAGGTCGACGCGGTGCGGCACCTGGACGAGCTGACCCGGGGCCTGGACCTGGACGTGTTCGTGGTGTTCTCGTCGGTCGCGGGCGTGGTCGGTGGCGGTGGCCAGGGCAGCTACGCGGCGGCGAACGCGTTCCTGGACGCGGCGATGTCCCACCGGCGCGCGGCCGGCCTGCCTGCGCTGTCGCTGGCGTGGGGCCTGTGGGAGCGGGGCATCGGCATGGCCACCCACCTCAGCGTCGTCGACCAGGCGCGGGCGAGCCGCGGTGGCGTCCTGGAGCTGAGCCGGGCCGAGGGGCTGGGCATGTTCGACGCCGCGCTGTGCCTGGACCAGGCGCTGCTGGTGCCGCTCAAGCTGGACCCGAAAGCGATGCGGGCGGACGCCGCAGCCGGTGGCGCGGTGCCGTCGCTGCTGCGCGGTCTGGTGCGCCCGGGCAGGCAACCGGCACGGGCGGCGGTCGCGGCGGGCGACAGCCTGGCCCGCTCGCTCGCCGGGCTCCCACCGGCCGACCAGGAAGCGCGGCTTCTGGACGTGGTCCGTGCTCAGGTCGCGGTCGTGCTGGGGCACGCGGACCCGCGGGACGTACGCGCGGACACCGCGTTCAAGGACGTCGGGTTCGACTCGTTGACGTCGGTGGAGCTGCGCAACCGGCTGCGTGAGGCGACCGGGTTGAAGCTGCCGCCCACGCTGGTGTTCGACTATCCGAACCCGCTGGTGCTCGCCGGCTACCTGCGCACGCGACTGTGCCCGGACAACGCTGGGCCCGGCGCGGGCGCAGACGCGGACGAGGCGCGGCTGCGACAGGCCCTCGCGTCGGTCCCGCTGGCGCGGTTGCGGGCGGCGGGACTCGTCGACGCCCTGCTCGAACTGGCCGCCACGGGCGAGCCGGACGGCGGCGTCGGGGACGAGCCGGCGGTCGCCGACCTGGACGTCGACGACCTCGTGGAACTGGTGCTCGGCGGTGAGTAGCCCCGTGCGGACCGGCATCTGCTACCGAGTGATGGGGGGCATCTGGTGAGTGCGTCGTATGAGAGGGTCGTTGAGGCGCTGCGCCGGTCGGCGGCCGAGGTCGGCGAGCTGAAGAAGCGTAACCGCCAGCTCCTCGGCGCGTCCCGTGAGCCGATCGCCATCGTCGGGACGGCCTGCCGGCTGCCGGGTGGCGTAACCGGGCCCGCGGACCTGTGGCGGCTGGTGTCCGAAGGCCGGGACGCGGTGTCGGGCTTCCCGACGGACCGGGGCTGGGACCTGGAGACCCTGTTCGATCCGGACCCCGACCACCCGGGCACCTCGTACGTCAGCCGGGGCGGTTTCCTGTCCGAGGCGGGGCTGTTCGACGCGGGGTTCTTCGGGATCTCGCCGCGGGAGGCGTTGGCCATGGACCCGCAGCAGCGGCTGCTGCTGGAAGCCGCGTGGGAGACCTTCGAGAACGCCGCCGTCGATCCGACGTCGCTGAAGGGCGATGACGTCGGCGTGTTCGTCGGGGCGGCCCCGCAGGGCTACGGATCCGGTCCGATCGGGCCGGAGATGCAGAGCTTCGCGGGCACCGGGCTGGCGTCGAGCGTGGCCTCGGGCCGGGTGTCGTACGTGTTCGGTTTCGAGGGACCCGCGGTGACCATCGACACCGCGTGTTCGTCGTCGTTGGTGGCGATGCACCTCGCGGCGCAGGCGCTGCGGCAGGGCGACTGCTCGTTGGCGCTGGCGGGCGGCGTGATGGTGATGTCCAGCCCCAACTCCTTCGTGGTGTTCTCCCGGCAGCGGGGGTTGGCCGCCGACGGGCGGTGCAAGGCGTACGCGGACGGCGCGGACGGGATGGGTCTGGCCGAGGGGGTCGGGTTGGTGCTGCTTGAGCGGCTGTCGGTGGCTCGGGAGCGTGGGCATCGGGTTCTGGCGGTGCTGCGGGGCAGTGCGGTGAACCAGGATGGCGCGTCGAACGGGTTGACGGCGCCGAATGGGCCGTCCCAGCAGCGGGTGATCCGTGCGGCGTTGCTCAACGCCGGGTTGGCGCCGTCCGAGGTGGATGTGGTCGAGGGGCATGGTACGGGTACGTCCCTGGGTGACCCGATCGAGGCGCAGGCGTTGCTGGCGACCTACGGCCAGGGCCGCGATCCCGGGAAACCACTGTGGTTGGGGTCGTTGAAGTCGAACGTCGGCCATGCGCAGGCCGCCGCAGGAGTGGCCAGCGTGATCAAGATGGTGCAGGCGCTGCGGCACGGGGTCATGCCGCTGAGCCTGCACATCGACGCTCCCAGCACCGGGGTGGACTGGTCGGCGGGGGCGGTGCGGCTGCTGACCGAGGCACGCCGGTGGCCGCGCGACGGACGCCCGCGCCGAGTCGGTGTGTCGTCGTTCGGGGTCAGCGGCACCAACGCTCACCTGATCATCGAGGAGGCGCCCGAGGAGACCGCCGACGAGATACCGGCCCACGGTGTGGTGCCACTCGTCGTGTCGGCTCGCAGCGCGGTGTCGCTGGCCGGCCAGGCGGATCGGCTGGCCGCGTTCGTCAAGACGGCGGCGGTGCCGCTGGCGGGCGTGGCCGGCGCGTTGGTCTCGGGCCGGGCGATGCTGGGCGATCGTGCCGTGGTGGTGGCCGGCTCGGTCGACGACGCGTTGACCGGGCTCGGTGCGCTTGCCCGCGGCGCGGACGCCGCCGGCGTGGTGACCGGCAGCGCCGGCGCGCCGGGCAAGGTGGTGTGGGTGTTCCCGGGTCAGGGTTCGCAGTGGGTCGGCATGGGTCGGGAGTTGCTGGGCTCCTCGCCGGTTTTCGCCAAGCGGATGTCGGAGTGTGCCGACGCCCTGGCGCCGTGGATTGACTGGTCGCTGGTGGACGTGCTGCGCGGCGAGGCCACTCCCGCGGTGCTGGACCGGGTCGACGTGGTGCAGCCGGCGAGCTTCGCGGTGATGGTGGGTCTGGCGGCGGTGTGGGCGTCGGTGGGTGTCGTTCCCGATGCCGTGTTGGGCCACTCGCAGGGGGAGATCGCGGCGGCCTGTGTGGCGGGGGCATTGTCCCTCGAGGATGCCGCCCGGGTGGTGGCGTTGCGTAGCCGAGCCATCGCCGTGGCGCTGTCCGGCCGGGGTGGGATGGTCTCGGTCGCGTTGAGCGAGGACGAGGCGGCCGCGCGGTTGCGTCCGTGGGCGGATCAGGTCGAGGTGGCGGCGGTGAACAGCCCGTCGTCGGTGGTTGTCGCCGGTGACGCCCGGGCGTTGGACGAGGCGCTGGCGTCGTTGGCGGGCCAGGGCGTCCGGGTGCGGCGGGTGGCGGTGGACTACGCGTCGCACACCCGGCACGTGGCGGACATCCGCGACGACCTCGCCGAGGCGCTGGCGGGGATCGTGGCGCAGGCGCCGGTGGTGCCGTTCCGCTCGACGGTGACCGGGGAGTGGATCCGGGAGGCCGGAGTCCTGGACGGCGGGTACTGGTACCGGAACCTGCGCGAGCAGGTCCGGTTCGCCCCGGCGGTGGCCGACCTGCTCGACCGGCGGTTCGGCACCTTCCTCGAGGTGAGTGCGCACCCGGTGCTGGTCCAGCCGATCAGCGAGATCGTCGACGACACCGACGTCGCGGTGACGGGAACGCTGCGTCGGGACGACGGTGGCCCGCGCCGGCTGCTCACCGCCATGGCCGAGCTGTTCGTCCACGGCGTACCCGTGGACTGGACCGCGATGCTGCCGGCCGGGGCGGCGTCGGCGCGGGTGGAGTTGCCGACCTATGCCTTCGACCACCGGCACTACTGGCTCCGGACGGCCGAGGCGGCGACCGATGCGGCCTCGCTGGGCCAGTCCGTGACGGATCATCCGCTGTTGAGCGCGGTCGTGCCGTTGCCCACGTCGGACGGGGCGGTGTTCACCTCGTGCCTGTCGTTGCGCTCGCAGCCGTGGCTGGCCGATCACGCGATCGGTGGTGTGGTGCTCTTTCCCGGCACCGGCCTCGTCGAGCTGGCCCTGCGTGCCGGCGACGAGATCGGTTGCCCGGTGCTGAACGAACTCGTGACGGAGGCTCCGCTGGTGGTGCCCGAGCACGGCGGCGTTCGGCTCCAGGTCGCGGTCGGCGGACCGGACGACACCGGCGCGCGTCCCGTGGATGTGTACTCGCTGCGCGAGGACGGCGCCGACGAGTGGACGCGGCACGCCACCGGTGTGCTGTCGGCGGCGGCGCCCGGTGACACCGGCACCGGGTTCGACTTCGCGGCGTGGCCGCCCTCGGGCGCGCAGCGGGTCGAGGTCGGCGACCTCTACCCCGACCTGGCCGAGCGTGGTTACGCGTACGGGCCCGCGTTCCAGGGGGTGCGTGCGGTGTGGCGGCGGGGTCAGGAGGTGTTCGCCGAGGTCGCCCTGCCCGAGGAGCACCGTGGGGACGCCGCCGGGTACGGCATCCACCCCGCGTTGCTGGACGCGGCCCTGCAGACCGGCACCGTCGCCGCCGCGGCGGCCGGGACGGACGAGCAACCGGGACGGGCGGTGATGCCGTTCGCGTGGAACAGGCTCGTGCTGCACGCCGTGGGCGCGTCGGCGTTGCGGGTCCGGGTCGCGCCGGCCGGTCCCGACGCGATGACCGTCGAGGCCGCCGACCAGACCGGCGGCCCCGTCCTGACGATGGACTCGTTGGTGTTGCGGGCCGTGCCCACCGAACCGGCGGACCCGGCTGGTGTCGGCTCGCTGTTCCAGGTCGACTGGGTCGAACTACCCGCGGTCGCGGGGCAGCCGTCGCCGTCGTGGGTGGCGGTGGCCACCGCCGACGACGTGGCCGCCCTGACCGATTCGCCGGCGGTGGCGGTCCTGACGGCGGTCGGCGAAGGGGACGCGTTGGCCGTGACGTCGCGGGTCCTGTCGGTCGTGCAGCAGTGGTTGGCGGCAGCCGAACTGGACGGGTCGCGGCTCGTGGTGGTCACCCGGGGCGCGGTGCCCGCCGGCGACGGCGTGGTCAGCGATCCCGCCGCGTCGGCGGTGTGGGGTCTGGTACGTGCCGCGCAGGCCGAGAACCCGGACCGGTTCGTGCTGCTGGACTGCGATCCGGCCGCCACCGACGGACCGGAGGCGGTGCTGGGTGCGGTGCTGGCCAGTGCCGAACCGCAGGTCGCGGCGCGCGGGCTGACCCTGTCCGTACCGCGCCTCGCCCGCGCCACCCGGGCCGTGGACTCCCCGGCCGGGTTTGGCCCGGACTCGACGGTGCTGGTCTCGGGCGCCGGGTCGTTGGGTGCGTTGGCGGCCCGCCGCCTGGTCGCCCGGCACGGTGTGCGGCGGTTGGTGCTGGCCAGCCGCCGGGGCCGCGACGCCGACGGGGTGGCGGACCTGGTCGCCGAGTTGACCGGGCTGGGCGCCGACGTGTCGGTACGGGCCTGTGACCTGGCCGACCGGGCTCAGGTGGCGGCCCTGCTGGCGGAGCAGGGTCCGACTGCCGTCGTACACACGGCGGGCGTGTTCGACGCCGGGGTGGTCGGGGCGTTGACCCCGGACAAGCTAGCCAGGGTGTTCGCACCGAAGGTCGATGCGGTACGGCATCTGGACGAGCTGACCCGCGCCCTCGCCCTCGACGCGTTCGTCGTCTACTCGTCCGCCTCATCGATCTTCATGGGCGCGGGCAGCGGCGGCTACGCGGCCGCCAACGCGTACCTGGACGGCCTGATGGCGCACCGCAGGGCGGCGGGCCTGCCGGGCCTGTCGCTGGCCTGGGGACCGTGGCAGCAACTCACCGGTATGGCGGACACCATCGACGACCTCACCCTGGACCGGATGAGCCGGCGTGAGGGGCGCGGGGGAGTGCTGGGTCTCGGGTCCGAGGACGGCATGGATCTGTTCGACGCCGCCCTGGCTTGCGAACCGGCGCTGCTGGTGCCGGTCGAGCTGGACCTGCGGCAGGTGCGTGCGGAGGCCGCCGTCGGCGGCGTACCGCACCTGCTGCGCGGCCTGGTCCGGATGGGTCGGCAGTCGGCGCGGGCGGTGTCCGGTGGGGACGGTGGGCTGGCCCGCCGGCTCGCCGAACTCGCACCGGCCGGCCGGGAGGCACTGCTGTTGGACCTGGTGCGTGCCCAGGTCGCGGTCGTGCTCGGGCACGCCGATGCGGGCGCCGTTCGGGCGGACGCGGCGTTCAAGGACGCCGGCTTCGACTCGCTCACGTCGGTGGAGCTGCGCAACCGGCTGCGCGAGGCGACCGGCCTGAAACTGCCGGCCACCCTGGTGTTCGACTACCCGAACGCGCAGGCTCTCGCCCGGTTCTTGCGTGCTGAACTCGCCGTCGACGAGATGTCCGCGGTCGACTCCGTACTGGCCGATCTCGCCGGCCTGGAGTCGGCGATCGGGTCCGTGGCCGACGACGAGGCCCGCGAGCGGATCACCGTGCGCCTGCGGGACCTGCTGGCCGCGGCCGAGGCGGCTGCCGATCCGGACCCGTCCGACGACGACCTCGACGCGGCCAGTGACGAGGAGCTTTTCGCGCTCGTCGACCGCTTCGCCTGACCACCGCACACGGACATCTCCTGGGAGCTGAGTTCAATGGCTGACGAGGTACAACTCCGCGACTACCTCAAGAGGGCCATCGGCGACGCCCGCGACGCCCGCAGGCGGCTGCGCGAGGTCGAGGACCAGGCGCGGGAGCCGGTGGCCATCGTCGGGATGGCCTGTCGGTACCCGGGCGGCGTGTCCTCGCCGGAGGACCTGTGGCACGTGGTGGCGAACGGGGTCGACGCCGTCGCCGGTTTTCCCACCGACCGCGGCTGGGACCTCGCGGCCCTGTTCGACCCGGACCCCGACCGCCCGGGCACCTCGTACACGAGCCAGGGCGGCTTCCTCGACGGCGCGGGCCTGTTCGACGCCGGGCTCTTCGGGATCTCGCCGCGGGAGGCGCTGGCGATGGACCCGCAGCAGCGGTTGTTGCTGGAGACCTCCTGGGAGGCGGTGGAACGGGCGGGAATCGACCCGTTGTCCTGGAGGGGTAGCGACATCGGTGTGTTCGCCGGGCTGTCCAGCCAGGGCTACGGGGCCGGCTCCGGCCGCCAGGTCGCACCGGAGTTGGAGGGTTTCGCGGGTACGGGTGCCGCTCCGTGCATCGCGACCGGCCGGGTGTCGTACGTGCTCGGTTTCGAGGGACCCGCGGTGACGGTGGACACGGGGTGTTCGTCGTCGTTGGTGGCGATGCACCTGGCCGTGCAGGCGCTGCGGCAGGGTGAGTGCTCGGCTGCGCTGGCGGGCGGCGTGATGGTGATGGCCCAGCCCGGCTCCTTCCTGTCGTTCTCCCGGCAGCGGGGGTTGGCCGCCGACGGGCGGTGCAAGGCGTACGCGGACGGCGCGGACGGGATGGGTCTGGCCGAGGGGGTCGGGTTGGTGCTGCTTGAGCGGCTGTCGGTGGCTCGGGAGCGTGGGCATCGGGTTCTGGCGGTGCTGCGGGGCAGTGCGGTGAACCAGGATGGCGCGTCGAACGGGTTGACGGCGCCGAATGGGCCGTCCCAGCAGCGGGTGATCCGTGCGGCGTTGCTCAACGCCGGGTTGGCGCCGTCCGAGGTGGATGTGGTCGAGGGGCATGGTACGGGTACGTCCCTGGGTGACCCGATCGAGGCGCAGGCGTTGCTGGCGACCTACGGCCAGGGCCGCGATCCCGGGAAACCACTGTGGCTCGGTTCGGTGAAGTCGAACATCGGGCACACCCAGGCGGCGGCGGGCGTGGCCGGCGTGATCAAGATGGTGCAGGCGCTGCGACACGGCGTCCTACCGGCGACGCTGCACGTGCAGCGGCCCACCACGGAGGTCGACTGGTCCACGGGCGAGGTGGAGTTGCTCACCGGGGCGCGCGAGTGGCCAGCGGGTGAGCGCCCGCGCCGGGCGGGGGTGTCGTCGTTCGGGATCAGTGGGACCAACGCGCACCTGATCCTCGAGGAGGCGCCCGAGGAACCGGAGCCGGCCGCGGGGACGCTTCCCGACGGGGTGCTGCCGCTGGTCGTGTCGGCGCGCAGCACCGGGGCGTTGACCGGGCAGGCCGACCGGCTCGCGTCGTATCTCGGATCGGGTACCGCGTCGCTGGCGGGCGTGGCCGGCGCGTTGGTCTCGGGCCGGGCGATGCTGGGCGATCGTGCCGTGGTGGTGGCCGGCTCGGTCGACGACGCGTTGACCGGGCTCGGTGCGCTTGCCCGCGGCGCGGACGCCGCCGGCGTGGTGACCGGCAGCGCCGGCGCGCCGGGCAAGGTGGTGTGGGTGTTCCCGGGTCAGGGTTCGCAGTGGGTCGGCATGGGTCGGGAGTTGCTGGGCTCCTCGCCGGTTTTCGCCAAGCGGATGTCGGAGTGTGCCGACGCCCTGGCGCCGTGGATTGACTGGTCGCTGGTGGACGTGCTGCGCGGCGAGGCCACTCCCGCGGTGCTGGACCGGGTCGACGTGGTGCAGCCGGCGAGCTTCGCGGTGATGGTGGGTCTGGCGGCGGTGTGGGCGTCGGTGGGTGTCGTTCCCGATGCCGTGTTGGGCCACTCGCAGGGGGAGATCGCGGCGGCCTGTGTGGCGGGGGCATTGTCCCTCGAGGATGCCGCCCGGGTGGTGGCGTTGCGTAGCCGAGCCATCGCCGTGGCGCTGTCCGGCCGGGGTGGGATGGTCTCGGTCGCGTTGAGCGAGGACGAGGCGGCCGCGCGGTTGCGTCCGTGGGCGGATCAGGTCGAGGTGGCGGCGGTGAACAGCCCGTCGTCGGTGGTTGTCGCCGGTGACGCCCGGGCGTTGGACGAGGCGCTGGCGTCGTTGGCGGGCCAGGGCGTCCGGGTGCGGCGGGTGGCGGTGGACTACGCGTCGCACACCCGGCACGTGGCGGACATCCGCGACGACCTCGCCGAGGCGCTGGCGGGGATCGTGGCGCAGGCGCCGGTGGTGCCGTTCCGCTCGACGGTGACCGGGGAGTGGATCCGGGAGGCCGGAGTCCTGGACGGCGGGTACTGGTACCGGAACCTGCGCGAGCAGGTCCGGTTCGCCCCGGCGGTGGCCGACCTGCTCGACCGGCGGTTCGGCACCTTCCTCGAGGTGAGTGCGCACCCGGTGCTGGTCCAGCCGATCAGCGAGATCGTCGACGACACCGACGTCGCGGTGACGGGAACGCTGCGTCGGGACGACGGTGGCCCGCGCCGGCTGCTCACCGCCATGGCCGAGCTGTTCGTCCACGGCGTCTCCGTCGACTGGAACGGCGTTCTTCCGCCGGTCTCGGGCCACGTCGAGCTGCCCACCTACGCCTTCGACCACCAGCACTTCTGGCTCCAGACCGAGGAGTCGGCGACCGACCCGGCCTCGTTCGGTCTGTCGGCGACGGACCACCCGCTGTTGGCAGCGACGGTCCAACTGCCCCGATCCGACGGCCGGGTGTTCACCGCGCGTTTGTCGCCACGGTCGCATCCCTGGCTGGCCGATCACGTCGTCGACGGGGTCGTGCTCCTGCCCGGCAGCGCGCTGGTGGAGTTGGCGGTGCGGGCCGGCGACGAGGTGGGGTGTCCGGTACTGGACGAACTCACGACGGAGTCGCCGCTGGTGGTGCCCGAGCACGGCGCGGTCCGCGTGCAGGTGGCGCTGAGCGGGCCTGGGGAGGGCGGCGCGCGGACGGTGGACGTGTACGCCCAGCGTGAGGGCGCGCACGGGTGGACGCGGCATGCCACCGGTGTCCTCTCCGCCGGACAGCCGCCGGTCCCCGATGTCGACTTCACGGCGTGGCCGCCACCGGGTGCCCGGCCGGTCGAGGTGGCGGACTTCTACCCCGACCTGATCGAGCGGGGACACGCCCACGGGCCCGCGTTCCAGGCCCTGCGGGCCCTGTGGCAGCGGGGCGAGGAGGTGTTCGCCGAAGTCGCCCTGCCGGACGACACGGGTACGGCGGCGGGCAGCTTCGGGGTTCATCCCGCTTTGCTGGACGCGGCCCTGCAGCCGATGCTGCGCGGCGCGGGAGGAGATCAAGACGAGCCGCGGCTGCCGCTCGACTGGGCGGGGCTGGCGCTGCACGGTGTCGGCGCGTCGGCGCTGCGGGTGCGGCTGGTGCCCGGCGGGGCCGGCACCGTCTCGCTGGGGGCGGCCGACGGGACCGGTGGCCTGGTGGTCACGGCCGACTCGGTCACCTTCCGACCGGTGTCCGTCGAGAAGCTCGCGGCGACGACGGGTATCCATGACTCGCTGTTCCGGATGGAGTGGACCCGGCTGACGGCGACGGCGGCGGAGCCGGTCGACGGTCGGCCCGACGTCGAGATCCTGGAGGTGGCCGGCGAGCACGACGTCCTTGCCGCGGTCTCGCGGGCGTTGGCCGCGCTGCAGGCCTGGCTGGCCAGGCCGGAGGAGTCGCGGTTGGTGGTCGTGACCCGGGGTGCGGTGCCCGTTGGCGACGGGGTGGTGGCTGACCCGACCGGGGCGGCCGTGTGGGGTCTGACGCGTTCGGCCCAGGCCGAGAACCCGGGCCGGATCACCCTGCTGGATCTCGATCCCGACGGTCCCGTCGAACACCTGCTGGGATCGGTGCTGGCGAGCGCGGAACCGCAGGTCGCGGCCCGCGGCGGCGCCCTGTTCGTCCCGCGCCTGGCCCGGACCGGCGAACAGGTGCGGAAGGCCCAGGCCGGGTTCGGTCCGCACGGGGCGGTGCTGGTCTCCGGCGCGGGCGGGCTCGGCGCCGTGGTGGCCCGGCACCTGGTGGTCCGGCACGGTGTGCGGCGTCTCGTGCTGGCCAGCAGGCGGGGTCCGGACGCCGACGGCAGCGCTGACCTGGTCGCGGAGTTGACGCGGCTCGGTGCCGAGGTATCGGTCGTCGCCTGTGACCTGTCCGACCGGGACGAGGTGTCCGCCCTGCTGGCGAGGCACCGCCCGGCGGGTGTCGTGCACACGGCGGGTGTTCTCGACGACGGTGTGACCGCGGCGTTGACTCCGGAGCGGTTGGCGAGGGTGTTCGCGCCCAAGGTCGACGCCGTGCGGCATCTCGACGAGCTGACCCGCGAGATGGACCTCGACGCGTTCGTGGTGTTCTCGTCCGGGTCGGGTGTGTTCGGCTCTCCCGGGCAGGGCAACTACGCGGCGGCGAACGCCTTCCTCGACGCCGCGATGGCGAACCGCCGGGCGGGCGGCCTACCGGGGTTGTCGTTGGCGTGGGGGCTGTGGGAGCGGGCCACGGGCATGACCGCGAACCTCGGTGGCGCGGACCAGGCACGCATGAGCCGCGGCGGCGTGCGGGCCATGACGGTGGCGGAGGGCATGGACCTGTTCGACGCGGCGCTGACGTCCGAGCAGGCATTGCTGGTGCCGGTCAAACTCGACCTCCGGGAGGTGCGTGCCGGCGGCACGGTGCCGCATCTGCTGCGCGGTCTGGTGCGGCCAGGCCGGCAGCAGGCGCGGGCTGCGGCCGACGGGGACGGTGGGCTGGCTCAGCGGCTCGCCGGACTGACTCCGGCGGAGCAGGAGACGCTGCTGCTGGACCTGGTGCGCGGCCAGGTCGCGGTGGTGCTCGGGTACTCCGGCGCGGCGGCCGTCCGGGCGGACGGGGCGTTCAAGGACGCCGGATTCGATTCGTTGACGTCACTGGAGCTGCGCAACCGGCTGCGTGCGGCGACCGGCCTGAAGCTGCCGGCCACGATGGCTTTCGACTACCCGACCCCGTACGCCCTGGCACGTCACCTGCGCGACGAGTTCGGGACCGGCGGTGACGCGCTCACCCGGGTCACCGCCCGGATCGAGGAGCTCGAGTCGCTGATCGGCGGCCTCGCCCTCGACGGGTCCGCGAGATCCGCCCTCACGCTGCGACTGCAGGGGCTGGTGGCCAGGTGCAACGGAGTCCGCGAGCAGGCGGACGGGGCCTCGGTGGCGGAACAGCTCGAGTCGGCGTCCGCCGACGACGTCCTCGACTTCATCGACGCGGAACTCGGCCTCACCTGACCCGCCGGTCGACGATCCCACCCCATCGACACCTTCGTGAGGACAGACGAGAATGGCCACGGACGAAAGACTCCTCCAGTACCTCAAGCGCGTCACCGCCGAACTGCACACCCTGCGGCAGCAGGGCTCGCGGCACGCCGACGAGCCGTTGGCCGTCGTGGGCATGGCGTGCCGGTTCCCGGGTGGCGTGTCCTCGCCGGAGGACCTGTGGCGGTTGGTGGCCGACGGGGTGGACGCCCTCTCCGACTTCCCGGAGGACCGAGGCTGGCACCTGGACGGCCTGTTCGACCCGGACCCCGACCGCCCCGGCACCTCGTACACCAGCCAGGGTGGGTTCCTGCGGGGGGCGGGGCAGTTCGACGCAGGTTTCTTCGGAATCTCACCACGCGAGGCGTTGGTGATGGACCCGCAGCACCGGCTGCTGCTGGAGACCTCGTGGGAGGCGTTGGAGGACGCCGGCGTCGACCCGACGTCGGTGCACGGCACCGACGTCGGGGTGTTCTCCGGGGTGTTCACCCAGGGCTATGGTGCCGGCTCGATCACGCCGGAGCTCGAGGGCTTCGCCGGCACCGGTTCGGCGTCGAGCGTGGCGTCCGGCCGGGTGTCGTACACCTTCGGGTTCGAGGGGCCGGCGGTCACCATCGACACGGCCTGTTCGTCGTCGCTGGTGGCGATCCACCTGGCTGCGCAGGCGCTGCGGCTGGGGGAGTGCTCGATGGCGCTGGCCGGGGGCGCGACCGTGATGCCGACACCCGGCACCTTCGTGGCGTTCTCCCGGCAGCGGGTGCTGGCCACGGACGGGCGGAGCAAGGCGTTCGCCGCGGCCGCGGACGGCACCGGCTGGTCGGAGGGCGTCGGCGTCGTGGTGCTGGAACGCCTGTCGGTGGCACGTGAGCGCGGGCACCGGATTCTGGCCGTGCTGCGGGGCAGTGCGGTGAACCAGGACGGGGCGTCGAACGGTCTGACGGCGCCGAACGGACCGTCGCAGCAGCGGGTGATCCGCAAGGCGCTGTCCGGCGCCGGGCTGACGCCGTCGGACGTGGACGCCGTGGAGGCCCACGGGACGGGGACCGCCCTGGGTGACCCGATCGAGGCGCAGGCGCTGATCGCGACCTACGGTCAGGGCCGCGAGCCGGACCGGCCGCTGTGGCTCGGCTCGATCAAGTCCAACCTCGGTCACACCCAGGCGGCCGCGGGCGTGGCCGGTGTGATCAAGATGGTGCAGGCGCTGCGGCACGAGGTGCTGCCGCCCACACTGCACGTGGACGCGCCCACGCCGCAGGTGGACTGGTCCGCCGGCGCGGTCGAGTTGCTGACCGAGGCCCGCCAGTGGCCCCGCACCGGCCGACCACGCCGAGCGGGCGTGTCCGCGTTCGGAATCAGCGGGACCAACGCGCACGTGATCCTCGAAGAACCGCCCGCCGCCGAGGAGCCGGAGGAATCGACAGCGTCGACGGACGGGTCGACCGGGTTGGTGCCGCTGGTGGTGTCGGCGGGCAGCACGGCCTCCCTGTCGGCGCAGGCCGGCCGGCTGGCCTCGTTCCTCGACCGCACCGAGGTTTCGCTGGCGCGGACGGCCGGGGCGCTGCTGTCCGGTCGGGCGCTGCTGGACGAGCGCGCCGTGCTGGTCGCGGGCTCGACCGAAGCGGCGCTGGCCGGGCTCGGTGCGCTGGCCAGCGGTGAGAGCGCCCCCGACCTGGTGACCGGTACGGCCGGGCAGGGCCGGGCCGTCCTGGTGTTTCCGGGACAGGGCTCGCAGCGGGTCGGTATGGGCAGCGAACTGTACGACCGGTATCCGGTGTTCGCGCGGGCGTTCGACGAGGCCTGCGAGCAGCTGGACTCGTGCCTGACCGGGTGGACCGATCACGCGGTGCGGGACGTGGTGCTGAACAGGCTGCCGCGCAGCGGTGACCTGTTGAACCAGACGGTGTTCACACAGGCCGGCCTGTTCGCGGTGGAGAGCGCGCTGTATCGGCTCGTCGAGTCGTGGGGCGTCCGGCCCGCCGCGGTGATCGGACATTCGATCGGCGAGCTCACCGCGGCGTACTCGGCAGGGGTGCTGTCGCTGGCCGACGCGGCGCGGGTCGTCGCGGCCCGGGGCCGGCTCATGCAGGCGCTGCCGCCGGACGGGGTGATGGTCGCGGTGGCCGCGAGCGAGGCGGAGGTCAGCGGTCTCCTGGGTGAGGGCGTGGCGCTCGCGGCGGTCAACGGCCCGTCCTCCGTCGTGCTCTCCGGTGATCACGACGCGGTCCTCGCCGCGGCGGACCGGCTGCGGGAACGCGGGCACAAGACGAAACAACTGGTCGTCTCGCACGCTTTCCACTCGCACCGGATGGAGCCGATGCTGGCCGAGTTCGCCGCCGAGCTGGCCGGGGTGGACTGGCAGCCGCCGGCGATCCCGGTGGTGTCGAACGTGACCGGCCGGCTGGCGGAGCCCGGTGAGCTCGCGGACCCACGCTACTGGGCTGAGCACGTACGCCGGCCGGTGCGGTTCGCCGACGGGATCGCGGCCGCCGTGGAGCAGGGCGCCACGCTGTTCGTGGAACTCGGACCGGGCGCGGCGCTGACCGCGATGGCAGCGGAGACCGCCATCGCGGCGGGCGCCGAGGTCACCTGTGTCCCGGCCCTGCGCGACGGCCGCCCGGAGGAACAGACCCTGCTGAGTTCGGTGGCCGAGTTGTTCGTCCGCGGTGTCCCCGTCGACTGGGCCACCGTGCTGCCGCCGGTGACCGGGCATGTCGACCTGCCGACGTACGCCTTCGACCGGCAGAACTACTGGCTTCCGCCCGGCGGGCCTGCGGCGGACGCCGCGTCGTTGGGGCAGTCCCCGGTCGACCACCCGCTGCTGGGCGCGGCGGTGCGGTTGCCGCAGTCGGACGGGCTGGTGTTCACGTCGTTGCTGTCACTGCGGTCGCATCCGTGGCTGGCGGATCACGCGATCGGTGGCGTGGTGCTCGTCGCGGGCACCGGGTTGGTCGAGCTGGCGGTCCGCGCGGGCGACGAGGTCGGCTGCACGGTGCTCGAGGAACTCGTGATCGAGGCACCGCTGACCGTCCCGGAACGCGGTGGTGTGCGGGTGCTGGTGGCCGTCGGCGCCCCGGAAGAGAACGGGACGCGTCCGGTGGACGTGTACTCGCTGCCCGGCGACGGCACGGACGCGTGGACCCGCCACGCCACCGGCTTCCTGTCGGACGGGCCGACCGTGCGGGGCTCCGGGTTCGACTTCGCCGCCTGGCCGCCGCCGGGCGCGCGGGAGGTCGATTCGGCGGCCTTCTACACCGACCTGGCCGAGCGCGGCTACGCGTACGGCCCGTCGTTCCAGGGTTTGCGGACGGTGTGGCGGCGGGGCGAGGAGGTGTTCGCCGAGGTCGCCCTGCCGGCGGAGTGCCGTGGCCAGGCGGGGGAGTTCGGCATCCATCCCGGGTTGCTGGACGCCGCGCTGCACGCGGGCATGCTGGGCACCGCGGCGGCGGAGCCCGGGCCGCCGGTGCTGCCGTTCGCCTGGAACGGCATGGTGCTGCGGGCCGCCGGCGCGTCGGCGCTACGCGTGCGGATCGGGTCCGCCGGACCCGGCGCCATCTCGATGGAGGCGGCGGACGAGACCGGTGCTCCCGTGGTGTCGGTGGAGTCGCTGGTGTCCCGGCCGGTGGAGGGGTTGGGTGCGGCGGCGGATCCCCGCGACTCGCTGTTCCGTGTCGACTGGACCGCGTTGCCCGCGGGTTCCGCGGCATCGGCGCCTTCGTGGGCGTCGGTGGACACGGTCGACGACGTGGTGGCCCTGGCCGACGACGCGCCCACGGTGGCGGTGCTCGAAGTGGTCGGCGGGGATGACCCGGCAGCCGTGACGTCACGGGCCCTGGGCGTCGTCCAGGAGTGGCTGGGCGGTGGGCCGGAGGAGTCGCGGCTGGCGGTGGTGACCCGGGGCGCGGTGCCGGCCGGTGCCGGCGTGATCGTTGACCCCGCTGCGGCGGCGGTGTGGGGTCTGGTGCGTTCCGCGCAGGCCGAGAATCCGGACCGGATTGTGCTGCTGGACCTTGATACCGACGGCGATGTCGAGCAGGTGCTCGGGTCGGTTCTTGCTTCGGGGGAGCCGCAGGTGGCCGTCCGGGGCGCCGTGCTCGTGGTTCCCCGGCTCGCCCGCGTCACCGCTCGGGCCGGCGATGCTCCCGGCGTCTTCGGTGAGGCGGGGCGGGTCCTGGTGACCGGCGGCACCGGGTCGCTGGGTGCGCTGGTCGCGCGGCATCTCGTGTCCCGGCACCGGGTGCGGCGGCTGGTCCTGGTCAGCAGGCGCGGCCCGGACGCGGACGGTGCGGCTGAGCTGGTCACCGAGCTGGCCGGGCAGGGCGCGGAGGTCTCGGTCGTGGCGTGCGACGTGTCGGACCGGGACCAGGTGGCGGCCGTGCTGGTCGAGCATCGTCCGACGGCCGTGGTGCACACGGCGGGCGTGCTGGACGACGGCGTGATCGGGGCGTTGACGCCCGACCGGCTGGCCACCGTGTTCGCGCCGAAGGTGGACGCGGTGCGACACCTGGACGAACTCACCCAGGGCCTGGGCCTGGATCTCGACGCGTTCGTGGTGTTCTCGTCCGCGTCGGGTGTGTTCGGATCCGCCGGTCAGGGCAACTATGCGGCGGCGAACGCCTTTCTGGACGCGGCGGTCGCCCGACGTCGAGCCGCCGGCCTGCCGGCCGTGTCGCTGGCCTGGGGTCTGTGGGCGCAGACCGACGGCATGACCGCGCACCTGGGCAGCGCAGACCAGGCACGGGCGAGCCGCGGCGGTGTCCTGGCGATGACGCCCGCCGAGGGCATGGACCTGTTCGACGCCGCCGTGGGATCCGGCCAGGCGCTGCTGGTTCCGGTCAAGCTGGATCTCCGGTCGATCCGCTCGAACGTGCCGCACCTGCTGCGGGGTCTGATTCGTCCGGCCCGGCAGCAGGCGCGCGCCGTGGCCGCGAAGGATCACGGGCTGGCCCGGCGACTGGCCGGTCTCGAGCCGGCCGAGCAGGACGCGCTGCTGCTGGACCTGGTGCGCGGCCAGGTAGCGCTTGTGCTCGGGCACACCAGTCCGGACGCCGTGCGCCCGGACACGGCGTTCACGGACGCCGGATTCGACTCGTTGACGTCGGTCGAGCTGCGCAACCGGCTGCGCGAGGCGACCGGGTTGAAGATGCCCGCGACCCTGGTCTTCGACTACCCGAATCCGGTCGCTCTCGCCCGCCACCTGCGTGACGACCTGGGCGACCGGGTGGCTGGCACGCCGACGACGGCCGCCGTGGTGGCCGAGCCGGACGAGCCCGTCGCGATCGTGGGGATGGCGTGCCGGTTGCCGGGCGGCGTGGCGAGCCCGGACGACCTGTGGCGGTTGGTGTTCGAGGGCCGCGAGGGTGTGTCGCCCTTCCCCACCGACCGCGGCTGGGATCTGGCGGACCTCTTCGACCCGGACCCCGAAAACAGGGGCACGTCCACCACCGACCAGGGCGGCTTCCTGAGCGACGCCGGGCAGTTCGACGCCAGGTTCTTCGGGATCTCACCGCGTGAGGCGTTGGCCATGGACCCGCAGCAGCGACTGCTGCTGGAGGTGTCGTGGGAGGCCCTGGAGGGCGTCGGCATCGACCCGACCTCGCTGAAGGGAAGCGACGTCGGCGTCTTCACCGGGGTGTCCGCGCAGGGCTACGGGATCGGTGCGGCCGTGCCGGAGCTGGAGGGCTTCGCGAGTACGGCCGGTGCGTCGAGCGTGGCGTCCGGCCGGGTGTCCTACGTGTTCGGGTTCGAGGGGCCGGCGATCACTGTCGACACGGCGTGTTCGTCCTCACTGGTGGCGATGCACCTTGCCGCGCAGGCCCTGCGGCAGGGCGAGTGCTCGATGGCGCTGGCCGGCGGTGCGACGGTGATGGCGACGCCCGGCACCTTCGTGGCGTTCTCCCGGCAGCGCGGCCTGGCCGGGGACGGGCGGTGCAAGTCGTATGCGGACGGGGCGGACGGCACCGGCTGGGCCGAGGGCGCTGGCGTGGTGGTCCTGGAGCGGCTGTCGGTGGCGCGGGAACGGGGTCATCGGGTGCTGGCCGTGCTGAGCGGCAGCGCGGTGAACCAGGACGGCGCCTCCAACGGTCTCACCGCGCCGAACGGGCCGTCGCAGCAGCGGGTGATCCGCGCGGCCCTGTCCAACGCCGGGCTCGATCCGTCCGACGTGGATGTCGTGGAGGGGCACGGCACCGGCACGGCGCTGGGAGATCCGATCGAGGTGCAGGCCCTGTTGACCACCTACGGACAGCACCGGGAGCCCGGCCGGCCGTTGTGGCTGGGCTCGATCAAGTCGAACATCGGTCACGCGCAGTCGGCGGCGGGCGTCGCCGGCGTGATCAAGATGGTGCAGGCGCTGCGTCACGGTGTCGTTCCCCCGACCCTGCACGTGGACGCGCCCACCACCCAGGTGGACTGGTCCGAGGGCGCGGTGGAGCTGCTGACGCAGGCGCGGGAGTGGCCGCGCGACGGTCGGCCACGCCGGGCGGGGGTGTCGTCGTTCGGGATCAGCGGAACGAACGCACATCTGATCATCGAGGAGGCGCCGGCCGAGGAGGCCCGGCCCGGCCCGCCCCCGCCGCCCGATGCCGTGGTGCCGTTGGTGGTGTCGGCGCGCAGCGCTGCCTCGTTGGCCGGGCAGGCGCGGCGGCTGGCCACGTTCATGGCGGATTCCGGCGAGGTGTCATCGGCGGAGGTGGCCCGATCGTTGGTGTCCGGGCGGGCCGTGTTCGCCGAGCGGGCCGTCGTGGTGGCGGGCTCCCGGGCGGAGGCGCTGGCCGGCTTGCGGGCGCTGGCCCGGGGCGAGGACACGCCCGCAGTGGTGGTCGGCAGGACGACCGCCTCGGGTTCGCCGGGGAAGCTGGTCTGGGTCTTTCCGGGCCAGGGCTCGCAGTGGGTGGGCATGGGACGGGAACTGCTGGACTCGTCCCCGGTGTTCGCCGAGCGGATCTCCGAGTGCGCCTCGGCGCTCGCGCCGTGGGTCGACTGGTCCCTGGTCGACGTGTTGCGGGGTGAGGCCGATCCCGGGTTGACGGAGCGGGTCGACGTGCTCCAGCCCGCGAGCTTCGCGGTGATGGTGGGACTGGCGTCGGTGTGGTCCTCGGTCGGCGTGGTCCCGGACGCGGTGGTCGGACACTCTCAGGGAGAGATCGCCGCGGCGTGTGTCGCGGGTGCCCTGTCGCTGCCGGACGCGGCGCGGGTGGTGGCCCTGCGCAGCAGGGCCATCGCCACGGAACTCTCCGGGGGTGGCGGCATGGCCTCCGTCTCATTGGGCGAGAACGACGTCACCGCCCGGCTGGCGCCGTGGGCGGGGCGGGTCGAGGTGGCCGCGGTCAACGGGCCCCGCTCGGTGGTGATCGCCGGGGACGCCGGGGCGTTGGAGGAGGCGCTCGGGGCGTTGTCCGACGACGGTGTCCGGGTGCGGCGGATCGCGGTGGACTACGCCTCGCACACCGGGCACGTGGAGCGCGTTCGTGACCTCCTCGCCGAGGCACTGGCCGGGATCGACGCGCGGGCACCGATGGTGCCGTTCCGGTCGACGGTGACCGGTGACTGGATCCGGGACGCCGGGGTCGTCGATGGCGGGTACTGGTTCCGGAATCTGCGCCACCAGGTGGGTTTCGGTGCCGCCCTGGCCGACCTGGTCGGCCAGGGGCATCGGGTGTTCGTCGAGGTCAGCCCGCACCCGGTGCTGGTCCAACCGATCACCGAGAGCACCGACGACACCGACGCGGTGGTCGTCGGATCGCTGCGGCGTGACGAGGGCGGGCTGCGCCGGCTGCTCACGTCCATGGCCGAGCTGTTCGTCCGCGATGTGGCGGTGGACTGGAGCGGTGTCCTGCCCACCCGGACCGGTCGCGTGGACCTGCCGACCTACGCCTTCGACCACCAGCACTACTGGCTGCCTGCGGCCGAGCCCGCCGCCGACGCCGCCTCGTTGGGACTCGCCGGAGCCGACCACCCGATGCTGGGCGCGGTCGTGCACCTACCGCAGTCCGACGGCATGGTGTTCAGCTCACGGCTGGCCCTGCGGTCCCACCCGTGGCTGTCCGACCACGCCGTCAGCGGCGTCGTCATCGTTCCCGGCGCGGGGTTGGTCGAGTTGGCCGTGCGCGCCGGTGACGAGGCCGGCTGCTCTGTGCTCGACGAACTCGTGATCGAGGCGCCGCTCGTGGTACCACGGCACGGCGGGGTTCGCGTGCAGGTCGCCGTCGGCGGACCGGGCGAGAACGGCTCCCGTACCGTCGAGGTGTTCTCCCAGCGTGAGGACGCCGCCGGAGTCGGCGGCGCGGACGGCTGGGTCCGGCACGCCACCGGCACGCTCGGGATCCCGCCGGAGCGCGGGCGGCCGGTCGCCGGCTTCGACGTCACCGCGTGGCCGCCGCCCGGGGCGCAGCCGCTGGACATCAGCGCCGGCTACGATCGGCTCGCCCGGGTGGGCTACGGCTACGGGGCCACGTTCCAGGCCGTGCGGGCGGTGTGGCGGCGTGACGAGGAACTCTTCGCCGAGGTCGCGCTCCCCGAGGAACACCGTTCGGAGGCCGGCGGCTTCGGCATCCACCCGGCGCTGCTGGACGCTGCCCTGCACTCGACTCTCCTCGGCGCCGTGTCCGGGGCCGATGAAACCGACCAGCGGGAACTGTCCCTGCCCTTCGCGTGGAACGGTCTGCGACTGCACGCCGCTGGCGCCGCGGCCCTGCGCGTGCGGGTCACGAGCCCCGGACCCGACGCGATGGCGCTCGAAGCCGTGGACGAGCTCGGTGGTCTGGTCGTGACGATGGAGTCGCTGGTGGGCCGGCCGGTGTCCCGCGAGCAGTTGAACGCCGCGGCGGTGGGGAACGCGCTGGCCGACTCGATGTTCCAGGTGGAGTGGATCGGTCTGCGCGCGGCCCAGGACGGGCCCGCGCTGTCCTGGCTGCCCGTCGCGGACGCGGAACAGGTCGCGACCCTGGCCGACGACGTGTTGTCGGGGACAGCGGACGCACCGGCGGTGGCGGTGCTGGAGGCCGTCGGCGGCAGCACCGTGCTGGAGCTCACCACGCAGGTGTTGGACGTGGTCCAGTGCTGGCTGGCCGGGGGCGGGTTCGAGGAGTCCCGGTTGGTGGTCGTGACGCGAGGCGCGGTGCCCGCCGGTGACGGTGCGGTGACCAGTCCCGCGGGTGCGGCGGTGTGGGGCCTGGTCCGGGCCGCCCAGGTGGAAAACCCTGACCGGATCGTCCTGGTCGACCTCGACCCGGCGTCCCACGACGGAGCGGAAGCCGTGTTGGGGGCGGTCCTGGCCTGCGGCGAACCGCAGGTCGCGGTCCGCGACGCGGCGCTGTCGGTGCCGCGCCTCACCCGGGTCGCCGGGGTCGCGCCGGACGCCGGGAATGCCTTCGGCCCCGACGCGACGGTGCTGGTCACCGGTGGCACCGGGGCGCTGGGCGGCCTGGCGGCTCGGCACCTGGTCGCCCGACACGGTGTGCGGCGTCTGGTGCTGGCCAGCCGGCGTGGCCCGGATGCCGAGGGTGCGACGGATCTCGTCGCCGGGCTCACCGAGCAGGGCGCCGACGTCACAGTGGTGGCCTGCGACATGTCCGATCGTGACCACGTGGCAGCCCTGCTGGCGCAGCACCCTCCGACCGCCGTGGTGCACACGGCCGGCGTCGCGGACGCCGGGGTGATCGGCACGGTGACCCCGGACCGGCTGGCGGAGGTGTTCGCGCCGAAGGTGGACGCGGTGCGGCATCTGGACGAGTTGACTCGTGACCTGCGGCTGGACGCGTTCGTCGTCTACTCGTCGGTGTCGGCGGTGTTCATGGGCGCCGGTAGCGGCAGTTACGCGGCGGCGAACGCGTTCCTGGACGGGCTGATGGCTCACCGCCGGTCGCTGGGCCTGCCGGGGTTGTCGCTGGCGTGGGGTTTGTGGGACCAGACCACCGGCATGGCGGCCGGCACCGACGACCTCGCCAGGGCCCGGATGAACCGGCGCGGGGGACTCCTGGCGTTGCCACCCGAGGAGGGGATGGAACTCTTCGACGCCGCCGTCGGCTCCGGGAGGACGCTGCTGGTGCCCGCCAGGCTCGACCTTCGCGGGGTCCGCGCGATCGCGGCGGCCGGTGGGGCGGTGCCGCACATGCTGCGTCGCCTCGTCCGGGTGGGCCGGCAACAGGCGCACACCTCGGTCGGCGACGAGCCCACGCGGCTCGCCGATCGGCTGACCGGGCTGCCGGCCGCCGAGCAGGCCAAGGTCCTGCTCGACCTGGTACGGGGTCAGGTGGCCGCGGTCCTGGGCTACGGCGCGACCCACCACGTCGAGGCGGACCAGGGACTGTTCGAGATCGGCTTCGACTCTCTCACCGCCATCGAGCTGCGCAACCGGCTGCGTGACGTCACCGACCGGAAGATCCCGGCCAATCTCGTCTTTTCCTATCCAACCCCACAATTGATCGCCGCGCACCTGCACGAGCTGCTGTCTGGCGACGGGGCCGACAGGGCGGTGGAGATCTCCGTCTGAAAGAGGGTGACGACGTGTTCGACGTGGCCGGTTATCTGCGCGGAATCAACTGCGATGGGGAGACCGATGTAAATATCGATACGTTGCGGAGGCTGCACAGGAGACACCTGATGGCGATTCCGTACAGCAGTCTCGCGTACGACATCGCGGACGGGATCGACGTGGTCGACCTCGACGAGGACGCGCTGTTCGAGCGGAGCATCGTCGAGGGTCGAGGCGGGGCCTGCTATCACCTGAACCGCCTGTTCCACCGGCTGCTGCGCGAGTTGGGCTACGACGTCACGCTGCTGGCGGGCAACACCACCGAAGGTCGGGCCGCATTCCGGACCGATGTGGAGCACATGTTCGGCCGAGTCTCCCTGGACGGCGACGAGTGGCTGGTGGACGTCGGCTACCCGGGACCGATCTACGTCGAGCCGCTGCGCGTCTGCGGCACGGTACAGGCGCAGTACGGCAGCCAGTTCCGGCTGGTCGACGACGGACCGGGGATCGCACTGCAACGCCGGGGAGTGGCCACCCGCTGGGGCGTTGTCTACACCTTCACGACGCAGTCGCGGCAGTGGAGCGACTGGAAGGAACTGGAGGACAACCTGCGGGCGATCCTGTCGGACCCGGGGCGAGACGACAGCCGGGAAATCCTGTGTGGCCGGGCCGTCGAGAACGGTCAGGTGTTCATGCGGCAGCGCCGGTATCTGACCGTCCGGAACGGCCGTGAACAGGTGCGCACGGTCACCGACGACGACGAGCACCGGATGCTGGTGTCCCGCATCCTCTCCGGCAACCTCGGCTGAACTCGGGCTCGGTCCGTACCAGAAAGGGAGACGATGGAGAACGAGGATCGCCCGCTCGCGTGGTTCGTCAACTTCTGCCGGGACTGCTTCCGGGAGTTCACGCGGTTCGTGTGGGCCTTCTACGGTGGTGCGGCCGAGACGGGGGCCGCCGGCCGGGCGCAGCGGAGTTCGCAGGACACCCTGGAGAAGGCGCCGTGACAAGAACGGTTCCGGTGCGTCTCGGCGACCGTTCCTACCAGGTGGTGATCGGCCCGGGCGTACGCACGTCGCTGGCCGAGGTGGTTCGCCGACTGGGCGCCGAACGGGCCGCCGTCGTGTCGGCCCGCCCGCCGGAATGGGTGCCCGACACGGGCGTGGAGACCCTGCTGTTGCCTGCCCGCGACGGGGAGCAGGGCAAGACGCTCGTCACGGTGGAGGCGTTGTGCGACGCGTTCGTGCGGTTCGGGCTCACCCGGTCCGACGTGGTCGTCTCGTGCGGTGGCGGGACGACCACCGACGTCGTCGGACTAGCCGCCGCGCTCTACCACCGGGGCGTGGACGTGATCCATCTACCCACGTCGCTGCTGGCCCAGGTGGACGCCAGCGTCGGTGGTAAGACGGCGGTGAACCTGCCGGACGGCAAGAACCTGGTCGGCGCGTACTGGCAGCCCCGCGCGGTGCTGTGCGACACGGACTACCTGTCGACCCTGCCGCCGCGGGAACTGCTCAACGGTCTCGGTGAGATCGCCCGCTGTCACTTCATCGGCGCGGGCGAGCTACGCGGGTTGCCGCTCGCGGAGCAGATCGCCGCCAGCGTGACCCTCAAGGCGGGCATCGTTGAGGTAGACGAGCGGGACGCCGGAAAGCGGCATCTGCTCAACTACGGCCACACGCTGGGGCACGCGCTCGAGCTGGCCACCGGATTCGCGCTGCGGCACGGCGAGGCGGTCGCCATCGGCACCGTTTTCGCCGGCCGGCTGGCGGGTGCGCTGGGCCGGATCGATCGGACCAGAGTGGATGAGCACCTCGCGGTCGTCCGCCACTACGGCTTGCCCACCGCCCTGCCCGCCGAGGTCGATTCCGGGGTCCTCGTCCGCCAGATGCACCGGGACAAGAAGGCGCTCAGCGGGCTCGGTTTCGTCCTGGACGGGCCTGCGGGCGCGGAACTGGTGAGCGACGTGCCGGAGGACGCGGTAATCGCTGTCCTCGCCGGGATGCCACGAGTGCCCATGGACGCGCTCGTCGGTGCCGTCACGACCGGTGCGGTCCGGACATGACACGGTTTCCGTGCCGGCCGGCCGAGTCGGGGGGGCCGGCCCACGACCACTCGGCGGACCGGCTGCTGGCCCACCAGCTGGATGAGGCGCTGGCCCGCCCGGCCGCCCAGCAGCCGTGTTGGCCGGACCCCGAGCGGGCCGGCGCCGTCATCGAGCGGCTGCGGCACGCCGAGCCGATCGTGGCGCCGGACGAGACGGCGCGGTTGTCGGAGCAGCTCGCGTCGGTCGCCCGCGGTGAGGCGTTCCTGCTGCAGGGCGGCGACTGCGCCGAGACCTTCGCCGACAACACCGAGGCGCACCTGCGAGCCAACCTGCGGATCCTGTCGCAGATGGCCGCCGTGCTGACCTCCGCCACCGGCATGCCGGTGGTCGAGGTCGCCCGGATGGCCGGACAGTATGCCAAGCCCCGATCCGCCGCCGTGGACGCGTCGGGTCTTCCGGTCTACCGCGGCGACATCATCAATTCGGCGGAACCCACGCCCGCCGCCAGAATCCCCGATCCGCGACGCATGCTGCGTGCCCATGCGCACGCGGCCGGCGCGATGGACGTGGTCCGCAGGGTCCGCGCGGGCGCCGTCCACGTCAGCCACGAGATGCTTCTGCTCGACTACGAACGGGCCGGGCTCCGGGCCGACGCCTGCGGCCCCGGGGCGCGGCTGACCAGCGGGCTCGCCCACTTCCTGTGGATCGGTGAGCGTACCCGTCAGCTCGACGGCGCCCATGTCGCGTTCGCTGAACTGATCGCCAACCCGATCGGTCTCAAGTTGGGGCCGAGCGTGACACCGGAGCTGGCCGTCGAGTACGTGGAGCGCCTCGACCCGCGCTCCACACCGGGACGACTGACGCTGGTGAGCCGGATGGGGCACCGCCTCGTCCGCGACGTCCTGCCACCGATCGTGGAGAAGGTCAACGCCTCCGGACACCAGGTGGTCTGGCAGTGCGACCCGATGCACGGCAACACCCGGACGTCGGGAAACGGCTTCAAGACCCGGCACGTCGACCACGTGGTCGACGAACTCGTCGGCTTCTTCGAGGTACATCGTGGCCTCGGCACCCACCCCGGTGGTATCCACGTCGAGGTGACCGGCGAGGACGTGACGGAATGCCTCGGCGGCGCCGTGGGAATCGCGGAGCGCGAACTGCCCGCCCGCTATCGGACCGCGTGCGACCCACGGCTCAACGCCGAGCAGTCGCTCGAGCTGGCCCGCTCCGTCGCGGAGCTGCTGAGCAACCGCCGTACGGACGTCCGGGCGGGTTCGTGATGGCCGGAACCGCACGGAATCCACATGCCCGAGGGACGGCTGGATTCCCGCCGCGCATTTCTCGCGCTGAATGACGCGCGGGGCACTACCAGACCGGGGGATGTCGGGCGCCAACGGTGATCATACGATGGCAGAAGATCTTGAATCGGCAATTCCTGGGTTACGACCGTTCACGCTTTTCCTCAACCGGACCCATTACGGAGAATTCGGAGAGACATGGACGCGCGACAGGCACCAGAATTCCCCGCGTGGCCGCAGTACGACGATGCCGAGCGAGCCGCCCTGATCCGTGCGCTCGATCAGGGCCAGTGGTGGCGCATGGGCGGAGACGAGGTGAACTCCTTCGAGCGTGAGTTCGCCGACCACCACGGCGCCGAGCACGCGCTGGCGGTCACGAACGGCACCCACGCGCTGGAACTCGCCCTCCAGGTCCTGGGCGTCGGACCGGGCACCGAGGTCGTCGTTCCGGCCTTCACCTTCATCTCCTCCTCGCAGGCGGCCCAGCGGCTCGGCGCGGTCACGGTCCCGGTCGACGTCGACGCGCACACCTACAACATCGACCCCGTCGCGGTCGCCGCCGCCCTCACACCACGTACCAAGGTGATCATGCCGGTGCACATGGCCGGTCTGATGGCGGACATGGACGCGCTGGCGAAGATCTCCGCGGACAACGGCGTGCCGCTGCTGCAGGACGCCGCGCACGCGCAGGGCGCGCGCTGGCAGGGCAAGCGTGTCGGCGAGCTCGGCAGCATCGCCACGTTCAGCTTCCAGAACGGCAAGCTGATGACCGCGGGTGAGGGCGGCGCCGTGGTCTTTCCGGAGGGTGAGACGGAGAGGTACGAGACGGCGTTCCTACGGCACAGCTGTGGCCGGCCCCGGGACGACCGCCGGTACCTGCACCGGATCTCCGGCTCCAACATGCGTCTCAACGAGTTCTCCGCGTCGGTACTGCGGGCCCAACTACGCCGCCTCGACCAGCAGATCGCGGTGCGGGACCAGCGTTGGACGCTGCTGTCCCAGCTGCTGGGCGCAATCGACGGCGTCGTGCCTCAGGGTGGCGACGTGCGCGCCGACCGCAACCCGCACTACATGGCGATGTTCCGCGTCCCCGGCATCGGCGAGGAGGACCGCAACGCCCTGGTCGACCGGCTCGTGGCGATGGGCCTGCCCGCGTTCGCGGGGTTCCGTGCGATCTACCGCACCGAGGCATTCTGGGAGTTGGGCGCGCCCGACGAGAGCCTGGACGCGATCGCGGAGCGCTGCCCCAACACCGATGCCATCAGCGAGGACTGCGTGTGGCTGCACCACCGGATCCTGCTGGCCGGTGAGCAGGAGATGCGCGCGACGGCCGAGATCGTGGCCGAAGCCGTGGCCAGCGCATGAGCGTCCGGGTGGCGGTGGTCGGGCTCGGCTGGGCAGGACGGGAGCTCTGGCTGCCGCTGTTGCGTGAGCATGCCGACTTCGAGGTCGTCGCGGTCGTCGACGCCGACCCGGCGTCGCGCGCGACGATCCAGAATGCGACGGGCCTCAGCGCGTACCGTACGGCGGACGCGCTCACCGCCCGCGAGGTCGACCTGGCTGTCGTCGCGGTGCCCAACCACCTGCACACGGAGGTGGCGGGTGCGTTGCTCGCCACCGGGATTTCCGTCTTCATCGAGAAGCCGGTGTGCCTGACCTCGGCCGAGGTCGACATCCTCGCGATGGCCGAACGCAACGGCGGAATGCTGCTGGCCGGCAGCGCCGCGCGGGACCGGGGTGACGTCGGGGCCCTGCGGCGGATCCTGCCGGACCTGGGCGACATCCGGCACGTCGACCTCGGCTGGGTACGGGCCCGCGGCGTGCCGGCGGGCGGCTGGTTCACCCGACGCGACGAGGCCGGCGGGGGAGCGCTGTTCGACCTCGGCTGGCACCTGCTCGACACGCTGGCTTTCCTGCTCGGCCCGGCCGACTTCACACAGGTGATCGGCGTGACGTCAGACGACTTCGTCAACCTCGACGCCTGGCGCGCGGCGTGGCGGCAGGACCAGCCCAGCGGGCGCACCTCCGACGTGGAGGACACGGCCCGGGGCTTCCTGGTGCGCGCCGACGGCGTCTCGGTCTCCCTGCGGGCCTGCTGGGCGTCGCACGAGGCGCGAGACGTCTCGTCGATCCACGTCGAAGGTACCGCCGGGGCCGCGGATCTGCGGTGCACCTTCGGCTTCAGCTCCAACCGTCAGCCCGAGTCAGAGCTGACGGTGACCCGCGAGGGGACCACGACGCGGCTCGCGGTGCCGACCGAGCGGATCGGTATCGAGTACATCCGGCAACTGGACGGCCTCGCCGCGATGCTGTCCGATCCCGGCACCCGTGGCCGTGCCATCGCCGAGGCCCGGCTGATCGTCCGGATGATCGAGAACTTCTACGCCTCGGCGGGGTCGGCGCGTGCCCAGCGTGCGGTGCCCGCGTACCGGTAGAGAGGTGCTCCATGGCATTTCCCGTCCTCGACCAGCCGGCTGCCCCGACCGACACCTCGACGCCGGTCAGGCACGCGGTCATCTTCGACCTCGACGGGGTCGTCGTCGACAGCTTCGCGGTGATGAGTGAGGCATTCGCCATCGCGTACGCCGAGGTCGTCGGCGACGGCCCCGCGCCCTTCGACGAGTACCGGCGCCACCTGGGTCGCTACTTCCCGGACATCATGCGGATCATGCACCTGCCGTCGGCGATGGAGGAGCCGTTCGTCCGCGAGAGCTATCGACTCGCCGACCAGGTGCAGGTCTTCGACGGGGTCCTCGAACTGCTGCTGACCCTGCGGGTGCGTGGCCTGCGGCTCGCCGTCGCCACCGGCAAGAGCGGGCCCCGGGCGCGGTCCCTGCTCGACCGGCTCGGCCTGCTCCCATTCTTCGCCCACGTGGTCGGCTCCGACGAGGTCGCCCGGCCCAAGCCGGCTCCCGACATCGTGCGGCACGCCCTGAACCTGCTGGACGTGCCGCCCGAGCGGGCCATCATGGTCGGTGACGCGCCGACTGATCTGGCCAGCGCGCAGGGCGCCGGTGTGGCCTCGGCGGCCGCGCTGTGGGCACCACCGGAGGACGTCGACGAGTTGCTCGCCGGTGCTCCCGACGTGGTGCTGCACCAGCCGACCGACCTGTTGGCTCTCTGCCCCGCCGTCCCGGCGCGCTGACGGTGCGGACGGCTCACCACCCTGGCCTCGACGTCGGGAAAGCACGGTCGGGGCCCGGTCGAGACGGGGCCGGACTCATGTGGCAGGCCACTTCCGCCGGGAGTTCCTGCACCGCGTCGCCCGGTTTCTCGCGCAGCTCACCGAGTAGCTGGCGGGCGGCGATCGGTGTGCCACCGCGGGCGGTGGGGTGGCGATGCCCCCGATGACCGGCTCGGTCTCGGTGTGGCACCGACTCGCCGTGGTCTGGTCCTGCGCGGCACACCGTACCCTGGGCTTCGGCTGTGGCTCGTTCACCGGCGGATGAACCGGAGCCGGCAACGCCGCGTCACCCACCCGGGCACCCCTGCTTCGCCGCCACCTCGGGCGGCGAAGCGGCACCTCGTGGCCGTCGGACGGCTGTCGTAGCTGCCGACGGGGCAGGGGGATCAGCGCAGAGTGGCATCGGGGTCGACGAAGACCTCGTCGCCCTCGACGCGGACCGCGTAGACGGCCACGGGCTCGATGGCCGGCGGCGAGGTCGGCGCGCCGGTACGCAGGTCGAAGCACGCCCCGTGCAGCCGGCACTCGATACCCTTGCGGGTGACCTCACCCTCCGACAGCGCGATCCGGGCGTGTGAGCACTCGTCCCGTAGCGCGTGCACCTCGTCCCCGTCGCGCACCAGCACGACGGGCACGTCACCGACCTCGACGGCGAACGGCGCCCGGTCATCCAGATCAGACAGTGCACAGACTCTGATCGCCTTCGACGTGCGCATGCGAGCGAATCCTTCCCTCGTTGATAACGTGTCCGCCGGCCAGCACGGTTCGGCTGATCCGCTCGGGGCGCTGGCGGGAAAGCCACCAGTGCGCGCAGGCGATGTGACATGGTCGCGCTGTGTCAACTCGGCGTTTCGACGCGGTCGGGGTAGCCGCTCCGCGTCGGCCCGTACGTCGATCGGGCGACGCAGGCCCTGGCGATGGGTGTTGAACCGCCAGGGCCTGCGAGGACGAGCGTCCCGGACACCGTGAGGAGGAAAGCCCATGGCGGTGCCGGTGTGCGGCATCAGCCGAGTGGACCTCACCAGCTCGTGCCGGGTCGAACGCCCCATCCCGGGGTCAACCGCGGCGGTGTGCTCAGACGAGTTTCAGCGGGAGGGTCTTGGTCCGGGTGAAGCCGGGGCGCAGAATCCACGGGATTTCCTCGCGCGGCACGGCGAGGGAGAGGTTCGGGAACCGGGTGAACAGCCCCTGCAGCGCCACCTCCGCCTCCTGGTAGGCGAGGTGCTGGCCGAGGCAGCGGTGGATGCCCTTGCCGAACCCGAGGTGGCCCTCGCTGCCGACGGCCAACCGATCGATGACCAGCTTGTTGGGGTCGGGGAACCTACGCGGATCGGTGTTGGCGGCCAGCAGCAGCGGCGCCACCGGCGCCCCCCTCGGGATCGTCACGCCGCCAAGCTCGATGTCCTCCGCGGGGAACCGTGGCTGCGCGAACTGGATCGGGCCCAGGCGCTGCAGCTCGCGCACCGCCTGCGGCCACATCGACGGGTTCTCCTTCAGCCGCGCGAGCTGGTCGGGGTTCTCCAGGAGGAGGATGACCGAGTTGCCGATCAGGTACGTGGTGGTCTGGTGGCCGGCGGTCACCAGACTGAACAGGATGCCGATGATCTCGTCGTCGGAGACCCGGTTCTGGTCCTCGGCCTGCGCCTGCACGAGCGCGGTGACAAGGTCGTCCTGAGGTTCGGCGCGTCTCTTCTCGATCAGCTCTCGGGCGAGCTCGATGCACTTGAGCAGGGTGGCCGGGATCCGCTCGCCGTTCATCGTGGCCATCGAGTCGCCCCAGGCACGCCAGTGCGGCCGGTCGGGCTCGTCGATGCCGACCAGCTCGCAGATCACGGTGACCGGCAGTGGGTAGCAGTACTCCTCGACGAGGTCGACCGGTGATCCGTCCTTGCCATCCTCGGCCAGCTTGTCGAGGAGGTCCTCGGTGATCTTCTCGACCCGGGGGCGCAGCTTGCCGATCCGGTGCGCGGTCAGCGCGTACGAAACCAGCTTGCGCAGCCGGGTGTGGTCCTCACCGTCGGACACGTTGAGCAGGTTGGCCATCCACGGGATCAGGTCCGGCGGGAAGTCCAGTCGCTTGAACACGCCGGCGCGGATGTCCTCGATGGGCGAGTCGGCCGGCGGATTGGTGAGGAACCGCGAATCGGTGAGGACCTGGCGTACGTCCTCGTAGCGGGTGACGAGCCACATCTCGGGCCCGCCCATCATGGTGCCGATGTTCAGCGTCCCGGTGTTCGGCCCCGTTTCCTCGCGCAGCCGCGCGTACCAGCCGAACGGGTCGGCGACCACTTCTGGTGAGAACAGGTCGACCGTCTCGGCCGATGCCTCGGCAGTGGTGGTCATGAGCCCCTCCCTTTCGTGTCCAAAGCCTGCGATCCGTAGGCGTGGGGCGAGCGCATCGCGGCGCCGTTTCGGTAACGGTAGGAAGGCGCGGTGGGCGGAGCATCCCCCAACCTGATAGAAGGGGACCTTCCGGCCCCGCCGCTGCCGACGGATCGGTCGACGACCTCCCGACCTCGTGTCGCGGCGATGCGACTGTCCGACGCCCATGTCCCTATCAGGGCGAGGGATGTGTGGCCGATGGTGTCTGTCCTACTCTCCCGGGGACGCCTGCAGGCAGATCGGCGGAGATGGTGCGCGGTTTGCCGAACCAGTAGAGGGAGGCCCCGCGGTGACGACCGAGACGATGGAGACCCCGCCCGCCGACGACTCGCTGCGGGCGCCGATTCCTCTGGAGTTCATGCGGCGCGACGATCCGTCGAAGCTGCCGCCCGCGCTGGCGGCGCTGGCCGAGCGGTCACCGGTCGGCAGTTCGACGCTGCCCGACGGTGATCCGTTCTGGCTGGTGTCCGGGTACGACGAGGCCCGTGCGGTCCTGTCGGATCCGCGCTTCTCGTCCGACCGGTTTCGCCACCACCCCAGGTTCAAGAATCTCTCGGGTCAGCTCGGCGAGCGGCTACGGAACGACAAGGCGCGGGCCGGGTCGTTCATCAACATGGATCCACCGGAGCACACCCGCTATCGCAAATTGCTCACCGGTCAGTTCACCGTGCGGAGAATGCGCCAACTCACCGCACGGATCGAGCAGATCGTTACCGAGCGGCTGGACGCGATGCTGGCGGAGGGGAACACCGCCGACCTCGTTCCTGCGTTCGCGGTTCCGGTGCCCTCGTTGGTGATCTGCGAGCTGCTCGGGGTGCGCTACGAGGATCGCACGGAGTTTCAGCGCCACGCGGCGGGCCTGTTGCGGACGGACTTGCCGGTCAAGCAGGCGGTGGAGAACCTCGAAGCTCAGCGCGCGTTCATGCAGCGGCTGGTGGCGGACAAGCGGAAGACCCCCGCGGACGACATGATCTCCGGTTTGGTTCACCACGCGGGTGCCGATCCCACGTTGACCGACGACGAGTTGGTCGGCATCGCCACCCTGTTGCTCTTCGCCGGTCTCGACACCACCGCGAGCATGCTGGGGCTGGGCATGTTCGTGCTGTTGCAGCGGCCTGAACAGCTCACCGTGCTGCGGGACGAGCCATCCCGGATCGGTGACGCCGTCGAGGAGCTGCTGCGCTACCTGACTGTCGTCAGCGCCGGGCTCTTCCGGTTCGCCAAGGAGGACGTGGAGCTCGGTGGCGAGCGCATCCCGGCCGGTTCGACCGTGGTGGTCTCCCTGATGGCCGCCAACCGCGACGGGCGGCATTGGCCGGAGCCGGAGACGCTGGACGTGACCCGCGCGCGGAGTTCGCACCTGGCGTTCGGCCACGGCGTGCACCAGTGTCTCGGCCAGCAGTTGGCGCGGATCGAGTTGACGGTCGGCCTCACCGAACTGCTGCGTCGTCTGCCCAACGTCCGTCTCGCCGTGCCACCCGGAGACGTGCCCCTGCGCAACGACATGATCACCTATGGCGTGCACCGTCTGCCGATCGTGTGGGACGCGCCGTGAGGGTGCGCGCGAACCGGGAGGTCTGCGTCGGCTCGGGCCTGTGCGCGCTGCGCCTGCCCGAGATCTTCGACCAGAGCGACGACGACGGGACCGTGGTGCTCCTGCGAGCCGACCCGGACCCCGGCGAGGAGGCCGCCGTCGTCGACGTCGTCGGGAACTGCCCGTCCGGGGCGCTGCGGGTCGACAGCTGAGTTCGCGCTCCGCGCCGGCCTGTCGCGCCGAGCGCGCCGGGTGGTGACGCGTGTACCTGCCGGCCGCCCGGTGCGCCCGCGTTTCCCGCCAGCGGATGCCCGTGACCGGGCGGCCACGTCGGAGCCGGATCAGGTGTGGCGGGCGGCGCGGACATCGCGCACACGACCGACGACGCGAGGCAGCGGGCGGGTCATCTCCGCAGTGTCACGTGGTCCAACCGGTCCCGCAGACAGTCGACGCGCGTCGGCAGCTCCGCGTCGTCTTCGGGCCATGCCAGATCGATCCCGATCCGCGAGTCGAAGGTGTTCACCACGTAGCCGCCCATGGTAGTGATCTCTCTGATGCTAGACGCGGAGTGGAAGTTCGTCAGGCGCAGGTCATCCGGCGTACGCATCGGCGGCACCAGCCCCCAGTTCATCATGCTGACCACGGCGGGGGCGGTGCTCGGATCCCATGGCTTCGGGTCGGGTGCGGGCCGGCTGAGCAGGTCCAGGAGGCTGCGCTGGATCGACCCGTCGGCCAGGCCGGCCCGCAGCCGTGCACTGACCGCCCGACCGATCGTGACGGCGTCGGGTGCGATGTCGCCGGTGGCCGTGAAGCCCATACCTCCCAGCACGTTCGTCCCCTCGGTCGCACCGACCGGAGGGGTGAGGTGACTGCGCAGGTTCGCCGTGGACCGGTACACGAGTTCGGTCAACGGCAGGTCGCGGATCTCGGCTTCGACGAGGAGCAGGACGCCCGCCAACAACCCATTGATCGTCACGTGTTCACGGTGGCCGAGATCCACCAGGGCCGACGTCTGAGCCGCCGTCATGCGGTGCTGGACGACGTGCCGGGCGGGCGCGTCCCGTTCGCGCACCGCCGGTTGGTCCGGCACCGCCAGCTGTTGCGGGGTCTGTCCGTCGTCCGGCACGACGCGCCCGATCCCACGCTCGGCCAGGAGATCCTCCAACGACCGGGGAAACGGTCGGCGGGGCAGGTCGATGGGCACACCGCGGACCACATCCGTGTAGCAGGACAGCACCGCGGCGAGTATCTCCAGGGAGTGCTGGGCGTCGGCGATGCTGTGATGGGTCAGCAGGCAGACGCTCGTGGCGTCGCCGTCACGCACCACGTTGAGCGCGCTCAACGCCTGGTGCTGATTCAGTTCCACGCCGGCCAGCGGGTGTTCGAGGCCGCTGTCGCAGGCGTGGATATCCGGCCGGGCATCGGATGCCACGAAGAGGGGCCCGTTGTCGCCAGCGTCGATCCTGGCCGTGAGCTGGGGGTAGGCGCGGCAGACGGCGTCGTAGGCAGTCCCCAGGGCATCCAGGTGCAGGCGGCCGGTGGCGTGCACCGCGTATCCGATGTAGGTCTCTTTCCCGGCGTGGACCTTTTCGGAGGGTGCCAGCGCACGCCAGGTTCGATCTCGTCCCACGAATCGGTCTCCAATCAGCGTGCGAGGTCCGGCGGAGCCGTGCGTGTGTCGTGACCGGCGATTCTCACGCGTGACCAGGCACACCCACGCCGCCGGCGGGGCCATGACCAACAATCGCTCGGTGGGAAGTGCCGCAACGGTCTCGGCACGGGTCCCGGCGGGTTCGACAGCCTCGCCTCGCCCCCGGCTCGCGAACCGGGGACGGCGGCCGCCATCCGCTCGGCGGGGCCCCGCCGAGCGGATGGCCGCCGCCGTCCCTGTGGGCGGACGACTCAGTCGGGTCGTCCCGTGGATCCCTCGTGCACGAGCCATTCGATGCGGCGCGCCACCTCAGAAGGCAGCGGAAGGGCGGCGATCTCCCGAGCGAGCGCGCGGGCGGCCGCGGCATACGTCGGGTTGGAGACGATCTCCTGACAGCCCTTCGCGACAGCGTCGCTCGTGGCTTCCTCGGGAGTGAGCAGGATCCCGGCGCCCGCCTCGACGATGCGACGGGCCATCGAGTTCGCGCGGTGCAGGGCGGGGTCGGGGACGAGGACCTGAGGCACACCGAAGGTCAGCGCCGTCATCATGGTGCTGCCGCCCGACTGGTGCACCAGGACATCACAGGTGGGCGCGAGTACGTCCAGCGGAATCCAGCCCGCCAGCACGTTCGTCAGCCGGTCACGGAGGACGGGGAGGGCGTCCTCCGTGACCGGCACCACGACCTCCGCGTCCGCGATGCTGATGTTCTCGACGATCGCCTGCAGGAAGTCGTACTGGTTGTAGCTCGCCACGCCCGTCCCGATCGTCACGCCGATCCGGGTGTCCGCCCCGCGCGTGTACATCCACGGTTCCAGGCGGCACTGCGTGTTACCCGGGATCCACCGCATCATCTGCGCCGGTGCGGCGTTCGGTGGACGCAGGCTCGGCGGAGTGATGTCGATCGTCATGTCCGGTTCGGGGATGCCGCTCAGGCCCAGCTCCGCCAGCTCCGGCTGGAGCTCCTCCGTCGCGCCGAGGTCCAACAGGTGCGGGTCGTGGATGTCCCATCCGTGGCGCACGTGTGGCACGCCGAGGCGCTTCGCCAGCAGCGGGGCGGCGTAGGAGGCCATGCCGCCGACAATGACGTCCGGGGACCAGTCCTCGGTGAACGCCAGCAGGGCGTCGAGGGTCACCGCCTCCAGGCGCGCGTACCAGTGACCCGACTGCTGCTCGCGCGCGATCGGGTCCTCCGGAATCTCGAGCAGCCGGCTGTCCCGCGCGATGATCTGCCGCGGGCTCAGCTCCGGGTCCGTGATCCGCACGGCGGGGAGCCCGACCCCCGTGATGGTCGGGATCAGGTCGTCGAGCGAGGCGGTCACCATGACCTGGTGACCGGCGTTGCGCAGGGCCGTCGCGAGCGGGACGTGACTGAATATCGTCGACGGGGCAATTCCGGCGAGAATGAGAACTCGCAAGTCGTCTCCCAACGGTCGTGAAGTTCTCTGCGAGGCAGATTTCGACAAAGATGACGCCTGCGCACCCGCAGGCTCGTGGGGTACAGCTTGCCGACACCACCAGCCGGGGCCATCACCAACGTTGGTGGTCTCGGGCCGGCTCGGACCGCCGTTGTCGGACATGGCCCTACCACGTTGAGGGATGCCACGTCCTCCTGGCACTTCTAGCATCCATCGAAGAGATTCAGCGAGTTGTGGCGGTTGTACCGTACGCCGGATCGAGTGGGCAGCCGGCCGCCGTTCCGACTCCAGCGACAGGTCCAGCGACAGCCCACAATCGACCGTAGGGGATACGACATGGTCGACTCAGCCCGATCGCGCCTGCTGGAACAGGTCCGTGCCTACCATGACGTCCAGGTTCCCGGATCGGCGCCGTTCATCCCGGGTCAGACTCCCATCCTGTCGTCCGGAGCCGTGCTGGACGCCGACGACCGGGAGGCCCTGGTGGCCGCCGCGCTCGACCTGCGGATCGCCTCCGGAGGGATCACGGCGACGTTCGAGTCGTCCTTCGCCCGGGCGCTCAAGCGGCGCAAGGCGTTGCTGACGAACTCCGGCTCGTCGGCGAACCTGCTGGCGCTCAGCACGCTGACCTCGCCGGAGTTGGGTGACGAGCGGCTCCAGCCGGGCGACGAGGTGGTGACGGTAGCCGCCGGGTTCCCGACCACGGTGAACCCGATCCTGCAGAACGGTCTGGTACCGGTTTTCGTCGACATCGAACTCGGCACGTACAACACCACCGCCGAACGAGTCGAGGAGGCGATCTCCCCGCGCACGCGCGCGGTCATGATCGCGCACACGCTGGGCAACCCGTTCCCGGTCGCCGAGATCGCCGAGCTGGCCGCGCGGCACGGCTGCCACCTGATCGAGGACAACTGCGACGCGGTGGGTTCGACCTACAACGGCAGGCTCACCGGCACGTTCGGCCGCTTCTCCACCGTCTCCTTCTACCCGGCACACCACCTGACCATGGGCGAGGGCGGCATGCTGCTGTCCTCGGACATCAAGCTGGCCAAGCTGGCGAAGGCATTCCGTGACTGGGGCCGCGACTGCTGGTGCGAGCCCGGCGAGGACGACCGCTGTCTGAAGCGGTTCGAGCTCCAACTCGGCACGCTCCCGGAGGGCTACGACCACAAGTACGTCTTCTCCGAAGTCGGCTACAACCTGAAGAGCACCGATATCCATGCCGCCCTCGGGCTGAGCCAGTTGGCCAAGCTGCCCGACTTCATCGAGGCGCGCAAGCGCAACTGGCGTCAGCTGCGAGAGGGCCTGGACGGCCTGCCCGGCCTACTGCTGCCCGAGGCGACCCCGGGCAGCGACCCGAGCTGGTTCGGTTTCATCGTCACGGTGCTGCCGGACGCGGGCTTCGACGTCCCGGACGTGGTCGGCTATCTGGAGAGCCGCAACATCCGCACCCGGCGGCTGTTCGCCGGCAACCTCACCCGTCACCCCGCTTACATCGGCCGGCCGCGGCGCATCGTCGGCTCGCTGGCCAACAGCGACACGGTGACGGAGCGGACGTTCTGGATCGGTGTCTATCCGGGAATCACCACGGAGATGATCGAGTACGTCATTGGCACGCTCAAGGAGTTCGTCGCCTCGCAGTGAAGGGGCGAGCCCGCCACCGCACATCGGCCGCCAGATCACTCCGGCACGTTCTCACCGCGCCGGGGGTCGCCCGTGCCCGGGTCGGGCCATCTCGCCGCGAGTCGGTACCTGACATGCTCGGCGAGAGCCGGACGGCGCCGGACCGCAGGAGCGGGCCGGCGCCATCAGTCGATCGGTCAGTCCACCTGTTCGCCGAGCCGGACCAGTGACGTGCGCAGCGCGTGGACGAGAAAACTCAGGTCGGCATCCGGGGCGTTGAGCGGCGGCGCCACCAGCAGGCCCTCCCCACTGCCGTCTCTGCAGAATCCGACGAACGGGTACAGCAGCAGGCCGTTGCTCCTGGTGATTCTCAGTGCGTCGCCGACGGTGCCCGGGGCCAACTCGATGCCGTAGAAGTAGCCGAGGCCCCGCACATCCGTCACCGCCGGCAGTTTCCGTGTCGCCTCGGCCACCACTCGACCCACCGCCGCGCCGCGCACCTGGTCGCGGTCGAGAGCACCGATGTCGTCCAACACCGACAACACCGCGAGCCCGACCCGTGCCTGCAGCGGGGTCGCCGACATCGTTCCCATGAGCGGCAGCCACCGCCCGCTGGACAGGATGTCCTCGGCCAGGTCCGGCGCGACCATCGTGGCGGCCAGTGGAACGAACCCCGCGCCGAGCCCCTTCGCCAGCGTCACGATGTGCGCCTCCGCGTCCGGCGTGTGGTGCGACGCCAGCGGCAGCCCGGTGCGGCCCAGACCGGTGAGCACCTCGTCATGGATGACGAGGACGTTGTACTCGTCGCAGATCTCGCGTACCGCCCGCAGATATCCGGCCGGCGGTACGTACCCGCCTCCGGTGGTGCCGTTGACAGGCTCCACCAGTACCGCGGCGACGTTCTCCGGACCGGCCTCGACGATCGCCTCGCGCACCGCCTGCGCACATTCCACCCGGCAGGTGGGGAACGGACAACCGAGATGCTGGCCGGGGTAGGGCGGATCGAAAGCCGGCCCGATCCCGAAGGTGTCGTCCTCGTGCGGGCGCCGGGAGCGGTGGCCGGACAACGCGAGCACGAACGCGCTGTTGCCGTGGTAGCCGAGCGAGGCCGTCAGCACCTTGTGCCGGCTCGCCTCACCCCGCGCCCGCTGTGCCAGCCTGGCCAGCGCGATGGCGGCCTCCACGGCGTGCGTGCCGGTGGGGGTGAACATCACGCGGTCGTCCGGCCTGTGTACGGCCCTCGCCGTGGCGGAGGCGAGCTGTTCCATCTGGCGGGCCACCAGCGAGCCCGGACTGGCGTACGTGCAGATCCCCGCCTGGTCCCGCAGCGCCTCGACCACCGCAGGATGGGCGTGACCGATGTTCACGTTGATGATCCCGCTGGACGCGTCGAGGTAGCGTCGTCCGTCGTCGGCGAATATCCAGCACCCATCGGCGTGGGTGTAGGAGATGGGCGGAATCTGTAGCCGCGCCGCCAGTAGCTGCGACGTGCCCGCAGCATCCTTCACCGTCACGGCCGGGACCCTCCGAACACCTCAACCACGTCGCCGCGGATGTCACACAGCTGCATACGAACTCCTGTCGTGCTCGAGAGTGGATCGGCCCGCGATCGGGACTGAGCCGTTCGGGCCCGGGTCAACTCAGGGGGTGCGGGGTGCCTCCTCGACACGCGGCGGGCGCCGCCGCCCTCATGCCGACGCCGCCATCTGGCTGGTGGCCGCCTGCTCGTCGGCCTGATTGGTGCAGCGCCTCGCCCTCCCCCGGATGTCGTCGACGAGAACCGCCTGCCGCAGGACGCTGCCGTTGTCCGGCAGACGCCCCGATCGGACAGCCGTCGCGAACGCCCGCACCGAGTTCGCCACCTGGTCGTCGGGCGCCAGCCGGATCTCTTGAACGCTCGACTTCCGCTCCAGGCGCAGTACCGGGACGTGGTCGGCGGGTGGGGTGTAGGCATGCTCGATCGCGATTCGCCCCTCGCTGCCCCAGAGTTCGTAGCTGGACCGGTAGGAGTGGTCGAGGCCGAAGGTCAGGTGCACACCCACGCCGCCCTCGGTGCACAGCAGAGCATGCCCGCAGGAGTCGACGTGCTGGCCGGGCCGGGAGGTCAGCACCGCCGAGACAACCTCCATGCCGCTGCCGCCCAGGAAGGACATCGCCGCGCGCAGCGGGTAGACCCCGGTGTCCAGGAGCGCGCCACCGCCGAGTTCGACGCTGTAGCGGACATCGCCGACCGGGCGCCTCGGCACGCCGAACGAGGCGTGGAAGGCGTACAGGCGGCCGATCACGCCGTCTTCCAGCTGCCTGCGGACCACCGCGTGCTGACTGTGGTGGAGGAACATCATGTTCTCCATGAGCACCAGGCCGCGGGACCGCGCCGTGGCTGTCAGTTCGCGTGTCCGGGCTCCGCTGGTGGTCAGCGGCTTCTCGGCTAGGACGTGCTTGCGGGCGCACAGGGCGTCTTCGATCCAGCTGGCGTGCATGGCGTTCGGCAGCGGGACGTAGACGGCCTCGACCTCATCGAGATCCAGCAGCGCCTCGTAGCCCTCGACCGCGCGGCAGCCGTAGGCCCGCGCGGTCGGCACGGCAGTGTCGAGGTCCCGGCTGGCGATTGCCACGATCTCGACCTCCGGAAGGGCCGCCATGGCGGGAAGCGTCTTCCGGCGGGCGATGCTCGCGCATCCCATGATCCCGATTCGCACGGGAGCCACAAGATCTCCTTCCCCAGTTTGTCCAGGTCAGCAGCGATCACCGGGACGGAGGAATCGCGTCGAGCCCGACCGGCCCTGGTCCTTCGGAGAGTAGGACTGGCGTGCCGGCCCGGGTATCCCTTGGTCTGATAGCACGCCGCGCGGCTGCACCGCGCACGGTGCCATCAGAACGAGGGATGCCCGCCGATCGCGGCTGTCCTAGCCTACGGAGGAAGCAAGCCCGCGGACGGCGGTCACCGACGGCGGAGCGCGACCGCCGCGTCCGACGAATTCGCATGGGAGACCACGGCCGGCGCCGTGGATGGAGGTACGCCTGAGCAGGTCGGCCTGCTCCGCTTCCTATGGAGGAAATGCCGCAGTGCCCGGGTCCCCGGAACCCGGGTGACCGACACCTCTTGGCCGGCCACTGATTCCGGGACCGCGGACACCGGCGCGTAGGTATGACATCAGGGGATCATGTGATCGACAGCGCGAGCGGGACACTCACGGGCGCGGAGTCGGGACGGTCCGGGCGGGCCGCCTCCTCCGTTGACGACGCGGTCATGTCCATGGCGGACTTCTACTCCTGGTTCAACGCGCGGGCCCGCGCGAACAGCTTCCGGGTGGAGCGGATTGCGTTCGCGGACCTCTCCGGGTGGGGCTTCGACCCGGACACGGGCAATCTCGTCCACGAGAGCGGGCGGTTCTTCTCGGTGGAGGGCCTGCGGGTCCGGACCAACCGGTCCTGGGTGAGCGAGTGGGGCCAACCGATCATCGTGCAGCCGGAGATCGGCGTGCTCGGCATCCTCGTCAAGCGGTTCGATGGCGTCCTCCACTGCCTGATGCAGGCCAAGATGGAACCGGGCAACATCAACGGACTGCAGATCTCGCCGACCGTGCAGGCCACTCGCAGCAACTACATGCGGATCCACGGCGGTGCGGGCACCAAGTACCTGCAGTACTTCCGGCCCGGCTCCCGAAGCCGGGTGCTGTTCGACGGGCTGCAGTCCGAGCAGGGGTCGTGGTTCCTGCACAAGCGCAACCGCAACATCATCGTCGAGACCGAGGACGACGTTCCGGTCGACGAGGACTTCTGTTGGCTCACGCTCGGTCAGCTTCGCCGTCTGCTGTTGCTCGACCACATGGTGAACATGGACGCCAGGACAGTCCTGGCGTGCATCCCGCCAGCGTTGACAGGACCGAACGACGAGGACGCCGGCGACGAGTCGTTCACCGATGCGGTCCTGCGTTCGTTCTCCGGTCAGGGCACGGCCGTGCACGAGCCCGAGCAGATCCTCAGCTGGCTCACCGAGGTGCGGGCCCGGCAGGAACTAGTGCAGCGCCGGGTGCCGCTCAAGCACCTCGCCGACGACGGCTGGCGCGTCGGCGCCGACGTTATCGACCACCGGGACGGCAAGTACTTCGACGTCATCGCGGTGGCCGTGCAGGGGAGCAACCGAGAGGTCACGGCGTGGACCCAGCCGTTGGTGGCCCCCAAGCAGGCCGGCCTACTCGCGTTGCTGGTCAAGCGGATCGGCGGCACGTTGCACGCGTTGGTGCAGGCCCGCAGTGACGCGGGCATGCTCAACATCGCCGAGCTGACCGCCACCGTGCACTGCCAGCCGGGCAACTACGCCGACGTACCGGCGGAACACCGCCCCCCTTACCTCGACTACGCGTTGACGGCACCCGCGTGCCGGGTCCGGTTGGACGTGCTGCATTCCGAGGAGGGTGGCCGCTTCCACCACGCACAGAACCGGTACCTGATGATCGAGGTCGAGGACGAGTTCGTCGCGCCCGACGACCGGTATCTCTGGGCGACACTGCACCAACTCACCTCACTGCTGCCGCACAGCAACTATCTCACGGTGGAACTCCGCAGCCTCGTGGCCAGCATGCGCAGCCTGACGCCGCGGCTGTGACGGGCAACCGGATGGAGCGGGCCGGACGCCTCAGCCGGCGGGGGGCGGCGCGCTCGCCGGCGCCGGGGTCCGAAGCTGGTTCCGCAGGTCGTCGACCACGTCCCGGATGCCGCCCGGGCCGCTCCCGGCACCGAAGACGTGGTAGTCGGGACGGATGAGTAGGGCGGTCGCCCCGAACTGCGCCAGATACGGGCGGTAGACGTCGTCCACGTCCACCGCGCCCTGCTCCGGTGCGTCTCCGGGCGGTAGCAGCCGCACCATGTGGGTGTCCAGCGTGCCGAGGAAGGACAGCCGCTCCTCGTCGAGTGCGGTGTGCGGATCCTCGGTGGTCAGCAGCACGAAACCCCGGCCGACGACGTCGTCGAACAGCCCGATGTCGCGGCCCAGGGCCACTCGTCCCTGCGGCGCGACCGCACCCGCCGGTGGCTCGGCCACGTCCGCCCCGGGCCGCCGGTGCAGCAGCCCGTCCGAGAGCGGCTTCGCCGGATCCGGCCGGACCGGGGCCCGCCCGCGGCGGTTGGCCAGTACCGTGGCGTCGCGCTCGGCGGCGGCCGCCGGATCGGTCACGCAGATCACCCGGCCTAGCTGGACCGACGCCAGGATCGCCTCCTTGGCCTGCGCGCGGCGTTCCTGCGGGTAGGAGTCGATCAGTGACTCCGCCGCGAGTCCGCGCAGTGTGAGGTCGAGCTTCCACGCCAGGTTGACGACGTCCCGGATGCCGGCGCACATGCCCTGACCGGCGAAGGGTGGCATGAGGTGGGCCGCGTCGCCAGCCAGCAGGACGTGACCCACCCGCCACCGCTCGGCCCACCTGGCCTGGAAGATGTACGTGGTGCTGCGCAGCAGGGTGGCGGTGTCGGGTCTGACGCCGAACGGTGCGAGCAGGCGCCACGCCGTCTCGTCCCGGTTCAGCTCGGCCGTGCTCTCGCCGGGCAGGCGCATGAATTCCCAGCGCCGCCGCCCAGGGCCGCTGCCCACCTGGGTCGTGGGCCGCGCCGGATCACAGATCTGCACGTTGGTGGGGACGAATTCGCGTGGCTCGTGGAGTTCGACGTCGCAGAGCAGCCACTCGTAGGAGAATCCGAGGTCCGTCACGGGGACGTCGAGGTGGTGGCGGACGAAGCTGTTGGCGCCGTCGCATCCCACGACCCAGCGCGCGGAGACGCGTCGCGTCGCGCCGTCATCGTCGGTGGCGAGCACCTCCACCCGCTCGTCGCCTTCGCTGATGCCCACGACCTCGTGTCCGCGCAGCACCGTGAGATCGGGGAGCGACGTCGCCCGGGCCGCGATGAGCTCCTCGAGGGCCGGCTGGTGCATCGTGTTCGCGTCCGGCCAGCCGTACGGGCCGGACGTGCCGAACGCGATGTCCAGCAGGATCTCACCGGCGGCGGTGCGCCACTGGTAGCCGCTGGCCGGAGCCGTGATCCGGCCAAGGTCCGGGCCGATCCCGGCGGCGGCCAGGAGGCGGGCGGTCTCACCATCGAAGCTGGTCGCCCGGGGCAGCCGGTATGGCCGGGGACGGCGTTCGATCACGGTCACCCGCCAGCCGCGTCGGGCGAGTAGCACCGACAGGGTGGCGCCGACCGGCCCGTTGCCCACGATGACGACGTGCGCGTCTCTCACGGTAACCTCACAGCTTGACGCGTCCGACCTGACAGTTCCTTCCGGAGAATCGCGATCACGTCCTCGCTCCGGTCGACGAGGAAGAAGTGACCCCCCGGAAGGACCTTGAGGTCCATCGGTCCGGTGGTGTGCTCGGCCCAGGCGCGGGCTTCGTCCAGTGACACCCGGCGGTCGCGGTCGCCGGTGAGCACCGTGACGGGGCAGTCCACGCTCCGGTCGGGATCATGGCGGTACGTCTCGATGGCCTGGTAGTCGCTGCGGACGGCCGGCAGGATCATCTCCCGTAGTTCCGGGTCGGCCAGCATGACCGGTTCGGTGCCGTTCAGGGTCCGGAGCTCGGACACGATGCGGTCGTCCGACAGGGGGCGTACCTCCTCGTCACGGTAGCGGGACGGGGCGCGTCGACCCGAGACGACGAGGTGTACCGGCGAGGGCAGACCGGCGGGACGCATCCGCAACGCCACCTCGTAGCCGAGGACCGCGCCCATGCTGTGTCCGAACAGTGCCAGGGGGCGGTCGTCCAGGTGGCGCAGGGCGTCGAGGATCTGATCGGCCAGATCTGGGATGTTGTCGACGGCGGGCTCGTGCCGCCGGTCCTGGCGGCCCGGGTACTGGACCGCCAGGACCTCCACCGCCGGGGCGAGTGCCTTGGACAGCGGGTGGAAGAAGCTTGCCGAGCCGCCGGCGTGTGGCAGGCACACCAGGCGGGTTTCCCCGTCCGGCGCCGGGTGGTACCGGCGTAGCCAGGTCTCGACGTGTTCCGTGGGTTGAGGCACGGCCAGTGTTCCTTTCCGGGTTGTCCGTGGCGGGGTGACCGCAGGATCGGGAGCTGCGTCGGGTGGCACCGCGAGGGTCGGCACCGCTGGACGGCCTGCGCGGTGTCTCCTGTGCCGGGAGGAGCGTCGGCGGGCTCGCTTGGAGCCAGGATCGCCGGAGGCCCGGCGAGCGTCGCTGTGCCCGGCGGCCGTGGGCGACCGTCATGGTGCCGGCCAAGCGGTACCGGCAGCTAGCGCGCCGGTGCGCACCGGCCGGCCGGGTCGGGGATCACCTCTGCTGGGAACAGGTCGCCCCATTCCTCGATCGAGCCCCCGCTGGTGGCGGTCATGTGCTGCTCCCTCCCGTGACCGGGGGCCAGCGATCCGCGGGCGTGGGACGACCGTGCTGTGGCCCCGCTGCACCAACGATAGGGAGGCGGCGGCTGGCCGAGCACCCCTCAGCCTGATAGCCGTCGTGACACCGTCCATGGCAGATCTGGCCGGAGGCCCTGCGGCCGCGCCGTGGGCGGCGCCATCAGAACCAGGGACGCCCGATCGTGGCTTGAGCGGCGGCGGTCGCTTCACCCGCCATCGGCGAGCCTCACCACCAGGTCCACCTCGACCCGGCGGTCGTGCCGCTCCGCCGCCGCTTCAGCCCACCCAAGGCACTGAGTTCGCTGGTCAACCCGCTGGCGTCGGCGATACCGGCGGACGGGCGCGTACCGGCGTGCCCAACCACACCCCATCCGTCACCGCTGACCGCGATCTTCGGGCGCGTTTCGGTAGCTTTTACCCTTCAAGTTCCGTCCGTGACGGGCGTTTTGGACCTTGACGACAAGTTAGATCTTCTCAGATCAGATGGCACTTTGACTTTCATGATCCACGATGCGGACAGCCCTTGCCAAAGGGTCGAGGCCGGTCGTACCGACGCTCGGGGATTGCCTCGGATAAGGGTCCGGGCGATAGAAGGTTCTCCATGTGATGCCACCGATTTCCACGAGATTGATCTTGCATGCCGCCGCGACCAGCGAAGACGCCCATCATGAAAGGCTTTGCAATCTTCTCTGGACGTGGGGCCGCGCCGGTAGTAGTGTCGGTGACGGGATGGCTACGCTGAGAATTGCCAGCGTGGCCAACCATCTGAGTAGCAATGGGGGATTCTTGTCGTCTTTGTTGGCGCCGGCTCTCGCCGGCGCGGATATTCCCTGTGACCGAAGCCACCACGCACCTCGGTTATCTTTTCCTCAGCATCCATTTGTCGCATCCGCGGACGCCCTGCTGTCGAGTTCGTGTGAGACCGCCGGTCTTTTTCGCCGTTCCGCCCTGTCGTGGTATAGCGGGCGGCTCGATGCGGGATTGCAGTACGCCGCGGCGGCAGTCGACACGAGATGCGACGAGCACCACGAGTTCTGCGCGCTGGCTCCCTTCTGGCGGGTCGCGTTGCTGACCAAGGCCAGGGAGTTCAAGGCCGGCTGGCGGGCGATCAACTCCCCTGAGGTGTACAGGGGTGGGCCGGAGTCGCCACTCATGACCGCGACGTCGCTCATCATTCGGGGTGAGCTGCTGTTCGCCAGGGGGTGCGTCGACGACGGTCTCGCCGACGTGAACGCGGGGTTGCGCGCCGCGGAGCGCTGCGAAGCCCGGTTGTTGCTGCCCACCGGTTACGTGGTGCTGGCACTCGCCGCGTTCCGCCGAGCTGACATGAGAACCTGCCTGCACTTCGTGGACAAGCTGACCGGTGAAGCCCTGCTGGGCTACTTCGGGCAGGCCGCGGGAGCGTGGGTGACCGCGCAGGTGGCAGAGGCCCGCGGCGGAACGGACCGGGCAGCCGGGCTCATCGCCGGAATCGTCAGCGACCGCCTCGTGCTTCGCCAGCTTCTGGTGTCCGAGCCGGCGGCGGCCTCGTGGCTGGTTCGCGCCTCCTGCAAGTTGGGCGCCCGTGACCTCGCGGAGGCAGCGGTGACGGCGGCCGCTACCGCGTCCGCCGAGCACCCCGGGTTCCGCGTCATCCGCGGAGCGGCGTTGCACGCCGCTGGACTGCTGGAGGAGGACTCCGGCAAGTTGCTGGAGGCGGCGAACACCTACCCTGATCGGTGGTGCGGGGCGTCCGCGCGGGAGGACATGGCCGGCTTGTTGGCCGAGCGACGGTCCGAACGGAGCAATACCGTTCGGACCTTCGAATTGGCGCTGGGGGCCTACACTGCGGTCGGTGCCGCACGCGATGCTTCTCGGGTCGCGAACAAGCTCCGCGACTTCGGTGTGCGACGTGGCGTTATCCGGCCCGTGCAGCGTGAGGGGCATCAGCCGCACGGACTGACCAACATGGAGTTCGCGGTCGCGGAGCTCGTGAGTCAGGGACACACCAACAATGAAGTCGGCAGGCAACTGTTCATCTCTCGGCACACCGTGGCCTTTCACCTCAAGAAGGTGTACCAGAAGATGAGCCTCACATCGCGCGTGGAGTTGGCGGCCAGCTGGAAACAACGCAATGGCGGCATGAGTTCTAATGTCAGAAATCATGATGATGGTGGGGGGCGCTGGTGAAAAAGCCGACGCCAAATGAGATTGGCCAGGGCTACGACGCGTTTACGGATTTGCTCGACCAACTCTGGGGCGAAAATCTGCACCACGGCTACTGGGAGGACGCGTCCGACGATGTGTCGGTGAAGGACGCCGCCGATCGGCTGACCGACAAACTTGCCGGTCTGCTGACCATTGAGCCAGGCGATCGCCTGCTCGATCTCGGTTGTGGCATCGGTGAGCCGGCCATCAGGCTGGCCACGGCACACAAGATCGAAATCGTGGGCGTCTCGATCAGTGGTCGTCAGGTCGAGCGGGCACATGACCGCGCGGTGTCCGCCGGTCTGGCCGACCGGTTGTCCTTCCAGCTGGCCGACGCGATGGACCTGCCATTCCCGGAGGAGTCGTTCGACATCGTCTGGGCGCTGGAGTCCCTGCATCACATGCCCGACCGGGCCCATGTTCTCCGGCAGGCGACCCGGGTGCTGCGGCCCGGCGGGCGGGTGGCGATCGGTGACTTCATGCTCCAGCCGAGTGCCGACGGTTACGAAGCAGGCGCCGCCCGGGTCAACGAGGCGAGCAAGGGTGTCCTGTCGGTCATCGGACGTGACGCCTACCTTGCCATGATCCGTGAGGCCGGACTCGTTCCCGTGGCCAGCGAAGACGTCAGCAGGCACACCCGGCCGTCCTGGGTCAAGGCGGGAGAGCGGTTCGCCGCCCTTCGGGAGCAGGCCGTGCCGCACATCGGGGAAGAGCAGTTCGACCTCACGCTCGCCCGATTCCGCGCATTCAGCGAGGAGCCGGCGTTGGGGTACGCCCTCCTGACCGCCCGCAAGCCCTCCTGATCAACCACGGTCCGCTGGTGGTGGCGCGTGACGAGGTCACGAGTCAGTCGGTGGCGAAGGAGACCCCACACCAGGTGAACACCGCGCTGCCCAGGCAGTGCGGATGCACGGCGCCTTCTCCGGTATCCATATCTCCCAGGGTGGATCATGCAGACGACAGAAGAGACGTTACGAAGCCTTTTCGGCAGGATGGTCGGAGACGAGAAGCACATGTGGGCGGCAGCGTCGACGCTGAACGCCATCTGGGTGCTCTACGACCGGGTGCTCGACATCTCGCCGGACAACATCGACGACCCCGACCGGGACCGGTTCTACCTCTCCAAGGGGCACGGGCCGATGGCGTACTACGCGATGCTCGCCGCGAAGGGGTTCATCGCCCCGGAGATGTTGGACACCTGGACCCAACTCGGCTCGCCGCTCGGTCTCCACCCCGACCGCATGCTGGTGCCTGGCGTGGAGATCAGCAGCGGCTCTCTCGGCCACGGGCTCCCCCTCGGCGTGGGAACCGCACTCGGGCTGCGTGCCGAGGGGCGGCGCGCGCGCGTGGTGGTGCTGATGGGCGACGGCGAGTTCGACGAGGGCAGCAACCACGAGGCTCTCGCGATCGCCGGTCGCCTCGGTCTCGACCGCGTCACCGCGATCGTGATCGACAACCGTTCGGCGAGCCTCGGCTGGCCGGACGGCATCGCCAGGCGCTTTGAGGTGGAGGGCTGGCGCGCCACCACCGTGGACGGCCGCGACAACGAGGAGTTGTATCGGGCGTTGACCCAGGAATCCGACGGCCGGCCGCAGGCCGTGGTCGCGGAGATTCGCGAGCTTCGGGAAGGGAGCGCGGCATGAGCACTCAGGTGGACAGGAAGCTGATGCGGTCCGTCTTCGTCGACACCGTGATCGAGTCGCTTGCCACCGATCCCAAGCTGGTCCTGTTGACCGCCGACATCTCGTCGTGGTCGTTCGACGAGGCGCGGGCCGCCTACCCGGACCGGGTGATCAACGTCGGGATCCGTGAGCAGGCGATGATCGGAATGGCCGGTGGCCTGGCGATGACCGGTTTCCGGCCGGTGGTGCACACCTACACACCATTCCTGGTCGAGCGTCCGTTCGAGCAGATCAAACTAGACCTCGGGCACCAGGACGTCGGCGCCGTGCTGGTCAGCATCGGCGGGTCCTACGACGACCTGGCGCGGGGCCGGACCCACCAGGCGCCCGGCGATGTCGCGCTGTTCGACACACTGCCTGGCTGGACCGTGCACGTACCGGGGCACGAGGACGAGGCTGAGCAGCTGATGCGGAACGCCCTGTCCGACGACGGGCGGGTCTACCTGCGGCTGTCGGACAAGGCCAACAGTGAGGCGGTGCCGGTCCTGGACGGCTTCAGCGTGCTGCGCCGAGGCGGCGCCGGCGTGGTGGTCGCGGTCGGACCGGTGCTGGACGACGTGCTCACCGCGACGTCCACCGCGGATGTCACGGTGCTGTACGCCTCGACGGTCCGGCCGTTCGACCACGCTGGCCTGCGCGCGGCGGTGGCCGCCGCGGCGCCGAACGTCATGGTGGTCGAGCCGTACCTGCGGGGGACCTCGGCGCACGAGGTGGCCGAGGCGCTCGGCGACGTGCCGCACCGGCTGCGGTCGCACGGGGTACGGCGGGACCGGGAGGTGCGTGCCTACGGCAAGGCGCTGGACCACGACCGACTGCACGGACTGGACGCCGCGAGCCTGGCCGCGTCGGTCATCGAATTCGTCCGGTAGCCCCGGTTTCGGTCGGGGCCACCGGCTCCGACCGGCTCCGGACCGGTCGAACGGTCCGCGGTGGCCGCCGTCGCGGCGGTCGTCGCCGTCACCGGCAGCCTGCGCTGGTCGCCGCTGCGCGGGCGGAGCGGATGTCAGAGGGCGAAGAAGGCCAGGTAGGAGTCCAGTTGATGGGTGAGCATCGGCTCGCCGGGGTGGGCGGTTAGGCCCCGTTCGTCGGCCGCCCGCAGCAGCGCCGTCTCCGCCGGCTTCATGATGATGTCGGCCACCACGGCGTGCGCCGGCAACCCGGTCACCGGGAACGGCAGCGGGTCGTCGGGCCGCAGCCCCAGCGGCGTCGCGTTCACCGCGACGTCGACGTCGGCCAGGTGTGGACCGGTCGCGGCAGTGACCCGACCGGGGTACGCGGCCGAGAGCCGTCGCCACAGCGTGTCGAGTCGCCCGGGGTCGGTGTCGACCAGGCGCAACTCGGCCACCTCCGCGTCGAGCAGGGCGACCGCGATGGCGCTGCCCGCCCCGCCCGCGCCCACCACGCACACCCGCAGCCCATTGGGGTCGTACCCGGCCCCGGTCAGACCACGGACGAAACCGTCGCCGTCGAAGGTGTCCGCCGACCAGGTGCCGTCGGGCTCACGGCGCAACGCGTTGACGCTGCCGGCCAGGCGCGCGCGGGCGGTGGCCCGGTCGGCGAGGGTCAGGGCGGCGGCCTTGTGCGGCACCGTCACGAGGATGCCGTGCAGGTTGACCACCTGCCGCAGGGCGCGCACCACCGGCGCGACGTCGCCCGGTGTCACCTGCATCGGGACGAGCACGGCGTCGGTGCCGCGCCGGGCCAGCACGGGGTGGAGCAGGCCGGGGGCCCGCACCTGCGCGATCGGGTCGCCGAGCAGCGCGTACACCCGGGTCGTGCCGCTGATCGCGGGCCCGGGCCGCGGCGGGGCGGTCATGGGCGGCGTAACCCGTGCGGCGCCCCGCCCCCGGCGACCACCTGGTCGAGCACGGCGGACACCGTCTGCTCCTGCTGGCCGGCAGGGCGGACGTCACGGAAGCTCACGAAGTCGGTGTGCGGGGAGAGCACGACCTGGGACCGGACGTCGGCCACCGCCACCCGGGCGAGCACCAGCCGCGGGTGCTCGGTGGCCCGGACCTTCGGCTGGGTGGACGGGGCCATCGACGGTGGCAGCGGAGAGCCGAGGTGCGGCAGGTCGTGTTCGCGCAGGTCGACCAGCCCCGCCGTGGCGTTGTCGCGGTGGGCGGCGATGTCGGGTGCCCGGCGAGTGACCACGTCGGACTCGCGGCGGGGGCGGATGCCGCCGGCGATGACACCGACCTCGATCATCAGGTTCCCTCCACTGCGACGCGCTCGGATGTGGTGACGAGGTCACGGGCCAGCTGGACGGCACCGTGCAGCGACGACAGGCCGCCGAGAGCGGCGGCGCGCACCACCGGTGCCGGGCGTCCGGGGCGGGCCGTGAGTCGGGCCGTGTGCCCGACGAGCGGCACGAAGCCGGGCATCCCGTCGGCGAAGCCACCGCCCACGATCGCCACGGTCGGCGCCAGCAGCTCACCGAGGCTCACCACCGCCGCAGCCAGCGCGTCACAGCTCGTGTGGATCGCCTCGACCGCCCAGGGCCGGCCGTCGCGCAGCCCGGCTCGCAGGTCGTCGAAGCTCACCTCGAGGCCCCGGGCGAGACCCGCCCGGCGGAGGGTGGCCGGGCCGGAGGCCACGGACTGCAGGCAGCCGGTGCGCCCGCAGTCGCAGCGCGCGCCGTCGAGGTCGACCACCATGTGCCCGACCTCGGCGGAGGCGCGGCCCGGGACGAGCCGCCCGTCGAGGACCACTCCGCCGCCGACTCCGGTGCCCACTCCCAGATAGACCACGTCGTCGTGGCCGGCGTGGCGGGCCTCGGCCAGCGCGGCCAGGTCGCCGTCGTCGGCGTACGCGGTCCGGCTGTCGGAGAAGATGCGGCGGCACGCCCCGGCGAGGTCCAGACCTGCCCAACTCGGCCGGCCCGGCCAGGTCAGCACCGTGCCGGTGGCGTCGATGGTCGCCGGCATCGCGATGCCGACGGCGGGGACCGGCCCCCAGACGGCGCGCAGCGCCGTCACCTCGGCTTCGAGCGCCGCCAGGTCGGCGGCCGGGTCAGCTCCCGGCGGCCAGCGGAACGTGCGGTCGTACGCGGGCCGGCCGGGCGCCTCCGCCCGCAGCGCGACCTTCGTGCCACCGACGTCGACAGCCAGCAGGCCGACCGGGGCGGTCCGTGCGGCCGGCACCTCGGGCCTTCAGCCGTTCACGACGGGCAGGACGGCCAGCGCGCCGGCGGCGGCAGCGAACACCACCGGGACCACGGTCACCGAGACCGGGTCCTTCGCGCGGGCGTGGTAGACCGCCGCCCCGATCATCAGCAGGACCACGCCGATCGCCGCGGCGACACCGATCGGCGGCCACAGCAGGCCGAGGAGCAGGCCGCCGACGGCGGCGATCTCCAGGCCGCCGATCATCCTGGTGCGGCCGGGTGAGACGCCGAGGTGGGCCATCCGCTCGCGCATCTGCACCTGGCCGGTGAGCTTCGGGACGGCCACGGCCAGCAGGATCGAGGCGAGGACGAGCGTCAGGGAGACGACGAGGAAACGCACATGGTGTCCTTCGAGTAGTGCCGGACGATCCGACGGCCGTGCCGGGGCCGGCCCTGCGTGGACCGGACGCCGGACACGGTACGGCCCCGGCCGGTCATGCGACGGTGGCGACGAGGGCGCGGGCGGCCAGCCGGTAGCCCAGCGCGCCGAGCCCGACGATCACGCCACTGGCCAGTGGGGCGAGCACCGACTCGTGTCGGAAGCTCTCCCGCGCCCAGACGTTCGACAGGTGGACCTCCAGCCATGGGCGGGGATAGTTGGCCAACGCGTCCCGCAGGCTCCAGCCGGCGATCATCAACGCGCCGGGATTGACGATCGCGCCCACGGTGTCGTAGTTGCTGTGGATCGCGCCGATCAACGCGCCCTCGCAGTCGTGTTGCCGGGCGATCACCCGCCAGCCGCGCGGCGCGACCTCCTCGGCGACGGCCCGCTCGATGTCCGCCAACGTGTCGGTGCCGTAGATCTCCGGCTCCCGCCGTCCGAGGATGCCCAGGTTCGGGCCGTTGAGCAGCAGCACGTCGGACACGGTTCACCTCGCGCGGAGCGGCGGTCCTGTCCTGACAGGACTGACGACGGTTCCTAGAGTAGCAGCGGCACGGGCCCCGACGATGTGACGTCGGGTCTCCGCGGGAGCACGCCAGTGGGTGGGATCTCCTCGATCGTGCTTTCGGTATCGCTGTGTGTCACGGTCGTCCCCCTCGACAGCCCGGTGGCCGGTGGGTGGTTCCCGAGGTGGCGTCCGTGCGGCCGGTCGCATACGGTGCCGGCGTGGACGGACGACGGAGCTTTTCCGAAGATCAGGAGTCGCGCTGGTATCCCGGTGACCGGGAGCGGGGTTACGGCGTGCCGGCCTGGCGGGACGCGGGCGAAGGCCGTTACCGCGAGGAGGATCTCCGCGTCCCCGAGCAGGGTGGTGGGGAGGCTCGCTACGGGGATCCGGTGGGCGCCGGGCGGGGGCGTCACGGAGGCACCGAGCCCGACTCGGGGGCGTTCCGGGCCGGTGCGGACGAGTCGGGACGGTTCGCCGCGGTGGGTGCGTACGGTGATGTCCGGTCGGAGACCGAGGGTTACCGGGCCGCTCGGGCGCGCGGGGCGGAAACCGACCCGGCGGAGATCTCCGGCGAGTTGCCCGTCGACGGTCCTGGTCGCCGGTCCGCGGAGGGGCGTGACCCGCTGCCGTCCGCCGGCGTCGACGTGGTTGGCGGATCGGGCCCGGTCGCCGAGCCGGCTCGGTCGGCTGGACTGGGCGGGTACCCGATCGTGGAGCCCAACCGGCCGGCCGCCGAGGTGCCGCACCCGCTGGAGATGCCCACGGGTCCGATGTCGCCGATCGGTCCCCGGGCGGAGCCGCCGCCGGGGGGCGCGGTCGCCGCCTCCGGTGACGGTGTCTACCGGACCCGCCGCCCGGCGCTGGCGGTGTTCTTCGCGGTGCTGGTGTTGGTCTTCGAGGTGCCGGCGTTGCGGGTGCTGCTGCACGGGGTGACCGGGGATCCGGTGTCGGCGGCCGACGTGGTGGCCGGGATGTTCCTGGTCTGCGGTCTGCCGATCTTCGCCACGGGCCTGTACGGGCTGCGGACCGGCGGACTGTTGCTGGCCGACGGGAGCCGGGGCTGGTTGCGCCCGCCGACGGCCTACCTGACCGTCGGCCTGGTGCTCTTCGTCGCCGCGGCGCTGGCCGTCGGCTGACGGGGGTACCAACAGGCCCTCCTCGCACCCGGGCACGGGGTGGTCGGGAAGGGGCGTACACTGGTCGACTGGCGACCGCCTCGTGCGGTCGACCTCGCGCGCCCTCTCCGCGGTTGGTCGTGGGGCGGTGGCCTCCCTGGTCCCGATCTTGGTCGGGCCCACCACGGCCGGCGACCGGGCGCCAGGACACCCGGCCGCCGGCCGGGTGGCACAACCAGGGACCCAAGGAGTACCCCACCATGGCCGTCGTGACCATGCGTCAGCTGCTGGAGAGCGGTGTCCACTTCGGGCACCAGACCCGGCGCTGGAACCCGAAGATGAAGCGTTTCATCTTCACCGAGCGCAACGGTATCTACATCATCGACTTGCGCCAGACCCTCGACTACATCGAGAAGGCGTACGACTTCGTGCGTGGGACGGTCGCCGAGGGCGGCTCGATCCTCTTCGTCGGCACCAAGAAGCAGGCCCAGGAGGCGATCGCCGAGCAGGCGACGCGGGTCGGCCAGCCGTACGTCAACCACCGTTGGCTCGGCGGCATGCTGACCAACTTCCAGACGGTGTACAAGCGGCTCCAGCGGATGAAGGAGCTGGAGGCCCTGGGTGACCTGAGCGGCACCGCCGCCGGTTACACCAAGAAGGAGACCCTGCAGCTCTTCCGCGAGAAGGAGAAGCTGTCCCGCACCCTCGGCGGTCTGCGGGACATGCAGAAGCTCCCGGCCGCGATCTGGGTGGTCGACACCAAGAAGGAGCACATCGCCGTTGACGAGGCCCGCAAGCTGGGCATTCCGGTCATCGCGGTGCTCGACACCAACTGTGACCCGGACGAGGTCGACTACCCCATCCCGGGCAACGACGACGCGATCCGGTCCGCCGAGCTGTTGACCAAGGTCGTGGCCGCCGCCGTGGCCGACGGTCTGATCGCCCGGTCCGGCCGCCGTCGGGGCGCCGACGAGAAGCCGGAGGCGGGTGTCGCCTCGGACGAGCCGCTGGCCGAGTGGGAGCGCGAGCTGCTGGAGGAGCCGAAGAAGGGCGACGAGCAGCCGGCGGCCACCGCCGCGGAGTGACCGCATGCGCTGTCCTCGCCGTTCGGACGCGACCGGACGGCGGGGACAGCGGGCGGGCCGGGAAGAACCGGCCCTGATCCGGGTAAACCGTCACCTCAGACCATCCCACCCGCAGTCTCAACACCGAAGAGAGAGCCATGGCCAACTTCACCGCCGCGGACGTCAAGAAGCTCCGCGACCTCACCGGCGCCGGCATGATGGACAGCAAGAAGGCACTGACCGAGGCCGAGGGTGACTTCGACAAGGCTGTCGAGATCCTGCGCGTCAAGGGCGCCAAGGATGTCGGCAAGCGGGCTGGCCGGACCGCCGCCAACGGCCTGATCGCGCACTCCGGCAAGGCGCTGCTGGAGCTGAACTGCGAGACCGACTTCGTCGCCAAGAACGAAAGCTTCGTCGCGTTGGCCCAGCGGCTGGTCGAGCACGGCGAGCGCAGCGGCGTGACCACCGCCGAGGAGCTGCTGGCGACTGAGATCGACGGCGGGACCGTTGCCGACCTGGTCCAGGGGCAGTCCGCCAAGATTGGCGAGAAGCTGGTGCTCAACCGGTTCGCCAAGCTGGACGGTACCGTCGCCGTCTACCTGCACCGCAAGGCACAGGACCTGCCGCCGGCGGTCGGCGTGCTGGTGCAGTACGCCGGCAAGATCGACGAGGCGGGTGACGCCGACGCGCGTGGCGCGGCCATGCAGATCGCCGCGATGCGGCCGCAGTATCTCAAGCGCGACGAGGTGCCGGCCGAGGTCGTCGAGTCCGAGCGGCGGATCGCCGAGCAGACCGCCCGCGAGGAGAACAAGCCCGAGGCGGCGCTGCCGAAGATCGTCGAGGGCCGGGTCAACTCCTTCTTCAAGGACTTCGTCCTGCTCGAGCAGGCGTCGGTCACCGACAACAAGAAGACGGTGCAGCAGGTGCTGGCCGAGGCCGGTCTCGAGATCAACCGTTTCGTCCGGTTCGAGGTCGGCCAGGCCTGAACCGGTCCCCGGGCCGCGTGAGGCGTCCGGGGAGAGGGAACGTAGCGAGGAGGTCGCCGGTGTACGTCCAGGCACCGCGGCCTCCTCGTCAGATCGGGCCTGGGTTGCCGGCCGTGCCGGAACTCCGGCGCAGACCCTAGGGTCGGTCACGGCAGTTTCGCGGTACGCGGCGCGCGGGGCGCCGCATGGTGAAGGGCGGGGCGGATGACGCAGGTTGTGAGTGACCGGAGTCTGGCGGCGGACGATCCGACGGCGCCGCCGCCCGGTCGGGCCCGTCGGGTGGTGCTGAAGCTCTCCGGCGAGGTGTTCGGCGGCGGCGCGATCGGTGTCGACCCGGACGTCGTCCAGGCCATCGCCCGGCAGATCGCCACGGTGGTACGACGCGGAGTGCAGGTCTCCGTGGTGGTCGGCGGAGGTAACTTCTTCCGGGGCGCCGAGTTGCAGAAGCGCGGCATGGACCGGGCGCGGGCCGACTACATGGGCATGCTCGGCACGGTGATGAACTGCCTGGCCCTGCAGGACTTCCTGGAGAAGGAGGGCGTCGAGACCCGGGTGCAGAGCGCCATCACGATGGCCCAGGTCGCCGAGTCGTACATCCCGTTGCGCGCCATCCGGCACCTGGAGAAGGGTCGGGTGGTGATTTTCGGCGCGGGCGCCGGGATGCCGTACTTCTCCACCGACACCGTCGCCGCGCAGCGTGCCCTGGAGATCCGGGCCGACGTGGTGCTGATGAGCAAGAACGGCGTGGACGGTGTCTACACGGCCGACCCGCGCATCGACCCGACCGCCAGCAAGTTCGACTCGATCACCTTTTCCGAGGTGCTCCGCCGTAACCTTCGGGTCGCCGACGCCGCCGCTTTCAGCCTCTGCATGGAGAACGGTCTGCCGATGCTGGTCTTCGGCGCCCAGGGCGACGACACCATCATCCGGGCCGTGGGTGGCGAGAAGATCGGCACCCTGATCACCACCTGAGCGGGCCAGCCGCGACGGTCCTCCGACACCGACCAGCCACGACGAGCACAGAAGGAGGCGAGGAGACCGGTGATCGACGACACCCTCCTCGAGGCGGAGGAGAAGATGGAGCGTGCCATCGAGCACGCCAAGGAGGAGTTCGGCGCAATCCGTACCGGCCGCGCCAACGCCGCCATGTTCTCCAAGATCATCATCGACTACTACGGTAGCCCGACCCCGCTGCCGCAGATGGCGTCCATCGGCGTGCCCGAGCCGCGGATGGTCATCATCAAGCCGTACGACAACTCGCAGATCAACGCCATGGAGAAGGCGATCCGCGACTCCGACCTCGGCGTCAACCCGAACAACGAGGGCAACCAGCTGCGCATCCTGCTCCCGCAGATGACCGAGGAACGCCGCCGCGAGATGATCAAGGTGGCTCGGCACAAGGGCGAGGAAGCCAAGGTGGCCGTCCGCAACATCCGCCGCAAGGGCAAGGAGGAGCTGGACCGGCTGGTCAAGGACGGTGAGGTCGGTGAGGACGAGGGACGCCGGGCCGAGAAGGAGCTGGACGACCTGACCCAGCGCTTCGTCGCCATCATCGACGAGCTGATCAAGCACAAGGAGACCGAGCTGCTGGAGGTCTGACCCCGGCAGCCGATCGGTGCCGCGGCACCGGCGTGCGTCCACGCGGGCGCGGCGCGCCGGTGCCGCGAACGTTTCATCGCACGTCCCGGGGCCGTGCCGCCCTCCGGTGGCCGCTCTGGCGCCCCGGTCGGGCGGTGGCGCCCGCGCCACCAGCGGCACGTCCACCGCCGTGATCGTGGGCAGCTCCGTCCGGGGCCCGGACGAAACGGTCCCGAGTGCCTGGGCGGCGGGTGCAGTAGGCTCGGCACGATTCCCGGGCCACCCTGCGGTGAACGGCGGGGATCGATCGGCCGACGAGCCGGTCAATCGAAGGGAAAGTCACTCGGGTGGGGGATGGTAGTGGTTGTGCGTCTGGTCGTCGGTCTCGTGCCACGTCCGCGCGGTGCGTGATGTCCCCCGTCGACCCCCACGGCAGCACCGACCCCCGCGGCTGGGACCGGCCTGCCCGGCCCTGGCCCGACCGCGACCCTGAGGCCGGGTCGCGGGGCCGCGGAGCCGTCACCCCCGACCTCGAGCCCGGGTCGGGGGGCCGCGGGCCCGCCGTCACCCCCGACCGCTACGCCGACCCGCATAACCGCCCACCGGCCGACGCCGGTGGGGCGTACCCCGGATCCGGGTACGACGACCGTGGCACCGGCCCCTACCGGGTGCCGTTCGAGACCGACGACCCGGCGTACCCCGGCCGACCGGGTCCGGTGAACGGCCGGGACGGCCGCAACGGGCGGGCCGGCGGCGAACCGGAGTACCCGACCGAGCAGTTGGAGCCGGTCCGTGACGACCCGGGTCCGGAGTCCTCGGACACCCGGGAACCGGAGCCGGTCCGGGACGAGCCGCCCGCGCCGGCGGCGGAGCCGCCGCGGGGTCGTCGGCGCCCCGGGCGCCGTCGGGCCGGCGGCGCCACGGGCCGGCCGGCCTCCTCGGGTCGGGCCGGTCGCAACCTGCCGGCGGCGATCGCGGTGGGGGTTGCCCTCGGCGCCCTGATCGTCGTGCCGCTCCTTCTCTATCCGCCGGCGTTCCTACTGGTGATCGCCGGTGCGGTGGGGGTCGGCAGCTGGGAGATGGCTCGTGCGGTCGGCCGTGTCGACGCGCACCCGCCGCTGGTCCCGCTGGTCGCCGGCGGCGTGCTCATGGTGGGGCTGGCCTGGTTCGCCGGCCCGGACGGGCTCACTCTCGGCCTGGTGGTCACCGTGCTCGGCTCGCTGGTGTGGCGCCTGGGGGACGGCCTGACCGGGTTCCGGCGGGACGTGGCCGCGGGCATCCTCATCGCCGCCTACGTGCCGTTCCTTGGCGGGTTCGCGGCACTGCTCGCCGCGCCGCCGGACGACGGCTCCCTGCGGGTGCTGGTGACCCTGGTCGCGGTGGTGCTCTCCGACACCGGCGGATACGCGGCGGGTGCCAACTTCGGCAGGCATCCGATGGCGCCGACGATCAGCCCGAAGAAGTCCTGGGAGGGCCTGGCCGGGTCGATCGGCGCGGCGGCGCTCGGCAGCGCTCTGCTGATCTGGCTGCTCTTCGACGTGCCGCCCTGGTGGGGAGCGCTGTTCGGGGTGGCCGTCTCCGCCGCGGCCGTGCTCGGCGACCTGGCCGAGTCCATGGTCAAACGTGATCTCGGCGTGAAGGACATGAGCGATCTGCTTCCCGGACATGGCGGCCTGATGGACCGGCTCGACTCGGTCCTCTTCGCCGTTCCGGCGGCGTACCTGCTACTTGCGGTCTTCGTCCCGATGGCCGGCTGAGTCGTGAATCGCCCTCCGTTGGCGGTTCCGTCCGTGCGGTCGGGCTCGATTCGGCACCTCCGGACGGGTGCGTCCCGCGCCAGGCGTGACAGACTGGACGCGCCATGACGAGCCTGCCCCTGACTCCGGTCAACCTCGACGCCCCCGCCCGCCGGTCTGCGCCGCCCCCGCGGCATCTCGCCGACCTCGACCTCGCCGATCGCCAGACGCTGGTCGCTGAGCTGGGGATGCCGCGATTCCGGGCCCGGCAGGTCTCCACGCACTACTTCGGGCGGCTCGTGCGGGACCCGCGGCAGATGACCGACCTACCGGCCGCCATCCGCGAGAGGCTCGCCGGACGGCTGCTGCCCACGCTGCTGACGCCGGTACGGGAACTGGCGTGCGACGACGGCGCGACGCGCAAGGCGCTCTGGCGGCTGCATGACGGTTCGCTGGTCGAGAGCGTGCTGATGGGGTATCCGGATCGGGTCACTGTCTGTATCTCCAGCCAGGCGGGCTGCGGGATGGCCTGCCCGTTCTGTGCCACCGGCCAGGCCGGGCTGACCCGTAATCTCTCCACCGCCGAGATCGTCGACCAGGCGGTCTATCTGGCCGGCGTGGCCGCTTCCGGTGCGGTCGCCGGGTCCCCACCCCGGCTGTCGCACGTGGTGTTCATGGGAATGGGCGAGCCGCTGGCAAACTACAACCGGGTCGTGGCGGCGATCCGCCGGCTGGTCAGCCCCACCCCGGAGGGACTGGGGCTGTCCCAGCGGCACATCACCGTTTCCACGGTCGGCCTGGTCCCGGCCATCCGCCGTCTGGCCAGCGAAGACCTCTCAGTGACCCTTGCGCTGTCGCTGCATGCCCCCGATGATGAGCTGCGCGACGAACTCGTGCCCGTGAACCAGCGCTGGAAGGTGTCCGAGGTGCTGGATGCGGCGTGGGAGTATGCGGTCCGCACGAGACGTCGCGTGTCGATCGAATACGCGATGATCAAGGACGTGAATGACCAGCCGTGGCGAGCCGACCTGCTGGGGCGGCTGCTGGCCGGCAAGCTGGCCCATGTGAACCTGATCCCGCTCAACCCCACTCCGGGCAGCCGTTGGGACGCGAGCCCGAAGCCGGTCGAGCGGGAGTTCGTTCGGCGGTTGCGGGACGCCGGGGTTTCCACGACGGTGCGGGACACCCGGGGTCGCGAGATCGACGGAGCGTGTGGTCAGCTCGCCGCCGCGGAAGACAACGAGGCCGTTGGGACCGGGGAGACACCGTGACCGGGCGTAGCGAACGAGACCAGGAGACATAGTGGCAAGTCAGGGTCAGCGTTTCCGGCGCAAGGCGCTGCGCCGGGGATACAAGGTCGACGAGGTGGATGCCTTCCTCGACCGTGTCGAGGCCACGCTGGCCGGACAGCCGGTGGGCGCGCCCGTGTCCTCGCAGGAGGTCCACGACGTCGTCTTCCGGGTCCGGTTCAACGGCTATGACGAGTGGCAGGTCGACCTGCACCTCGACCGGGTCGAGCGGCAGCTCGCCGAGTTGGAGGAGCGCGGTGGCCCGGCTGGCAGCGGCGGCGATCCCCGGCTACCCGACCGGCTCGGCCCCCCGGAGCGGATGGGCCCCCCGGAGCGGATGGGCCCGCCGGTGCGCGATGAGCGCGGCATGTCTCCGGTGCCGCAGCCGATGCCGCCCCGGGTCATGCCGACGCAGTCCGGGGCTGATCGCTACGGCCGCTACGACGAGCCCACCGGTGCCTTCGCCGGCAACTACGACGCCCCCCGCGGTGGCTACGAGCCGGCCCGTGGTCCCGGTGGTCCAACGGCACCGATGGCTCACGGCGGTCCGCCGTCGCGCGGCCTGCCGGCTGGTCCGGGTGGGTACGGTCCGGATTCTGGTCCGGGTGGGTACGGTCCGGATTCTGGTCCGGGTGGGTACGGTCCGGATTCTGGTCCGGGTGGGTACGGCCCGGATTCTGGTCCCGGTGGGTACGGCCCGGGTGGGTACGGTCCGGACGAGCAGCGCTTCGACGGTTTCGAGGCCGGCCGGCACGGGCGGGCCGACATGACCGCTGAGGTCCGGCTGCCCGAGCGCGACCAGCGGGGCCCGGGGGTGGCGGGGCCGCCCGGGCAGCCGCAGCCGGGCTTCGGTGGCCCGATGGCGGCTCCGCCGGCGGTTTCCGGTCCGCCGATGGCCGGTCCGCCGATGGCCGGTCCGCCCGGCAGTGACCTCTACCGGGTAGACCAGATCCGCAGGGGATTCCAGGTCCGCCGGTTCGGTAGCGGGTACGACCCGGACCAGGTCGACCGGTTCTTCGAGAGCCTGCTCGGCGGGATGCAGGGGCGTAACCCGTTGCCGGTGAACCCTCGCGAGCTGGACACGTTGCGCTTCGGTCTGGTCCAGGGCGGATACTTCGAGGCGGAGGTCGATGCCGCCCTCAAGGAAGTGCAGGACATCCTGCTCGGCCGTTGACCGCGGGGGCCCACTCCCAACCCAACCGGGAGCGGGCCCTCGCGGATGTCTTGCCGGTGCGAGCGCGGTCGGCCTACGACCGCAGTCCGTTGCGCCGCAGAACGGTGTCGCCGATGACGATGACCAGCAGCAGGACGGCGAGGCCGATCAGCCAGATGTCCTCGACCCTGCCCTCGTGGTTGCCGCAGAGCATCGCCAGCAGCGCCAGCGCGACGACCACCGCGCCGATCCGCCCGGACTTGCGGTGCCCCGGCTTGTGCTGGTCCGGGGCCGTTACCGGCTCGCTTCCTGCCACTGTCGGTCCTTCCCTCGCGATCGGATCTCCGGCTAGTCTGGCACGCCGCACGTGGGGCTTGGCGCTGGGTCCGGCCTGATGGGGCCGGACGACTGGGGCCGGACGACCCCGCGCGGACGACCGGAGCTGCCGAGCGGGCCCGGCAGGTCTGGCCGGCGCGGGCCACCCGGGCCCCGGTACGCGTCGGATTCGCCACCAACACCGACCTGGCCAGCGTGCTGACCGACAGGATCGGGCCGAACGGCCGGCTTCGGCGCGGGCACACCGGCACTACCGGCGTCGCGGGGCGGCGGTCAGAGTGGCTCCGGTAGCGTTCTGACGTACACCTTTTTGTCTTTCTGAGGGGGAACTGCGGTGCGAGTGACCGGTACCGGGCACGCGAGCATGCGGATCGACACCCCCGCGGGCAGCATCCTGTGCGATCCGTGGGTCAATCCGGCGTACTTCGCCTCGTGGTTCCCGTTCCCCGACAACTCCCAGCTCGACTGGGCGGCCCTGGGCCAGGTCGACTACCTGTATGTCTCACACCTGCACCGGGACCACTTCGACGCCACGCACCTGCGGGACTTCGTCTCGAAGGACGCCACGGTGCTGCTGCCCGAGTTCCCCACCTCGGAGATGGCGGACGAGCTGCGGGCGCTGGGCTTCACGAAGTTCCTCAAGGCACCGAACGAGCAGGTCGTGGAGCTGCCCGGCGGCCTGAAGATCATGATCCAGGCGCTGACCAGCCCGACCGACGGCCCGATCGGTGACTCCTCGCTGTGGGTCGAGTACGACGGGGTGCGGCTACTCAACCAGAACGACGCCCGGCCGACCGACCTGAGCGTCTTCACCGAACTGGGCCACGTGCACGCGCACATGCTCCAGTTCTCCGGCGCGATCTGGTACCCGATGGTCTACGAGCTGCCGCAAGCGGCGAAGACCGCGTTCGGCAAGCAGAAGCGGGAGCGGCAGTTCGACCGCACCTGGCGCTACATCGACGACCTGAAGGCCGACCACGTCTTCCCGATCGCCGGCCCGCCCTGCTTCCTCGACGACGAACTGTGGCAGTTCAACGACATTTTCGACGACGAGGGCAACATCTTCCCCGACCAGTCGGTCTTCCTGTCCGAGTACGCCAAGGTCGGCGGCACCAACGGCATCGTGTTGCTGCCGGGCAGCGTCACGGAGATCACCACCGAGGGGGCGAGCACCACCCATCCGATGCCGGTGGAGGAGTTCTTCGCCAACAAGGTCGCCCACCTGGAGGAGATGAGGGAGCGGAAGCGCCCGATCATCGAGGCGGAGCGGAAGTCCTGGCGGCACCCCGAGGTCGACGTGCTCGGCGAGATGAAGCGTCGGATCGAGCCGCTGCTGGACGAGTCGATCTATCTGGCCAAGGGTGTCGGCGGCCCGGTCCGTTTCGACCTGGTCGGCACCGACGACTCGGGCGGTGAGACGGTCGAGTCGATCGTGGTGGACTTCCCGGGCAAGGAGGTTCGGCCGTACGCGGATGAGAAGGTTCGCTACCGGTTCCGCACCGAGCGGGTGCTGATCGAGCACCTGCTGCACATCGGCGAGGTGGACTGGGTCAACTCGCTGTTTCTGTCGTGCCGCTTCTCGGCGGCCCGGATCGGACAGTACAACGAGTTCGTCTACGCGTTCTTCAAGTGCCTGTCGGAGGAGCGGCTCCAGTACGCCGAGGGCTGGTACGACGAGCACGAGCGGGCCGTCGACGCCGAGGACATCATGCTGGACGGCTGGGTGGTGCAGCGTCGCTGCCCGCACCTCAAGGCCGACCTGAGCCGGTTCGGCATCGTCGAGGGCGACCAGCTCACCTGCCAGCTGCACGGCTGGCGGTTCGACCTGGCCAGCGGGCGGTGCCTGACCAGTGTCGGCCACAAGATCCGAGCCCACCGGGCCGACGCGGACACCGTCGCCCAGGAAACGGTCAGCTAGGGCGGTTATCCCACGCACGCCGCCCCCGCCGGGTGACGATCGGGTCGGCGGATCCGGCAGAGGCGGGGGTGGCGTGACGCAGGCGGGTGGGCGGCCAGGGTACCGGTTTCGGCGGCACAGCGAGATGGCCCGGGACGCGGGCCGGGTGGAGACGTTCAGTGACGCCGTGATCGCTGTCGCGCTGACCCTGATGGCGGTGGAGCTGCTCCAGTTCAGCCCGAGTGGACCGGGCGACGGGGAGTTGGCGGCGCGGCTCGCGCACGAGTGGCGGGCCTTCCTGGCCTACGTGATCACGTACGCCATCGTCGGCCAGATCTGGCTGACCCACCACAACATGTGGCGGTACGTGGTCCGGGTCGACCAGCTGCTGTTGGTGCTGAACCTGCTGATGCTGATGTTCGTGGCGGCTATCCCGTTCACCGCCAACCAGCTCTCGGACCACTTCCGGGGCAGCCAGTCGGACCAGCGGTTGTCGGCGGCGATCTATGTCGGCACCGTGCTCGGCGAGGCGCTCTTCTTCAATCTGGGCTGGTGGTGGGCCCGCCGGCGCGGCCTGCTGCACCCGGACCTCGATCCCCGGCTGGCGGCGTCGGTGTCCCGCCGGTTCCTTCTCCGCCCGGCGCTCTACCTGGTCGCCTTCGCCATCGTCTTCGTCGACCCGATCCTCAGTCTGCTGTCCTACCTGCTGCTGGTGGCGGTCTACCTCATCCGCGGCCCCGGCGACCTCCCGCCCTGCGGGCGGGAGGTCGGCGAGCCGGGGTGAGGTGTCGAACGCGACGCCGTGCCACACCGCGGGCGTCAGGCGCCCCTGCCTACCGTCTCAGGTCGGACAGGACGCGGCGGGCGGCGTTGTGGCCGGCGGCGCCGATCACGCTGCCCGCCGGGTGGCAGCCGGCGCTACCCGCGTACACGCCGTCGATCCCGGTGGCGTACGGCATCCGGTCGGTGAACGAGACGGTGTTGTCGACGTGGTGGATGTGCCCGCCGGTGATCCCGAAGTGCGCCTCGATGCCGGGCGGGGGGAGCGGCACCGCGTCGGCGATCAGGTCGGCGGTGCCGGGAGCGTACCGCTCGCAGGTCGCGATCAGCCTCTCGACGTAGCCGGGGAGCGCCGCGTCCCAGGTGGTGCCGGCCAGCTCGTACGGCACCGACTGCACGAACAGCGCCGACGAGTGGTGCCCGGCGGTGTCGGAGAGCGACGGGTCGACGGTGGTGTGCAGGTACCACTCGATGGTCGGCTCCGGCGGCAGGCGCCCGGCCCGCACGTCGGCCCACATGCCGCGCAGCGCGGCCATCGGCGAGTCGGTGGTGCCGACCTGGGCCGGGGCGGTCGGGTGGGCCCCGACCAGCCGGCCCGCGTCCCCGACGAGGCCGGCCGAGCCGGGCAGTAGGTGGATGGTGGAGCCGAACGGGCTCGGTGCGCCCTCGGGCAGACAGGTGAACCGCGGCAGCCCGGTGAGTGCCAGGTTGAGCTTCAGCGTGGTGCCGGGGCGGCGGACCGCCGCCATCCGTTCGGCGAGCGACGCCGGCAGCGCGCCGTCGGGCAGCAGCTCCATCAGTCGGTACGGGTCGCCGGCCCCCAGCACCACCGATGTGGCGACCTCCCGCCCGTCGGCGAGCCTCACGCCGGACGCCGCGCCGCCGTCGAGGGTGATCGCGGTGACCGGAGTGCCGGTGAGGATCGTCGCGCCGGCGGACCGCGCGGCGTCGGCGAAGGTGCGCGAGACGGTGCCCATCCCACCCTCGGCGATCATCCAGGTGCCGTCCGAGCCCGGTAGCCGGCACATGTTGTGCACCAGGAAGTTGTGCCCGGTGCCGGGGTCGTCCGGGCCGGCGTTGACGCCGGACAGACCGTCGGTCACCGCGTACATGCTGACCAGCAGCTCGGAGCGGAACTCGAAGCGGGCCAGGTGGTCGGCGACGGAGCCGCGTACCAGGTCGACGAAGACGTGCCGCAGGGCCGGCCGGACGTACCGCTCGGCGGTCTCCTCGACCGGCAGCGGCTCGGCCAGCCAGGCGGGTGCCAGGTCCTCGCGGAGCGCGGCCAGCTCGGCCTGGAGCGCGTCGTTGGCGGCCACGTCGGCCGGGGAGAAGAACTCCGCGAGCTGTTTGCGGGTCGCGGCGGTGTCGCTGCCGAAGAGGAGGTAGGGCGAGCCGACGCCGCCCGGCGTGGGCAGGAAGTAGTGCGGGTCGCGGCGCAGCACGGGGATCGTGACGTCGAGCGTGGCGAGCAGCTCCGGCGGCATCAGCCCGAGCAGGTACGACCCGGTGGAGTGCCGCAGCTCCGGCACGTTGGGGAACGGCGTCTCGGTGCGGGTCGCCCCACCGATGACGTCGGCGGCCTCCAGCACCAGCACGTCGAGCCCGGCCCGGGCCAGCAGGATCGCCGACACCAGTCCGTTGTGCCCGGCGCCGACGACGACGACGTCGACCCGGCGCGGCAACCGCCCTTGCCCGTCACCATCCATACCCGGCACCCTAACCGGCCCGCGGTCTCCCCTCCACCCCTGTCGATCATGGGGTGGTGGCGGCAGGGGAGCCCTGACCGGCCGGCCGTGGCCGCCGGCGCGAGGGGCCCGGACAGCGACAGCGACTGCCCAGGTCCCTCGTGGCGTGCACTCAGCCGAAGGCTTTGACGCTGCGCCAGTCGCTGGTGATGGCGGCCTGCTTCGGGCCTCCGGTGCCGGTGGTGCCCGGGTGATAGATCCAGATCTTCCCGTCCGATCGCCGGACCCAGAGGTCCGGAACGTCGTCCCCGTTGATGTCCGGGATGCCGAGGACGGCGGTGGTGTTGGTCTCGGTCCAGTTGCCGCCGTACGAGACGTCGCCGTCGCGGGAGTTGACGCCCAGCTTGAGCGAATTGAGGTCCACGCTGCCGGCGACCGGGCCGGGCTTGCCGTGGCGCAGGAACATGTAGCCGTTGTTCAGGTCGCGCCAGAGCAGGTCCGGCGTGCCGTCCAGGTCGATGTCCGCCACGTTGACGATCTCCCGGCGGTCCCACACGCCAGGGTGCATCAGGATCGCCTCCTGGAAGCTCGCCCCGGTGTAACCGCTCAGCATCCAGAAGTCGTCTTCGGCCCGCAGGAACAGGTCGGCGTGTTGGTCGCCGGTGACGTCGCCGAGCGCCTTGATCTGGATCCAGGTCGCCGGGTCCGGTGCGCCGGCGGGGAGCAGCACCCGCTGCCGGTCGTCGACGTTGAAGGTGCCGTACCCGTCACCGGGGTAGAGCCAGAAGCCGCCGTCCGGGGTGCGGGCGAACAGGTCGGTGCTGCCGTCGCCGGGGTAGACGTCGGAGTGCTTGGTGATCAGCGCGACTGTGCCGGTGTCCGGGTCGTACCAGTGGCCCGGCGGGTGGAGCGTGCCGTCGCCGGTGTAGGAGCCGTCCTGCCCGGCGTTCAGCTCGCCGTCCACGTCACCGGGGTAGCTGCGGAGTTTGCCGCCGGAGTCGATGATCAGCAGGTCGGGTATTCCGTCGCCGCCCGTGTCACCCGGCCCGTCGGCGGTGTCGCGGGGCGGCACGTAGAAGTCGTAGTCGGTGGCGTCGCTCTTGTTGCCGACCGCGTCGTTCGCGTACACCCGCAGGCTGGTGGGGCCGGTGTGCCGTGGTCGCAGGGCGGACACGGTCGCGGTGCCGTTGGTGGCGTTCACCGATGCCCAGTTGACGCGGTCGAGAGCGTAGTCGAACCTGACCGCGTCGGTGGCGGTGAAGGTGACCGCACCCGTCTCGCCGAACGTGACCGTCGCCCAGGTCGCGCCGTCGGGGGTGGCTTCCAGGAAGACGCTGCTGGTGACGGTCGGGGCCGCGGGTTTGGTGGCGTCGACGGTCAGCCGGCACTGTGTGCTGTTGGACGGGTACCAGTTGGAGGTCGCGTTGGAGGTGTCCTCGGCGCGTACGTCCCACAGGTAGACGCCCTTGTCGACCAGGGTGGTCCCGGGAATGGTCAGGCTGGCCTTGCCGGCGCTGGTGGTGGTGACCGGGGTGCCGGCGGGAGTCGCCGTGCCACTCTTCCAGAAGCGGAAGCGCAGGCGCTTGAGGTTGCCGTCGGGGTCGCTGGCGGTCGCCGACAGGGTGATGTCCTTCTTGGCGACCGTGACGCCGCCCGGGCTGGTCTTGCAGGCGCCGCCGGGCGAGCTGGTGACGCTCGTCGGGGTGTTGGGTCGGCGGTTGTACGTGACGGACAAGGTCGCGGAGTTCGCCCGGAACTTGCGCCAGGTGACCGTGTCGGACTCGTTGGTGGCGCGCATGCCGAAGTGGATGTTCGGCCAGCCGTAGTCGGCGCCGTCCTGGGCGGCGTCCTTCACGTTGAAGCTCACGTAGTCGTCGTCACAGCTGCTGCCGTAGCCGTGGGCGAACGAGCGCTTCTGCTGCAGCGCCCGCCAGGGCGGCTGCGCGTTCCAGGTGGTGCTGGAGGAGATCGAGTCGGTGCGCCAGAGCTGCATCTCCCGGGCGTTGCAGTTCCAGGAGTGGGTGTTCAGCACCTTGAAGGTCGCCGCGCTCACCGTCGCGCCCCGGAGGGCGCTGGTGAAGCCCATCCGCCAGAAGGAGCGGGTCCGCAGCGGTGTGCGCTCCTGGTAGCCGACCCTGGCGACCGTGGTGCCGTTGTTGAAGTTGGTGCCGTTCCAGGTGTTGGTGTTGGGGTGCTGCGCGTAGACGGTTGCCCAGGCGAGCATGCCGCTGTTGAGGGTCGGGTCCAGGAAGACGGGGAAGATCGTGTCGGGACTGGTGAGCAGCCCGGTGGCGGCCGTGTCCAGGTGCAGGCGGGTGTCGCCGGTGCCGTTGCCGTCGAGGCGGGTGGGGATGCGGGACTCGTGGGCACCCAGTTCGCTGCCGCTGAGGCCGGACAGGTTCAGCACGTCGGCGGGGGTGTCGACCGTGGTGCGGGGGCTGTCCTCGCGGGACTCGCGGCCGCCCGAGTCCCAGGCGAACGGCGTGGGGATGGAGCCGATCTCGTCGCCGGCCCGGTCGAGGACCCGGACGCTGCCTGCGGTCGCGTCGTGCCGGAAGATCGCGGTCGTCGACCGCAGGCCGTAGGTCACCGAGCCGACCGACTTGATCGTTTCGGCCGCGCGGTCCTTGACGATCAGCAGCTGGGCGACGCTGCCGTCATCGCGGACGACGACGAGCAGGTCCACCCCGGCGAGCACATCGGGGTAGAGCGCGCGGGGGCCGTCGAGCACCGGCTCCGGCAGCCGTCCGGGCCAGACGTACGCGATGGTGTGGTCGTCGATGTCCACCTCGGCCAGGACGCTTTCGGTGCCGTCGGTGTGCCCGGTCGCCGCGCCGCCTCCGGAGAGGCGGACCGGGCTGGGGGCGTTGACGGGGCGGATGTCGAGACCGTCGGGTGTGTTCGTCCCGGTGCGGGTCAGGGTGGTGTCCACCGGTGCCCACCGTCCTGTGGCGGTCTTCGCCCGCTGCGGCGTGGCGTGCATCGTGGAGCGCAGTTCGCCGCTCGGCAGCGCCCAGGTGAGCGAGGTGGCGCTGGTGGCCGTTTCGACCAGCACCTCCTTGCCGGTGCGGAGCGCCTCGGTCATGGCGGTCCGTTCGTCCCTGGGCGGCGCCGGCGCGGCGCTGACGACTCCCTGCCGGGGCTTGTCGGTGCCCGGCCACCACGGCAGCAGGGTCACGACGACGGCGGCCAGCAGGAGGCCGACGGTGAGGGCCAGCCGGGTGCGCGTGCGCACGAAGGGACTGAGTAGGCGAGGCGCGGTCACGGCGATCCACTCCCGTGGGGGCCAGGCGGACAGGAAGGCGCAGCGGGCAGCCCCGTTCGGCGGGCCGCGGGGCAGACGCGGGCACACGATGCCCGGCGCCCCCACGTCTCGTCTATCCCGGGAACGTTATGAATCCGTGACCTGCTTTGCCGGTGATCGCCGAGGAGCGCCAGATATGGATCTTGTGTCCGCGTTTGAGTATCCGGATCAGTGCTCGGATCGAGTGTTGTTCGCTGTTGCGGTAAATCATTCCATTTACCCTTGCTGATCCTGTTAAGTGGCGTGACTCAGATCATTCGAATCCGTCTCGGTCGTGCCGTGCGGGCTTGAGTGGTGGCTGCTCGTGACGGAAGGTGCTCACGCACGTGCCGCACCCGGCGGGTGCGTCCGCGGTTTTCCGCACCTACTTTTCCGTCTTCGCGCCTGGGTGGGAGTCGACGCGTATGCGTACCGGTTTGCTGTCTTCGCGGTGGCAAGGCCGACGGACCGCGACAGGGCCGGGTCGTCGCCGGTGACGTACCGCGACGGTGCTGTTCCTGTCGGTGATCCTGACCCTGACGAGCCTGCCCGCCGCGGCGTGGGCGATTCCCGGGCCGGGCATGAACCGCGACGAGATCCAGGTCGACCTGCCGGACATCCCGGAGAGCGCGCGGGTCGCCCAGGACGAGAGCGCCGAGACGGACATGACCACCGCCCCCACGGTCCCGGTGGACCCGTACGCGCCGCAGGCCGTCGCCCCGTGGCAGCAGGACAGCGGCGCCGTGGACCTGACGGGCGTCGAGGCCGGCGCCACGAAACCGGTCGACGACCTGCCGGTCGCCCTCGGTGTGCCGGAGGGCGCCGACCCGGCCGCCCTCGCCGGCACCTGGACGGTGGACCTCGCCGCCCCCGAGACGTCGCAGGATGCCGGCGTCTCGGGTCTGATCATGAAGGTCACCCCGCCGGTCACCGCCGACCCGGCCGCCGAGGTGGCGCTCAGCGTCGACTACACGCCCTTCGCCGACCTGTACGGCCCACAGGCCGCCGACCGCTTCGGCGTCATGCTGCTGCCCGACTGCGTCTACGAGGCGCCGGACACCGGCGACTGCGCGACCGGCGGCGGCGCCGGGGGTGGCATGGCGGCGCGGGCGGTCGCCCCCACCGGCTCGGCCCCCGCGCAGGCCGTGCCGAGCGAGGTGGAGCTGGTGCCGGCCGACGAGGCGCCGACCAACAGTCCGGCCGCCGAAGAGGAGCCGACCCGGCGCGTGGTCACCGGCACCGTCCCCGTCGCCTCGCTGCTGGCCGGCGGGACGGCCGCCGCGTCCGGTGCCGCGCGGAGCGCCGCCGCGTCGTCAGCGGGCTCGAGTGTGGTCGGTGTGCTGGACACCGGCGCGTCGGCGGCCGGCGACTACACCGCCACACCGCTGCTGTCGTCAGGCTCCTGGGCGGCGGGCTCGTCGTCCGGCGCGTTCACCTACTCGTACCAGGTCCAGGTGCCGGAGACGGCCGGCGGCCTGATGCCGAAGGTCGCCCTGTCCTACTCCTCGCAGTCGGTGGACGGGCGCACCTCGGCGACGAACAACCAGGCCTCCTGGATCGGCGACGGCTGGGACTTCAACGCCGGTGCGATCACCCGCAGCTACGCCACCTGCCGGCAGGACGCGAAGAAGTCGGGCGCGAACAACGCCCAGCATCGGACCGCCGACCTGTGTTGGGGCTCCGACAACGCCACCCTGTCCCTCGGCGGCATGACCACCGAGCTGGTCTGGGACGAGGGCCAGGGCAGCTGGCTCACCGCCAACGGCGACGGCTCCCGGGTGGAGCTGGTCAAGGACACCGGCCTGGGCAACGGGGACGCTGACGGCGAGTACTGGATCGTCACCACCCGCGACGGCACCCGCTACCACTTCGGCCGCCACCGCCTGCCGGGCTGGTCCAACCACGGCGATGACCCGGACGACCCGGTCACCAACTCGGTGCTCACCGTGCCGGTGTACGGCAACCACCCGGGCGAGCCCTGCTACCGCTCCGGCGACTGGCCCGGCTCCCACTGCACCCAGGCCTGGCGGTGGGGCCTGGACTACGTCGAGGACATCCACGGCAACGCCATGTCGCTGTGGTGGGCCAAGGAAACCAACCACTACGCCCGAAACTTCAACTTCAAGGACCCGGTCCAGTACAACCGCGGCGGCTACCTCACCCACATCTACTACGGGCAGCGTCGGGACACCTTGTTCTCGGCGACCGCTGCCGCCCGGGTCGGCTTCACCGTGGCCGAGCGCTGCTTCGACGAGGGCGGCCTGACCTGCAGCGAGGCCAACTTCACCGCCAAGCAACCGAGCAAGTACCGCATCTGGTACGACACCCCGGCCGACCTGCGCTGCGCCGCGGGGAAGAAGTGCTGGAACGCGGCGCCGTCCTTCTTCAGCCGCAAGCGGTTGGACAAGATCATTACGTCGGCCCAGCGGCGTACCGACACCACCGCTCGCCAGGTGGTGGACGAGTACCAGCTCAGGCAGTCCTTCCCGGTCCTGCGGACCGGCCCCAACACCGCCCTGTGGCTGGAGTCGATCACCCGTACCGGCTACGGCCGCAAGGGAACGACCGACGCTAAGGTCACCCTCAACCCGGTGCGCTTCGAGCCCAACGCCGAGGACATGCCGAACCGGGTCAAACGGGACCACCGTCCCGGCTTCTCCCGGCTGCGTGTCGCCCGGGTCATCAACGAGTACGGCGGCGAGACGGTCGTCACCTACCGGGCGCCCACCGGCGACTGCAAGACCGGCTCCGGCCTGCCCGGCAAGACCGACACCGCCGCGTTGAAGGCCAACAACCGGCTCTGCTATCCGGCGTTCTGGCATCCGGACCCGGCGGCCGAGGAGATCGACTGGTTCCACAAGTACGTGGTCGAGACCGTCGAGGAGCTGCCCGCGATCGACGGCCCCTCGGTCGCCACCGTCACCCGATACACCTACGCGAACCCGGGCTGGCGGCTCGCCGAGCGGGAGTTCACCAAGAAGTCGACCCGTACGTACTCCCAGTTCGCCGGCTTCGCGCAGGTCACCGTCCACACCGGCGCGGACGTCCCGGCCGTCGGCAGCAGCCGGACCAAGTCCGTCACCCGCTACTTCCGGGGACTGGGCGACGCCGTGTCGGTGACGGACATCGCCGGCGCCGAGATCGCCAAGGACCGGGAGCCGTTCGCCGGACGGATCGCCGAGGAGTTGACCTACGCCAGCGCCGACGACGCCGACGGCGAGTGGCTGACCCGCAGCGTCACGTTCCCCGAGGCCCGCGAACTCGCCCGCCGCACCCGCGCCGACGGCCTCAGCCCGCTGCGCGCCTGGCGGGTCACCGAGCCGCGGCAGGTCGCCTACGCCCGCTCCTCCGGCAGCGGCGACGACGCCCGCACCCTGCGGATCGTCGAGACGAAGACCACCTTCGAGTCGACGCACGGCCTACCCACGCACGTCGAATCCCTCGGCGACACCGGAAAGACCGGCGACGAGTCGTGCGCCTTCCTCGAGTACCTGCACCGGCCCGACCGGAACCTCGTCGGGCTGACCAGGCAGGTCCGCAGCAGTCCGACCACCTGCGCCGCCGCCACCTTCGACGACCTGACGACGCTGAGTTCGGCGAGCCGGGTGGCCTACGACGGCCAGGGGTACGACGTCGCCCTCGGCGCCTCGACCCGCGGACTCGCCACCCAGACCTGGTCGCTGAAGGGCGACGGGTCGGGCTTCCAGTCCGACGGCACCACCGGCTTCGACGCCATCGGCCGCGTGGTGACGCGCACCGACGTCGACGGCAGGACCTCGAAGATCACCTACACCCCCGCCAGCGGTCAGGCCTTCTCGGTCAGCGAGGAGAACTCACTCGGGCACAGGCAGACCCGGGAACTGGAGCCCGGGCGCGCCGTCTCCCTCAAGATCACCGACGTCAACGACCGGGTCAGCGAGGCGAGGTACGACCCGCTGGGCCGGCTCGTCGAGGCGTGGGCGGCCGGCCGGCCCCCGTCGGCCGGGGCCGTGCCGGACTTCCGGGCCGAGTACGCCACCCCGGCCGGGAAACCGCCGTACGTCACCACCTTCAGCCGGGGCCACGAGGACCGGATCCAGACCTCCGTCACGCTCTACGACGGGCTGGGCCGGGAGCGGCAGACCCAGGTGGAGGCGACCGGCGGCGGCCGACTGATCACCGACACGCTGTACAACAGCTCCGGCGAGGTGTGGAAGACCCAGAACGCCTACCTCGCCGAGGGGTCCCCGATCGGGCAGCTGTTCACGCCGCTCGCCGACACGGCCGTGCCCAACGCCACCCGCTACAGCTACGACGGCCTCGGCCGGGTCACCCAGGAGATGCCCGTCCTGGGTGGTGTCGACAGCCCGTCCCGGGCCACCCGCTACGAGTACGGCGCCGACCACTCCACGGTCATCAACCCGGCTCGATCGGCATCCTACCGGCTGTTCAGTGACGCCCTGGGCCGGACCACCCGCCTGGACACCTTCACCAACGCCGGCCGCACGTCGTACACCTCGATGCGCTACCAGTACGACGCGCGCGGCCAGCTGGTGCAGGCCACCCACTCGGCCGACCCGACCCACCCGTGGAGCTGGACCTACGACCACCGTGGTCGGCTGGTCACGGCCGTCGACCCGGACAGCGGCACCAACCGGTTCACCTACGACCGGTTCGACCGGCAGGAGACCGCCACCAACGGGCGCAACATCACCGTCTGGAACGGCTACGACCAGCTGCACCGCCCGACGGAGCAGCGGTTCGGCACCAGCACCGGCACGGTCCTGGCGGCGTACACCTACGACACGGCCCCCGGCGGTAAGGGCCTGCCCGCCACCGCCACCCGACACACCGACGGCCAGGCGTACACCCAGTCGATCGGCGGCTACACCGACGACTACCAGCCGACGTCGAGCACCCTGACGCTGCCGCAGCCGATCGCCGACACCTGGGGCCTGCGAACGTCCTACCGGTACGACTACGCGTACACCGACACCGGCCTGCCCGAGGCTGTCACCCTGCCGGCCGTCGGCGGACTTCCGGCCGAGAAGGTGCTGACCCGCTACACCAAGGACGGCCTGCCGTTGTCGGTGTCCGGCAAGGACTGGTACGGCTCCGAGACGGTCTACTCGCCGTACGGGCAGGTGCTGCGCTCGACGCTCGGCGCCCAGCCGTACCGGGTGTGGACGATGGCGTCGTACGACGAGGCCAGCGGCGCCCTCACCGACCAGCAGGTCTATCGCGAGCAGACCGGCGACAAGGGCATCGTCGCCGCCAACCTGGTGTCGAAGCGCTCCTACTGGTACGACTCGTCCGGCAACGTCACCGCCATCCGCGAACGCTCGCTCGGCATCGAGGAGCGGCAGTGCTTCGAGTACGACGCCCTCGGCCAACTGGTCGAGGCGTGGACGTCCAACAGTCAGTCGGCCTGCACCGTCGGGTCGGCCGACGCCAACGGCACCGTCGACGTGACGGCCGGCACCGACGGCACCGGCTACTGGCAGGAGTACGAGTACGACCTGCTCGGCAACCGCACGAAGCTGGTGGAGAAGGACCTCACCGGCGACACCGCCAAGGACGCCACGACCAGCTACGACTACGGCAAGGTCGACGGCGGCCAGCCGCGCACCCTCACCAAGGTCACCAAGGACTACGTCACCCCGGACGGTGCGGCCGTCACCGCCGCCGCCGAGCGGCTGTACGAGCTGACCGGTGAGACGAAGGTCGTCACGTCCGTGGAGAACGGCGACCAGCAGGTGCTGTCCTGGACGTACGACGGGCAGGTCGACCGGATCACCGGCGAGGGCGGCAAGGGCAAGACCGCGTACGTCGGTCTCGCGAACAAGTGCATCGACCTGAGCGGCGGCACCCCGGCGGCCGGCCAGCCGGTCCAGCTGTACTCGTGCAACGGAACGATCGCCCAGAAGTGGGCGTTCGCGCCGGCACCGAACCAGGCCGACGCCACCCTGGGCACCGTTTCCGCGTACGACGACTGGTGCCTCCAGCCGACCGCCAACACGGTCGGGTCGGCAGTGCAGGTCCAAGAGTGCGCCGGGTCGACCGGCCAGCGACTGGCGCGCCTGCCCACCGGGCAGCTCAGGCACACCGCCTCGAACCTGTGCCTTGCCGTCAGGGACGGGGCCACCGCCAACCGAACCCCGATCGTGCTGGCGGTCTGCGACAGCGCCGCGGCGGCGCAGAAGTGGCAGCCGCAGAGGGAGACCCGCCACATCTACGGGCCGGGCGGCAGCCGCCTGCTCACGATCCAGGGGCAGCAGGCGACGCTGTACCTCGGTGAGTCGGTGCTGACGGTCCAGAGCGGTGGAGTGCATGTCAACACGCAGCGCACGTATGCCGTCCCCGGCGGCGCGGTGCTGCGCTACGCGACGGCCACGGCTCCTCCCACCCTGGTCGCGCTAGCCGGTGACCACCAGGGCAGCCCGTACGCGGAGGTCGTTCAGTCGGGCGCGATGTCGGTGCGGATCCGCAAGCAGGACCCGTTCGGCAACCAGCGCGGCGCGGGGTCGCTCGGCGTCAACGTGCAGACCCATGCCGGGTTCCTCGGAGCGCACCGCGACGACGCCTCCGGTTACACACCGCTCGGTGCCCGCCTGTACGACCCGGTGGTGGGTCGGTTCCTCTCCGCGGACCCGGTCCTGGACATCGCCGACCCGGTGCAGTCCAACGGGTACGCGTACGCCCACAACAACCCGGTGACGCACTCGGACCCGTCCGGTCTGTCGGTGTCGCTGACCGCCTCGGAGAAGGCGGCGGCGTTGGCCGGCGCGGGCCTGTCGGCGGCGCAGGTGGCTCAGGCGCAGTCCACGATGGGCCGGTCGTTGATGTCGGTGATCCTCGACTCGGCGTGGTACATGCTGAAGGAGTTCATCGGCATCAACGACGCCCTGAGCTGCTTCGGCGGCGACCTGTGGTCGTGCGGCAGCCTCATCCTGGACGCCATCCCGTGGACGAAGGTCGCCAAGGTCCCGGGCGTGATCAAGGCGGTCAACCGGACGATCAACGCGATCCAGGCATGGCGGGCGGCGAAACGTGCCGCGGAAGCGGTGCTGCGCGCCGCGAAGGCGGCGGAGACGGCGGCCCTCAACGCCAAGAAGCTGGCCTCGTCCGTTCAGAGCGGATTTGATTCATCGAGGGTCATGAAGGAAAGGTGCGCCTGGCCTGCAAGGATGTGAGTGTCTACGTCATGTCCACAGCAGAGTCGGGTGCACCTTTCTGGTGAGTAAGAGTAGCGGGTGGGATCAGCGGCTGCAGGTCGCGGCGGGTGGGAAGGGTTTGGTCGGGCATGCCGGCGCGGTTTTGCTGCGGCGGTGCGCGGACCGGACCGGGCTGGCCTGGGCGTTGAACGCGGTGCTGCCTCGCGGTGCGGGGCCGGGGTGGTGGGACCGGGGCACGGTCTTGATCTGCCTGGCGACCGCGATCGTGCTCGGCGCGACCAGCATGTCCGACATCGGGCTGCTCGCCCATCAGGCGCTGGTGTTCGCCGAGCCACCGTCGGAAGCGACCGTGCGCCGTGCTCTGGCCGGCCTCGACGAGACCGCCCTGCGCCGGATCGCCAAGGCGCGGGCGAAGGCCCGCGCCCGGGTCTGGGAGCTTCTCGAGCGCCGGCCGCAGGGGTTTCCGTGGCTGCTGGTGGCGGGCAAGCTGCTGACCGGGTGGGTGGTCATCGATCTGGACGCCACCCTGATCACCGCTCACTCCGACAAGCAGGGCGCGGCGGCCACGTTCAAGAAAGGCTTCGGGTTCCACCCCCTCGGGGCGTGGTGCGCGAACACCAGCGAGAGCCTGGCCATGCTGCTGCGGCCGGGCAACGCCGGCTCGAACACCGTGGTTGATCACATCCGGGTGTTGGGTGAGGCGGTCGCCCAACTGCCGGTCAGATACCGGCGCAAGATCCTGGTGCGGGTCGACGGGGCCGGCGCCACCCACGACCTGGTGACCCACCTGGAGCAGATGAACCGGCTGTGGCGCAGCGTGAAGTTCACTGTCGGCTGGACGATCACCGACGCCGACGAGACCGCGATCGCCGTGCTGCCCGCCGATGCCTGGACCAGCAGCCTCGAACCCGACGGTAATGCCACCGATCAGGCGCAGGTCGCCGAGCTGACCGGCCTCAACCAGCGGGTCGGCAACTGGATCGACGGGCTACGGCTGATCGTGCGGCGGACCAGACCGTCCACCCGACACGTCAGGAACCTAACCGACCTGGAGAAACGTACCGGCTGGCGGTACGCGATCGTCGCCACCAACATCCGCCGCATCCACGGCGTGGCCGGCTCTCACCAGCCGCAATGGCTCGACGTGCTGCACCGTTCGCACGCCGGAGTGGAAGATCAGGTGCGCACGAACAAGGCCATGGGCCTGCGAAACCTGCCCTCGAAGGCCTGGACCGTCAACCGCGGCTGGGTCCTAGCCGCGAACATCGCCGCCGATCTGGCCGCCTGCACCCGACTGCTCGGCCTGCACGACCAGCCCGACCTCGCCGACGCCGAACCCGGCACCCTGCGCTACCGGCTGCTGCACCTACCCGCCAAGCTGGCCAGCCACGCCCGCCGGAAGATCCTGTCCATCCCCGACACCTGGCCCTGGGCTGAGGCGTTCCAACTCTGCTGGCACCGCCTAGGCCTGATACCCCCGCCGACCTGACCCGTCCCCCCGGCCCTACCAGCAGAGAAACCACCCGGACCTGGAGAACCGGCGCCCGCGCAGCGACACGCGCCGACCCCGACCCCCAACCGCGTGGGACAAAACGGTCAAACCGAAACGGACGGCGAGGGATCAAAACCCTCTGACGAATCGAGGCTGGCGGCCGAACGGGCGAAGAAGGCCGCGCAGGCGGCGAAGAAGAAGGCCGCCGACAAGGCCAACACCACCAGCAACAGGGCGGTCAACGCCTCGAAGAAGACCGGCAACCGAGCCCAGAAGGACGCCCAGGCCAGGTCCAATCCGAAGGGTTCGTCGGCGGCCTCCAGCGGCGCCGGCAAGTCCGGCGGCGGCAAATCCGGCGGCGGCAAGTCCGGCGGTGGCAAGGGCGACTCCAAGCCCGGCGGCAAGTCGGGTGCCTCCGCCCGCAGTAACGGTGGCTCCAGCGGTGGTGCGTGCAAGACGAGCAACAGTTTCGTGCCCGGTACCAGGGTCCTGATGGCCGACGGCTCCACGAAGCCGATCGAGGACGTGAAACCGGGCGACAAGGTTCGCGTGACTGATCCGGCAACCGGCCGTACCGAGGTCGAGACCGTCACCGCGGCGATCAAGGGCGACGGTGTCAAGAAGCTGGTGAAGGTCACCATCGACACCGACGGCGACCGGGGCTCGGAGACAGCCGAGGTCACCGCCACCGACGGCCACCCGTTCTGGGTGGCTGAACTGGGCGAGTGGATCGACGCCACCGACCTGCGGCCCGGCCAGTGGCTGCGGACCAGCGCCGGCACCTACGTCCAGGTCACGGCCATCGACCGCTGGGCTGTGCCGCGGGCCGTCGTCCACAACCTCACCGTCGCCAACGTCCACACGTACTATGTGCTCGCCGGCAAAACCCCGGTGTTGGTCCACAACCAAGGGGGATTGGACCCAGGGCAGATTTATCTCTACCGGGCGGTCCAAGGCGCTGAGTTGAATGACATTCACTCGACTCGTTCATTTCGGAGTCCTGATGGTGGTTCAAAATACTTTTCCTACACAGAACGCGGTGCTTCCGAATATGCGCGGCGGGCGTACGGTGCGTATCCGAATGAAGGACCGTATACCGTTGTGCGAACCGTCGTTAGTAGGGCGGATATTCCGGCCAGCGCCATTATGCCGCACACGGCAGATGTTGTTGACGGTGGCGTAGCGCTCGGGTCCGATGATCTTTCGAAGCTTGGCCGTCCGCGTATTATGCCCAGCATGAGTACTGGCATCGGATGCTAGGAGGAGCAGTAGTGAGGTTTGTCGTTGCCTCTTCGTCCGAATCCAAGTCGGAACAGCTCTCTCTCCTGCTCGGAGGTCTTCCGGGGGTCGCCGTCCGGCGTGGATCTCTCGCGCAAGTGGGTGCGGGTTGCGATGCAGCGGTCGTGCACTACACGGTTGCACATGACCGCTACGGGGGGACGCCAATTCTTGGGCAGGCGCAAGTGCTACGGAATTCCAGGAACGACGGGGTTCCTCCGATAATTTTGGCCACCCCACCATTGGAAGCTGGTGCTGGAACGGGCACTGAGGGGCAAGCGGAGGTTGAGAACCATGCATCCCGGATGCTTCGGTCGGCCCTTGCTGAATGGGCAAGCTCTCCGCTTTACCCATCGGGATCAGCAGAAGCAGCGTGCGTGCTCCATGTCGAGGCCGCTGGGCTGGACTTCGGCGATCTCGGATCCATTGCCCGAGGTATTAGGCTGGCGATCGCGGGTCGTATCGGCGAATCCGCATAGGTAGCAGAGGGTGGCGGCCAGCTGTACCGATTCGTGGTTGGCTGCGGAGGTTGCCGTCACGGTTGCCGTCACGTACGTGCTATCAATGCCCATGCGTCGATGCTGATGCATCCATGGTGGCGGCGAAGGCGTGATCCGGTGGCGTGCCGCGTAGCGGTGCGGCGTCGATGTATGCCCGGCATGGGCGATTGCTTGGGGGTGAGAGTCCCCTGGGGAGAGAGGTGGTGCTTGCCCCGAGCCGGAGGCAACGGCGTCGTCGTGAGGCGGGGTCGGGAGGAAGCCCGAGGCGAAACCCTGCACCGAGGAACACGAACCGCGTAGTGAGGCGGGACGGTTTGGGTGAGTCGGCATCGCACGACGAAGCCCGTCACCATCGACAGGGCCGTCACGTAGACGCGGCGGGCGTAGGGGGAAAGTGGTCGTTCTTATCCGGGGAGGTCTGTCCGGGTGTCACCGCCGATGGTGGTGACCGTCTCGGCCGTGAGGGCGGGATGGACCGGGCAGAAGTCAGCAGAGGCCATAGTACCGGCGGGGATCGATGTTTCACGTCGGGAAGGGCCGAACGTTAGGTGAGGCGAAGGATCTGGTGTTGCTCGTGCCGGTCGCGGTGATCGCAGCCATCCCGCGGACGTGGGCTCATCGAGGGCGGCGACGGTGAGTCCGTCAAAGCCTGCGGTGGAGCGTAGCGGCCGGTCGGCGCGCATTGGGGAGAACGCCTTCGAGGCCGGGGAGCTGTCGTTGTGGGAGCAGATGCTCACGCCGCAGAATCTTGGCCGGGCGCTGAAGCGTGTGGAGTCCAATCGGGGTGCACCCGGTGTGGATGGCCTGGCCACGCACGAGCTTCGTGGGTGGCTACGTCAGCACTGGGGGCAGGTCCGGGCGGCTCTGGACGCGGGCACGTACCAGCCGCAGCCGGTACGCCGGGTGGTGATCCCCAAGCCCGGGGGCGGTTCGCGGAATCTGGGTGTGCCCACGGTGCTGGACCGGTTGATCCAGCAGGCGATCGCGCAGGTACTCACGCCGATCTTCGACCCGCATTTCAGCGGTGCCAGCTTCGGGTTTCGTCCCGGCAAGTCCGCCCACCGGGCGGTACGGGTCGCGCGGCGAGCGGTCGCTGACGGGCTGCGCTGGGTCGTCGATGTCGATCTGGACCGGTTCTTCGACCGGGTTCAGTTCGACACGCTGATGGCGCGGGTGGCTCGCAAGGTTGACGACCGTAAGCTGCTCAAGCTCATCCGCCGGTACCTGGAAGCCGGGGTGATGGTCGACGGGGTCAAACTGGCGACCGAGGAGGGAACGCCGCAAGGCTCCCCGCTCTCGCCGATCTTGTCGAACATCATGCTCGACGACTTGGACCGGGAGCTGTGGCAGCGCGGTCACCGGTTCGTCCGCTACGCCGACGATATTCGCGTGTTCGTGCGCAGCGAACGAGCCGCCCAAAGGGTGCTCGGCTCGGTCACGAAGGTGATCGAGGAGCGGCTCAAGCTCAAGGTGAACCAGGACAAGTCCTCGGTGCGCCCGGCTCCGAAGGCGACGCTACTCGGATTCGGGTTCTACTGTTCTAAATCTGAGGTCAGGATCCGGGTCGATCCCAAGGCGGTGCTGCGGCTCAAGCAGCGGCTGCGCCAACTGACCCGCCGAAACTGGCGGGTGCCGATGGGCAGGCGGATCGAGGAACTCAACGGGTTCATCCTCGGGTGGATGGGCTACTTCCGTCTGGTCGGCACACCCAGCGTGTTCCGTCGGGTGGATGCCTGGCTACACCGCCGGCTACGGCAGGTGCGCTGGAAGGAGTGGAAACTTCCGAAACGCAGAGTGCGGGCCCTCAAGTCGCTGGGGATCCCGACTGGCCAAGCCCACCAATGGGGCAACAGCCACCGGGGCCACTGGCGTATGGCGAGGTCGACCGCGCTCAGCGTCGCCCTGCCCGGTGCCTACTGGGACAACCTCGGCCTGCACCGGCTCTTCCAACTCTGGCAACGATTCAACCAAGCGGCTTAACGAACCGCCGGATGCGGGCCCGCATGTCCGGTGGTGTGAGAGGGGGTCGGGCGACCCGGCCCCCTACTCGATGTATGCCCGGCATGGGCGATTGCTTGGGGGTGAGAGTCCCCTGGGGAGAGAGGTGGTGCTTGCCCCGAGCCGGAGGCAACGGCGTCGTCGTGAGGCGGGGTCGGGAGGAAGCCCGAGGCGAAACCCTGCACCGAGGAACACGAACCGCGTAGTGAGGCGGGACGGTTTGGGTGAGTCGGCATCGCACGACGAAGCCCGTCACCATCGACAGGGCCGTCACGTAGACGCGGCGGGCGTAGGGGGAAAGTGGTCGTTCTTATCCGGGGAGGTCTGTCCGGGTGTCACCGCCGATGGTGGTGACCGTCTCGGCCGTGAGGGCGGGATGGACCGGGCAGAAGTCAGCAGAGGCCATAGTACCGGCGGGGATCGATGTTTCACGTCGGGAAGGGCCGAACGTTAGGTGAGGCGAAGGATCTGGTGTTGCTCGTGCCGGTCGCGGTGATCGCAGCCATCCCGCGGACGTGGGCTCATCGAGGGCGGCGACGGTGAGTCCGTCAAAGCCTGCGGTGGAGCGTAGCGGCCGGTCGGCGCGCATTGGGGAGAACGCCTTCGAGGCCGGGGAGCTGTCGTTGTGGGAGCAGATGCTCACGCCGCAGAATCTTGGCCGGGCGCTGAAGCGTGTGGAGTCCAATCGGGGTGCACCCGGTGTGGATGGCCTGGCCACGCACGAGCTTCGTGGGTGGCTACGTCAGCACTGGGGGCAGGTCCGGGCGGCTCTGGACGCGGGCACGTACCAGCCGCAGCCGGTACGCCGGGTGGTGATCCCCAAGCCCGGGGGCGGTTCGCGGAATCTGGGTGTGCCCACGGTGCTGGACCGGTTGATCCAGCAGGCGATCGCGCAGGTACTCACGCCGATCTTCGACCCGCATTTCAGCGGTGCCAGCTTCGGGTTTCGTCCCGGCAAGTCCGCCCACCGGGCGGTACGGGTCGCGCGGCGAGCGGTCGCTGACGGGCTGCGCTGGGTCGTCGATGTCGATCTGGACCGGTTCTTCGACCGGGTTCAGTTCGACACGCTGATGGCGCGGGTGGCTCGCAAGGTTGACGACCGTAAGCTGCTCAAGCTCATCCGCCGGTACCTGGAAGCCGGGGTGATGGTCGACGGGGTCAAACTGGCGACCGAGGAGGGAACGCCGCAAGGCTCCCCGCTCTCGCCGATCTTGTCGAACATCATGCTCGACGACTTGGACCGGGAGCTGTGGCAGCGCGGTCACCGGTTCGTCCGCTACGCCGACGATATTCGCGTGTTCGTGCGCAGCGAACGAGCCGCCCAAAGGGTGCTCGGCTCGGTCACGAAGGTGATCGAGGAGCGGCTCAAGCTCAAGGTGAACCAGGACAAGTCCTCGGTGCGCCCGGCTCCGAAGGCGACGCTACTCGGATTCGGGTTCTACTGTTCTAAATCTGAGGTCAGGATCCGGGTCGATCCCAAGGCGGTGCTGCGGCTCAAGCAGCGGCTGCGCCAACTGACCCGCCGAAACTGGCGGGTGCCGATGGGCAGGCGGATCGAGGAACTCAACGGGTTCATCCTCGGGTGGATGGGCTACTTCCGTCTGGTCGGCACACCCAGCGTGTTCCGTCGGGTGGATGCCTGGCTACACCGCCGGCTACGGCAGGTGCGCTGGAAGGAGTGGAAACTTCCGAAACGCAGAGTGCGGGCCCTCAAGTCGCTGGGGATCCCGACTGGCCAAGCCCACCAATGGGGCAACAGCCACCGGGGCCACTGGCGTATGGCGAGGTCGACCGCGCTCAGCGTCGCCCTGCCCGGTGCCTACTGGGACAACCTCGGCCTGCACCGGCTCTTCCAACTCTGGCAACGATTCAACCAAGCGGCTTAACGAACCGCCGGATGCGGGCCCGCATGTCCGGTGGTGTGAGAGGGGGTCGGGCGACCCGGCCCCCTACTCGATGTATGCCCGGCATGGGCGATTGCTTGGGGGTGAGAGTCCCCTGGGGAGAGAGGTGGTGCTTGCCCCGAGCCGGAGGCAACGGCGTCGTCGTGAGGCGGGGTCGGGAGGAAGCCCGAGGCGAAACCCTGCACCGAGGAACACGAACCGCGTAGTGAGGCGGGACGGTTTGGGTGAGTCGGCATCGCACGACGAAGCCCGTCACCATCGACAGGGCCGTCACGTAGACGCGGCGGGCGTAGGGGGAAAGTGGTCGTTCTTATCCGGGGAGGTCTGTCCGGGTGTCACCGCCGATGGTGGTGACCGTCTCGGCCGTGAGGGCGGGATGGACCGGGCAGAAGTCAGCAGAGGCCATAGTACCGGCGGGGATCGATGTTTCACGTCGGGAAGGGCCGAACGTTAGGTGAGGCGAAGGATCTGGTGTTGCTCGTGCCGGTCGCGGTGATCGCAGCCATCCCGCGGACGTGGGCTCATCGAGGGCGGCGACGGTGAGTCCGTCAAAGCCTGCGGTGGAGCGTAGCGGCCGGTCGGCGCGCATTGGGGAGAACGCCTTCGAGGCCGGGGAGCTGTCGTTGTGGGAGCAGATGCTCACGCCGCAGAATCTTGGCCGGGCGCTGAAGCGTGTGGAGTCCAATCGGGGTGCACCCGGTGTGGATGGCCTGGCCACGCACGAGCTTCGTGGGTGGCTACGTCAGCACTGGGGGCAGGTCCGGGCGGCTCTGGACGCGGGCACGTACCAGCCGCAGCCGGTACGCCGGGTGGTGATCCCCAAGCCCGGGGGCGGTTCGCGGAATCTGGGTGTGCCCACGGTGCTGGACCGGTTGATCCAGCAGGCGATCGCGCAGGTACTCACGCCGATCTTCGACCCGCATTTCAGCGGTGCCAGCTTCGGGTTTCGTCCCGGCAAGTCCGCCCACCGGGCGGTACGGGTCGCGCGGCGAGCGGTCGCTGACGGGCTGCGCTGGGTCGTCGATGTCGATCTGGACCGGTTCTTCGACCGGGTTCAGTTCGACACGCTGATGGCGCGGGTGGCTCGCAAGGTTGACGACCGTAAGCTGCTCAAGCTCATCCGCCGGTACCTGGAAGCCGGGGTGATGGTCGACGGGGTCAAACTGGCGACCGAGGAGGGAACGCCGCAAGGCTCCCCGCTCTCGCCGATCTTGTCGAACATCATGCTCGACGACTTGGACCGGGAGCTGTGGCAGCGCGGTCACCGGTTCGTCCGCTACGCCGACGATATTCGCGTGTTCGTGCGCAGCGAACGAGCCGCCCAAAGGGTGCTCGGCTCGGTCACGAAGGTGATCGAGGAGCGGCTCAAGCTCAAGGTGAACCAGGACAAGTCCTCGGTGCGCCCGGCTCCGAAGGCGACGCTACTCGGATTCGGGTTCTACTGTTCTAAATCTGAGGTCAGGATCCGGGTCGATCCCAAGGCGGTGCTGCGGCTCAAGCAGCGGCTGCGCCAACTGACCCGCCGAAACTGGCGGGTGCCGATGGGCAGGCGGATCGAGGAACTCAACGGGTTCATCCTCGGGTGGATGGGCTACTTCCGTCTGGTCGGCACACCCAGCGTGTTCCGTCGGGTGGATGCCTGGCTACACCGCCGGCTACGGCAGGTGCGCTGGAAGGAGTGGAAACTTCCGAAACGCAGAGTGCGGGCCCTCAAGTCGCTGGGGATCCCGACTGGCCAAGCCCACCAATGGGGCAACAGCCACCGGGGCCACTGGCGTATGGCGAGGTCGACCGCGCTCAGCGTCGCCCTGCCCGGTGCCTACTGGGACAACCTCGGCCTGCACCGGCTCTTCCAACTCTGGCAACGATTCAACCAAGCGGCTTAACGAACCGCCGGATGCGGGCCCGCATGTCCGGTGGTGTGAGAGGGGGTCGGGCGACCCGGCCCCCTACTCGATCCCCGGAAGTACGTAGTGAGAGTGTTTGACGATGGGATCGTCACGGCCCCGCTGGTCGATGGCCGGGGCTCGTGGTTGTCTCGGTGTTGGTGGGCGTGCGCGCGGGGCCGTAGGTCATAGCGCGTGCGCGCGGCCCGGCTCTGCCGGGCCGTCGTGGGGTCGGCCAGCGGCGCGGTGCCGGGATTGCTCTCGGTCCGTTTCCGCTGGCCGCCCGCCCGAACCGGACGTGCGCGTCTCCGCGCATCCGGCTCTGGGAGTGTCAAGTTAACGGCTGATCTTGGTTGTTGAGGTGGTCAGTTGTTGGCCGGGGTGAGCCGGCCTTCGAAGGCGATCTGGAAGGCGTTCAGTGGTGCTTTCCAGCGTATGGTCCAGCGTCGGCGGCCGGCTCCGGTCGGGTCGAGGCTCATCAAGGCCATGTAGACGCACTTGAGTGCGGCCTGCTCGTTCGGGAAGTGGCCACGAGCTCGCACGGCCCTGCGGATACGGGCGTTGACGGACTCGATCGCGTTCGTGGAGCAGATGACCTTGCGGATCTCCACGTCGAAGGCGAGGAACGGCACGAACTCCGCCCACGCGTTCTCCCACAGCTTCACGATCGCCGGATACTTACGGCCCCACGCCTCGGCGAACTCGAGGAACCGCTCGGTGGCGGCGTCCTCGGTCGCCGCGGTGTAGACCGGCCGCAGCGCTTTGGCGATCTTGTCCCAGTCCTGCCGGGCGGCGTAGCGGAACGAGTTGCGCAGCAGGTGCACCACACACGTCTGCACGATCGTGCGCGGCCACACCGTCTCCACCGTCTCCGGCAGTCCCTTGAGCCCGTCACAGACCAGCATCAGCACGTCGGCCACGCCGCGGTTCTTCAACTCGGTGAGCACGTGCAGCCAGTACTTGGCGCCCTCGCCGCCGTCACCGGCCCAGATACCGAGGATGTCGCGGTGGCCGTCGACGGTGACCGCCATCGCGAGGTAGATCGGCCGGTTCGCGACCTGACCGTCCCTGATCTTGACGTTGATGGCGTCGATGAACACGACCGGGTAGACCCGGTCCAGGGGCCGGTTCTGCCACTCGGCCATGCCGTCCATGACCTTGTCGGTGATCGTGGAGATGGTCTGCTTCGACACCTCAGCGCCGTAGACCTCAGCCAGGTGCGCGGCGATCTCGCCGTGGGTCAGGCCCTTGGCCGACAGCGACAGGACCATGTCGTCGACGCCGGTCAGACGCCGCTGCCGCTTACGCACGATCTGCGGCTCGAACGTCCCGGCGGCGTCGCGTGGGACCCGCACCTCGACCGGCCCGACGTCGGTGAGCACCGTCTTGGTCCGGCTGCCGTTACGGGTGTTCCCGCTACCCCGACCCGCCGGGTCGTGCTTGTCGTAGCCGACGTGGTCGGTGATCTCCCCATCCAACGCCGACTCGAGGACCCGCTTCGTCAGCTGCTGCAGCAGCCCACCCTCGCCGGTCAGCTTCAACCCGTCACCACGAGCCCGATCGACCAGCATCGCGATCAACTGCTCATCCGTGACCGCACCCACCGGCTCCACGGCCGGCTGTCCCACGGTGGTCTCGGTCGTCATCTGGCGTCTCTCCCTTGATCGGTCGATCAGCCGTTATTTGTACAGTCCCTCGGCCAGCGGCGCGGTGCCGGGATTGCTCTCGGTCCGTTTCCGCTGGCCGCCCGCCCGAACCGGACGTGCGCGTCTCCGCGCATCCGGCTCTCCGTGTGTCTTGCCCGTTGTTCACGTTGTGGTTGTTGCTGTGATGGTCCAGGGGTTGGGGATCTTGCTGCCGCGGTAGCGGTAGCGTTTGATCTTGACGCTGGCGGCGCCGTAGAAGGTGATCCCGTTGTGGGCGTATCGTCCGCCGTGGGTGAAGCGGTGGCGGATCTCCCGCCAGGAGATGGGGTGGTGCTTGCGGCGTATCCAGCCGCCGATGCGCTTCCAGGCGTGGTAGTCGATCTGCTGGAAGCAGCGGCTGGAGGAGCCGTGGCGGAAGTAGTTCGCCCAGCCTCGTAGCGACCGGCCGAGGGTCAGCAGGATCTCGTCGAGGTCGCGGTAGAGGGTTGACCTGTTCTTGGTGCACTCGCGTGTTCGGTCCCGCATGGCCTGCATGGCCTTGGTCGACGGGAAGGTGAACACGTAGGCCTTGCGGCTTCCTCGTTTGGTGCGGCGCACGATCGTGTGCCCGAGGAAGTCGAAGCCCTGGTCGATGTGCACCACGCGGGTCTTGTCTTCGGCCAGGCGTAGCCCGAGTGGGGCGATGACCTGGGCGATCTCATCGAGCAGCGCCTGGGCGTGATGTTGTTGGCCTTTGACGAGCACGACGAAGTCGTCGGCGTAGCGCACGAGCCGCCAGGTGGCCAGCCCGCGTGCCCGCCGCCGGTGCCGCTGGTTGCCGTCGCCGAAGGATTTCCACTGCCGGTTGAAGTGTTCATCCAGCGTGGACAGGGCGATGTTGGCCAGCAGTGGTGACAAGATCCCGCCTTGCGGGGTGCCCCGCCACGAGTTGCGGCGCGCCGGACAGCGTGGCGCCCCATCTCCAGTCCTCCAGGTATCCGGCGGTGAGCATGTTGCGCACCAGCCTCGTCCGTTCAGAGCGGATTTGATTCATCGAGGGTCATGAAGGAAAGGTGCGCCTGGCCTGCAAGGATGTGAGTGTCTACGTCATGTCCACAGCAGAGTCGGGTGCACCTTTCTGGTGAGTAAGAGTAGCGGGTGGGATCAGCGGCTGCAGGTCGCGGCGGGTGGGAAGGGTTTGGTCGGGCATGCCGGCGCGGTTTTGCTGCGGCGGTGCGCGGACCGGACCGGGCTGGCCTGGGCGTTGAACGCGGTGCTGCCTCGCGGTGCGGGGCCGGGGTGGTGGGACCGGGGCACGGTCTTGATCTGCCTGGCGACCGCGATCGTGCTCGGCGCGACCAGCATGTCCGACATCGGGCTGCTCGCCCATCAGGCGCTGGTGTTCGCCGAGCCACCGTCGGAAGCGACCGTGCGCCGTGCTCTGGCCGGCCTCGACGAGACCGCCCTGCGCCGGATCGCCAAGGCGCGGGCGAAGGCCCGCGCCCGGGTCTGGGAGCTTCTCGAGCGCCGGCCGCAGGGGTTTCCGTGGCTGCTGGTGGCGGGCAAGCTGCTGACCGGGTGGGTGGTCATCGATCTGGACGCCACCCTGATCACCGCTCACTCCGACAAGCAGGGCGCGGCGGCCACGTTCAAGAAAGGCTTCGGGTTCCACCCCCTCGGGGCGTGGTGCGCGAACACCAGCGAGAGCCTGGCCATGCTGCTGCGGCCGGGCAACGCCGGCTCGAACACCGTGGTTGATCACATCCGGGTGTTGGGTGAGGCGGTCGCCCAACTGCCGGTCAGATACCGGCGCAAGATCCTGGTGCGGGTCGACGGGGCCGGCGCCACCCACGACCTGGTGACCCACCTGGAGCAGATGAACCGGCTGTGGCGCAGTGAGCCACCCCCGCTTTCATGGAGTTTCTTGACCATGGTCTGATGGCCGTGGGGGAGGAAGTATCCGTGGCAGCACCGAAGAAGTACCCCGATGAGCTCCGTCAGCGCGCTGTGCGCTTGTACCGCGAATCGGACCCGAAGCCGGTGATCCGGCGCTTGGCCGAGCAGCTCGGCGTGCATCACGAGGCGCTCAGGAACTGGATCCGTCAGGCCGAGGCTGACACGGGTGAGCGTCACGACCGGCCGACCAGCGAGATGGTCGAGGAGAACCGCCGGCTGCGCAGGGAGGTCACCGAGCTGCGGCGGGCCAACGAGATCCTGAAAGCGGCGAGCGCGTATTTCGCGGCGGAGCTCGACCCGACCCGGCGACGGTCATGACGTTCATTGATGAACACCGTGACCAGTTCGCGGTCGCGCTCCTGCTACGGGTCCTGAACATCGGCGCTTCGACCTACTACGCGTGGGTCAAGCAGGCCGAGGCGCCCTGCGACCGCGACGTGGTCGACCTGGGCCTGATCTCCAACATTCACGAGATCTGGGAGACCTCCGGGCGCACCTACGGCGCGGACCGGGTCCACCGCCAGCTACGCCGCGACGGCATCTACGTGGGTCGCAAACGCGTCGAGCGGCTGATGACGCAGCAGGGCTGGCAGGGCGCGTTCCTGCGCCGCGGCTGGCGCGGCGGCTCCACGCGGCAGGACCCACGGCACACACCGGCGCCGGACCTTGTCGGGCGGCAGTTCACCGCCACCGGGCCGAACCGGCTCTGGGTCGCCGACGCCACCCGCATCCCCTGCGGCGAAGGCGTGTTCTGGCTCGCCGCGGTCCGCGACGTCTTCTCCCGCCGAATCGTCGGCTGGAAGACCTCCAACCGCTGCGACACCGACCTGATCCTCGCCGCCCTCGAATACGGCATCTGGTCGCGCGACGTCCGCGACGGCCAGTTGATCCACCACTCAGATCGCGGGTCGAACTACACATCGTTCCGGTTCGCGGAACGCTTACAGGACAACGGGATCCTGCCCTCGATGGGCTCCGTCGGCGACAGCTACGACAACGCCCTGATGGAGAATTTCTGGTCGACGCTGAAGATCGAACTCGTCTACCGCACGAGCTGGCGGACCCGCGACGAGGCCGAGAACGCGATCTTCGCCTACATCGACGGCTGGTACAACACCCGCCGCATCCAGAAGGAACTGGGCTACCTCAGCCCGAACGAGTACGAGACCGCCTGGCACACCCACCAGAGGCAACCAGCCGAACCACCTATCGCCACCCCTGCGCCAGCCGGCAGCAGGTAACCACCGCTCCAGCAAAGCGGGGGAAGCTCACAGCGTGAAGTTCACTGTCGGCTGGACGATCACCGACGCCGACGAGACCGCGATCGCCGTGCTGCCCGCCGATGCCTGGACCAGCAGCCTCGAACCCGACGGTAATGCCACCGATCAGGCGCAGGTCGCCGAGCTGACCGGCCTCAACCAGCGGGTCGGCAACTGGATCGACGGGCTACGGCTGATCGTGCGGCGGACCAGACCGTCCACCCGACACGTCAGGAACCTAACCGACCTGGAGAAACGTACCGGCTGGCGGTACGCGATCGTCGCCACCAACATCCGCCGCATCCACGGCGTGGCCGGCTCTCACCAGCCGCAATGGCTCGACGTGCTGCACCGTTCGCACGCCGGAGTGGAAGATCAGGTGCGCACGAACAAGGCCATGGGCCTGCGAAACCTGCCCTCGAAGGCCTGGACCGTCAACCGCGGCTGGGTCCTAGCCGCGAACATCGCCGCCGATCTGGCCGCCTGCACCCGACTGCTCGGCCTGCACGACCAGCCCGACCTCGCCGACGCCGAACCCGGCACCCTGCGCTACCGGCTGCTGCACCTACCCGCCAAGCTGGCCAGCCACGCCCGCCGGAAGATCCTGTCCATCCCCGACACCTGGCCCTGGGCTGAGGCGTTCCAACTCTGCTGGCACCGGGACTGTACAAATAACGGCTGATCGACCGATCAAGGGAGAGACGCCAGATGACGACCGAGACCACCGTGGGACAGCCGGCCGTGGAGCCGGTGGGTGCGGTCACGGATGAGCAGTTGATCGCGATGCTGGTCGATCGGGCTCGTGGTGACGGGTTGAAGCTGACCGGCGAGGGTGGGCTGCTGCAGCAGCTGACGAAGCGGGTCCTCGAGTCGGCGTTGGATGGGGAGATCACCGACCACGTCGGCTACGACAAGCACGACCCGGCGGGTCGGGGTAGCGGGAACACCCGTAACGGCAGCCGGACCAAGACGGTGCTCACCGACGTCGGGCCGGTCGAGGTGCGGGTCCCACGCGACGCCGCCGGGACGTTCGAGCCGCAGATCGTGCGTAAGCGGCAGCGGCGTCTGACCGGCGTCGACGACATGGTCCTGTCGCTGTCGGCCAAGGGCCTGACCCACGGCGAGATCGCCGCGCACCTGGCTGAGGTCTACGGCGCTGAGGTGTCGAAGCAGACCATCTCCACGATCACCGACAAGGTCATGGACGGCATGGCCGAGTGGCAGAACCGGCCCCTGGACCGGGTCTACCCGGTCGTGTTCATCGACGCCATCAACGTCAAGATCAGGGACGGTCAGGTCGCGAACCGGCCGATCTACCTCGCGATGGCGGTCACCGTCGACGGCCACCGCGACATCCTCGGTATCTGGGCCGGTGACGGCGGCGAGGGCGCCAAGTACTGGCTGCACGTGCTCACCGAGTTGAAGAACCGCGGCGTGGCCGACGTGCTGATGCTGGTCTGTGACGGGCTCAAGGGACTGCCGGAGACGGTGGAGACGGTGTGGCCGCGCACGATCGTGCAGACGTGTGTGGTGCACCTGCTGCGCAACTCGTTCCGCTACGCCGCCCGGCAGGACTGGGACAAGATCGCCAAAGCGCTGCGGCCGGTCTACACCGCGGCGACCGAGGACGCCGCCACCGAGCGGTTCCTCGAGTTCGCCGAGGCGTGGGGCCGTAAGTATCCGGCGATCGTGAAGCTGTGGGAGAACGCGTGGGCGGAGTTCGTGCCGTTCCTCGCCTTCGACGTGGAGATCCGCAAGGTCATCTGCTCCACGAACGCGATCGAGTCCGTCAACGCCCGTATCCGCAGGGCCGTGCGAGCTCGTGGCCACTTCCCGAACGAGCAGGCCGCACTCAAGTGCGTCTACATGGCCTTGATGAGCCTCGACCCGACCGGAGCCGGCCGCCGACGCTGGACCATGCGCTGGAAAGCACCACTGAACGCCTTCCAGATCGCCTTCGAAGGCCGGCTCACCCCGGCCAACAACTGACCACCTCAACAACCAAGATCAGCCGTTAACTTGACACTCCCGGATCTGGCGGTACGAGACCGGTCAGGTCCCCATGCACCCGAACGACGTGGAGGCCATGTGCCGCGTCTACGGGGCGCCCCGGGAGACGATCGAGACGATGCGGGCGTTGGCCTCGATTCGTCAGAGGGTTTTGATCCCTCGCCGTCCGTTTCGGTTTGACCGTTTTGTTCCATGCGGTTGGGGGTCGGGGTCGGCGCGTGTCGCTGCGCGGGCGCCGGTTCTCCAGGTCCGGGTGGTTTCTCTGCTGGTAGGGCCGGGGGGACGGGTCAGGTCGGCGGGGGTATCAGGCCTAGTACTGCAACGGCGGGTCGTGACTTATGGCGGTTTGAGTCGTTTGCGGTAGTGGGCGGCTCGGGCTTGTTCCTGGCGGCGACGGCGGAAGTCGGACCAGCGCAGGATGTGGTCGGCTCGACGGCGGGTGGTCAGGACGAGGTGGGCGAACAGGCGGCGGATTTCGTTGCTGCTCAGCGGGATCTGGCTGCGCTCGTTTGCGGTGGTGCCCCCTTTGCGGCTTCGAGGGCGCGGGTGACGACGAGGAACGCGGCGGCGGCCATCGCGAGGGTGATGTGGGCGTACCAGGCGTCGTAGCGGCGGACCTGGTACTGGTCCAGGCCGACCTCGTTCTTCGCGGTCTGGAACGATTCCTCCACCGACCAACGGCTACCGGCGACCCGCACCAGGTCGCGTAGTCGGGTGCCGCGGGGGCCGAAGCAGACGTAGTAGGCGATGTCGCCGGGATCCGTGATCGAGCGTCGGGCCAGGACCCAGCCGCGGCGGCCGTGGGCAAAGGTGCGGCGGATCGGCAGCCGAGCCCAGTCGTAGCGGCGCGGCCCGTGCGCGCCGTCACCACACGACAGTCGTTGCCACGCGCCCGCACGCACCCTGCCGATCAGCTCGTCGACACCGGTGGTGGTGTGCAGCCCGGAGGGCACCCGATCGTCGCGTCGGGTGGCCATCACGTACGCGATGTCCCGATCCTCCAACCAGCCCCGCAGGCCAGGGTTCTGCCCGTAGGCCTCATCGGCCGTGAACCACGAAAACGGCACCCCCGCGGTGACCGCCCGCTCCAGCATGGCCTGCGCCTGCTGCGGCTTGGTCGCGAACCCGACGGCGTCCGGGATCGCCGAGCGCCGGCACCGGTCCCGATCACCGGTCCACGACTTCGGCAGGTACAACTCCCGATCGATCAACGCCCGACCCCGCGGCGTGGCGTAGCACAGGAACGTGCCGATCTGGCAGTTCTCGGTCTTGCCCGCCGTACCCGAATACTGCCGTTGGACCCCCGCCGACGCACGGCCCTTCTTGACGAACCCCGTCTCGTCAGCGATGAGCACCCCGGCCGCATCGCCGATCTGGTCCACCACGTAATCGCGCACGTCATCGCGGACCGCGTCCCGGTCCCACGCCGCGCTGCACAGCATGCCCTGCAACCCGTCCGGCGACACATGCCCAGCCTGCTCCGCGAGGGTCCAGCCGTTACGCCGCTCCAACGGTGCCAGTAGCCCCCGCACATACGCCCATGCCCGCCGCCGCGGCTCCACCCGCTCAAACCGATGCGCGAACCGGAAGAACAACTCCTCCAACCCGGCATCCCACGACCCGACCACCCGCGCATCCACCACAACCAACCAACGAATGATCAGCACCCGAAGCTACGACCCGCCGTTGCAGTACTAGGCGGTGCCAGCAGAGTTGGAACGCCTCAGCCCAGGGCCAGGTGTCGGGGATGGACAGGATCTTCCGGCGGGCGTGGCTGGCCAGCTTGGCGGGTAGGTGCAGCAGCCGGTAGCGCAGGGTGCCGGGTTCGGCGTCGGCGAGGTCGGGCTGGTCGTGCAGGCCGAGCAGTCGGGTGCAGGCGGCCAGATCGGCGGCGATGTTCGCGGCTAGGACCCAGCCGCGGTTGACGGTCCAGGCCTTCGAGGGCAGGTTTCGCAGGCCCATGGCCTTGTTCGTGCGCACCTGATCTTCCACTCCGGCGTGCGAACGGTGCAGCACGTCGAGCCATTGCGGCTGGTGAGAGCCGGCCACGCCGTGGATGCGGCGGATGTTGGTGGCGACGATCGCGTACCGCCAGCCGGTACGTTTCTCCAGGTCGGTTAGGTTCCTGACGTGTCGGGTGGACGGTCTGGTCCGCCGCACGATCAGCCGTAGCCCGTCGATCCAGTTGCCGACCCGCTGGTTGAGGCCGGTCAGCTCGGCGACCTGCGCCTGATCGGTGGCATTACCGTCGGGTTCGAGGCTGCTGGTCCAGGCATCGGCGGGCAGCACGGCGATCGCGGTCTCGTCGGCGTCGGTGATCGTCCAGCCGACAGTGAACTTCACGCTGCGCCACAGCCGGTTCATCTGCTCCAGGTGGGTCACCAGGTCGTGGGTGGCGCCGGCCCCGTCGACCCGCACCAGGATCTTGCGCCGGTATCTGACCGGCAGTTGGGCGACCGCCTCACCCAACACCCGGATGTGATCAACCACGGTGTTCGAGCCGGCGTTGCCCGGCCGCAGCAGCATGGCCAGGCTCTCACTGGTGTTCGCGCACCACGCCCCGAGGGGGTGGAACCCGAAGCCTTTCTTGAACGTGGCCGCCGCGCCCTGCTTGTCGGAGTGAGCGGTGATCAGGGTGGCGTCCAGATCGATGACCACCCACCCGGTCAGCAGCTTGCCCGCCACCAGCAGCCACGGAAACCCCTGCGGCCGGCGCTCGAGAAGCTCCCAGACCCGGGCGCGGGCCTTCGCCCGCGCCTTGGCGATCCGGCGCAGGGCGGTCTCGTCGAGGCCGGCCAGAGCACGGCGCACGGTCGCTTCCGACGGTGGCTCGGCGAACACCAGCGCCTGATGGGCGAGCAGCCCGATGTCGGACATGCTGGTCGCGCCGAGCACGATCGCGGTCGCCAGGCAGATCAAGACCGTGCCCCGGTCCCACCACCCCGGCCCCGCACCGCGAGGCAGCACCGCGTTCAACGCCCAGGCCAGCCCGGTCCGGTCCGCGCACCGCCGCAGCAAAACCGCGCCGGCATGCCCGACCAAACCCTTCCCACCCGCCGCGACCTGCAGCCGCTGATCCCACCCGCTACTCTTACTCACCAGAAAGGTGCACCCGACTCTGCTGTGGACATGACGTAGACACTCACATCCTTGCAGGCCAGGCGCACCTTTCCTTCATGACCCTCGATGAATCAAATCCGCTCTGAACGGACGAGGTTGGCCCGGGAGACCAAGGCGCACGGCTGGTGGCACAGCTACGGCTCGGCGATCAAGGACTGGTTCAAGCTGTACGTCGGCTTGGAGGCCGCCGCGACCAGAATCCGTCACTACGAGGTCAACCTGGTGCCGGGACTGTTGCAGACCGTGGAGTACATGACGGAGGTGATCGCCACGGACAATCCGCAGCTCACCGAGGCGGAACGCCGGGCGAAGGTCGACGTTCGCCTGCACCGGCAGCGTCTCCTGGCGCGGGCCATCCCCCGGGCGCCCCACCTCGACGTGATCCTGAACGAGGCGGTGCTGCGGCGGCCCTTGCGGAGTCGGCCGGCGATGGTTCGCCAACTCGAGGCGTTGGCCGTGGCCGGCCAGCGGCACAACGTCGGCATCCGGGTGCTGCCGCTGAGCGCCGGTCTGGTCCGCTGGGCGCAGGCGGGCACCTTCACGATGCTGGAATTCCCCACCGACGTGCGGGAGCCCGAGCCGACCACCGTCTACATGGACGGGCCGTGCGGGGCGGTCTACCTTGACAAGGCCCACGAGATCCAGACCTACGAGGACGCCTGGCGCTCGCTCGGCGAGCGGGCGCGAGGTGCTGACGAGTCCCGTGAGCTGATCACGGCGATTGCGAGGGAGATGACCGATGAGACGTGACGGGGTGTGGCGCAAGTCGTCCCGGTCCGGCGGCGAGGGTAACTGCGTGGAGGTGGCGGCGTTCGCCGCCGCGGTCGGGGTGCGGGACAGCAAGGACCGGCCGGGGCCGGCGCTGAGCTTCGGCCCGGCGGCGTGGACGCGGTTCGTCGCCGCCACCCGGGTCGGCCGGTTCGACAACCGGCCCTGAACGACACCGGTGTAAGCCCAGCGGGCCGCCGTTCGGGGTGCGGATGTTCGGGGAGGACACCACCAGGACGGCGGCCTGCCGCGCTCGCGCTGAGCTGCGGTGCGCTGCGGCGCGGCGCGGGTCGGCGGGCTTCCGAGGGTTGGGTGGGGTCGGAGGGCTGAGGGGTCGGCGGTTCGGGTGGTGGACGGGGCGACTCCGCAAGGGTGGCGACCGCGTTCGCCGGTTTCGTCTTACACGGCGGCCATGTCGCCTTTCGGAGCATTCTTCGTATCTCCTGCTTTATATAAGCAATTTTCGCCTATGGTGCCTTTCGAGTGGTTGTCACTCGCCGGGAGTGGCCTGGGCGCGTCTGTGGCCCGTGGCGACGACTCCTGTCCATATCTGGGAAGGACCACAAGGCCATGATGGTGCACCGTTTGGAACACACACCTGGGGCGGAGGGGCCGCCGGGGCGCCGTGTGCGGTCGCGGCGATGGCGGCTGGCTGCCGCGCTGACCGTGGTGACCAGTGCGAGTCTCGTCGGTGGAAGCCTGGGCTCCGCCGCCGCCAGCCCGGTTCCGCAACCGGGTCGTTCGGATCCGTTGGTCGACGGGGTTCGTCGGCCCGCCGTTGTCGAGGACGCCCGTGGCGTCCGGGTCGACGACCGCCACGACCGGGGTGGGGAGCGCCGGAGGGGGGCGATCCTCCCGGAGCTGATGCGGGTCCCCCACACCCTGTCGGACCTGGGGTTGCGCCTCGGCGTCGTCCCGGACCTGGCGCGGGTCCCCGGCCCCCGAGTGGAGCTCGACGGGCAGGGGCGGCCCGTGCCGTGTGACGTGGGGCAGTTGATCAATGAGATCAGCCTCGCCAACGCGGCGGGTGAGGGCATCCTCGTCCTCGCCCCCGACTGCACCTACACGCTCACCGACGGTCAGGGCGGCAGCGGTCTCCCGCCGATCACCGGGCGGCTCACCTTCATCGGTCGGGACAGCACCATCGTCCGTGCGGCTGTCACCGAGAAGTTCCGCATCTTCACCGTCGAGAGTGGCGGCGTGCTCAGGCTCCGTCAGCTCACGGTCACCGGCGGCGACACCGACACCGACGGCGGTGGGATCCTCGTCCGGGACGGCGGCGCCGCGACCCTCGTGGACACCACCGTCACCAACAACACCGCCGAGGCCTTCGGTGGCGGCCTCGCCAACTACGGCCAAACCGGCGCCTTCCGGTCCACCTTCAACGGGAACCAGGCCAACCTGGGCGGAGGGCTCGCCAACTTCTACCTCGCCAGGGTCCTGCGTTCCACCGTGAGCAACAACAACAGCAGAAACGGCGGCGGCGGGGCCTACAACCAGGGCGCGTTTTCGCTCGACCGTAGCCGCGTCACCGGCAACTACGCCGGCGCCGCCGTCGGGTTCGGATTCGGCGGCGGGATCTTCAGCTTCCGGGAGGGCGCCACGATCGTGTCCAACAGTGTCATCGCCGACAACGTCTCGGCCGATGCCGGCGGGGGGATCGGCACCCTCTTCGAGTTCTCGACCGAGATCTCCAACACCATGATCACCGGTAACCGGGCCGGAAACGGCGGCGGCATGTACGCGGAGACCCGGCTCTTCATGACCTCCACCACGGTCGCCGACAACGTCGCCGTCGCCGGTGGTGGCCTCGACATCATCGGCATCGAGACCAGCGTCGACATCCAGGACAGCGTGATCGAAGGGAACCGGGCGACGGAGCGGGGCGGTGGCGGGTTCCGCAACCTCAGCGGCGTGGTCAACGTGGGGAACACTCTGATCGACGAGAACCAAACCGCCGCCGATGGTGGCGGCATCGCCAACGGGAACTTCGGCGTCGTGACCCTCACCGACACCACGGTGACGGAGAACACCGCTCCCGGGGACGCCCGGGACGGCGGCATCATCAGCTTCTCCGGCACCGTCACCGTCGACGCCGGGACTGAGATCTTCAACAACCGGCCCCGGAACTGCTTCAACGTTCCCGACTGCTTCAACTGACCGGCGTTACGCCCAGCACGCGAGGGGCCCGTCTCCCATCGGGAAGCGGATCGGCCGCCGTTCGAGGGGTGCGGATGTTTGGGGAGGACACCACCAGGACGGCGGCCTGCCGCGCTCGCGCTGAGGTGCGGTGCGGGTGGCGGGCTTCGGGGTTGGGTGGGGTCGGAGGGCTGGGGTCGGTAGTACGGGTGGTGGACGGGACGACTCCGCAGGGCTGGTGACCGTGTTCGTCCCCTTTTGGAGCATATTTCGCGTCCTTCGCCTTATGTAAGCAATTTTCGCCTACGGTGCTCTTCGAGTGGTTGTCACTCGCCGGGAGTGGCCTGGGCGCGTCTGTGGCCCGTGGCGACGACTCCTGTCCATATCTGGGAAGGACCACAAGGCCATGATGGTGCACCGTTTGGAACACACACCTGAGGCGAACCGGCCTCCGGCGCCACGCAAGCGATCGCGGCGATGGCGGCTGGCTGCCGCGCTGACCGTGGTGACCAGTGCGAGTCTCGTCGGTGGAAGCCTGGGCTCCGCCGCCGCCAGCCCGGTTCCGCAACCGGGTCGTTCGGATCCGTTGGTCGACGGGGTTCGTCGGCCCGCCGTTGTCGAGGACGCCCGTGGCATCCGGGTCGACGACCCCCACGACCGGGGTGGGGAGCGGCGGAGAGGGGCGATCCTCCCGGAGCTGATGCCGGTTCCCGGCGGCGTCCCGGACCTGGAGTCGCGCCTCGGCGCCGTCCCGGACCTGGCGCGGGTCCCCGGCCCCCGAGTGGAGGTCAACGGGGAGGGGCGGCCCGTGCCGTGTGACGTGGGGCAGTTGATCAATGAGATCAGCCTCGCCAACGCGGCGGGTGAGGGCATCCTCGTCCTCGCCCCCGACTGCACCTACACGCTCACCGACGGTCAGGACGGCAACGGTCTCCCGCCGATCACCGGGCGGCTCACCTTCATCGGTCGGAACAGCACCATCGTCCGTGCGGCTGTCACCGAGAAGTTCCGCATCTTCACCGTCGAGGGCGGCGGCGTGCTCAACCTCCGTCAGCTCACGGTCACCGGCGGCGACACCGACACCGACGGCGGTGGGATCCTCGTCCGGGACCGCGGCACCGCGACCCTCGTGGACACCACCGTCACCAACAACACCGCCGAGGCCTTCGGTGGCGGCGTCGCCAGCTACGGCGTCACCACCGTCTTCCGGTCCACCTTCAGTGACAACCGGGCCAACCTGGGTGGGGGGCTCGCCAACCACGGCACCACCACCGTCGCCAGCTCCACCGTGGAGAACAACAGCACCAGAAACGGCGGCGGCGGGGCCTACAGCGAGGGCCGTTTCGTGATGGACCGTAGCCGCGTCACCGGCAACTTCGCCGATGCCGCCGTCGGGTTCGGATTCGGCGGCGGGATCTTCAGCTTCCGGGACAGCGCCACGGTCGTGTCCAACAGCGTCATCGCCAACAACGTCTCGGCCAATGCCGGCGGGGGAATCGGCAGCCTCTTCGACCTCTCGACCACCATCTCCAACACCATGATCACCGGTAACCGGGCCGGAAACGGCGGCGGCATGTACGCGGAGACCCGGCTCACCATGACCTCCACCACGGTCGCCGACAACATCGCCGTCGTCGGCGGTGGCCTCGACATCATCGGCATCGAGACCAGCGTCGACATCCTGGACAGCGTGATCGAGGAGAACCGGGCGACGGAGCGGTCCGGTGGCGGGTTCCGCAACCTCAGCGGCGTGGTCAACGTCGGGAACACTCTGATCGACGAGAACCAAACCGCCTTCGACGGTGGCGGCATCGCCAACGGGAACTTCGGCGTCGTGACCCTCACCGACACCACGGTGACGGAGAACACCGCTCCCGGGGACGCCCGGGACGGCGGCATCATCAGCTTCTCCGGCACCGTCACCGTCGACGCCGGCACCCAGATCTTCAACAACCGGCCCCGGAACTGCTTCAACGTTCCCGGCTGCTTCAACTGACCAGCACCACGCCCAGCATGCGAGGGGCCCGTCTCCACCGGAATCGGCGGGGACGGGCCCCGTCATGCCCGGACGGTGGGAGACGCCGAAACCGACCGTCGTCCTGGTTGGCGCCGGCGGCGGCCGACGGCCCGGAGGCTCCCGGTGGGCGTTCGGCCGGGCTGGGGAAGAATGGCGGCGTGACTTCTCCCCGCGACCTCGTGCTGCTCGGCTCCACCGGCTCGATCGGGACGCAGGCCATCGACATCGTGCGGCGCAACCCGGACCGGTTCCGGGTGGTGGCGCTCGGTGCCGGCGGCGGCAACGCCGAGCTGCTCGCCGGCCAGGCCCTCGAACTGGGCGTCGAGGCGGTCGGCGTGGCGAGGGCGTCGGCCGCGCAGGACCTCCAGCTCGCCTTCTACGCCGAGGCGAGCCGCCGGGGCTGGGCCAGCGGCGACGTCAGGCTGCCGAAGATCGTCGCCGGGCCGGACGCGATGACCGAGCTGGCCCAGTGGCCCTGCGACGTGGTGCTCAACGGGATGGTCGGTTCGGTCGGGCTCGCGCCGACCCTGGCCGCGCTGCGCGCCGGGCGTACCCTCGCCCTGGCCAACAAGGAGTCGCTGGTGGCCGGTGGCCCGCTCGTGAAGGCCGCGGTGACCCGGCCGGGGCAGGTCGTCCCGGTGGACTCCGAGCACACGGCGCTCGCCCAGTGCCTGCGTTCCGGGTCCCGCCCCGAGGTGCGCCGGTTGATCGTCACCGCCAGCGGCGGCCCGTTCCGGGGCAAGCGGCGCGACGAGTTGACGCAGGTCACGCCGGAGCAGGCGCTCGCCCACCCGACCTGGAACATGGGCCCGGTTATCACGATCAACTCCGCCACGATGGTCAACAAGGCGCTGGAGGTGATCGAGGCACACGAGCTGTTCGACGTGCCGTACGCCGACATCACCGTGATGGTCCACCCGACCTCGGTGATCCACTCGATGGTCGAGTTCGTCGACGGCTCCACCATCGCCCAGGCCAGCCCGCCGGACATGCGACTGCCGATCGCGGTGGCGCTGGGCTGGCCCGACCGGGTCCCGGACGCCGCCGCCGCCGTCGACTGGACGACCAGCCACACCTGGGAGTTCGCGCCGCTGGACGACGCGGCGTTCCCGGCGGTCGCCCTCGCCAAGGCGGCCGGCGAGGCGGGGCGCTGCCGGCCGGCGATCTACAACGCCGCCAACGAGGAGTGCGTCGCGGCGTTCGTCGCGGGGCGGCTGCCGTTCCTCGGCATCGTCGACACCCTGGAGCGACTGCTGGCGGACGCCCCCGACTTCGCCGAACCAGGTACCGTCGAGGACGTGCTCGCGGCCGAGTCGTGGGCGCGCGCGCACGCGCAGACGATCATCGAGAAGTCGCTGAAAGGAGCTTGATGGCATACCTGCTCGGGGTGACGCTGTTCGCCCTCGCCATCCTCATCTCGGTGAGTCTGCACGAGGCGGGGCACATGCTCACCGCCAAGGCCTTCGGCATGAAGGTGACCCGCTACTTCGTCGGCTTCGGCCCCACCCTGTGGTCGTTCAAGCGGGGCGAGACGGAGTACGGGATCAAGGCCATCCCGCTCGGCGGCTTCTGCAAGATCGTCGGGATGACCCCGCAGGACGACGACGTGGACCCGGCCGACGAGCGGCGGGCGATGTGGCGGTTCCCCGTCTGGAAGCGGACGATCGTGATGTCCGCCGGGTCGGTCACCCACTTCGCCCTGGCCCTGGTGGCGCTCTGGATGATCGCGGTCACGGCCGGCCTGCCCAACCCGGACTTCCCGACCACCGAGGAGCAGGTCCGCCAGGAGCCGGCGGTGATCCGGCTCGCCGACTGCGTGGTGCCGGAGAACGTCGCCCGCGAGTGCACCGCCGCCGACCCGGTCAGCCCCGCCGCCGGGGCCCAGCTGCGCGACGGCGACCGGATCACCGCGGTCGGCGGTACGCCGGTCGCCAGCTACGGCGACCTGCTCACCGCGCTGCGCGCGCTGAAGCCGGGGGAGACCGCGCAGATCGCGTACGTCCGGGACGGCCAGCCGGGCACCGCGACCGCCACCCTCGGACAGACCCAGCGCCCGCCGCTGGACGACCCGCAGGGCACCGTCGGGCCGGTCGCCGCGCTCGGCGTCGGGCTCGTCCCCAGCACGCCAATCCGGGTCGAGTACGGCCCGGTCGCCGCGTTCGGCGCCACCGCCGACTTCACCGGCACCATGGCGGTCAACACGTTCGAGGCGTTGCAGCGGATCCCACAGAAGGTCCCGGCGCTGTGGTCCGCGATCACCGGCGGCGAGCGGGACATGGACACCCCGATCAGCGTGGTCGGCGCCAGCCGGCTCGGCGGCGAGGCGGTGGAGAACGACGCCTGGCTGCTGTTCTTCATGCTCTTCGTCTCGCTGAACTTCTTCATCGGCGTGTTCAACCTGCTGCCGCTGCTGCCGCTGGACGGCGGCCACATCGCCATCGCCTGGTTCGAGCGGGCCCGCTCCTGGGCGTACGCGCGGCTGCGCAAACCCGACCCGGGCCGGGTCGACTACCTCAAGCTCATGCCCGTCACGTACGCGGTGATCCTGATCGGTGGCGTGTTCACGCTGCTGACCATCACGGCGGACGTCGTCAACCCGATCACGCTCTTTTCAAGGTGAGTGCCTGAAGTGACCGCTGTCAGCCTCGGTATCCCCGCCGTACCGCCGCCGCCGCTCGCCCCGCGCCGGGCGAGCCGCCAGATCATGGTTGGCCCGGTGCCGGTCGGCGGTGGCGCGCCGGTGTCCGTGCAGTCGATGACCACCACGCTCACCGCCGACGTCAACGCCACGCTCCAACAGATCGCCGAGCTGACCGCGTCCGGCTGCCAGATCGTCCGGGTCGCCGTGCCGAGCCAGGACGACGTCGAGGCGCTGCCGGCGATCGCCCGCAAGTCGCAGATCCCGGTGATCGCCGACATCCACTTCCAGCCGAAGTACGTTTTCGCGGCGATCGACGCGGGCTGCGCGGCCGTCCGGGTGAACCCGGGCAACATCCGCCAGTTCGACGACAAGGTCAAGGAAATCGCCAAGGCCGCCGGCGACGCCGGCGTGCCGATCCGGATCGGCGTGAACGCCGGATCGCTGGACAAGCGGCTGCTGGCCAAGCATGGCAAGGCCACCGCCGAGGCGTTGGTCGAGTCGGCGCTGTGGGAGTGTTCGCTGTTCGAAGAGCACGACTTCCGGGACATCAAGATCTCCGTGAAGCACAACGACCCGGTGGTGATGATCCGGGCGTACCGGCAGCTCGCCGAGAAGTGCGACTATCCGCTGCACCTGGGGGTGACCGAGGCCGGGCCGGCGTTCCAGGGCACCATCAAGTCGGCGGTGGCCTTCGGCGCGCTGCTCGCCGAGGGCATCGGCGACACCATCCGGGTGTCCTTGTCCGCCCCGCCGGTCGAGGAAATCAAGGTCGGCGCCGCGATCCTGGAGTCGCTCGGCCTGCGAGAGCGCGGGCTGGAGATCGTCTCCTGCCCGTCCTGCGGGCGTGCCCAGGTGGACGTCTACAAGCTCGCCGAGGAGGTCACCGCCGGCCTGGAGGGGCTGCCGGTGCCGCTGCGGGTCGCCGTGATGGGGTGCGTGGTGAACGGGCCCGGTGAGGCCCGCGAGGCTGACCTGGGGGTCGCATCCGGCAACGGCAAGGGCCAGATCTTCGTCAAGGGCCAGGTCATCAAGACCGTCCCCGAGGGGCAGATCGTGGAGACGCTGATCGAGGAGGCACTCCGGCTGGCCGAGGAGATGGGCGCCGAGCTGCCCGAGGAGCTGCGCGGCCTGACCTCCGGCGCCACCGTCACCGTGCACTGAGCGCGGCATCGTCACCTGGTGCCGACCGTCGGCGTGCGCTGAGTTGGTGCCCGCAACGACCACCGGTCGAGTCGGCGCGCTCGCTCCACGGCCAGTCGTACCAAAGGTCAATGATGTCTATGCGTCCGGCTGACAGGTGCCCCCCGGCGGTCGGAGTGTGATGGTCCGGTCGGCCAACACGTCCTCCCTCGATCTGGCAGGCTGGTAGCCGTGCTGACGGTGCCAGTACGGCAACTGGGGGAATCGGAGCGCCGCGCGGTCGAGCAACTGCTCGACCTCGACCCGTACGCGGGCGCGCAGGTCGCTGAGCGGGTCGCCGAGCGGGGGCTTGCCTGGTGGCGGGCCGAGGGACGGGTCTTCGGCTACGGCAGCCGTCGGCACCTGGAGTCCGTCTGCTGGCTCGGCGGCAACCTTACCCCGGTGCTCGCCAGCGGGCCGGCCGTCGCCGCCTTCGCCGACCTGCTCGCCGAGGAGGATCGGCTCTGCTCGTCGATCGTCGGTCGCGCCGACGAGGTGCTCGGGCTCTGGGATCGGCTCTCGGCGACCTGGGGCCCGGCCCGGGACATCCGCCCCAACCAGCCGCTGCTCGCCACCGACTCGATGCCCGCCGTGCCCGCCGATCCGCACGTGCGCTGCGTGCGCCGGGGGGAGACGGACCGGCTCTTCCCGGCGGCGGTGGCGATGTACACCGAGGAGGTGGGTGTCTCGCCACTGGCCGAGGACGGCGGGCGCGGCTACCGCTGCCGGGTGGCGGACCTGGTCCGAGCCGGCCGGGCGTACGCCCGGTTCGTCGACGGGGCGGTCGTCTTCAAAGCCGAACTGGCGGTGGTGACCCGGCGGACCGCGCAGGTGCAGGGCGTCTGGGTGGCCCCCGAGTGGCGGGGCCGGGGGATCGCGACGGCGGCGATGGCCGCCGTGGTGCGGGACGCGTTGCAGCGCGTCGCGCCGACCGTCAGCCTCTACGTGAACGATTTCAACCTGCCCGCCCGCCGGGTGTACGAACGCTGCGGCTTCCGGCCGGTCGGCACCCTTGCCACCGTTCTATTCTGACTGCCGCCGCTTCGACCTGACCGCCGCCTGACAGCCTGACCGCCGCGTCGGTCGATCCGTTCGGGTCTGACCCGTTCGGGTCTGACCCGTTCGGGTCTGGCCCGTCTGGTCTGACCTGTCCGGCCGGATGGCTGCTCGGCCGCTCCGCCCGACGGTGGACGGCCTCGTCCGGGCTGGGTTCGCGCGGCGCTGCGCCGGATGACCCGGATCACGTCGGGTGAGGGGTTCCGAATCGGCGGGCCGGAACTATGCTGGCCATGTTTTTATACTGACCAGTCAGTTTAGGGAGTGGCTTGGTGGGGGACGTGGTCGTCGAGGCACGCGGATTGGGCATGCGTACCCGCCGCGGCTGGGTGTTCCGGGACGTCGACCTGACCGCGGCCCGCGGTGAGTTGCACGCGGTGATCGGCTTACCCGGCAGCGGGCGGACATCGCTGCTGCTCGCGCTCGCCGGCCGCTTCCCGACCACCCACGGGCGGCTGCTCCGGCACGGTCCGGCGGCCCTGGGGCACGTCCCGGGGGTGCACGAGCCCGACCCGGCCCTGACCGTCGCGGAGCACATCCGGGAGCGACTGCTGCTCCTCGGACCCGTCCCACGCCGACGCCGCCAGCTGGTGCCGATGGCGGCGCTGCGGGCCCGGCGCGCCTACCGGCGGGACGCCTACGCCACCGCGATCTCGGGCGCCGACCTCACCGGCGACCTGCCCTTCGATCCGGCCACCCGAGGCCGGGACCTCACCCCACTGCACCGTCAGGTGCTCGGGCTCGTCCTTGCCACGCTGAGTGGCCCCGCGTTGATCGTCGCCGACGACGTGGACGCCGGGTCGGACCCAACCGAGCGGGCCTGGCTCTGGGCGACGCTGGCGCACCTGGCCGACCAGGGGTACGCGGTGCTCGCCACCGCCCGCGCCCTCGAACTGGGCACCCCGGCGGTCGTCCACCGCCTCGGGGACCCCTCCGCCCATGCCATCCCCGGGCACCGTCCGCACCCGCATCCCCCGGCCGTCAGCGCAGCCCGGGCCACCGGACGGCATCGAGCCGGCCACGGCAGCCGAGTCGCCCCGTCCGCGGCCGATTCCGCCCCGTCCACGGCCGTTCCCGTCCCGTCCGGGGCCGATTCCGCCCCGTCCGGGGCCGTTCCCGTCCCGTCCGGGGCCGTTCCCGTCCCGTCGGCGACCGACGCCGAGACCACCAAGGTGGACCAGTGAGCGTGTTCCGACTCGCCCGATTCGAGCTGCGGCGGATGACCCGCGGCCGGCTGCCCCGGGCCGCACTCGCCGTGCTCACCGTCATCCCGCTGCTCTACGGCGCGCTCTACCTGTACGCGTTCTGGGACCCGTACGGAAAGCTGGACCGGATCCCGGTGGCGCTGGTCAACGCCGACCGCCCGGCCACCGCGAGCGACGGCAGCACCGTGCAGGCCGGGCAGGACCTCAGCGACGAACTGCTCGACCGGCAGGTCTTCGGCTGGCACGTCACCAACGCCGAGGACGCCGCGGCCGGCCTCCGCAATGGCCGCTACCACCTGGTGTTCGCCATCCCGGCGGAGTTCTCCGCCACCCTCGCCGCCGGCCCCGACCCGCAGCGGCCCGCCCAGCAGGGGCGGCTGAAACTGGTCAGCGACGACGCGAACAACTACCTGTCCGGCCTGCTCGCCCGGTCCGCCTTCAGCGAGATCCGGGCCGCCGCCGCGGAGGGCGCCGCCGCGGGCTACTTCGCGGAGATGCTGGTCGGTTTCACCGACGCGAAGGCGGAGACCGCTCGGGCGGCCGAGGGCGCGGGCACGGTCGCCGACGGGCTGAGTAGGTCAACGGACGGCGCCGCGACGATCGCCGACAAGCTTGACCAGAGCGCCGGCGGTGCCGGTGACCTGGCCGACGGCCTGGATGCTTCCGCCGACGGCGCCGGCCAGCTCGCCGGTGGTCTCGACCGAAGCGTGACCGGTGCCGATGAGCTGGCCGACGGGATCGGGCAGCTACGGACCGGGGCGGTGCAGCTCGCCGACGGCACGGCGCGGGCGGCCGCCACCACCCGAACCGTCGCCGACCGGGTCGACGCCGCAGCCGGCCAGGTGGAGCCGGTCCTGCGGGAGAACGCCGAACTGATCGCGACGTCCGCCACCGCCGTGGCCGAGGGCGCCGAGGCACTGGCCGCCGGGCTGGACGTGCTACCCGCCCGGGCAGAGGCGGCCGTCACCGCCGCCCAAACCGTCCGCGACCGCCTCGACGCCCTGGTCGCCGCGCACCCCGAGCTGGCCGACGATCCCTCCGTGATCGCCGCCCGCCGGGCCGCCGACCAGGCGGTCGCCGCCGCCGAGGCGGTGGCGACCGGGCTGGAACCGACCGACCTGGACGCGCTGCGGCAGCAGATGACGAGGGTGGCCGCGACCGCCCGGGAGATCGCGGCGAGGGCCCCGCACCTCGCCGACGACGTCGCCGGCGCCCGCGCCAAGGTGGACGAGCTGGCGACCGGCCTGGCCACCCTCGCCGAGGGCAGCGCCCGGTTACGGGACGGCCTGGGCGCGGCGGCCACCGGCGCCGACGAGCTGCACGGCGGCCTGTTCCGGCTCGCCAGCGGAGCCCGCGAACTGGACGGCGGGCTCGAGCGGCTCGGCGCCGGCAGCCAGCGGCTCGCCGGCGGCCTCGTCCGGCTGGAAGGCGGCGCGGGTGACCTCGCCGACGGCCTCACCCGGCTCGGCTCCGGCGCCGGGGACCTCGCCGACGGGCTCGCCGCCGGGGCCGGGAAGATCCCCGGGTACGACGACGCGGACGCCCGCGCCGACGTCCTCGGCGACCCGGTGGCGCTGGACCACACCGCCCGCAACCCCGCCGGCTCGTACGGGGTGGGCTTCGCCCCGTACTTCCTCGGGCTGGCCCTCTGGGTCGGCGCGATGATCACGTACCTGCTGCTGCGACCCCTCAACCGGCGGCACGTGATGTCCGGTGCGCCCGCCTGGCGGGTGACGCTGGCGGGCTGGCTGCCCGCCGCGGCGATCGGCCTGGCTCAGGCCGGGGTGCTCTTCACGGTGGTGACGGTGGCGCTCGGGTTGGACCCGGTGCGACCCGTCGCGACCCTCGGGCTGCTCGCGCTGACCTCGCTCGCCTTCACCGCGCTCGTGCAGTGGCTCGGGGCGCAGCTCGGCCCGGCCGGCCGGCTGGTGGCGCTGGCGCTGCTCATGCTCCAGCTCACCTCCTCCGGCGGCACCTACCCCGTGCAGACCTCGCCCGCCTTCTTCGAGGCCGTTCACCCGTTCATGCCGATGAGCTACGTGGTGTCGGCGCTGCGGCACACGGTCAACGGCGGGACGGTCGAGCCGGTGGTGACCGGGGTGCTGGTGCTCGTCGCGTTCGGCATGGCGGCGCTCGCGCTGACCGGGTTCGCCGCGCGGCGAACCCGCCGGCTGACCCCGGCCACCCTTCACCCCGAGCTGACCATGTGAGGATGCTGAGGGTCAGCCGGAGCCCGGGGAGGCGCGCATGACGGACGGACGGAGCCGACGGCGGCAGGACACCCGCCAACGCCTCTTCGAGGCGGCCGTGGAACTCATCGCCGAGCAGGGCTTCTCCGCCACCACCGTGGACGACATCGCCGCTCGCGCCGGAGTCGCCAAGGGCACCGTCTACTACAACTTCCAGTCCAAGACGATCCTCTTCGAGGAGCTGCTCAAGCACGGTATCGGCCTGCTCACCGCCGAGTTCCGGGCCGCCGTGGCCGGGCTGCCGCCCCGGGAGGCGTTGGCCGCCCTGGTCCGAGCCGAGCTGGAGTACATCCGTCGCTACCGCGCCTTCGCCCAGCTGCTGCTGTCCGAGATGTGGCGGACCAACCGCGAGTGGCAGCAGACCCTGCGGCTGCTACGCGGTCAGGCGATCGAGGTGATCGCGGAGACCGTACGCGCCGGCGTCACCAGCGGTGACCTGCCGGCGGACCTGGACGTGCGGACCGCCTCATCCGCCCTGTTCGGCGTCGGCCTGGTGGTCGCCGTGGACTGGCTCGTCTTCGCGCCGGATCGACCGTTGGAGGACGTCCAAGAGGCGCTGCTGCGGATCGTGCGCCGGGTAGCCGAGGTGTGACGACGGTTCCCTTCGCCACCATGCGGCACCCGCCGGGGCGCGGGCGGCGTCAGCCGACGGCGCGCAGGTACGGGGCGGGCCAGGACGACGCGGCGCCGAGCTTCGCGGCGGCGCGGTGCGGCCAGTACGGGTCGCGGAGCAGCTCCCGGCCGAGCAGCACCAGGTCGGCCTCGCCGGAGGCCACGATCTGCTCGGCCTGCTCCGGCTCGACGATCACGCCAACCGCGCCGGTGGCGATCCCGGCGTCCCGGCGGATCCGGGCGGCCAGCGGCACCTGGTAGCCCGGCCCGACGGGGATGCTCGCGTCCGGCGATGCCCCGCCGGAGGAACAGTCGACCAGGTCCACGCCCGCGTGGGCCAGCTCACCGGCGAGCGCCACGCTGTCCTCGACGGTCCAGCCGCCGGGCACCCAGTCGGTGGCCGAGATCCGGGCCAGCACCGGCACGTCCTCCCCGACGGTGGCGCGGACCGCCCGGGCCACCGCGAGAGTGAGGCGCATCCGCCCGGCACGGTCACCGCCCCACCGGTCGGTGCGGTGGTTGGTCAGCGGGGACAGGAACTCGTGCAGCAGGTAACCGTGCGCGGCGTGGATCTCCACCGCCTCGAAGCCGGCAGCGACAGCCCGGCCGGCCGCCGCCGCGAACGCCTCGACCACCCCGGCGAGGCCGGTCTCGTCCAGCGCCGTCGGGCGGCGGTAGCCGGCGACGAACGGTTCGTCGCCCGGGCCGACCGGGGACCAGCCGCCCTCGGTGTCCGGCACCCCGCCCCGCTGCGGCGACCACGGCCGGTGCGTCGAGGCCTTGAAGCCGGCGTGCGCCAGCTGCACCGCCGGGAGCGCGCCCTGCGCGGCGACGAACGCGGTCACCGGCCGCCACGCGTCGACGTGGGCGTCGGACCACAGCCCGGTGTCCTGGGGGCTGATCCGTCCCTCGGGTACCACGGCGGTCGCCTCGGTCAGGACCAGGCCGGCGCCGCCGACCGCCCGGGTGCCCAGGTGCACGAGGTGCCAGTCGGTGGGCAGGCCGTCCGGGCCGGCCGAGTACTGGCACATCGGTGCGACGGCGACCCGGTTGGGCAGCGTCACCGCGCGCAGGGTGAGGGGGCTGAACAGGGCGGTCATCGCATCGTCCTCTCGGTCGCGCGACGGCACCGCGGGGTGCCTTCGCGGGGTGGGGTTCGTCAGGCTGGGATGGGAACCGGCTCGCCGTCCCGGGTCGGCTGCGGCTCCCGCTCGACCGGGTCCCGGCGACCCGCGGAGTCGTACGAGGCGCGGTCGAGGGTGCCCTCACGGGCGGCCACGATCGTCGGTACGAGCGCCTGACCGGCCACGTTGGTGGCGGTCCGGATCATGTCCAGGATCGGGTCGACGGCCAGGAGCAGTCCCGCGCCGGCCAGCGGCAGGCCGAGCGTGCTCAGGGTGAGGGTCAGCATGACGACCGCCCCGGTCAGCCCGGCGGTCGCCGCCGAGCCCACCACGGACACGAAGGCGATCAGCAGGTAGTCGGTGACACCCAGCTCGACGCCGAAGACCTGCGCCACGAAGATCGCGGCCAGGGCCGGGTAGATCGCCGCGCACCCGTCCATCTTCGTGGTGGCGCCGAACGGCACCGCGAAGGACGCGTACTCGCGGGGGACACCGAGGCGCTCGACCGAGCGTTGGGTCACCGGCATGGTGCCGACCGAGGAGCGGGAGACGAACGCCAGCTCGATGGCCGGCCACACGCCGGCGAAGAAGCGCAGCGGGTTGAGTCGTCCGGCGGTCACCAGCAGCAGCGGGTAGACCACGAACAGCACGATCGCGCAGCCGACGTACACCGCGGTGGTGAAGCGGGCGAGTGGGGCCAGCAGGTTCCAGCCGTACGACGCGACGGCGTTGCCGATCAGACCCAGGGTGCCGATCGGGGCGAGCCGGATCACCCACCAGAGCGCCTTCTGGACGATCTCCAGCAGCGCGCGGTTGAGGTCGACGAACGGCTCGGCGGCCTTGCCGACCAACAGTGCGGCGGCCCCGACGACCAGGGCGAGGAAGACGATCTGGAGAACGTTGCCGTCCACGAAGGCGCCGACCGGGTTGGTCGGCACGATGCCGGTGAGGAAGTCGGTCCAGGAACCGGTCCGGGTGGGGGCGGTGGCGGCGGCGGTGTCCAGTGTGACCCCACGACCGGGGTCGGTGAGCAGGCCGAGGCCGAGGCCGACACCGACCGCGATCAACGCGGTCGCGCCGAACCAGAGCAGCGTCTTGAGCGCCAACCGGGCCGCGTTGGTCACGCCGCGCAGGCTGACCACGCTGACCACGATGGCGGTGAAGACCAGCGGCGGTACGGCCAGTTTGAGTAGCTGGACGAAGAGGCCACCGACGGTGTCGAGGGTGCTGGTCAGCCAGGACAGGTCGTACGCGCGGGCGACGAAGCCGAGCGCCACGCCGAGTACGAGGCCGAGCAGGATCTGCAGGGAAAAGGGGATCTTGCGCATGGCGGGTCCAGGTCTGGAACGGGGTTGGTCAGGGGCGCTGTCAGGGCACGAGTCGCGCCGGACAGGTACCGCTGGCCTGCCGCCGCAGGTCGACGTACAGCCGCACCGTGAGATTCCAGACGTTGGTCATCGCCGGTGAGCCTACGGCGACCCCCACCGGGCGAGAAGGACCGATGGCGGTGACGCTCCTTACAGCTGGCGCCCGGAGGGCCGGGTGGAGTCGTGCTCACCGACGACCGACGGGGAGAGGGACGGCGGCCACCCGGCAGCGCGGCGCCGCGCCGGGAGCGGGGCGCGGAGCACCAGCCCCCGGGCGTCGCCGAGGTGCGCGGAGCGCCCCCGTCGACACCACGGGTGACCGGACGGCGACCCATCGCCGGGTAAATGCGTTGAGTGGCCGGGCCGGGTCGGTGAGTCTGACCGCATCGCCGTCGCCTGCCGTGAGGGGTTCCGCCGTGCGTCTGCTCCGCGACCTGTTCGCCACCGCGCCCCGCCGCATGGCGATCGCGACCGTGCTGGTCGTGCTCGGCGCCGGTGGTCAGACGGCCGCCGCGGCGCTGGCCGGGCCGGTCCTGCTGCACCGGTCCACCGGATACTTCACCGTCCTGGCCGCCGCGCTCGTCGCCGCCGTGGTCAGCGACCTCGTGGTCGGCCTGGTGCTGGCGGGCGTGACCGCGGACTGGTCGGCCGCCGTGCGGCGCCGGCTCTGCCGGGTCGCGTTCGGGCAGGACCTGCCCGCCCTGGAGAGCACACCGGTCGGCGAGCTGCTCGACCGCATCGACGGTGACGTCTACCAGGTCGCCGCCGCGGTACGGGGGCAGGGCGCCCGCATCGCGCAGCTACTCGCGGTCGGCTTGCTTTCCACGGTGGTGGCAGTCGGCGTCTGGTGGCCGGCCGGCGTCACCATGGTGCTGCTCGCCGGCGGGCTCGTCATCGGCCTGCGCCGGCCCACCGCGCGGATCGTCCCGGCGCGAATGGCGGAGGAGGAGGCCTGGTCCGACCTGGCGGCGGTGATGGAGGAGGCCATCCACGGCCAGGACGACGTCCGCACCAGCCTGGCCCAGCCGTACGTGCTGCGGCTCTACGCGAACCGCGCGGCGGCCGTTCTCTCCCGCGGCCTGCGGGTGTGGCGGATGTCCGCCAAGGTCACCACCGTGGCGGCGGCTGTGACCAGGGCCGGGATCGCCGCGGTGGTCCTCGCCGGGACGTGGGCGCTGGCCACCGGCCGGATCGACGGCGCCCGGCTGACCGCCGTATGGCTGCTCGCCATCGCCTTCGGCGCCACGGTGGAGCACGTCAGCCGGATGCTGCCCGAGTTGCAGTACGCGCTCGGGGCCTGGGGCCGGGTGCGGCTGCTCGAGGACTCCGCACAGGAGCCCACCGGCGGGCTGCCTCCGCTCGACGGTGACCTGACGGTGCGGGGGCTCACCTTCCGCTACCCGGCGGCTGACGGCACCCGTGGGCCCGCTCTGCACGACGTCGACCTGACCTTCACCCGGGGGCGCTCGTACGCCCTGGTCGGCCGGACCGGCTCCGGCAAGTCCACCCTGGCCAAGGTGCTGACCCGGGCGGTCGAGGTGCCGCCCGGCACGGTCTTCTTCGGCGGCCGGGACGTGCGTGACCTCGACCTCGAGCAACTGCGTCGGTGGGTTGCGGTGGTGCCGCAACGCACCGAGATCCTGGCCGGAACGCTCGCCGAGAACGTCGCGCTCTTCGATCCGGATCTGCTCGACGGCGCCGCCCGCGCGTTGCACGAGTTGGGCCTCGCCGGCTGGATCGCCGAGCTGCCGGACGGTCTGCGGACCCGGCTCGGCGAGGGCGGACACGTCCTGTCGGCCGGGCAGGAGCAGCTGGTCGCGTTCGCTCGGATCCTGGTGCGGGACCCGCACGTGGTGATCCTGGACGAGGCCACCGCCCGACTCGACCCGGTCACCGAGGCGCGGGTGCAGCGTGCCACCGAGCGGCTGCTGGCCGACCGGATCGGCATCGTCATCGCCCACCGGCTGTCTTCCGTGCGGCACTGCGACGAAGTGGTGGTGCTGGCCGACGGTGCGGTGGCCGAGGCGGGGCCGTTGCGGGAGTCGGCGCGCTTCGCCGAGCTGCTCGCCACCAGCCACACCGGCGCGTACGCCCGGACCGGCGCGGGTGGCGGCGGGGTCGATCTGCTGGAGGGCCCGGAGCCGGAGCTTGCGCCGCCGCCCGACCCGGTTCCGGCCGGGGCGCCGCCCGACCCGGTTCCGGCGTCGCCGGTGGCCGTCGCGTCGCAGGACCGGACGCCACCACCGGCGGCGCCGCTCGCGACGACTCTCCGGGAGATCGCCCGGCTGCTGACCAACGATCCACGGTACGGGCTGGCGGCGTTGGCGCTGTTCATGCTGACGGTGCTGGTCGGCCTGGACGGCCCCGTCCTACCGTGGCTCTGGGCGGACGTGGTCGACGGGGTCGGCGACCCGTGGCTGCCGGCGCTGGGCATCGCCGCCGGGCTGCTGGTCACCCTGCCGGTGCCCTGGTACACCAGCATCTGGTTCGCGCAGTGGTGGGTACGGCAGATGCTGCGGATCAGCCTGCGCCTGGTGGCGGGACAGACCGGGCCCCGGCGGGTGAGCGCGCACAGCCCCGCCGAGGTGGTGGCCCAGGGCGGCGACACCGAACGGGTGGTGGAGCTGGCCGACAACCTGCTGGACCAGTCGGCGGCGGTCGTCCTGCTGGTGGCGATGACCGTGATCTCCGGCAGTGTGGTACCCGGGCTCTTCCTCGCCGGGACGATGCTGGTGTCCGGGCTGGTGGCATCGCTGTTCGGAGCACGGCTGGCGGGCACCGCGCGGGCGACGGTGGCGGCCCGGGCCGTGTTCGCGACCTCGCTGGTCTCCGCGCTGGCCGCCGCCCGCACGGTGAAACTGGCCGGCGCGACCCGGCCGGTGCTCGCTCACCTCGCCAGCCTGGACGTGACGCGGAGCGAGCGCCAACGGCGGGAGATCTCGTTGCATGTGTGGTCGCGGTCGACGCCGGCGCTGGTCAGCGGGCTGTTGCCGATCGGCGCCTGGGCGCTGTTCCTCAACGGTCGGCTCTCGGCGGGGGCGACCCTGGTCGCCGTGTCCACGCTCGCCGCGGCGCGCTGGTTCGCGTGGACCACCGCGTCGCTGGTCTCCCAGGTGCCGTCGGCGCGGGTGTGGACCCACCGGACGGTGGCGATGACCGGGGTGGCCGCGTACTCGACCGCCGTGCCGGACGTGGACCTGGCCACCGGGCGGGCACCGGCGCCGGCCGCGCCGTCCCGGCACCCGCTGCGCCGGTTGGAGCTGACCGGCTTCGGCGTCCGGCACGCCGACGGCGAGCCGGCCGTCCGGGACGTCGACCTGACCGTGGAGCGCGGTCAGCTGGTGCTGGTGGTAGGGCCAGTCGGCTCGGGGAAGTCGTCGCTGCTGCGTGCCCTGGCCGGAATCGCACCGCACACCGGGCGGCTGACCTGGAACGGCGAGCCGGTGACCGAGCCAGAACTGTTCCTGCGTCCGCACCAGGTGGGCTACGTCGGCCAACTGCCCCGGGTGCTGTCCGGGACGATCACCGACAACATCACCCTCGGCCACCCGGTGGACGCCGCGGCGGCCGTGTCGACCGCGCAGCTCGACCACGACCTGGCGGCGTCCGGGGCCGGTCTCGGGCTGGTCATCGGGCACCGGGGCACCCGGCTCTCGGGCGGGCAGCTGCAGCGTCTCGCGCTGGCCCGCGCGCTCGCGCCGCGTACCGAGCTGCTGGTCGCCGACGACGTTTCGTCCGCGCTGGACGTCACGACGGAACTGGCGCTCTGGGCGGCGCTGCGCGCGCACGGCGTGACGGTGGTGGGCGCGACGTCGAAGCGGGCGGCGCTGGTGCGCGCCGATCACGTCGTCGTGCTCGACAACGGTCGGGTCGCCGCCCAGGGCGCCTGGCGTGACCTGGAACCAGCCTGGTCGCACCTGGCCGGCTGACGTACGGCGCCGAGCCCGGCTCCGTGGCAACCTGCGTCGACCCGGGGACATCGGATGGTGCACGGCAACGTCCACCTCAGCAGGGTCATGACGACGGGCGGCGGCCACGATCGGCTCGATGGCCCGCAGTCGCCCGCGGCTGCTCGTGCCCCTAGGTCCGGCGGAGGGCGATGGCGGCCGCGGTGGCGGCGCCCCAGAGCAGCACGGCCAGGAGCAGTAGCCGCTCCAGGGCCCCGACCAGGGAGCCACGGCCCACGGTCAGCATCGCCAGTCCCATCGCCCCGGCCAGCGGCAGCGCTACTCCGGCGGCCGTGCCGGCGAGCCGGCGCAGCGGCCTCCCGGCCCGCGGTGAGAGCGTGATCGCCACCATCGCGAAGACCACCGCCGCGGTCGCCGCGACGCTTGCACCGCCGTGCACCAGGTCGGCCACCGTGGTCCGCTCGAACGGCGGCAGGGGGCAGCCGGCACTGCACGTGACGGCACCGGAGAGCAGGGTGAGGGCACCACCGGCGGCCAGGAGGGCGGCGGCCACCCGCAGTCCTGTCGGGAGTGCGGCCGCGACCAGTATCAGCGCCGCGGCCAGGGCGAAGATGCCGCTCCGGTACGCCGGAGCGGACGGGCTGTCGGCGACGCCCGCCTCACTCACGTAGCCGGTCAGGGCGGAACCCGGGCCGGTGACCACAGCGACGGTCACGGTGACCGCCCCCGCGAGGATGCTGCCGACGGCGACGGACGCGGCGGCGGCCCGGGGAACGCCCCCGGCCGGCCCGGGGTGTCGCGGGCCGAGCCGGTCGGGCTGGCGCGGGTCCGCGCGGCGTAGGTGGCCCACGCCTGTGCGGCGCGACTCGGTCACGCCCGTGCGGCGCGACTCGGTCACGCCCGTGCGGCGCGACTCGGTCACGCCCGTGCGGCGCGACTCGGCCACGCCCGCGCGGCGCGCGTCAGCCACGCCCGTGCGGAGTCGTCCAACCGGTCAGGTCCGGGCCGAGCGGGACGATCCCGGTCGGGTTGATCTGCCGGTGGGTGGCGTAGTAATGCCGCTTGATCTGGTCGAAGTCCACCGTCTCGCCGAAGCCGGGCGTCTGGAACAGATCCCGTGCGTACGCCCACAGCACCGGCATCTCGGTCAGTTTGGTCCGGTTGCACTTGAAGTGCCCGTGGTACGCCACGTCGAAGCGGACCAGGGTGGTGAACAGCCGCACGTCGGCCTCCGTGATCGAGTCACCCATCAGGTAGCGCCGCCCGGCCAGTCGCTCCGACAGGACGTCCAGCCGGGCGAAGAGCGCTCGGAACGCGTCGTCGTACGCCGACTGCGAGGTGGCGAACCCGCATCGGTAGACGCCGTTGTTCACGTCCCGGTGGACCTCCGCCATCAGCGCATCCATCTCCGGCCGCAGGTCCTGCGGGTACAGGTCCGGGGCGCCGGGCCGGTGCAGCGACCGCCACTGCGTCGACAGGTCGAGGGTGAGCTGCGGGTAGTCGTTGGTGACCACCTGGCCGGTGAGCGTGTCGATCAGCGCCGGGACGGTCACCCGGCCGGTGTAGTCGGGGTCGCTCGCGAGGTACGCCTCGGAGAGGTAGCCGATGCCGAGCACCGGGTCGAAGCCGTCCGGGTCAAGGCTGAACCGCCAGCCCCGCTCGTCCCGGATCGGGTCGACGGTGCCGAGTGAGATCGCGTCCTGCAGACCGAGCAGCCCGCGGACGATCCGGGCCCGGTGCGCCCACGGGCAGGCCCGGCACCAGATCAGCCGGTACCGGCCCGGCTCCAACGGCCAGCGCTCCCGCGCGTCCGGGCCGCCACCAGGCGGGGAGTCGGAGTCCGGGGTGACCCGGCCGGTGAAGCGGTTGGGTTGTCGCACGAACTCGCCACCGCCACTGGTCTCTGCGCTGAACTCGGCCCGGGCCATGCCGTCAACCTATCCCGACCCGGCGCGGATATCCTGGCCCCGGAGCGTCACTCGTGACCCGTCGGCGCCCACCCTGCCTTTCCCACCCCCGAAGGACTCCCGATGACCGTGGCATACCTGGTGGCCGGTGTCCGCACCCCGATCGGCCGGTACGGCGGCGCGCTCGCCGGCGTCCGTCCGGACGACCTGGCCGCGCACGTGATCCGCGAACTGGTCGCCCGCCACCCGTCGGTGGACTGGGCCCGCACCGACGACGTCATTCTCGGCTGCGCGAACCAGGCCGGCGAGGACAACCGGAACGTGGCCCGGATGGCGGTGCTGCTCGGCGGTCTGCCCCAGGAGGTGCCGGGCAGCACCGTCAACCGGCTCTGCGGCTCCGGCCTCGACGCCCTCGCCATCGCCGCCCGGTCCGTCGTCGCCGGGGAGGCCGACCTCGTGGTGGCCGGCGGCGTGGAGAGCATGAGCCGGGCGCCGTTCGTCCTGCCCAAGGCCGAGACCGCCTTCGCGCGCACCGCCGAGGTGCACGACACCACGATCGGCTGGCGGCTGGTCAACCCGCTGATGAAGCAGGGCTGGGGCATCGACTCGATGCCGGAGACCGCGGAGAACGTCGCCGCCGAGTACGGCGTCGACCGCGCCACGCAGGACGAGTTCGCGTACCGCTCCCAGCAGCGCGCGGCGAAGGCGCAGGCCGACGGCCGGTTTGCCGAGGAGATCGTGCCGGTGACCGCCCCCGTCGGCCGCCGGGAGACCAGGCAGGTCGACCTCGACGAGCACCCCCGGGAGACCTCGCTGGAGAAGCTGGCCGCGTTGCCCACCCCGTTCCGGGCCGGCGGCACGGTCACCGCCGGCAACTCCTCCGGCGTCAACGACGGGGCGGTCGCGCTGCTCGTCGCCTCCGAGGCGGCGGTCGCGCGGTACGACCTGACCCCGCTGGCCCGGGTCGCCGGGGCCGCGGCGGCCGGCGTGCCGCCGCGGATCATGGGGGTCGGGCCGGTGCCGGCCACCCGCCGGCTGCTCGACCGCCTCGGCCTCGGCCTGACCGACGTGGACGTGGTCGAGCTGAACGAGGCGTTCGCCGCGCAGGCCGTGGCCGTGCTGCGGGAGTTGGGCCTGCCCGAGGACGCCGAGCACGTCAACCCGAACGGTGGGGCCATCGCGTTGGGCCACCCGCTCGGCGCGAGCGGTGCACGGCTGGCGCTGACCGCCGCGCTGGAGCTGCGTCGCCGCGCTGGCCGGCGGGCCCTGGCCACCATGTGCGTCGGTGTGGGACAGGGCATCTCGTTGTTGTTGGAGTCCGCCGGCTGACGACCACCCGACCCGTACCGCACTTTCCACGCTCTCCCTCGCTACCGGACTCCTCCCGGGCCGGTAGTCGACCGGCTGGCACACCACCCCGGCGCAGGAGGAAGCGCTGCGCGCGGGACACCGCGCAGGGCGCGGGGCGCGGTGAACCGGACGGCCGGCGGCGCGTAGCCCCGCAGCGTGATCAGCCCGGGCCGGACCTGGTCCGCCGCACCAGTGGCGAGCGCCGTGCCCGGGACGTCGGCGACAGCCGCGTCAGGCGTGCAGATCGCCGTCGGTAGTGCGTGGGTGCTGCGTTCCTACGCGAGGTCGATGTCACTCCCGGGTGGCGCTCGACGTTGGTGGGAATGCCGCTGCCCACATGCCCTCCGCTCCGACGACTCGCCGTCCACTACGAAGCCACCGTCACCCATCGGCCACCGTCACCCATCGGCCGTCGTCAACCAGCGGCTCCGAGCCCACCAAGACACGGGTTAGAGTGGTGAGCACCACACGATCCGCGGGTCGACCGGTAGGCCTCCGCGTGTCCGCACGCGCCCCGGCACCGGTTCCCTCCCGCACCGCGGCGACGACTTGGGGTGCAGCACAGTGCAGATGCCGAGCGGACTTCCCGCCGAGGTCGACCTCTCCCGGCCCAGCGCGGCCCGGGTGTACGACTACTTCCTCGGTGGTGCCCACAACTTCGAGATCGACCGGCAGCTCGCTGGGCAGATCGCGAGCATGACCCCGAACCTCGCGGCCACCATGCGCGCGGGTCGAGAGTTCCTCCGTCGCACCGTACGGACCCTGCTGGACGGCGGTATCGACCAGTTCCTCGACATCGGCTCCGGCATCCCGACCGTCGGCAACGTGCACGAGGTCGCCCAGGCCGTGAACCCGAAGGCCCGGGTGGTCTACGTGGACATCGACCCGGTCGCGGTGGCGCACAGCCGGGAACTGCTGGTCGGTAACGACCTGGCCGGTGCCATCCATGCCGACCTGCGGGAGCCGGAGAAGATCCTGGCCGAGTCCCGCGCGTCCGGCCTGCTCGACTTCGACCGGCCACTGGGCATCCTGCTCGCCGGGGTGGTGCACTTCATCCCGGACGCCGACCGGCCCGGCGATGTCATGGCGACGCTCCGGGCCGCCGCTGTCCCCGGCAGCCACCTGGTGATCTCCCACTCCACGTACGAGGACCAGCCGCAGGAGATGCTCGACGCCCAGCGCCTGTCGGCGCGGACCGACACCGAGATCACACTGCGCTCCCGTGCCGAGATCACCCGCTTCTTCGGGGACTGGACGATCCTGGAGCCCGGCGTCGTGCACATGCCGATGTGGCGGCCCGACGTTCCGTCCGACGTGACCGACAAGCCGGAGCAGTTCGGTGCCTTCGGTGGCGTGGCCCGCTACGACCGGCCCGCCGGCTGATCGAGGTGACGGCCGTCCCGGTGCCGGGCGGGCCCGACCTCAGCCGGGCCGGCGCCCGGGGTTACGCGCACGAGTGGGCTCGCGCCGTGCGTCGGCTCGGCTTCGTGCCGCTGAGTGCGGGCGAGACGGAGCGGCTGCTGCACCTGCACACCGTCCGGCTGGCGCAGGCACTGCTCGCCGACCCGTTCTCGACCCGCCCGGCCGCGGAGGTGGGTCGGGCGCTGGTCGAGGCGCACCTGACCGAGCCGGGCGTGCTCGACTGGTCGGTGCGGGCCCTCGGTGACCGTTTCCTGCCCCAGGTGCTGCCCGACCGGATCGGTGACGACTGCACGGCGGACCGCGTCGCCGCGGTGCAGGGTGCGCTCGCGGCCGGGTTCACCCGGGCGCTGCGGGACCGCACCTTCGCCCAGCAGGAGCGGATCGCCCGGTCCGCCTGGCAGGCTCGGGACGAGGTGGAGCAGGCGCTGCGGGACAGCGAGGCACGGTTCCGGGCGCTGTTTGTCGGGGCGGCGATCGGGATCGGCATCGCCGGCGTCGACGGCCAGGTCATCGACGTCAACCAGGCGTTCGAAGAGATGCTCGGCTACTCCCGGGAGGAGCTGCGGCAGATCAACGTGGCGGCGCTGTTCCACGCCGACGACGCCGCCGGGATGTGGGAGCTGTACCAGGAACTGATCGAGGGTAAACGCGACTCGGCCCGGGTCGAGAAGCGTTACTACCGCAAGGACGGCAGCGTCGTCTGGACCGACCTGGCGGTCTCGCTGATTCGGTACGACGACGGCCGCCCCCGGTTCACGGTGGCGATGGTCGAGGACATCACCGAGCGGTACGAGCTCCAGCAGCGGTTCCGTTTCCAGGCGTTGCACGACCCGCTCACCGGCCTGCCCAACCGGACTCTCTTCTTCGAGACCCTCGACCGGGTCTTCGACACCGCTGACGCCGAGCGCCGTGTCGGCGTCTGTTTCCTGGACCTGGACGGTTTCAAGGCGGTCAACGACAGTCACGGCCACGACTTCGGCGACCAGCTGCTGGCCGTGATCGCCCGCCGGCTCGCCGACGGAGTCGCCGGTCAGGGACACCTGGTGGCCCGGATGGGTGGTGACGAATTCGTGATCCTGGTCGACGACGTCGAGGACGTGGTCGCGGTCGCCGAGGCCGCCCTGGCCGCCGTCGCCGCGCCGGTGCGCATCGATGACCAGGAGCTCATGGTCTCGGCCAGCGTCGGCGTCGTGGAGTGCCCCGTCGGTACGACCAACGCGTCGGAGCTGATGAAGGCCGCCGACACCACACTGTACTGGGCCAAGGCGGACGGCCGCGGCCGGTGGGCGATGTGGGACCCGGAGCGCTGCGCGCAGGACATCGCCCGCTCCGCGCTGGTCGCCGGGCTGCCGGCGGCGTTGGACCGGGGTGAGTTCGTGCTGCACTACCAGCCGATCGTGTCCCTGGTGAAGGGCTCGATGCTCGCCGTCGAGGCGCTCGTCCGTTGGCAACACCCCGAGTTGGGTCGGATCGGACCGGACCGGTTCATCGGACTGGCCGAGGAGACCGGCCTGATTGTCCAGCTCGGCGAGTGGGTGCTCCGGCAGGCCTGCCGCGACGCGGACGCGTGGCGGCGCGAGTTCCCCGACGTCCGCCTGGTGGTGAGTGTCAACCTCTCCGCCCGGCAGGTGGAAGATCCGGCCATCGTGGACACGGTGGCCGACGCGTTGGGGCGCAACCGGTTGCCCGCCGACCTGTTGCAGCTGGAGCTCACCGAGAGCGCCGTGATGGGCACCGCTGGCGAACCACTGAGGTCACTGCACCGCCTGGCCGGGCTGGGGGTGCGGTTGGCGATCGACGACTTCGGCACCGGCTACTCGAACCTGGCCTATCTGCGCCGGCTGCCGATCCACTGCCTGAAGCTGGCCGGGCCGTTCGTGGAGGGAATTCGCGGGGACGGGCCCGAGCCGGCGACCGGCCATCGGGACGAACGGATCGTCGACGCGCTGGTCCGGCTGGCGCACGCCTTGGAGCTGCGGGTGACCGCCGAGGCGGTGGAGACGCCGGTGCAGGCCGAGCGGCTGCGCGTGTTGCGCTGCGACACCGGGCAGGGCCGCTGGTTCGGCCCACCGGTGCCGGCGGCGGAGATCACCGCCCGGCTGCGCGGTACCGGAAAGGAAACCGGGTGAGCGGCCTGCCCGCGAGGTGAGGGCGGCGGCGCGGGACGGGTGTCGGGCACGGCGGATGCCGTACCTGTGAGAGAGAGGTGACGCGCCCCGCGCCGCCGCGGTGTCGGGCGGTCCGAGCGCCCGACGGTGGCCCGTCGCGATCGGGCCTGGTCACAGCCTCAAGGATGCGGCGGGCGCAGCGGACCGGCAACGGAATTTGCGCGCGGTCCCACCGGCGACACTTTCCCGCCCGTGACCCCGGGCCGGACGCCGGGCTCCGACCGGCGTCCGGCCCGGCGATGCCGATCCCGGCGGCAGGGGCCATTGACGGCCGTCCCGATTGCCAGTAGACCATGGTGATGGGGATCCGCCGATGAGGAAGCCGCCGCTCACCCTGGAGCAGCTGCGGGTCGCCGTCGCCGAGGGCGAGATCGACACGGTCGTGTTGGCCCTGGTCGACATGCAGGGGCGGTTGCAGGGAAAACGGTTCCACGCGCCCTACTTCCTGGAGCAGGTGGCCGGGCACGGCAGCGAGGGCTGCAACTACCTGCTCGCCGTCGACGTCGACATGAACACCGTTGACGGGTACGCAATGTCGAGCTGGGAGCGGGGCTACGGCGACTTCGCGATGGTGCCGGACCTGACGACGCTGCGGCGGGTGCCGTGGCAGCCGGGCACGGCGATGGTCCTGGCCGACCTGGAGTGGCTGGACGGCTCCGGGCCGGTCGTGGCCTCACCCCGGCAGATCCTGCGTCGGCAGCTCGACCGGCTGGCCGGGCACGGTCTGACCGCGTACGCGGGCACCGAACTGGAATTCGTGCTCTACCGCGACTCGTACGAGGCGGCGTGGCGGCGCGGCTACCGGGACCTCACGCCGGCCAACCAGTACAACGTGGACTACTCGCTGTTGGGTACCGCCCGGGTGGAGCCGCTGCTGCGGCGGATCCGCACCGAGATGGCCGGCGCCGGGCTCACCCCGGAGAGCGCCAAGGGCGAGTGCAACCTCGGTCAGCACGAGATCGCTTTCCGGTACGACGAGGCGGTGTCCTGCGCCGACCACCACGTGATCTACAAGAACGGCGCCAAGGAGATCGCCGCCCAGGAGGGCATGTCGATCACCTTTATGGCCAAGCCCAACCCGCGGGAGGGCAACTCGTGTCACATCCACTTCTCGGTGCGGGACAGTGAGCGGCGGTCGGCGATGCCGGGCGACGGGCCGGCGCACCTGTCGCCCACCGGGCAGCGGGTGGTGGCCGGGCTGCTCGCCACGATGCGGGAATTCAGCCTGCTCTTCGCCCCCAACGTCAACTCGTACAAGCGCTACCAGCCGGGGTCCTTCGCCCCGACCACGGTGCGCCGGGGCACCGACAACCGCACCTGTGCGCTGCGGCTGGTGGGCCACGGCGAGGGGATGCGGGTGGAGAACCGGGTGCCCGGCGCGGACGTCAACCCGTACCTGGCGATCGCCGCGCTGGTGGCCGGCGCGGTGCACGGTCTGGACCAGGAACTGCAGCTGGGCGCGGAGTGCACCGGCAACGCGTACGACGACGCGCGGGCTGAGCGGGTGCCCGGCACCCTGCGCCAGGCCCTGGACCTGTGGCGCGACTCGACGGTGGCCAGGGACGCCTTCGGCGACGAGGTCGTCGCCCACTACGCCAACCAGGCACGGGTCGAGCTGGCTGCCTTCGACACCGCCGTGACGGACTGGGAGCTCTTCCGTGGTTTCGAACGTCTCTGACCCGCCGGGGACGAGCCAGGTGTGGAACCCGGCCACCGGGGAGCGGATCGCCACGGTGGCGGGCACCTCGCGGGAGGAGACGGATGCGGCGATCGGGCGGGCCGCCGCCGCCTACGGGGCCTGGCGCGATCTCGCGCCGGGCGAGCGGGCGCGGCTGCTGCGGCGGTTCGCGGTCCTCGTCGACGAGCACGTGGCGGAACTGGCGCTGCTGGAGGTGCGCAACGCCGGGCACACCATCGGCAACGCCCGCTGGGAGGCTGGCAACGTCCGCGACGTGCTCGACTACTACGCGGGCGCGCCGGAGCGGCTGACCGGACGGCAGATCCCGGTGCCCGGTGGCCTCGATGTGACCTGCCACGAGCCGCTCGGCGTGGTCGGGGTGATCGTTCCGTGGAACTTTCCCATGCCGATCGCTGCCTGGGGCTTCGCCCCCGCCCTCGCCGCCGGCAACACGGTGGTGCTCAAGCCCGCCGAGCTGACCCCGCTCACCGCGCTGCGCCTGGCCGAGCTGGGGCGTGCGGCGGGTCTGCCCGAAGGTGTGTTCACCGTGCTGCCCGGGGCGGGTTCGGTCGTGGGGGAGCGGTTCGTCAGCCACCCGGCGGTACGCAAGATCTGCTTCACCGGTTCCACCGAGGTCGGCACCCCGGATCATGGCCGGCTGCGCCGCACAGGTGAAGCGGCTGACGCTGGAACTGGGCGGGAAGTCCGCCAACCTGGTCTTCGCCGACGCCGACCTGCACCGCGCCGCGGCCACCGCCCCGTACGCGGTCTTCGACAACGCCGGCCAGGACTGCTGCGCCCGGTCCCGGATCCTGGTCCAGCGCCCGGTGTACGACCGGTTCCTGGAGCTGCTCGAACCGGCCGTGCGCGGGCTGCGGGTGCAGGACCCGGTCGCCGAGACCGCCGAGATGGGCCCGCTGATCTCCGCCGGGCAACGGGACCGGGTGGCCGGGTACGTCGACGGGGCCACGGTCGCCTTCACCGGCTCGTGCCCGGACGGTCCCGGCTCCTGGTATCCCCCGACGGTGTTGCTCGCCGACTCGCCGGCGGACCGACACTGGCGGGATGAGATCTTCGGCCCGGTGGTGTCGGTGCTGCCGTTCGACGACGAGGCCGAGGCGGTACGGCTCGCCAACGACACCGAGTACGGGCTTTCCGGCTCGATCTGGACCCGCGACGTGGGGCGGGCGGTGCGGATGGCGCGGGCGGTCGAGGCGGGCAACCTCAGCGTCAACTCGCACTCCTCGGTGCGTTACTGGACGCCGTTCGGCGGGATGAAACGCTCCGGCCTGGGCCGGGAGCTCGGTCCGGACGCGCTGCACGCCTTCACCGACGTCAAGAACGTGTTCATCGCGACGGAAGGGTGATGCCGTGCGGGGACGGTTGACCGGCCGGGTGGCGGTGGTGACCGGAGCGGGTAGTGGGATCGGGCGGGCCACCGTGCGGCGGTTCGCCGCCGAGGGGGCCCGGGTGGTGTGCGTGGACATCGACGCCCAGGCGGGCAACCGGGCCGCGGTCGAGGTCGGTGGGGAGTTCGTCGCAGCCGACGTCGCCGACGAGCCGGCGGTCCGGGATCTCTTCGCCGGCGTGGTCGAGCGGCACGGACGGGTGGACGTGGCGTTCAACAACGCCGGCATCTCCCCGCCGGACGACGATTCCATTCTGGCGACCGGGCTGGACGCCTGGGAGCGGGTGCTGCGGGTCAACACGACAAGCGTCTACCTGTGCTGCAAGCACGTGATCCCGCACATGCGCCGGCAGGGCAAGGGGTCGATCATCAACACCGCCTCGTTCGTCGCGCTGATGGGGGCGGCCACCTCGCAGATCGCGTACACCGCCAGCAAGGGCGGGGTGCTGGCGATGACCCGGGAACTGGGGGTGCAGTTCGCCCGGGAGGGGATCCGGGTCAATGCCCTCTGCCCCGGTCCGGTGGCCACCCCACTGCTGCTGGAGCTGTTCGCCGCCGATCCGGAGCGAGCCGCCCGACGACTGGTGCACGTGCCGATGGGCCGGTTCGGGGCCCCGGAGGAGATCGCCGCCGCGGTGGCCTTCCTGGCCAGCGACGACGCCTCGTTCATGACCGCCGCGCAGTTCGTCGTCGATGGTGGGATCACCGGCGCGTACGTGACGCCGCTGTGACTCGGCCGCCGAGCCGGAGGCATCGCGAACGTGGCGCCGGTGCGCTGACCCCGGACCGAGCGGATGGCCCGGCTCGGCCCGGTCCGTGCCCACCCGAGACCCGTGTGGGGCGTGGGACCTCGGGCGGGCCGGGCCACGACGGTGGCCGGATGGCCCGGGCGGTTGCGGCGGTGCGGCGGTTGCGGCGGGCGGTGGCGGGAGTCACCGGGTGGCGCGGCGATAGGCTTGCGTCATGACCGTCCGTGCGCCGCTGACCCCAGGCACGCTCTCCCCGTGGCGGCCCGTGCCCGCCCACATCCCCCGACCCGAGTACGTGGGGAAGAAGCGACCGCAGGAGTGGCGTGGCTCCCACGTGCAGACCCCGGAGACCATCGAGAAGATGCGGCTGGCCGGGCGGCTGGCGGCGCAGGCCACCCAACTCGCGGGCGAACACTGCAAGCCGGGCGTGACCACCGACGAGATCGACAAGGTGGTGCACGAGTTTCTCTGCGACCACGACGCCTACCCGTCGACGCTCGGCTACAAGGGGTTTCCCAAGTCCTGTTGCACCAGCATCAACGAGGTGATCTGCCACGGCATACCCGACTCGACGGTGCTCCAGGACGGCGACATCGTCAACGTCGACGTGACCGCCTACCTCGACGGGGTGCACGGCGACACCGACGCGACGTTCTGCGTGGGCGAGGTGGGCGAGGAGGCCCGGCTGCTGGTCGAGCGCACCCACGAGGCGATGATGCGCGGTATCCGCGCCGTCGCTCCGGGCCGGCAGATCAACGTGATCGGCCGGGTCATCGAGTCGTACGCGAAGCGCTTCGGCTACGGCGTGGTGCGCGACTTCACCGGCCACGGCATCGGGGAGTCCTTCCACAGCGGGCTCTACGTGCCGCACTACGACAGCCCGCGCCCCACGGACGTGATGGAGCCGGGGATGACCTTCACCATCGAGCCGATGATCACCCTCGGCACCTACCAGTACGACATGTGGGACGACGGGTGGACGGTGGTGACCAAGGACCGGAAGTGGACCGCCCAGTTCGAGCACACGATCGTCGTCACCGAGGACGGCAACGAGATCCTGACGCTGCCGTGACCGACACCCCGGCGGCGCTGCGCGAGGCGCACCACGCGGACGTGTCCGGTGGCCGGCTTCGGCCGGCGGTCTTCGGTGCGATGGACGGCCTGGTCACCAACATCGCCCTGATCGCGGGCGTCGGCGGCGGTGGGGTGTCGCCGCGTACCGTCGTGCTCGCCGGGACCGCTGGCCTGGTGGCCGGCGCCATCTCGATGGGGCTGGGCGAGTACACCAGCGTCCGGTCGGCGAACGAGCAGGTGACCGCCGAGGTCGCCAAGGAGCGGCGGGAGTTGGAGCGGCACCCCGAGGCCGAGGCGCGGGAACTCGCCGACGCGTGGGTCGCGCGCGGCCTGCCCCGGGATCTCGCGACGCAGGTCGCCGAGGCGGTGCGCCGCAACCCCGAGGAGGCGCTGCGGGTGCACGTCCGGGAGGAACTGGGCGTCGACCCGGACGACCAGCCCAGCCCGTGGGTCGCCGCCGTCTCGTCGTTCCTGTTCTTCTCGGTCGGTGCCCTGGTACCGCTGCTGCCCTACCTGCTCGGCCTCACCAGCCTCTGGCTGGCCCTGGGGGTGGGCGGTCTCGGGCTCTTCCTGGCCGGTGCGGTCGTCGCTCGGTTCACCAGCCGGCCCTGGTGGTCCAGCGGACTGCGCCAGCTGCTGCTCGGCGTGCTGGCCGCCGTCGCGACGTACGCCATCGGCGCCCTCATCGGCATTCAGGGTGGCGGGTAAGGGCCCGTGACGCCTCGGCCGGCGAGGAGCCGTGACGCCTCGGCCGGCGAGGAGCCCGTCGCCGGGCTGCCAGCTCCTCGGCCTGCCGCTGACTCCCGGTAGGCGTGCCCGGCGGTCGGGCCCGCTGCCGTGCCCCCGGCCACCGGTCCCGCCAGCCGGTGCCGCACCAGGCTGCTCCCGCAGTGGTCCAGCCAGCGGATCTCGGCCTCGGCCTCGGCCTGGCAGAGCATCGCGTCCAGGACCAGGCGCCAGGGCAGATCCTCGGTCGGGTCGCTGGCGTCCTCGAGCCGGGTCAGCTCCTGGGGGGCCGACTGGTGGCGGCCCGCTGGGTCTGTGGGGCGCCCCGGTTCAGCCGGGCCGCCCCGGGAACGGCACGGTCAGCGGCGTGATCCCGGCGGCCCGTCGCCACCGGGTGGCGCGTACGGCGCAGTCGACCAGTGCGGCGAGCGCCCGTTCCCGGTCGGCGCCGGTGGTGTCCGTCACGGCGGCCCGCCAGAACGCACCGGTCCGTTCCTCCACCTCGACGGCGAGCCGGAGCGCGCTCGCGCTGTCGGTGACCGGGAACGGTAGGGCGTAGCCGGCCTGGTCGGGTGGGACACCGTCGCCGTCGGTGCTGAGCTTCAGGACGAGTTCATCGCGCCGCCGCCGGTGCGCCGCCTCGGCGTCGCGTGCGGCCTTGCGAGCGGCGTCGGTGAGGCGTACCCCGATCGGGCCGTAGGCCCAGCTGGCGGCGTACTCGGCGGTGAGCGCCGCACGGAGCGCGGCGGCTGGGCTCGTGGTGGGGGTCGGCGCGGTCACCGGAGTGCCTCCAGGTGGGTGGCCCGGGCGGCGACGATGGACGCGAGCAGCGCAGCCCGCTCGGCCGGTGCCGCCACGCAGGCCCGAACGGCTGTGTCCCGGGCCGCCGTCTCGCGTTCCCGCAGTGTGGTGAGTGCCGTGTCCGGGTTGCCCGTCGGGGTGGCGCTCGGGGAGCCGGTGGGCGACGGTGCGGCCATTCGGGCGACGCGGGCCAGCTCCGCCCCGTGCGCGGCGTGTGCCTCGGCGATCGGAGTCAGCTGGCCGGCCAGCGTGGGGTGTGCGGCGGCGGCGTCGCGGTACGCCGCGGCGAGCGCGAACGCCTCGTTGACCAGCGGCGCGAGCGGATCTGGTGCCGGCTCCTCGTCGCGGTCGAATGGATCACAGCCGGCGAGCGGTGCCATGGCACCGCTGAGCGTCAGCAGGACGCCGGCTTGGATCACCTTTCGCCGGGAATGCCCGGTTGTCCGGCCGTGCTCTGGTGTTCTGCCCGTCGTCACCGGACAAGTCAACACCATCCCGGCCGGCGGTGTGACCACGGGCGTCGGTGCGCCGACCGGGCCGCAGGGCGGGCGGCGCGTTACGCTCTGCGCAACCACCGGCGCGTCCGCCCCGGTGGCGTAACGTCGTGGCGACCGGACCGGGTGCCGTCGACCAGCAGAAGGGGCGCCAGATGACCCAGCGTGGCCGTGCCACCCGGCCGGCGGGGCCGACGGGACGACCGCGGCGCACCGCCGGCCCGCGGGGCGCCGACCGCGTCCCCCGTGGCGCCGACCTCGCCGCACGGCGCGCCCGGCTGCGGGAGGTCGTCGAGCCGGTGGTCACCGCTGCCGGATACGACCTGGAGGATCTCACCGTGTCCCGGGCCGGCCGCCGGCACGTCGTGCGGGTGATCGTGGACGCCGACGGTGGGATCAGCCTGGACGCCGTCGCCGAGGTCTCCAGGGCCGTCTCCGCCGCCCTGGACGTCGCCGAAGAGGCGGGCGGGGACATCGTGGCCGGGGAGTACCAGCTCGAGGTCAGCTCGCCGGGCGTGGACCGCCCGCTCACCCTGCCGCGGCACTGGCGGCGCAACTCCGGCCGGCTGGTCCGGGTGACCGTGCGTGGTGGCGAGTCCGGCGGAGACCGGCAGGTCACCGGCCGGATCGTCGAGGCCGACGACGAGCGGTTGGTGCTGGAGTCCGCCGCCGGCCGCGCGGAGTGGGCGTACGCCGACCTGGGCCCGGGCCGGGTGCAGGTCGAGTTCACCCGCCTCGACGAAATCGACAGCATCGACGAGGCCGGCGACGCCGGCCAGGACCCCGACGACTTCGACGACTTCGACGACGACGATGTGGAGGACGAGGAGAGGTGAACATCGACCTCGCGGCGCTGCGCGCACTGGAGCGCGAGCGGGAGATCCCGTTCGACACGATCCTCGCGGCGATCGAGACCGCGCTACTGACGGCGTACCGGCACACCGAGGGTGCCGAGCCGCACGCGCGGGTGGAGATCGACCGCAGATCCGGCGCGGCCCTGGTGTACGCGCAGGAGGTGGACGCCGACGGCGGCGTGGTGCGGGAGTGGGACGACACCCCGCACGACTTCGGCCGGATCGCGGCGATGACCGCCAAGCAGGTGATCCTCCAGCGGCTGCGGGAGGCCACCGACGAGGCGCACTTCGGTGAGTACGTGGGCCGTGACGGCGACCTGGTCACCGGCGTGGTGCAGGCACACGAGGCGCGCGCCGAGAAGGGCATCGTCAGCGTCGACCTGGGCAAGCTGGAGGGCGTGCTGCCCCAGTCGGAGCAGGTGCCCGGAGAGCGGTACGCGCACGGCGAGCGGATCCGCTGCGTCGTGGTGCACGTGGCGAAGGGAATGCGCGGCCCGCAGATCACGCTGTCCCGATCGCATCCGGCGCTGGTGAAGAAGTTGTTCGCCCTGGAGGTGCCGGAGATCGCCGACGGCACGGTCGAGATCGGCGCGATCGCGCGTGAGGCGGGTCACCGTACGAAGATCGCGGTCCGTTCGACCGCGTCCGGCGTGAACGCCAAGGGAGCCTGCATCGGGCCGATGGGGCAGCGGGTGCGGGCCGTGATGAGCGAGCTGCACGGTGAGAAGATCGACATTATCGACTGGTCGGAGGACCCGGCGACCTTCGTCGGCAACGCGCTCTCGCCGGCCAAGGCGCTGCGGGTGGACGTGGTCGACCTGGCGGCCCGCACGGCGCGGGTGACCGTGCCGGATTTCCAGCTCTCGCTCGCCATTGGCCGCGAGGGGCAGAACGCCCGGCTTGCCGCCCGGTTGACCGGTTGGCGAATCGACATCCGCTCGGACGCCGAGCAGGCCGGGGTGGTCGGGCGTGGCGGAGCGGATCAAGTCCCGGAGCCGGGCGGCGCGATCTCCGGAAGCTAGGGGTAGACTTTCTCCGGTGGCACGACGCGCGCAACCGGAACGCACCTGTGTGGGATGCCGGAGGCGTGCGCCGGCCGGTGAGCTACTGCGGATCGTCGCGATCGGTGACGAGGCTGGTCACAGCCTCCGACCCGATCCGGCCCGCGGAATGCCGGGTCGGGGGGCGAACATGCACCCGGATCCGGCCTGCTTCGCGCAGGCGGTGCGGCGCCGCGCCTTCGGGCGGGCACTGCGCATCACCGAGGTCCTTGACCACGGTGATCTTGCGGAGTATCTCGATGCGCCAACCACGACGTCCGGTCAACCCGACCGGGCGCGGGTCGCTAGCAAGGTAGGACGACCGACATGAGCACACGATGAAGTCGCAGAAATGACCAGGCTTCAAGTGCACGAGTGAGGTCGCTGCGGGTGCTGCCCGCACGACCTCGGAGTGAGGAGTGCAGTGGCAGGAAAGGCCCGCGTACACGAGCTCGCCAAGGAGCTCGGGGTCGAAAGCAAGACCGTTCTCGCCAAGCTCAAGGAGATGGGCGAGTTCGTGAAGTCCGCGTCCAGCACCGTCGAGGCGCCGGTCGCCCGACGGCTGCGTAACGCGTTCGTCAACAACGCCGGTTCTCCGGCGCCGGCCGCCCCGCCGGCGACCGCCGTCTCGGCGCCGACCCCGACCCCGACCCCATCGCCGACCCCATCGCCGACTCCGGGCGCGCCCCGCGTCTCGGCCAAGCCGATGCCGCCCCGGCGGCTGGGTACGCCGACCCCTGGACCGAAGCCCAAGGCCCCGGTGCCGGGCCCGCCGCCGGCGTCGCCGGTCGTGAAGCCGGCGAGTGCCCACGACATCGAGGTGGCGGCCGCCGAGGCGCGCGCCGCCGCCCTGAAGGCCGAGCAGGAAGCCGCGGTAAAGGCGGCGCAGGCTGCCCGGCAGCAGCAGCGGGAGAACGTGCGGCGAGAGCCGCCGGGCGGGGGCGGTCCGCGTCCCGGCCCCCGTCCCGGCCCCGGCGCCATGCCGCCCCGGCCGGGCTCCCCGGCCGCCGGGCGTACCGGCGGTCCCACTCCCGGCCCCGGTGGCCGGCCCGGTGGCCGCCCGCCGGCGCGTGGTGCCGGTAACAACCCGTTCGGCATCCAGGGCGGTCAGCAGCAGCGCCCGCCGGCCGCCGGTGCGGCCGGTCCGCGGCCGAGCCCGGCGTCCATGCCGCCGCGGCCGAGTCCGGCGTCGATGCCGCCGCGGCCGAGCCCGGCGTCCATGCCCAGCCAGCGGCCGGGTCGTCCGGGTGGTCCCGGCGCCGGCCGTCCCGGCGCGGGTGCTGGCCGTCCCGGCGGTGGTGGCGGCGGTGGATACCGCGGTGGCGGTGGCGGCGGTGGATACCGCGGCGGCCCCGGTGGCGGTGGCGGCGGTGGATACCGCGGCGGCCCCGGTGGCGGTGGCGGTGGCGGCGGCTTCCGGCCGGGTGCTCCGGCCGGTGGTGGCGGTCGCCCGGGCGGCGGTGGCCGTGGCCGCGGCGGCGGCGCGGCGGGTGCCTTCGGGCGTCCGGGCGGTAAGCCGACCCGTGGTCGGAAGTCCAAGAAGCAGCGCAGACAGGAGTTCGACAACCTGTCGGCCCCGACCATGTCCTCGGGCGCGCCTCGGGGTCAGGGTCAGGTCGTCAGACTGTCCCGTGGCGCCTCGCTGTCGGACTTCGCCGACAAGATCAACGCTAACCCGGGTTCGCTGGTCCAGGAGATGTTCAACCTGGGCGAGATGGTGACCGCGACCCAGTCCTGCTCCGACGACACCTTGCTGCTGCTCGGTGAGCACCTGGGCTTCAACGTCCAGATCGTCAGCCCGGAGGACGAGGACCGCGAGCTGCTCGCGCAGTTCAACATCGACCTCGACGCCGAGGTGGCGGAGGACCGGCTGGTCAGCCGGCCGCCGGTGGTGACCGTCATGGGTCACGTCGACCACGGTAAGACCAAGCTGCTCGACGCGATTCGCAAGGCGAACGTGGTGGCTGGTGAGGCGGGTGGCATCACCCAGCACATCGGCGCGTACCAGGTCCATGTCCCGCATGAGGGCGAGGACCGGGCGATCACCTTCATCGACACCCCGGGTCACGAGGCGTTCACCGCCATGCGGGCCCGTGGTGCTCAGGTCACCGACATCGTGATCCTGGTGGTCGCGGCCGACGACGGTGTGATGCCGCAGACGATCGAGGCGCTCAACCACGCCAAGGCGGCGGACGTGCCGATCGTGGTCGCGGTCAACAAGGTCGACAAGCCGGAGGCGAACCCGGACAAGGTCCGTCAGCAGCTGACCGAGTACGGCCTGGTCGCCGAGGAATACGGCGGCGACACCATGTTCGTCAACGTGGCGGCCAAGCCCGGCATCGGTATCGAGGACCTGCTCGAGGCCGTCCTGCTGACCGCCGACGCGTCGCTGGAGCTGACCGCTCCGACCGACGGGCCGGCGCAGGGTGTGGCGATCGAGGCGCACCTGGACAAGGGGCGGGGCGCGGTCGCCACGGTGCTGGTGCAGAAGGGCACCCTGCGGGCCGGGGACTCGATCGTCGCCGGTGGGGCGCACGGTCGAGTCCGGGCGATGCTCGACGACAACGGCAACCAGGTTGCCGAGGCGGGTCCGGCCCGGCCGGTCCTGGTGCTCGGTCTGACCGCGGTGCCGGGCGCGGGCGACACCTTCCTCGCCGCGGCCGACGATCGTACGGTGCGGCAGATCGCCGAGCAGCGGCAGGCGCGGCGGCGGGCGGCGGCGTTCGCCAACTCCCGTGGCCGGGCCACCCTCGAGACGCTCATGGAGCAGCTCAAGGAGGGCGAGAAGACGTCGCTCAACCTGGTGCTCAAGGGCGACGTCTCCGGTTCTGTGGAGGCCCTCGAGGATGCCCTGTTCAACCTCGACATCCCCGAGGAGGTTCAGCTCAGGATCATCCACCGGGGTGTTGGTGCGATCACCGAGAGCGACGTCATGCTCGCGAGCGCCTCGTCCGAGGCGGTCACGATCATCGGCTTCAACGTGCGGGCCGCCAACAAGGTCCGTGAAATGGCCGACCGCGAGGGCGTGGAGATCCGGTACTACACCGTCATCTACCAGGCCATCGAGGAGATCGAGGCGGCGCTCAAGGGCCTGCTCAAGCCCGAGTACGAGGAGGTCGAGCTGGGCGCCGCGGAGGTCCGCGAGGTCTTCCGCTCGTCCAAGATCGGCAACATCTCCGGATGTATCGTCCGGTCGGGCCTCATCCGGCGCAACGCCAAGGCGCGGCTGCTGCGCGACGGCGCGGTGGTGGCGGACAATCTCACCATCAGCTCGCTCAAGCGGTTCAAGGACGACGCGACCGAGGTGCGCGAGGGCTTCGAGTGCGGTCTGACCCTGGGTGGTTACAACAACGTCCAGGTCGGCGACGTGATCGAGACCTTCGAGATGCGGGAGAAGGCGCGCGCCTGACCCGCTGAGACACATGATCAAGGGGTTTACGCCGACAGGTGTAAACCCCTTGATCATGTGGGGGTGTGTCCGGGTATCGTCCGGGACGATGTTCACCGGAACCGTGGTTTTCGATCTGCTGTTGCCGGGCGACTCCCGGTCACTCAAGGCCAAGCGCTCCTACGTGCGGCCGATCGTGGCGGCGCTGCGCCGCTTCGAGGTGTCGGCCGCCGAGGTGGGGGCGCTCGACCTGTACGGTCGGGCGGAGATCGGCGTGGCCGTGGTGGCCGCCGAGGCCGCGCACGTGCGCGACGTACTGGATTCGTGCGAACGCCTCGTGGCCGGCCGGCCGGAGGTCGAAGTGCTGTCGGCGCGCCGGCGCCTGCACGGCGCGGACGACTGATCGTGCGTTTGCCCGGCCAGTGCCGGCGGCGCACGGCAGTGCCGGCGGCGCGGGTAGTGTTCGAGGTGTTGGCCGGCCGGGCCGGGTGACGTTCCGCGTCTCCCGGCGGCGGTCGGGAGCGGGACGCCGTGGAGGTGGCGAGATGTCGGATCCGGCCAAGGTACGCCGGCACGCGGAGCGGGTGCGTGAACTGGTCGCGTCGGTGGTGCGCAGCCAGATCAAGGATCCCCGACTCGGCATGATCACCATCACCGACGCCCGGATCACCGCCGACCTGCGGGACGCCACGGTCTTCTACACGGTGCTCGGTGACGCTGCCGCCCAGTCGGGCACGGCCGCGGCCCTGGAGAGCGCCAAGGGCATGCTGCGCAGCACGGTGGGCAAGGCCCTCGGGTTGCGGCACTCGCCGACGCTGACCTTCGTCCTCGACGACGTGCAGGACCAGGTCAAGCACATCGACGACCTGCTGGCCCAGGCCCGCCACGCGGACGCCGAGGTGCAGCGGATCGCCGCCCGGGCCGAGTACGCGGGCGACGCCCAGCCGTACCGGCTGGACGACGAGGCCGAGGACGACACCGCGGAGGCCGACGAGCTGCCTCAGGGCGGGGACCAACGGTGACCGGCCCCGCCGGCGGAGGGCTGGCCGAAGCGGCCTCCGCCGGTGTCGTCGCGACCTCCACCGAGGCCGGTTCGGCGGTGTCGGCTGGGCCGGCGGAGGCGGACTGGGCGGCGGCGTTGGCCGCCGTCCGCGGCATCCCGGCTGACGCGCGGATCCTGCTGGTCTGTCACGTCAACCCGGACGGCGACGCGCTCGGCAGCATGCTCGGCTTCGGCCTCGGCCTGCGCCGGCTGGGCTTGCGGCGGGTGCGGGCCACCTTTCCCGGACCGCCGGAGGTGCCGGAGACGCTGCGCGGGCTGCCGGGCGAGGAGTTGCTGGTGCCGGCGACCGACGCGGACCCAGACCCGAACCTGGTGGTCTGCTTCGACGCGGCGAGCGAATCCCGGCTGGGCGAGCTGGTCGACCGGCTGGTGACCGCCGACATCGCTCTGGTGCTCGACCACCACGCGTCGAACACCCGGTTCGGGGCGGTCAACCTGGTCGACCCTCGGGCCGCCGCCACCTCCGTGATCGTCGACGAGCTGCTGACCCGCCTCGGGGTGCCGCTCGACGCGGAGATCGCGGAGTGCCTCTACGTCGCGTTGAGCACCGACACCGGCTCGTTCCGGTTCGAGGCCACCACGCCGGCGGTGCACCGGCTCGCGGCCCGGCTGATCGCCACCGGCATCCGGCCCGGTGAGATCTCCCGCCGGATCTACGACACCCGGCCGTTCGGCGCGGTGCGGCTCTTCGGCGAGGTGCTCGGTCGCGCGCGGCTGGAGCCGGCGGCGGCGGCCGGCCGGGGTATGGTCTGGACCTACGCGACGCTGGACGACCTGGTGCGGCACGGGCAGCGGCCGTGCGTGCTGGAGGCGCTCATCGACTCCGTGCGGTGCACGGCAGAGGCCGACGTGAGCTGTGTGGCGAAGCAGACCTCCCGCGACGAGTGGGCGGTGTCACTGCGTAGCAAGGGCGCGGTGGACGTCAGCCGGGTGGCGGTGGCGCTGGGCGGCGGGGGGCACCGGTTCGCGGCCGGTTTCACCGGACGGGGCGCCGTCGAGCAGATGGTCGACGGTGTCCGTGCGGAGTTGGACGCCGCGCTGCTCGACTCCGAACCCGGCCGACCCTGACCTGCCGACACACCTCACCGGCGGTTGCCCTCCACGTCCGCCGGCCACCCGCCGTGGCTGGCGCACCGGGGTGGGCCACCGTCGACAGGTGGGAAGATCAGGGTGGTTTCGGGGAGTGTCCATCTTCCCGCCGTCGGGGACGGTGGGCAGAATTGCGGGATGGAGCAGCCCCACGACCTCACCGTCGAGGCGCCGCGCGCCTGGGACCGTCCCGCCGTCGCCGTGCCGGTGCTCATCTGCCTGTCGTTGGTCGGTGGCCGGTTCCCGTCCTTCTCGGTCGAGGCGAACATCTGGACGCTCGGCACCGGCGGTGTGCTGATCTGGCTCGGTTTGAGCAACCGGGTACCCCGGCGGTCGGCGCCGGAGCGTCTCGAAGCCGGCGCGGTGTGGTGGACGCTGCCGGTGGTGGTGTTCGTGGTGTTCGAGGGCGCCACTTTCGCGGCCGCCGCAGGCGACGACTTCCCCACCTTCTCCCGGCTGGCCGATCCGCTGCTGGAGGACCGGCTGGTTCGCTCGGCGACCTGGCTGACGTGGCTGTCCGCGTTCTGGGGGCTGGTGCGACGGTGATGCGGGCGCTGGCGATCGGTGGTTTCCTGGCGGCGTTGGTGCTCTTCGCCGCCGTCGAGTGGGCGGCACGGCGCGAGGGATCCCGGATCCCCACCCTCGGCGAGGTCTGCGCCTACGTGATGCGTTACGAGGTGGGCTCGGTGCCGGTCGGCCGGATCGGCCTCTTCGGCTTCTGGTGGTGGCTGGGCTGGCACTTCCTGGCCCGCTGAGGGCACGTGGGCCGCGCCATGGCCGTCCAGATGCCGGGAACGCTGGGCAGCATGTGGACCTGAACGATAGCTTGGGGATTGACCGGCGCCGTCCGACGACGCTGGTCGTGGGCGGTGGGGCCGTACCCGGCGCCGCCTCCCTCCAGGGTCGGACCGACCCGGGCCGACGCCCCAGCAGCTCCGGTGACCCCGGATGAGCTGCGGGCGCACAGACTGCCCGTGCGTTCCACCGTCGTGTCGGTGGCTCGCGCCCCTGGAAGGGATCACCACCATGCCAAGCAAGCCCAAGCCCGAGACCACGGACGAGGCCCGCGAGCAGATGCGTCGCGCCCTGCAGACCTCGATGGACACCCGCCAGTGAGGTCGGTGTCGATCGGTTGACGCTCGGTCCAGGCGGCACACCGCCGGGGTCGAGCGTCAACCAACCCCCGGGCGGGTGGGTTCGGTCCGGTAAGCGATCATCGAGGTTGCGCCCCTTACCTTGGCCGTGCCAGGATCGGCCTCGATGAGCCAGCCGGTCGCCACCGCCCCCGAGAACGCGCCGCCCCGACGGATCGCGGCGCTCGCTCTGCCCGCCCTCGCGGTGCTGGCCGCCGAACCGCTCTATGTCCTGGTCGACACCGCGGTGGTGGGGCACCTGGGGCGGATCCCGCTCGCCGCGCTGGCGATCGGCGGCACCGTGCTGACCCTCATCGCCTGGCTCGGCACCGTCGTCGCGTACGGCACGACCGGCAGGTCCGCACGGCGGTTCGGTGCGGGTGACCGGTCCGCCGCGGTGGCCGAGGGGGTGCAGGCGTCCTGGCTCGCCCTCGGGGTGGGATTGTCGGTTGCCGTCGGCATGCAGGGCTTCGGCGGGGCGCTCGGGCGCGCCCTCGCCGGAGCGGACGGCGCCGTAGCCGACGCCGCCGCACAGTGGCTGCGCATCGCGGCGCTCGGCGCTCCGGGTCTGCTGCTCGCCGCCGCCGGCAACGGCTGGCTGCGCGGCATCCAGGACACCCGCCGCCCGCTGTACTTCGTGCTCGGGCCGAACCTGCTCTCCGCGCTGCTCTGCCCGCTGCTGGTCTATCCGGCCGGGCTCGGCCTGGCCGGCTCGGCGGTGGCCAACGTGGTCGCGCAGACGATCTCCGGCGGTCTCTTCGTCCGGGCGCTGGTCGCCGAAGGGGCGGCCCTGCGTCCGCGCTCCCGGGCCATCGCGCAGCAGCTCGTACTCAGTCGGGACCTGCTGATCCGCGGCCTCGCCTTCCAGCTGAGCTTCCTGTCCGCCACCGCGGTGGCGGCCCGCTTCGGCGCGGCGACCGTCGGGGCCCACCAGATCGCCCTGCAGCTGTGGTTCTTCACCGCGCTGGTGCTCGACGCGCTCGCCATCGCGGCCCAGGCGCTCGTCGGCGCCGCGCTGGGGGCCGGCGACGCCGCCGCGGCGCGCGGTCTCGCCCGCCGGATCGGCGTTCTCGGTGGGCTCTGCGGCGTGGCGTTCGCCGTGCTCATCGCCGCCGGCGCCGGCGTGGTCCCGGGATGGTTCAGCTCGGATGCGCAGGTGCGCGACCAGGCGATGGTGGCCTGGCCCTGGTTCGTGGGGATGCTGCCGCTGGCGGGAATCGTCTTCGCCCTCGACGGTGTGCTGATCGGTGCCGGGGACGTCCGCTACCTGCGCAACCTGACCATCGTGGCGGCGCTGGGTGGCTTCCTGCCGGCGATCTGGCTGGCCTACGGGCTCGATCTGGGGCTCGGCGGGATCTGGGCCGGGCTCACGCTCTTCGTCGTGCTCCGGCTGGTTGCCCTACTGCTCCGGCTGCGCTCCGGTGGCTGGGCGGTGGTCGGCGCGGTACGGGCCTGACCGGCGCCGTGGCTCTGGCCGGGTCGTGCACGGGGCGCCGGTGGCCGGGCGCGTGGCGGGCGAACTGTCCGGCGGGCGACGCGGCCGGGCACAAGGACCGTCCGGCGGTCAGGCCATCCCGAACAGGGCGTTGGCGGCCAGCACCAGCGCCAGCGCCACCAGGAAGGAGAGAACGGACGCCACCACCTTCACCGTGTTCGGGTAGCGCTGGTGGAGCCGGCGCCGCCCCTGCCACGACCACCAGCCGCGCCGGAGCGCGGCGACGCCCGGCAGCGTCAGGACCGCCGTGGCCGTCCGGTCGCCGACCGTGCGGCGCGGGGGCGGCGGGTCGAGCATCCAGTCCGGCAGGGTGGATGGTTGACGCGGTGTGCGCAGCTTCGGCGGCGAAGGCCGGTTGGCGGATGACGTGGACATCGAACCCTCCTGCGGTCCAGGACGCGCGCCGGCGCGACGGGCGGCACTGTGGACATCCTGCCAGGACGGGGCAAACATCACCGCCCGGGTTTCGCGGTGTCCCGTCGTCATGCCGAACATCGTCCCGCAACTCGGGTGACGACACACCGGTTCCGGGACGGGTTTCGGGGCTCGGCGACCTGCGGAAACAGCGGGGCCGCTGGCCGCGTGCGGGTCGTCCCGGACACCCTCGTCTCCGCGACGATGGCGGGCAGGTGCGGATGACGCCGCCGATGAATCCCTCTCGAATTATCGGTGAGCACCACCGCGGCCAGCCGCTGCCCTAACCGTCCACCAGCCGAGTCTCGCCGCGGCGTTCGGCTGGCAGACCTGGCGGCACTGGAAGCCACCGGCAGCACCGGCTATCGCGGCATCTCTCGGGCCGACCCGGCTCACTGCACTGGTGGGGCGGCGTACTCGTCACCCTCGCACTGCTACTCGGAGCCGCCGCACCCATCCTCCATCTCCTGACCGGGCGCAAGGAAACAACGGGGCCTACGGGACCCAGGTGCGTCCGGCCCCGTCGCCGCTCACGCGCGGGCTCGGTACGGTGATCCGGTGAGCGTATGGCGGCGCAAGGAGCCCGAGAAGCCGGCCGTCCAGTTCGTGAAGACAGAACTCGTGGAGGGCGGGACCTACCAGCCGGCACGCCCATTGAGCACGGCCTCCGTCCACCGCTACCCGAACGCGTCCCGTCGAGCACCCACTGCGCGTGGTGCGGCTTCTACGTCGAGCCGTTCGACGTGTCCCAGATGCCCAGCACCGCCACGACATTCGAGCTGTGGTGCACGCCGCCAGGGACAGGCTCGCGGACGTCGCGCGAGAGCAGGTCTTCGACAAGACCCAGGGGTTCGAGCTTCCGCGCCGGGTGGTGTTCTTTCAGGGCGAGCTAAACAACGAGATGAGATCAGCGACGCCTACGGCGTGATCGAGGAGGACAGCCCCGAGGTCCGCCCGTACACCACCTCGCCGGCAGTACCACTCGACCGCCGACGATCAGTGATCGTCAAAGGGTCCCGCATGGGGCGGGGGCTGCGCGGGCATCTGGCGAAATCGCCTCGGGTCGGCGCCAGTCAAACCAGTACCATCCCGCCGTGACCATCGCCACAACACCCGAACGGAAGCAGGGAAACGTCGGCAATCGGCCGGGAGGACACGGCTCCCCACGCCGCCGCGCGGCGGCACCGCGAGCGCCACCACGGCGGGGAATGTCCTGCCCGTGGCGCGGGCCAACCGGGGCGACCCGGCACGTCGTCGACCTGATACTGACGGTGATAATCTTCGATACTGTCGACCTATGCGCCAGCCTCGACAGCGAGCTCCGAAACACCCGGCAGGACCAGAGACGAACTCGGCGACGTGGGCGGTGCGCGCAGCACGGTGGTCCCCGTCAGCCCAGGCCGAATGCGCCGGCCGTGTCCGCTGACGTCCTCGCTGTCCTGCGGCTCGCGCCGCTCGCGATCGGATGGCCGAGTGCGTATCGGTTCATGCGGCGCGAGGTCGACCAGATCGTCGATGTCTTCGACGTTGGTGCGGCTGCGTGGAGTGATGCTGGCGGATATGGACGGGGGCCGATCCGAGGCCGGGGAGATGGTCTGAGAGCGCAGAGGAGGCGCTGCGTGAGCGCCGCTCGGCTCGCTGGCAGTGTTCGTGGTGGATAGGAACGTGGCGCCAAGGGGTTGGCCGCGTGCGCGGTCGGTGTCATAGAGCACCGACTGGGTGGTCCGGACAACCCAGTCGGTGATGTGGGATACGTCTTCAACGTAGCCACGGATCGTGACTGCCGCAGACGTGGCTATTCGCGGGCTTGCGTGCAGGCGCTCCTCGGTTGGTATCAGCAGGGGAGAGTCACGAGAGTGGATCTGCGGGCTTCCCGAGACGGCGAGTCGCTCTACCGGGCGTGGGGCTTTGCGCCGACGCATTCTCCGACCATGCGTCTGGTGCTACCGGCGTTGCCGTAGCCGTCGGTGGACGTCAGAGGCGGCGCTGTCGAGGCTGGCGGTGGATGGGACATGCGTACGAACGTGACCCATGCGCGCCTGGCCCGCACCGACGCCGGCGACACTTCGATCCTGCCGACCCCGCGTCGCCTGGGGGACATTTCGGTCGCTGCGCCAGTCGGGCAGCCAGGGCTTGGGTGGTTGTCGTGGGTGTCTGGTTGGTGCCGGTGTGGGGTGTGCCCGGGGGTGGGCTGGTGGTGGAATGCCGGTGGGGGTGGGGGCGTTGCACGGTGGCGACGGCCGTGGGAGTGTCCCGCTGGTGAGCGGGTGTGGGTCCGCCGGGAATGGTGGTGGGCCGCCGGTCGTTACATCTGGACCCGGCGCCGTGTGCGTGTCCCCCCGGGCGTGGCGGTGGCCGTTGGCTCTTCCTTGTTTTGCCCTTTCTTGTTTGGTGAGCGCCGGACGGTGCTTGTACCCCTGCGCCCTGACTCCCTCGGGTGTGTGTGGGTGTCGACCCCCGAATGGAGCGTCTTTCATGAACACGGTCTTCCGTCGTAGTGTCCTTGGTGTCGCTGGTCTGGCTCTGAGTACCGGTGTCGTCGCTGGTCCTCTGACGGCTGTCACCGACACCGCGCCCGCCTCCGCTGCGGCTGGGGTGGTGCGGGTGGAGAAGCCGGACGCCGGCAAGCTGGTTGCGCACGGGACGCAGGGTGAGCAGTCCCGGATCGACTTGGGTGACGAGCAGGTCGCGAATGTGAAGGCGATCGTCGCGGCGACGAAGAAGGCGGGTATGGACGAGCGGGCTGCCGTGGTCGCGGTCGCCACCGCGCTGCAGGAGTCGAAGCTGGAGAATCTGGGTCACCTGGGTGACCGTAACGACCACGACTCGCAGGGCCTGTTCCAGCAGCGTCCGTCCTCGGGTTGGGGCACGGTGGAGCAGATCACCGACCCGGAGTACTCGACTACCGCGTTCCTGAAGGGTTTGAAGCAGGTCGACGGTTGGCAGGACATGCCGTTGACCGAGGCCGCGCAGACGGTGCAGGTGTCGGCGTACCCGTTCCACTACGCCCAGTGGGAAACCCAGGCCGCTGACCTCGTCGCCGAACACTGGACCAGCTGACCCACCAAGCCACACAACCTGACCCCACAAGGGGGAAACAAGCTGCTGGCCGGCACCCGGGTTCGGGTGCCGGCCAACAGCCGTCTCTGGGTGCGGCGACAGAGTGCACTTCTACGGCACGCACTCCGTCGACATCGACGGCGCGCTCGCCCAGCTCGACGTGGACGGCTACCGGCCGCTGCGGCTGTCCGAGGTGTCCCCGCTCGGGTGATCGGGTGCGGCCGGAGCAGCGCCGCCGGCGATGTCCAGCGCCCGGTACAGCGTCGAACGGCCGACGCCGAGGTGCGCGGCGATCGCCGCCGGGCTGGAGCCGGTCCAGGGTGGCGCGCAGCTTCGGCCGCTGGCCACGGGTACTCGCCGTCTCCACCACCACCTCGCGGCAGTGCGCGCCGGCCAGGGCGTCGAGCTGCGTCCGATGGTCCTGGCCGCGGGTCGACACCCGGGCGTACCCGACGCGGATCCGGTTGTGCGGCTGCGCGGCGCCGGCCGGCGCGACGGTGGAGGCGGTGACGGCCGCTCCCGCCCGTTCTGGCAGGCTTGGCGGCCGTGAGCGCAGACGGACTGATCGTGGTCGACAAGCCCGGCGGCGTGACGTCGCACGACGTGGTGGCGCGTGTGCGGCGGCTGGCCCGGACCCGGCGGGTCGGGCACGGCGGCACGCTCGACCCGATGGCCACCGGCGTCCTCGTGATCGGCGTGGGCCGGGCCACTCGGCTGCTGACCTACGTGATCGGGGCCGGCAAGAGCTACGCCGCCACGATCCGGCTCGGCCAAACGACCGTCACCGACGACGCCGAGGGCGACGTGGTCGCGAGCACGCCCGCCGGGCTGGTCACCGACGACGCGATCCGGGCCGCCCTCGCGGCACTCACCGGCGAGGTGGACCAGGTGCCCAGCGCGGTCAGCGCAATCAAGATCGACGGACGGCGGGCGTACAAGCGGGTCCGGGAGGGGGAGAACGTCGTCCTGCCGGCGCGCCGGGTCACCATCTCCCGCCTCGCGGTGCGGGCCATCCGGCGGGACCAGCCCGACGTGGTGGACGTGGACGTCGCGGTGACCTGCTCCTCCGGCACGTATGTGCGGGCGATCGCCCGAGACCTCGGCCTCGCGCTCGGTGTTGGCGGCCACCTGACCGCGCTGCGGCGTACCGCGGTGGGCGGTTTCACGCTGGCGGAGGCCGCCGCCCTCGACGAGCTGGAGCAACGGGCGCCCGAGGTGGTCACGCTGCCGCTCGCCGCGGCCGCCGACCGGTTCTTCCCACGCCGGGAGGCCAGCGCGGCCGAGGAGCGGGTGCTCTCGCACGGTGGCCCGCTGGACTCGGTCGGGATCGACGGCCCGTACGCGGTGTTCGGCCCGACCGGCGGGTTGATCGCTATCGTCAGCGAGCAGGACGGTCGAGCCCGCGCGGAGATCGTGTTGGCCCCGGCCTGACGGCGGGGCGGTCGGCGGTCGGTAGGGGAGGAGCAGCATGCAACGGTGGCGGGGGTACGACGCGGCGCCCGGTGGTTGGGGGCGGTCCGTCGTCACCATCGGCGTCTTCGACGGCGTGCACCAGGGGCACCAGGCGACCATCGGCCACGCCGTCGCCCGGGCCGGGGAGCTGGGGGTCACGTCGGTGGTCGTCACCTTCGACCCGCACCCGGCGGAGGTGGTGCGGCCGGGCTCGCACCCGGCGGTGCTCACCGAGCCGGCCCGCAAGGCCGAGTTGATCGAGGCGCTCGGCGTGGACGTGCTCTGCGTGGTGCCGTTCACGCCGGAGTTCTCCCGCCTCCCGGCGGAGGAGTTCGCGCACGACGTCCTGGTCGAGCACCTGCACGCGGCGCGGGTGGTGGTGGGCGACAACTTCCGGTTCGGGCACCGGGCCGCCGGTGACGTGGCCCTGCTGGAGCGGCTGGGCCGGACCTTCGGCTTCGCCGTCGAGGGGGCGCCGCTGGTGTCCGCGGCGGGGACGGTCTTCTCCTCGACGTACATCCGCTCGTGCGTGGACGCCGGTGACGTGATGGCCGCTGCCGTCGCGCTGGGCCGACCGCACCGGCTGGAGGGGGTGGTGGTGCGGGGTGACCAGCGTGGCCGCGAGTTGGGCTTCCCCACCGCCAACCTGCTCTGCCACCGGTACGCCGCGATCCCCGCCGACGGCATCTACGCCGCTCGGCTGGTCCGGCGCGGCCATCGGGAACCGCTGATGGCGGCCGTGTCCGTCGGTACCAACCCGACCTTCTCCGGCCGGGAACGGCGGGTCGAGGCGTACGTGCTCGACTTCGCCGGCGACCTGTACGGTGAACGGCTCGCCCTGGACTTCGTGGCGCACCTGCGGGGGCAGGTCCGCTACGACTCGATCGAGCCGCTGGTGGCTCAGATCGCCGAGGACGTCGAGCGGACCCGTCTGGCGCTGGGTTGACGACGCAACACGCCGGTGGCGCCGGGGTGGCTCGGCGTGGTCGGCGGCCCTTGACCGGCCGGTCTGATCGGGTGCTGGTAGGCTGACCGTAACGTCGGCTGGCCGACGTGGGGCCTCGCGTGCCTGCACGACGCCGCGGGTGCGAGGACCGTCCGGTCCCGTTCGGGGCGAGACCCGACACGGCGGACATCACCGAACGACCCATCGAAACAGGGAGAACATGGCGCTCGACAAGGAAGCCAAGGCCCAGATCCGCACGGAGTACGCGACCGTCGACGGCGACACCGGTTCGCCGGAGGTGCAGGTCGCGGTCCTCACCAAGCGGATCGCGGACCTGACCGAGCACCTGAAGGTGCACAAGCACGACCACCACAGCCGCCGCGGGCTGCTGCTGCTGGTCGGCCGCCGCCGTCGGCTGCTCAACTACGTGCAGAAGAAGGACATCAACCGATACCGGTCGCTCATCGAGCGGCTCGGTCTGCGTCGGTGATGTGTCGGGGGAGTGGCTGATCGGGCCGCTCCCCCGCTCCGTTTCATCCGCAGGAACACCGAACAACCAGGGCCGCGCGACCACTCGACACACCGGGGCAGGTCAGCGTACCGGTCTCCGGTAGTGGCCCCCGGGCATCCGGCACGACGCCGACCGCCCGGGCGCTTCGATCGAAGACCGGCCGTCTGAACAGCTCCGCGTCGCGGGTCCGTTTCACGCGAAGGAGCACAACCGCAGATGACCGAGAGTAACCTCGGCACCGAATCCCGCACCGCCGTGATCGACAACGGGTCCTTCGGCACCCGTGAGGTCACCTTCTCCACCGGCCGGCTGGCCCGCCAGGCCGCCGGCTCCGTCATCGCCCAGCTCGGCGAGACGATCGTCCTCTCCGCCACCACCGCGGGTAAGCAGCCGAAGGAGCAGTTCGACTTCTTCCCGCTGACCGTCGACGTCGAGGAGCGGATGTACGCCGCGGGCCGGATTCCCGGCTCGTTCTTCCGCCGGGAGGGCCGCCCCAGCGAGGACGCGATCCTCACCTGCCGGCTGATCGACCGGCCGCTGCGCCCGTCGTTCGTCAAGGGCCTGCGTAACGAGGTGCAGGTCGTCGAGACCGTCCTGGCGCTCGACCCGCGGCATCCGTACGACGTGGTGGCGATCAACGCCGCCTCGATGTCGACCACGCTCTCCGGCCTGCCGTTCTCCGGCCCGATCGGAGCCACCCGGATGGCGCACGTCGACGGCCAGTGGGTCGCCTTCCCGACGCACGAGGAACTGGCCCGCGCCACCTTCGACATGGTCGTGGCCGGCCGTTCCCTGCCGGACGGTGATGTCGCGATCATGATGGTCGAGGCCGAGGCCACCGAGCACACCGTGAAGCTGGTCGCCGACGGCGCGCCCGCGCCGACCGAGGAGGTCGTGGCGAGCGGTCTGGAGGCGGCAAAGCCCGCCATCCGCGAGCTGTGCCGGGCGCAGAGCGAGCTGGCCGAGGTGGCCGCCAAGCCGGTCATCGAGTACCCGGTCTTTCTCGACTACTCCGACGACGCGTACGAGGCGGTGGCCGAGTTCGCTCGGGCCGACGTCGCCGAGGCCCTCCAGATCGCCAGCAAGTCGGTCCGTGAAGAGGCCCTGGACGCGGTCAAGGCGCGGATGCTGGCGGAGGTCGGCCCGCGCTTCGAGGGCCGGGAGAAGGAGCTGTCCGCCGCGTTGCGGTCGCTGACCAAGTCCGAGGTCCGCAGCCGGGTGCTGCGTGAGCAGGTCCGGATCGACGGCCGTGGCCCACGGGACATCCGCCCGTTGTCCGCCGAGGTCGGCGTGTTGCCCCGGGTGCACGGCTCGGCGCTGTTCGAGCGTGGCGAGACCCAGATCCTGGGCGTCACCACGCTGAACATGCTTCGCATGGAGCAGGCGCTGGACACCCTCTCCCCGGAAAAGTCCAAGCGGTACATGCACAACTACAACTTCCCGCCGTACTCGACCGGTGAGACCGGCCGGGTCGGCTCGCCGAAGCGGCGCGAGATCGGCCACGGCGCGCTCGCCGAGCGGGCGCTGATCCCGGTGCTGCCGTCGCGCGAGGAGTTCCCGTACGCCATCCGCCAGGTTTCCGAGGCACTCGGCTCCAACGGTTCCACGTCGATGGGCTCGGTCTGCGCCTCGACGCTCGGCCTGCTCTCCGCCGGTGTGCCGCTCAAGGCGCCGGTCGCCGGCATCGCCATGGGCCTCATCTCCGATGAGGTCGACGGCAAGAACCAGTACGTGACGCTGACCGACATCCTCGGCGCCGAGGACGCGTTCGGCGACATGGACTTCAAGGTGGCCGGCACCCGCGACTTCGTCACCGCGCTCCAGCTGGACACCAAGCTCGACGGCATCCCGTCGGACGTGCTGGCCGCCGCGCTGCAGCAGGCGCACGAGGCCCGGCAGACGATCCTGGACGTGATGCAGCGGGCGATCGAGCAGCCGGCCCCGATGTCGGACTACGCGCCGCGGGTCACCACGGTCAAGATCCCGGTCGACAAGATCGGTATGGTGATCGGCCCGAAGGGCCAGACGATCAACGCGATCCAGGACGAGACCGGCGCCGAGATCTCCATCGAGGACGACGGCACCATCTACGTCGGTGCGACCAACGGCCCGTCCGCGCAGGCGGCGGTCGAGCGGATCAACGCCATCGCCAACCCGACGCTGCCGAAGGCCGGCGACCGTTTCCTCGGCACGGTGGTCAAGACGGCCGCGTTCGGCGCGTTCGTCTCGCTGCTGCCGGGCCGCGACGGCCTGCTGCACATCTCCAAGGTGGGTGACGGCAAGCGGGTCGAGAAGGTCGAGGACTTCCTCAACGTCGGCGACAAGGTCGAGGTGGAGATCGCCGACATCGACCAGCGAGGCAAGATCTACCTGGACAAGGTGCGTCCGGAGGGTGCCGAGGCGCCGACCGCCGGCGAGGACGCCGGTGGCGAGCGTCCGGCCGGCCGGGACCGGGGCGACCGTGGTCCGCGCGACCGGGGCGACCGCGATCGTGGCGGCGAGCGCGGCAGCCGCGGCCCGGACCGCGGTGACCGGGGCGAGGGCGGCGAGGGCGGCGGCGACTCGCGTCCGCGTCGCCGCACCCGGCACAGCTGACAGAACGACCGCACCACCCACCCCTCGTCGAACCGGGAGTATTACGTGAGTCGGGCCGTACGCGCGCCGTTACCACCGGATCGACGGGGGGTGGCGGCGTTCCGCGGCGCCCCCGGGAGCCGTACCGGCGTCGCCCGCGCGGTGACTCGCACGCTCAGCGACGACCCGCTGGGCGGTACGGTCCGCCGGACCGTGCTGCCCAGCGGGCTGCGGGTGCTCACCGAGGCGATCCCCGCGATGCGCAGCGTCTCCTTCGGCATCTGGGTCTCGGTCGGCTCCCGGGACGAGTCCGGCCCGCTGTCCGGCGCCGCCCACTTCCTGGAGCACCTGCTGTTCAAGGGCACCAACAGGCGGGACGCGCTGGAGATCTCCTCGGCGATCGAGGCGGTGGGCGGCGAGACCAACGCCTTCACCACCAAGGAGTACACCTGCTACTACGCGCGGGTGCTCGACGAGGACCTGCCGCTCGCCATCGACGTGATGTGCGACCTCGTCGCCGACTCCGTGCTCGCCCCGGCCGACGTGGAGACCGAGCGGGGGGTGATCCTCGAAGAGATCGCCATGCACGACGACGAGCCCGGCGACGAGGTCCACGACCTGTTCGCCGGGATCATCTACGGAGATCACCCGCTGGGCCGGCTGATCTCCGGCACCGAGCAGACGGTCACCCCGATGACCCGCCGGCAGATCGAGGGCTTCTACCGGCGGCACTACACCGCCCCGCGGATCGTGATCGCCGCCGCCGGTAACCTCGACCACGCCGCGGTGGTCAAGCTGGTCCGTCAGGCGCTGCGCGGCACCGCGTTGGACACCGATCCGGCTGCGCCGGCGCCGCACCGGGCCGCCACCCCGACGGTACGCACAACGTCCGTCGCCACCATCGTCGAGCCGAAGGAGACCGAGCAGGCGCACGTCGTGTTGGGGCGCCCCGGCATCGACCGGGGGGACGAGCGGCGGTTCGCCCTCGGTGTCCTGAACAACGTGCTCGGCGGCGGCATGTCCAGCCGGCTGTTCCAGGAGATCCGCGAACGGCGGGGCCTCGCCTACTCGGTCTACTCCTACGCCAGCCAGTACGCCGACAGCGGTCTGTTCGGCGTCTACGCCGGCTGCGCTCCCGGCAAGGTGGACGAGGTGCTGGACCTGACCCGGGCGCAGCTGGCGCGGGTGGCCGGCGACGGGCTGACCGAGGCCGAGGTGGCCCGGGGCAAGGGCATGAGCAAGGGCGCGTTCGTGCTCGGCCTGGAGGACACCGGCTCCCGGATGAGCCGGCTGGCCAAGGGGGAGCTGCTCTACGGCGAGCTGATGCCGGTCGACGAACTGCTCGCCCGGGTCGACGCGGTCACCGTCGACGACGTCAACAGTCTCGCCGCCGAGCTGCTGGGCCATCCGATGTCCCTGGCCGTCGTCGGCCCGTTCGGCGCGTCCGACTTCACCGCCTGACCGACCGCCCCGGCGGTGCCCGCGTCCCGATTGGGATAGGTTGTGCCCCGTGACTGACGAGCAGGACAAGAGCGCGGACGAGCCGATCCGGGTCGGTGTGCTCGGCGCCCGGGGCCGGATGGGCGTCGAGGTGTGCCGGGCCGTGGACGGGGCCCCCGACATGGACCTGGTGGCCATGGTCGACCAGGGCGACTGGCTGTTCAACGCCTCCGACGCCGGGGCCGAGGTGGTCGTCGACTTCACCACCCCGGACGTCGTCATGGACAACCTGCACTGGTGCATCGACCAGGGCATCAACGCCGTGGTCGGCACGACGGGCTTCACCGAGACGCGGCTGGAGCGGGTGCGCGGCTGGCTGGCTCGCAAGCCCGGGGTGGGTGTGGTGATCGCCCCCAACTTCGGCATCGGCGCGGTGCTCATGATGCAGTTCGCCGCACGGGCGGCCCGGCACTTCGAGTCCGTGGAGATCATCGAGCAGCATCACCCGCGTAAGCTCGACGCCCCGAGCGGCACCGCCACGCACACCGCGGGGCTGATCGCGGCCGCACGGGCGGAGGCCGGCATGGCCGCCGCGCCGGACGCCACCAAGGACGAGGTCGCCGGGGCCCGTGGTGCGGACATCGACGGGGTACGCGTGCATTCCGTCCGTGCCACCGGCCTGGTCGCCCACCAGGAGGTGCTCTTCGGCGCCGCCGGCGAGACGCTGACGATCCGGCACGACTCGTACGATCGGGCGTCCTTCATGCCCGGCGTGCTGCTGGCGGTGCGCGCGGTGCGCCACCGGCCGGGCCTCACCATGGGTCTGGACTCGCTGCTCGACTGAGTCAGCTGGTCGGTTCATCCGGTGAATCCGCTGGTCGGATCGGCCGGGGCGGCTCTAGACGATCTATTCCGAGGGGTACGGGGTAGTGAAGGGAGGCGAGGGCGTCCATGATCGAAGTTGCGAAGCAACGATGACCATGGAGGCCACGTGCACGTCGATCGGGACACCCTCGCCACCGCACTGTACGTGAAGATCGACGACGTGTTGAAGTCGTCGCCCCAGCTCACCCGGTGGCGACCCGCGGTCGGGATCGCCCCGAAGATCACCGACGCCGAACTGATCACCCTCGCGGTGCTGCAAGCCCTGCTCGGCTACCACAAAGAAGCCCGCTGGATCCGTCACGCCCGCATGAACCTGACCCACCTGTTCCCCTACATCCCGAAACAGCCCGGGTACAACAAGCGGCTACGGACACTCGGCACGCAGATCACCCACCTGATCCGGGTCCTGGCCCTGGACACCGACCTGTGGCAGCACCCGGTGCGCATCGCCGACTCCACCCCGGTGGAATGCGGACGCTCCCGCGAGACCGTCACACGCTCTGATCTGGCCGGGTGGGCCACCTACGGCTACTGCGCCTCGCACTCGCGTCGCTTCTGGGGCCTGCGTCTGCACCTGGTCACCACCGTGCACGGACTGCCCGTGGCATTCGCCCTGACCACCGCCAAGACCGACGAACGCGAAGCACTCATGGACCTGTTCGACCTGGACACCGGCCTGTTGACCCACCCCGACGGGCTGATCCTGGTCGTGGACAAGGGCTACCGCGACGCCGCCACCGAACGACAGCTCACCGAACGCGGCGTCACCATGATCCGCCCCGCCTACCGCACCGAGAAGCCACGCCCCGGACGGACACTGCTGCGCGCTGTGCGACAGAACATCGAGTCCGTCAACCAAACCCTCAAAGGTCAACTCGACCTCGAACGACACGGCGGCCGTACCGGCACCGGCGTACTCGTACGCGTCGCACAACGCATCCTCGCCATGACCGCCGCGATCTGGCACCCGAGTTCGACAGTTGGTGGGCATGCGGGGCGGATCGGCGGCGGATCCGTGCAGGTGAGAGGGCTGGCACCCATCGGAGACTGTCCAGAGGCGTGGGCAAACGGATTTGCCGTGGGTCTTGTTCTGGCCAGGCTTGTTGTCTGATGATGCGGGCATGTACTTGCGGAAGATCCAACGGCGGAACAAGGACGGGTCGGTGGTGCGATACCTCCAACTCGCCCACAACCGACGGGTCGGCGGCACCACGCAGGCCGAGGTGCTGGTCAACTTCGGCCGCGAGGACCGTCTGGACGTCGACGGGTTGCGCCGCCTGGTCGCCTCCATCAACCGCTACCTCGGCGAGGAGGACGAGGTCGCCGCGTCGCTGGGCGCCGAGGAGGCCGGGCCGCTGACGGTGGAGTTCTCCCGGCCGCTCGGGGCGAGCTGGCTGCTCGACGGGCTGTGGAAACTGTTGGGCATCGACACCGCCCTGGCCTCCCGCATCGACGGGCGCAAGTTCCGCACCGACGTCGAGCGCACGATCTTCGCGCTGGTCGCCAACCGGGCCATCGCCCCCGCCTCCAAGCTCGCCGCCGCCGAGTGGGCCACCCGCGACCAGGTCATCCCCGGCCTGGACGCACTGGCCGAGCAGCACGCCTACCGCGCCATGGACCTGCTCGTCGCCGCCGATGTCCACGCCGCCGTGCAGGAAGCGGTGTTCTTCTCCGCCGCACACCTGCTCAACCTCGAAGTCGACCTGGTCTTCTTCGACACCACCTCCACCTACTTCGAACGCGACACTGCGGACGACCCGGACGGCGAGAGCTCCAGCCTGCGCCAGTACGGGCACTCCAAGGACCACCGCAAGGACCTGCCCCAGATCGTCATCGGACTGGCCGTCACCCGCGAGGGCATCCCCGTGCGCTGCTGGACCTGGCCCGGCGGCACCAACGACCAGACCGTGATCACCGAGGTCAAGGACGGCCTGCGCGACTGGCGGCTCGGCCGGGTGGTCACCGTCTGCGACACCGGATTCTCCTCCGAGGCCAACCAGTCCTACCTGCGCCGGGCCGGCGGCCACTACATCACCGGCATCAAGATGCGCGAAGGCTCCCACCGCGCCGACCAGGCCCTGGCCCGCCAGGGCCGCTACCAGGAAGTACGCGACAACCTGCGCGTCAAAGAGGTCCGCCTCGACGGCGACGAGGGCAGACGCTTCATCATCTGCCACAACCCCACCGAGGCCGAACGCGATGCCGCCCGACGCGAAGACCAACTCACCGCGATCCGCGAGGAGTTGACGCGCATCAAGACCGCCCGGGAAGCCGACGCGACCAAGGCGAAGGCCAAGGCCGCCAAGACCGGCAAGCGCCCCACGGCCCCCTCGGACGCCCCGCACCGCAAGGCCGAGTGCGCGCTGCGCGACCACCCTGCCCTCGGCCGCTGGCTCAAGCAGCACCCCACCACCGGACGGCTGTCCATCGACACCGCCAAGGTCGCCGCCGAGGCCCGCCTGGACGGCAAGTACCTCCTCGCCACCAGCGACCCCGACCTGTCCGCCGAGGACATCGCGCTCGGCTACAAGAACCTCCTCGAAGCCGAACGCGCCTTCCGCACCCTGAAATCCACCCTCGACCTGCGGCCGGTCTACCACCGCCTCGACGAGCGGATACGCGCTCACGTGCTGCTGTGCTGGCTCGCCTTGCTACTGATCCGCGTCGCTGAGCGCCGCACCCAGCAGTCCTGGCCCAAGATCGCCGCCGAACTCGGCCGGATCCACCAGGTCACCCTCTCCGGCCCGGCCGGCAGCCTCCAGCAGACCACCCGGCTCACCGACACCCAGACCAAACTCTTCACCGACTGCGGTGTCCCGCTCCCGCCAAAGATGAGCAGCCTCAAGACCGCCGAATAGCCGCTGAGCTGGGAAAACAGGATCCGGAGCCGTGGGCAAACGGCCCCGAAGCCTCCCCACGCCCATCGCCCCAGGTCAACCCGCAGATCCGCCACCGCCGCATGCCCGCCAACCGTCGAAGCCGGGTGGCACAACTGGACCACCGGCCAACCCGTCATGCGCTCCCTCATCGCCTACGACCACTGATCCCTCGGAATAGATCGTCTAGGCTGCCGGGGTGATCGACTCAGACCTCCGGGACCGGCTCGGGCGCCGGGTGACCCTGCGCCCGGTCGACGACGACAACTGGCGGGCGGTGGCGGACGTCGCCCCGCGGGACGACCAGCGGGCCTGGGTGCCCGCCCTCGCCGCCCGCTATCTGCTGTTGACCGACCGCTCCGACGTGTGGACCTCGCTCGCCGTCTACGCCGACGAGACCGTCGTCGGCCACGTCATGTGGGGCGTCGACGACGACGGGTCACGGTGGATCGGCGGGATGCTGATCGACGCGGCCGAGCAGGACCACGGCGTCGGCCGGGCGACCGTGGTGACCCTCGCCCGGTGGCTGGCCGGTCAGGGCGGGCCGGTGCGGCTGTCGTACCACCCCGACAACAGCTCGGCCGCCCACCTCTACACCAGCCTCGGTTTCGTCCCGACCGGTGCAACCGAGGACGACGAGATCGTCGTGGAACGCGTCGCTCCGCCAGAACTGCGTCCGGACGCGGGCGCGGACCGGTAGGCGGCGGGTCCGACAGCCCGGCGGTCCGACAGCCCGGCGGTCCGACAGCCCGGCGGGTCCGCCGGCCCCGTGGCCGATCCGCCGGCTATCCGGCCCCGTGGCCGATCCGCCGGCTATCCGGCCTCGCCGGACGGTCGTGCCGGTACGGCCACGTGCAGGCGCAGCTGCGGGACCAGCATGTCGTCCACGTCCAGGGCGCGGGCCGCACCGTCCGGCTCCCAGCCGGCGCCGGTGAGAAACTTCCGGGTCGCCGTGTCACCGTCGAACGCCCACGCCACCGCCCGGGTGAACCCGTCGTCGCGCCAGTGGTCCACACACGCCGCCAGCAGCCGACTGCCATGCCCCCGCCGGCCCCAACGCGGCTCCACCAGCAGGTCGGTGACCGCGACGACCTCCTTGCCGAGCGCCTCCGCGGGCTCGCCGGGGGCCAGGGCCTCGGCATCGGCCGGGCCGGCGGCGGCGAACCCCACCAGGTACGATTGCTCGGCCTGTTCGACGGCGACAAGCACCCGGTGGGCGTTGGAGGGCGGCTCCTGCACCGCCGCGCTCCACCGCCGGGCCAGCCAGGCCTCGTCCAGGTTGTCGAGCACGTGCCGGGGCAGGACGCGGCGGTACGCGACCCGCCAGGTCGCGAGCTGGAGGCGGGCGATCTCGCCGCTGTCGCCCGGACGCGCCGGGCGGACGTATCCGAGGGCCATGGCACGGAAGCCTACGCAGGGCGAGGGAGGCGACGGTGGCGCAGGGTGCCGGACGGACGGTCGGACAGGTCGTCGGCGTCGCCGGGCTCGCCGTCGCGGTGAGTCTCTTCCTGTCCGTGGCCGCCGTGCGGCACGGCTTCTTCGATCTCCAGGTCTACTACGGCGCGTTGCGCCACTGGGTGCACGACGGCGGGGAGATCTACGACTACCTGCGGCCGTTCACCCAGTACGGTTTCACGTACCCGCCGTTCGCCGCCCTGGTGATGCTGCCGATGGCGTACCTGCCCTGGACGGCCGCGATCGTGGTGAGCGTGACCGCCAGCGTGGTGGTCACCGCGGTGCTCTTCTGGTGGCTGGTCGACCCGATCTCGCGCCGGGCCGGGTGGACCCGCTGGTTCGCCCTGGCGGTGGCGCTCTGCCTGGTCGCCGCGTACGAGCCCATGCGTGAGACGGTCAACTTCGGCCAGGTGAACATGCTCCTGCTGTTCCTGGTGGCGGCGGACCTGCTCCGGCTGCTGCCGACCGGCAGCCGGTGGGCGGGGGTGGGTGTCGGTCTCGCCACCGCGATCAAGCTGACCCCGGGGATCTTCCTCGTCTACCTGCTGGTGACCGGCCGTTGGCGGGCGGCGGTCACCGCGACGGGCGCCGCGGCCGGCGCGACCCTGCTCGCCGCGGCGCTCTTTCCGGCCGCCTCCCGCGAGTTCTGGACCGAGGCGCTGTGGAACACCAACCGGGTGGGGGAACTGGCGTTCGTCTCCAATCAGTCGCTGCGGGGGGTGGTGGCCCGGCTGAACCCGGCGGAGCCGAGCACGCTCGCCTGGCTGGCGCTGGTGGTGGCCACGCTCGCGCTCTGGGTGTGGCGGTCCCGGGCCGCCGTGGCCGCCGGTGACGAGGCGACCGGGCTGGCGCTGACCGGCGTGGTGATGTGCCTGGTCAGTCCGGTCACCTGGGTGCACCACCTGGTCTGGCTGCTGCCGGCGTTGATCCTCCTGGTCGACAACGCCATGGCCGCGTCCGCCGGCAGCCGCCGGCGCCGGGTCCTGCTGGCTGCCGCCGTCGTCGGGTACGCGTTCCTGACCAGCCGCGTCGTGTGGGCCTGGGAGCGGGACTTCACCGGCGTCGACGGCTTCCTCGGCAGCAACACCTACGTCTGGATCAGCCTGGCGCTGCTCGCCTTCCTGCCGGTGCGGTCGCCGTCGGTGGCTTCGCCAACGCCGCTCGCCGGGGTGGAACGCACCGGGGAAGCCGAGGAGCGGTCCCGCTCCGGTGTCATACCGCTTAACTAGGGTCCCAGGCGATGGCCGTACCGGAATCGCTCTCGCTCGCCCAGGCTCGGCGCATCGCGCTGGCCGCCCAGGGCTTCACCGACCCCGCGCCCGCCGGCGCGCCAACCCGTCGACACCTGCGCCGCGTGCTCGACCGGGTCGGGCTGATCCAGATGGATTCGGTCAACGTGCTACAGCGTGCGCACTACCTGCCGCTGTACAGCAGGCTCGGTCCTTACCCGACCACGCTGCTCGACGCCGCGGCCTACCGCCGCCCCCGTGACCTCTTCGAGTACTGGGGGCACGAGGCGTCGCTGGTGCCGGTCGGGCTGCACGCCGCGCTGCGGTGGCGGATGGCCCGCGCCCGCACCGAGGCGTGGGGCGGCATGCGCCGCATCGCCGCGGAGCAGCCGGGCCTGGTGGCCTGGGTCCGCGACGAGGTGGCTGCCAAGGGGCCGCTCACCGCCGCCGAGATCGAGCACGACGCCCCTCGGGAGACCGGCAACTGGGGATGGAACTGGTCGGCGGTCAAGCGGGCACTGGAGTTCCTGTTCTGGGCGGGCGAGGTCACCGCTGCCGGGCGCACCACCTCCTTCGCGCGCCGCTACGACCTGCCGGAACGGGTGCTGCCGGCCGCCGCGCTGGAGGAACCGACCCCGACCGACGCCGAGGCGTACCGGACGCTCGTCGCCGTGGCCGCCCGGTCACTCGGGGTGGCTGCCGAGCCCGAGCTGCGGGACTACTTCCGGTTGCCGGTGGCCGGGGCCCGCGCGGCGGTCGCCGAGCTGGCGGAGGCGGGCGAACTGCTGCCGGTGCGGGTGCACGGCTGGCGGCAGCCGGCCTGGCTGCACGCGCGGGCCCGACTGCCTCGCCGGGTGCGCGGCAACACCCTGGTCAGCCCGTTCGATCCGGTGGTCTGGGAACGGGGCCGCGCCGAGCGGCTGTTCGACTTCAGCTATCGCATCGAGATCTACGTGCCGGCGCCCCAGCGGGTGCACGGCTACTACGTGCTGCCGTTCCTGCAGGGTGAGCGGTTCACCGCTCGGGTCGACCTGAAGGCCGACCGCAAGGCGCGCGTGCTCCGGGTGCCGGCGGCCTGGCTCGAATCCGGCGCGGACCCGGGGGAGACCGCGCTCGCGCTCGCCGCCGAGCTGTACCGGCTCGCCGGCTGGCTCGGGCTGGACGCCGTGGCGCCCCCGGCGGTCGGGGACCTGGCGGCGCCCCTCGCCGCCGCGCTGGCGGGCGTGTCCGGTGTACCGTGATCCGCGTGACGAGCGTTGAGGGACCGCGAGGCGACGCGGCGCCGCAGCTGGCCGCGCCGGGCGTGGCGATCGGGTCGGACGTCCAGGTCGACCCGCAGGCCGGGTGGCCGGCGGGGCAGGCACCGCCGTATCCGACCGCGGAGCCGGACCGGCTGACCCGGTTCGTGGTCCGGCTGCACGAGCGCTCACCCCGCTGGATGGCGCCGCTGGCCGCCCTCGGCTGCGTCGCCGCCGGCATCGGCTACACGCTGATCAGCGATCCGACCCGGTCCGCGCCCGACGCGGCGCCGACCTGCCTGCTCAAGCTGACCACCGGCCTGGACTGCCCCGGCTGCGGCGGCACCCGTGCCCTCTGGTACGTGCTGCACGCCGATGTGCCCGCCGCCGCCCGCCACCACTTCCTCTTCGTCTTCGCCCTGCCCTTCCTGGCGTACCTCTTCCTGGCGTGGGCGGGGAAACAGGCGTTCGGCTGGCGGCTGCCCGAGCTGCGGATCGACACCAGGGTGATCGGCGTCTTCCTGGCCGCCTGGTTTGCCTTCTCGGTGCTGCGCAACCTGCCCTGGGCCCCGTTCACCGCACTGTACGTCTGACCGCCAGGCGGCCACGTCCAGGTGGCGGGCGACGTGCGGTGACCGGTCGTGCCGGCGCGTGGGACACGTCGTGGGCGATCGGCATCGCCTTGGGCGACGGGCATCGCCTTGGGTGACCGGCATCGCTTTGGGTGACCGACATTGCAGCGGGCGGGCCTGGCTTGGGCGGGGTGGGGGCGCGCCACTACAGTCGCAGGAATGCCGGACATGGTGCAGCCCCAGGTCAAGCTCATCGCGTGGACTCATTTCGCGGCCCCGGACGACGTGCCGTGGTCGACCGACGCCGACGGCGGCCAGGCGCTCGCCGAATTCGCCGGCCGGGCCTGCTACCAGAGCTGGAAGAAGCCGAACCCGGCCACCGCGACCAACGCCGGCTACCTCGCCCACATCCTGGAGGTCGGGCACCTCTCCGTGCTGGAGCACGGCTCGGTGAGCTTCTACTTCACCGGGGTGTCCCGGTCGTTCACCCACGAACTCATCCGGCACCGGCACTTTTCATATTCCCAGCTCTCCCAGCGGTACGTGCCGGAGCGGGACGCGGCGATGGTCGAGCCGGCGGTGATCGCCGAGGACCCGGAACTGCACAAGAGGTTCGTCGAGGCGGCCGAGGCGAGCGTCCGCGCGTACACCGAGCTGCTGGAGGGGCTGGAGCAGCGGTTCGTCGACGAGTCGAACCCCACCCTGCGGCGCAAGCGTGCCCGGCAGGCGGCGCGGGCGGTGCTGCCGAACGCCACGGAGACCCGCATCGTGGTCACCGGCAACTACCGGGCGTGGCGGCATTTCATCGCCATGCGCGCCACCGAGCACGCCGACGTGGAGATCCGTGAGCTGGCCGTGGAGTGCCTACGACAGCTCCAGGAGGTCGCCCCGAACGTGTTCAACGACTTCGTCATCTCGGCCTTGCCGGACGGCACCGAGGTGGCGGCCAGCCCGCACGCCGAGATGTCCTGAGCCCTTCCCCGCGGGGGGCTCGGTGGTCGTCCGCTAGGTTGGACGCATGACGCACGACCACCCTGACACCCTCGGCCGGGCCGCGTCCCGGCCGTTCGGGCGTCTGCTCACGGCCATGGTGACGCCCCTGCACCCCGACGGCTCGCTCGACCTGGACGGGGCGGCCCGGTTGGCGAACCACCTGGTCGAGGAGCAGGGCAACGACGCGCTGGTGGTCAACGGCACCACCGGCGAGTCGCCGACCACCACCGACGCGGAGAAGGAGCACCTGATCCGGGTCGTGGTGGAGACAGTCGGCGACCGCGCGAAGGTCGTGGCCGGGGTCGGCACCAACGACACCCGGCACACCATCGAGCTGGCCGCCGCCGCCGAGAAGGCCGGCGCGCACGGCCTGCTGGTGGTGACCCCGTACTACAACAAGCCGCCGCAGGCGGGCCTGCTGCGGCACTTCACCGCGGTGGCGGACGCGAGCGGGCTGCCGGTGATGCTCTACGACATCCCGCACCGCGCCGGTGTGCCGATCGAGACCGAGACGCTGGTCCGGCTCGCCGAGCACGGCCGGATCGTCGCCGTGAAGGACGCCAAGGGCGACCTGACCGCGTCGAGCTGGGTGACCAGCCGGACGAGCCTCGCCTTCTACTGCGGCGAGGACTCGCTCACGCTGCCCGCCCTGGCCGTGGGCGCGGTCGGGGTGGTCGGCACCTCGACCCACTTCACCGGGGTGCAGACCCAGCGGATGATCCGGGCGTACGACGCGGGTGACACCGCGACGGCGCTCGCCCTGCATCGCCGGCTGCTGCCGCTCTACACCGGCATTTTCCGCACCCAGGGCACGATCCTGGTCAAGGCGGGCCTCGCGGCGAAGGGACTCCCGGCCGGCCCGGTGCGCCCGCCGCTGGTCGACGCCACCGCCGGTCAACTCGCCCAGCTCCGCGCCGACTGCGCGGCGGTCGGGTTGGACCTTCCCGAATGATCGAACGACACGATGGACGCCGGGTGACGGCGTCGCAGAACGAGGTGAACGCGTGACCGAGGCGCACATCGAGGCAGAACTGCCGCCGCCGCTGCCGGCGGGTGGACTGCGGATCATTCCGCTCGGCGGGCTCGGTGCCATCGGTCGGAACATGACCGTCTTCGAGTACGACGGAAAGCTACTGATCGTCGACTGCGGGGTGCTCTTCCCGGACGTGGAACAGCCCGGCGTCGACCTGATCCTGCCCGACTTCGGGCCGATCCTGGACCGGCTCGACGACGTGCAGGCGATCGTGCTCACCCACGGTCACGAGGACCATATCGGCGCGGTGCCGTACCTGCTCGCCCACAAGCCGGACATCCCCCTGGTCGGTTCGCAGTTCACCCTCTCCCTGGTGGAGGCGAAGCTCGCCGAGCGGCGGATCCAGCCGTACACGCTGACCGTGCGGGAGGGGGGACGGGAGCGGCTCGGCCCGTTCGAGTGCGAGTTCTTCGCGGTCAACCACTCGATCCCGGACGCGCTCGCCGTCGCCATCCGCACCCCGGCCGGCCTGGTGCTGCACACCGGCGACTTCAAGATGGACCAGCTCCCGCTGGACGGCCGGATCACCGACCTGGCCGGCTTCGCCCGACTCGGTGCCGAGGGCGTCGACCTGCTCCTGTCCGACTCCACCAACGCCGAGATCCCCGGCTTCGTCACGCCCGAGCGGGAGATCGGCCCGGTGCTCGACTCGATCTTCGCCAAGGCCCGCGGTCGGATCATCGTGGCCTCGTTCGCCTCGCACGTGCACCGGGTGCAGCAGGTCTTCGACTCGGCCGTCGAGCATGGGCGCAAGGTGGCTCTGATCGGCCGTTCGATGGTCCGCAACATGGGCATCGCCCGGGATCTGGGCCTGCTGAACATCCCGCCCGGGCTCGTCGTGGGCCTCGAAGAGGCCACCACGATGTCGCCCGAGCAGATCGTGCTGATGTCCACCGGTTCCCAGGGCGAGCCGATGAGCGCCCTCGGCCGGATGGCCAGCGGCGACCACCGGCACATCACCATCGCCCCCGGCGACACGGTCGTGTTGGCCTCCTCGCTGGTGCCGGGTAACGAGACCTCGGTCTACCGGGTGATCAACCGGTTGGCCCGCGCCGGCGCGGTCGTGGTGCACAAGGACGTGGCCAAGGTGCACGTGTCCGGTCACGCTCCCGCCGGGGAGCTGCTCTACCTGCTCAACGTCACGCGTCCGAGCAACCTGATGCCGGTACACGGCGAATGGCGGCACCTGCGTGCCCACGCCCGGCTCGGCATCGAGTCCGGCGTGGCGCCCGACCGGGTGGTGCTCTGCGAGGACGGTGACGTCGTCGACCTCGTCGAGGGCCGGGCCAGCCTGGTCGGGCACGTCAAGAGCCGCTACGTCTACGTCGACGGCCTGGCCGTCGGCGATGTGTCCGAGTCGCTGCTCACCGAGCGCCGGATCCTCGGCGACGGCGGGTTCATCGCCGCCACCGTCGTCATCGACTCGGTCACCGGCAAGGTGGTCGGCGGGCCGACCGTCTCCGCCAAGGGCTTCTCCGAGGATCCGGAGGCGTTCAACCCGGTGGTGCCGCTGATCACCGAGGCGCTCAACCGGGCCGCCGCCGAGGGCATCACCGACCCGCACCAGCTCCAGCAGATCGTCCGGCGCACCGTCGGGCGGTGGGTCAACGACGCGTACCGGCGTCGGCCCATGATCGTCCCGACCGTCGTCGAGGTCTGACCCGCACGCTCCGACGCCCGCCGGTTACTCCCGGCGGGCGTCGTCGCGTTTCGCCATCGTTTTCCATCAATTGTTCAACCTTGGCCGACCCGCCCCCGTACCTCGCTGTGGCTGGCGTGACCGCGCCGGCCGGGAGGAGCGAGACGGATGGACCGCAGACGATGGGCAGCCATCGGCGTGATGGTGGCGACGGTGGGCGCGGCGGCGGCGGTGACGCTGCCCTCGTTCGCCGGGGAGAAGACAGCTTCCCCTGGCGAGGGCGCCACACCAACGAACGGGGACCTCGCGCCGGAGGTGGTCGACGCGATGCGGCGCGACCTGTCCCTCACCGCCGAACAGGTCACGACCCGGATCCGTACCGAGCGTTGGGCGACCGGGATGGTCAGCGAGCTGCGCAGTGAACTCGGCGCCGACTACGGCGGAAGCTGGCTCGGCGCGGACGGCCGGACCCTGAACGTCGCGGTCGCCGACCGGGCGGCGACAGAGCGGGTCCGCGCCGCCGGGGCGGTGCCGAAGCTGGTCGCCCGGGGCGTGGGTGAACTCGACGCGTACAAGACCCGGCTGGACCGGGCCGGCGGCGCGGCGTCCGACGCGGTGTCCGGCTGGTACGTGGACGTCGCCGACAACGCGTTGGTGGTGCTGGCCGAAACCGGTGCGGAGGAGGCCGCCTGGCGGCTGGTCGACCGCACCCGCGTACCCCGGCCGGCGGTGCGGGTGGAGGCCAGCGCGGAGACACCCCGGCTGCTCTTCGACGTCCGGGGCGGTGACCCGTTCATCATCAACCGCGCTGGCCGGTGCTCGGTGGGCTTCTCCGTCGTCGGCGGCTTCGTGACCGCCGGGCACTGCGGCCAGGTGGGCGCCCGGACGGCCGGGGCGAACGGCATCGGCCAGGGGGTCTTCCGGGCCTCGTCGTTCCCCGGCGACGACTGGGCAGTGGTCCAGGTCAACAACGCGTGGACTCCGCGGCCGGTGGTCAACGACTTCAACGGCGGGACGGTGCCGGTTGCCGGCGCGCGGGAGGTGCCGGTCGGCGCGTCGATCTGCCGGTCCGGCTCCACCACCGGCGCCCGGTGCGGCGTCGTCCAGGCCCGCAACGCCACCGTGCGCTACGCGGAGGGAACGGTCACCGGGCTGGTCCGCACCAACGTCTGCGCCGAGCGGGGCGACTCCGGCGGCGCCTGGATCTCCGGTGACCAGGCACAGGGGGTCACCTCCGGCGGATCCGGGGACTGTACCCGGGGCGGTGTCACGTTCTTCCAGCCGCTGCGCGAGATCCTCGACCGCAACGGCCTGACCCTGGTCACGACCCAGAACACGCGGTAGCGACCAGATCCCGGCCGGACCGGTGAACCGGCCCGGCGGGGTTCGGCGCGGCTCAGGGCAGGGCGGCCACCGCGTCGGCGTACGCCGAGCCGGTGCGGACCGCCGCCTCCAGCAGCACGTCCAGCTGGACCGGGGCCACCCCGTGCGACAGGTCCGTGCGAACGTCCCCGGCCAGCACCAGCTCGTCGCCAGCATCGTGCACATAGGCCGCCGGCAGTAGCCGGTCGTGGTTCCAGGAGTTGCAGAACGCGTACGCCTCGGAGCGCCGGCCGGCCGGGAGCCGGCGACTGGCCACGCTCCGCACGTGCAGGATCTCGCCCCGTTCCCCGGCCTGCCGGACCTGGATGAGCGCCTCGCCCCAGCGCCCGACCACGGTGTCGGCGGCGTCCACCGCGTACCGGTCACCACGCCGGTCGAGGGCGGTGGTGATGAGCGCCAGGCTGAGGGGTACGGGCACGTCGGGTCCGTCGTCGTCGGCCCCGTCGGCGGGGTGGTCGTCGTCGGCCCCGTCGGCGGGGTGGTCGTCGGCGGGGTGGTCGTCGACCTCCCCGCCGGGCGGCAGCGGCACGGGGGCGGCGAGCGCCCGCTCAGCCAACCAGGACGCGATCCGCCCGGACTGGTGACCGGTGCCGTTGCGGGCGTCGAAGCTGCCGGCGAGCCCGGTGGCCAGGTCGAGCAGCACCGCCCCGAGGGCCTCGACGTCGAGGTCCGCGGCGGGCCGCGGCCCGTGGGCCGGGCGGTGCACCGCCCGGCCCCCGAGCCCCGCCTCGGTCGCGACGGCGCATACCAGTGCTCCGGCCGTGGCGAACTCCATGGCGGACAGCTCGTCGTCGGCGTGGTCGAGCCTCGGCAACTGCTCGGCGAGCACGTCCAGCCCTCGCGTGAGGTGCCCGCCGAGGGCACAGAAGCGCAGGTGGGCGGCGAGGAACGGAAAGGCGGCACGCTCCCGCCGGTGCCGCCGGTAGGCCTGTACGTGTGCCGTCGCCGCCCGCGTCGGCTCATCCGCCCGCAGCCAGGGCAGCAGCGCCGCGGCGAGCGCCCGACCGGGCGCCTCCGTGCAGCCCGCCGAGCCGGGTTCGGCCAGCATGTCCAGCGCGGCCCGCCAGTCGCCCCAGCCGGCGAGCAGCTCCGCCCGCCGCGCGGTGGCGCAGTCCGGGCACCCGCCGGCCGGTTCCGGGATGGCGGCCGTCCAACGGTCGAACCAGCTCCGCGCGGCCGGTTCGTCGCCCAGATGGTCGGCGATCCGGCAGTGTAGCTCGGCGGTCACCGCCGCGCTGCTGGCGGCGAGGTCGTCGAGTAGGGCCTGAGCCTGCTCCAGTCCGACCCGTGGGCTGCCGAGCAGGGCTTCGACCGCGTACCGCTGGTATCGCGACAGCAGTTCCCGGCCGCCGGGCGGCAGCAGGTCCGGCCGGCGGCCGGTGGCGGCGAGGCAGCGGCGGACCGGCTCGACCAGCCGCCACCGCTGCCCGTGCACCAGATACGTCTCGATCAGCGTCAGCCGGGCACCGAGGGCCGCCCGGTCGTCACCGGTGGCGTCGGCGTGCGCGGCGATGCGTTCCAGCTCCGCGTCGCGTGCCTCGCCGTCGGGGGAGTCCCGGGCGTCGGCCAGTTCCTCGGCGAGGGCGCGCTGGTCCCGTCCCGGCCGGCGCCGGCCGGGCAGCCACCCCGGCCAGCCGAACTCCTCCAGCCCCCGGCCGCCGGACTGCCCGGTCACCGCAGCACCGCGCCGGGCAGGTGGGCCACCTCGTTGGCGAGCTGGCAGCCGGTGGTGATGCCGCAGTCGAGGAGCTGGTTGAGCTGGTGCGGCGTCACCCCGTGCTCCAGGTCGGTGATGACCTCACCGCAGACCCGGGCCCACCCGTCGTCCTCGACGTGGACGAACGCCTTCGGCCAGAGCCGGTCGTGGTTCCACGCGTTGCAGAAGACGTGCAACGCCGGGACGTACTCGATGGGGAACGTCGGTGCCGCCACGGTGCGCACCTGGAGTAGTTCCCCGGCCGCGCCCGGGCGCAGGAACCAGATCAGGCTGTCGGCCCACCGGCCGACCAGGTCGCCGGCCGGGTCGGTCTCCACCACGTACCCCCGGCCGGCGAGCACGGTGGCGATCAGCTCACCGGTCAGGGGGCGCAGCGTGCCCGGGTACCCGGTCAGAGTTCGGTCCGGATCGTCCGCGATCGGCGACGCCATGGGGGCATCCCTTCTGAGGCGGATATCACGACCGGCGGCGATTCACGCTACGACGCGCGGACACGACCCGGAAAAGCGGCGATCTGCCGGGTGCCACCGTTAGGTTGATGCTATGGCGGGCCGTACCTCTCAGGCGAGCCGGCGGCGCGGCGCGTCGCCGCGTGGCACCACCAACAACCGTGCCCGCCAGCCGGCGAAGAAGGCCCGCACGTCCGCCCGGCGCCGCACCGCCGCACGCCCCGGACCCGCCGCCTACCTCGGCCGGGCGCTCGGAGCGCTGTGGATGGGCCTGGCGCACGGCACGGGCTGGGCGGTGCGCGCCGCGGGCCGGCAGGCCGCCGCCGCCCGTGATCTGGACCCGGAGCACCGGCGTGACGGCGCCGGGCTGCTGGTCTTCGGCCTCGCCCTGCTCAGCGCGGTGGCGATCTGGTTTTCCGGGGCCGGCCCGGTGGGGGAGCGGCTGGCCGACAGCGTCCGGCTCTTTCTCGGCGCGATCGCCATCGTGGTGCCGGTGCTGCTGATGATCGGCGCCTGGCGGCTGATGCGTCAGCCCGCCGACCCCGAGCACCGCGGTCGCGGCCTGGTCGGCTGGGGGTCCATGCTGATCGCCACCGCGGCGATGCTGCACATCGGGCAGGATCCGGTGGACCCGGTCCAGCGAGACTTCGCCGGTGGCCTGGTCGGCGCCGGCGTCGGCAGTCTGCTGGAACGGGCGGTGACCGCCTGGGTGGCCGTGCCGCTGCTGGTCCTGCTGCTGGTCTTCGGGCTGTTGGTGGTCACCGCGACGCCGATCAACAAGATTCCCGAGCGGCTGGGTTTGCTGGCCGACGCGGTGGCCGGCACGCCGCCCGCCGAGCAGGAGGCGGCGGTTGCCGAGAAACCGGCCCGTAAACGCCCGGCGAAGCGGATGCCGCCACCGGTGGAACCGGACGACGTCGACGACCTGGCGGGTGCCGACCTCCAGGACACGCTCGTGCTGCCCCGCAAGCGCCCGGCGAGGGTGCCGGCCGGCCGCAAGCCGGCCGAGCCCCCCGAACACTCGCCACTGCCCACGCGGGCCGAGCAGCTTGCCCTGACCGGGCTGGCCGGCGACTACGCCCTGCCCCCGGCGAACCTGATGAGCAGCGGTGCCGCGCCGAAGACCCGGAGCAAGGCCAACGACGAGGTGATCGCCGCGCTGACTGGCGTCTTCGAGCAGTTCGACGTGGACGCCGCGGTCACCGGCTTCACCCGGGGCCCGACGGTCACCCGGTACGAGGTCGAGCTTGGCCCGGGCGTCAAGGTCGAGCGGATCACCCAGCTTTCCCGGAACATCGCGTACGCGGTGAAGTCGCCGGACGTCCGGATCCTCAGCCCGATCCCGGGCAAGAGCGCGGTCGGCGTGGAGATCCCGAACACCGACCCGGAGAACGTGTCCCTCGGCGACGTGCTGCGCTCCCGGGCGGCCACCAGCGATCACCACCCGATGGTGGTGGCGCTGGGCAAGGACATCGAGGGCGGCTACGTGGTGGCCAACCTCGCGAAGATGCCGCATATCCTGATCGCGGGGGCCACCGGCGCGGGCAAGTCGTCCTGCCTCAACTCGCTGCTGGTGTCGATCCTGACCCGGGCGACGCCGGACGAGGTGCGGCTGCTGCTGATCGACCCGAAGCGGGTCGAGATGACCGGCTACGAGGGCATCCCGCACCTGGTCACGCCGATCGTGACGAACGCCAAGAAGGCTGCCGACTCACTGGAGTGGGTCGTCCGCGAGATGGACATGCGGTACGACGACCTCGCTGCCAACGGGGTTCGGCACATCGACGACTTCAACCGCAAGGTGCGCACCGGCGAGATCAAGGCGCCGCCGGGCAGCGAGCGGGAGATCCGGCCGTATCCGTACCTGCTGGTGATCGTGGACGAGCTGGCCGACCTGATGATGGTCGCACCGCGCGACGTGGAGGATTCCGTCGTCAGGATCACCCAGCTGGCTCGGGCCGCCGGCATCCACCTGGTGCTCGCCACCCAGCGGCCCTCGGTCGACGTGGTCACCGGACTGATCAAGGCGAACGTGCCGTCGCGGCTTGCCTTCGCGACCTCCTCGCTGGCGGATTCCCGCGTCATCCTGGACCAGCCAGGCGCGGAGAAGTTACTCGGCCGGGGCGACGGCCTCTTCCTGCCGATGGGTGCGTCGAAGCCGATCCGTATCCAGGGCGCCTGGGTGACCGAGCGCGAGATCACCGATGTCGTCAAGTTCTGCAAGGACCAGCGGGAGCCGGAGTTTCGGCCGGACGTGTTGACCGTCGCCCAGGAGGGCAAGAAGAAGATCGACGAGGACATCGGCGACGACCTCGACCTGCTGGTGCAGGCTGTCGAGCTGGTGGTGACCTCCCAATTCGGCTCGACGTCGATGCTTCAACGCAAGCTGCGGGTCGGCTTCGCCAAGGCCGGCCGGCTGATGGACCTCATGGAGACGCGCGGCGTGGTCGGCCCCTCCGAGGGTTCCAAGGCCCGCGACGTGCTCGTCAAGCCGGACGAGTTGGAGGAGGTCCTGGTCGGGCTGCGCGGCGGCGACGACTGACAACGGTCGAGGGCCGTGGTGCCGATCGGCCACGCCGATCATCATGCCGGCCGGGCCGGGCTGGCGTCGGCCACGTACCGGCCCAGTGGCTCGACGCCGAGCACCGCGCCCACGAGGACAAGGATCGAGCAGACACGGGCGACGCCGCCGCGGGGCGCGCGTCGGTGGCGGTCGGCCAGGATCTCGTCCGTGGTGGGGCGCGAGCCGGCCGGGGCGTGGGGCGTCAGTGGTAGATCCTCAGGCCGACCACGCCAGCGATCACCAGCAGCAGACAGGCGATCCGGGGAAGGCTGGCCGACTCGTTCAGGGCGACCATGCCGACGACGGCCGTGCCGACCATGCCGATGCCAACCCATACGGCGTAGCCGGTGCCGACGGGGATGTCGCGGAGTGCGTACGCCAGGCCGGCCATGCTGAGCACGAGGGTGACGGCGAAGACCACCGACGGGACGGGTCGGCGGAAGCCGACGCTGCGGTCGAGGGCGATCGCCCAGGCTGTCTCCAGGAGTCCGGAGACCACCAGCACGATCCAGGCCATCGGAGTCACCTCTCGTCGAGCCGCCCGTACCGTCGGGGCCGGGACGAGTCGATTCTGAGTCGCCCGGGGGCGTCGCGGCCTGACCGGGTACGCCCACCACTCGATTGGGGCGGAGCGCCAGCCCGCTGGCGGGCCGACGACGAGGCTAGCACCGTGCGTGATCCGAACCACGTTGGGTGGACCTCAACTTGCCTTCAACTTGCAGTATTGCCGGTATGCCGCTGTTCTTCTCCGACCCCGAGGTCACTGCCGCGCTCGACGCACCGAGGACGGTGGCGGCGATGCGGGACGCACTGCGGGCCGCCCACGACGGGCGGCTGGTGGCGCCGCCGCGGGCGGTGGCCGCGCTGGGTGGAGGGCGGATGGTGCTGACCGCCGGGCACCTCGTCGGCGAGTGGTACGGCTTCCGCTCGTACGACACCTTCGGGCACCCGTGCGGCGATCAGGTCGTGGTGCTGCACGATGGGCGGACGGGGGCGGTGCGGGCGATCGCGGTCGGGGAGGAGCTGGGGTCCCGGCGGACCGGGGGGCTGGGTGGGGTCGCCGTGGACACGCTGGCCCGCCCAGACGCGGCCACCCTCGGCGTGATCGGCTCCGGGCACCAGGCGTGGACGCAGGTGTGGGCCGCCGCCGCGGTCCGACCACTACGCGAGGTGACCGTACATAGCCGCTCCGTCGCCCGGCGGGAGGGGTTCGCGGCCCGCGTCCGCGCCGAGTTGGGTGTCCCGGCCCGCGCGGTGGCCTCCGCCCGGGCCGCCGTGACCGACCGGGACGTCGTGGTACTCGCTACCACCAGCACCGTCCCGGTGCTGGCCGCCGGAGACCTCGCCCCGGGCACACACGTCAACGCGGTGGGCTTCAAGCAGGTCGACCGGCACGAGTTCGGCACCGATCTGCTCGACCGGGCGGATGTGCTGGTCACCGATTCGTCGGCGCAGGCGGGCGCGTACGACCCGCCGATGCTCGCCGCGCTGGCCCCGTACGCCGGCCGGCTGCGCGACCTGGGAGCGGTGCTGGCCGGGGCGGTCCCCGGCCGGACCAGCGCGGACCAGGTCTCGGTCTTCTGTTCGACCGGGCTGGCCGGCACCGAGGTCTTCCTGCTCGACCACCTGGTCCGGGTCGCCGTCCCGGCCGGACCGGCCGATCCACGCCGGTCCCGGGTGGCGGCCGGGACCTGATGAGACCAACCGAGCGCGGACAGGACCTGTCAGGCAGACTCGGTCCGGTAGCCGCCGGTGGGTGAGCAACCGGCCGAGGGGCCTGCGGGCGCCGGGACCGGTTACCGGCCCGGTACCCTCGGATGGTGTCCGCCACCTCCCCTTCACCCGCCGACGGCCGCCGCGTCGCCCTGTTGACCCTCGGTTGTGCCCGCAACGAGGTCGACTCGGAAGAACTGGCCGCCCGGCTGCACGCGGACGGCTGGCAGGTCACCACGGACGGTGAGGGCGCCGACGTGGTGGTCGTGAACACCTGCGGGTTCGTCGAGAAGGCCAAGCAGGATTCGATCCAGACCCTGCTGGCCGCAGCCGACACCGGAGCGAAGGTGGTGGCGGCCGGGTGCATGGCCGAGCGGTACGGGCGTGAGCTGGCTGACAGCCTTCCCGAGGCGCAGGCAGTGTTCAGCTTCGACGACTACCCGGATATCTCCGCCCGGTTGGGCGCGGTACTCGCCGGCGACTCGATCGACGCGCACACCCCGCGCGACCGTCGGAAACTGCTGCCACTCACCCCGGTCGACCGCCGGGAGACAGCGGTGTCGCTGCCTGGGCACGGCATCGCCGTCCCGGTCGACGAGCACACGCCGGCGCACCTACGGCCGGTGCTGCGGCGTCGGCTGGACGGCGGTCCGGTCGCCTCACTCAAGCTCGCCAGCGGCTGCGACCGGCGCTGTGCGTTCTGCGCCATCCCCGCCTTCCGCGGTGCCTTCGTCTCCCGCACCCCCGACGAGCTGCTCGCCGAGGCCGAGTGGCTGGCCAAGACCGGGGTCCGTGAGCTGGTGCTGGTCAGCGAGAATTCGACCTCCTACGGCAAGGACCTCGGCGATCCGCGGGCATTGGAGAAGCTGCTGCCGCAGCTCGCCGCGATCGACGGCATCGTCCGGGTCCGGGCGAGCTACCTCCAGCCCGCCGAGACCCGCCCCGGCCTGGTCGAGGCGATCGCCACGACGCCGGGCGTGGCTGCGTACTTCGACCTGTCCTTTCAGCACTCCAGCGAGCCGGTGCTGCGCCGGATGCGCCGGTTCGGCTCTACCGACCGGTTCCTCGAGCTGCTGGCCGGTGCCCGAGCCCTCGCGCCCGAGGCCGGCGCCCGGAGCAACTTCATCGTCGGCTTCCCCGGCGAGACCCGGGCCGACGTCGCCGAACTGGTCCGCTTCCTGACCGAGGCGCGGCTGGACGCGATCGGCGTGTTCGACTACAGCGACGAGGACGGCACCGAGGCCGCAGGTCTGGGCGGCAAGGTCTCGGCCGCCACGGTGAAACGCCGATACGACCGAATCGGCGCCCTGGCCGACGAGCTGTGCGCGCAGCGCGCCGAGGAGCGGATCGGGTCGACGGTTCAGGTCCTGGTCGACTCGGTCCACGACGATGTGGTCGAGGGGCGTGCCGCGCACCAGGCGCCCGAGGTCGACGGGTCGACGACGCTGGTCGCGCCGCCGGGCGGCGGGGTGGACCTGGCCGCGTTGCGCCCCGGCGACCTGGTCCGCGCAACGGTCACCGCGACCGAGGGCGTCGACCTGGTCGCCGTACCGGATGAAATGATCTCGGCGGCGCCCGGCGCGGCACGGTGACGGCGGGCCCGGGCGGAGCGAGGGAGCCACGTGGTGAGGTGCCGGGGCTGCCACGGCGGCCGGAGCGGGATGCGTCGGTGACCGGGGCGGCGGAGCCAGCCCCGGTCCCGGTGGTCGCCCGGGTGTCCGTGGTCAACGCGGCGAACGCGCTGACGCTGCTGCGGCTGATTCTGGTGCCGGTCTTCGCCGTGTCGGTGGTGGCGTCCGGGATGAGCCAGCCCGGCTGGCGGATCGTCGGCTGCCTGATCTTCGTGGTGGCGTCGGTCACCGATCTGGTGGATGGGTGGATCGCCCGCCGGTTCGGCCTGGTCACGTCGGTCGGCAAGGTGGCCGACCCGATCGCGGACAAGGCGCTCACCGGGTCCGCGCTGCTGCTGCTCTCCTGGTATGACCTGCTGCCCTGGTGGGTGACCGCGCTGATCCTGGTACGGGAGCTGGGTGTCACCGCGGTGCGGTTCTGGGTGATCCGGCACGGCGTGATCGCGGCCAGCCGGGGCGGCAAGATCAAGACAGTGCTCCAGATCCTCGCGATCACCTGGTACCTGTGGCCGATGCCCGCCGCCCTGGCCGCTGTCGGCCCCTGGATCATGGGCGCCGCGGTGGCGGTGACGGTCGTCACCGGCTTCGACTACCTCACCCAGGCTCTGCGGTTGCGCCGCCCGTCCCACTGAGAACGCTCCCCGGCCGGTCAGCGTCGGGCAGGATGAACACCGAGGCCGGGTGGGTGCCGCGGCGGCGGGAGGGCACAGGCATGGACACGGGAACCGACGCCGAGGGTGGTCGGCCAGTTGGTAGCCCGGCGGCCGGCGTGGTGCACGGTCTGGTCGAGCGGCACGAGACCCTCGCCACAGTCGAGTCGCTGACCGGTGGCCTGCTCGCCGCGTCGATCGTGGAGATCGCCGGCGTCAGCAGTGTCTACCGGGGCGGGCTCGTGGTCTACGCCACCGACCTGAAGTCGCGGCTCGCGGGCGTACCAGAGGATCTGGTCGCCGCGCGGGGACCGGTCGACCCGGACGTCGCCGTGGCGCTGGCGGAGGGCGGGCGGCGACGGTGCGTCGCCGACTGGGGTCTCGCCACGACCGGGGTGGCCGGGCCCGAGCCGCAGGACGGCAAGCCGGTCGGGCTGGTCTACGTGGCCGTGGCCGGCCCGTCCGGCAGCGACGTTCGCCGGCTCCAGCTCGGCGGTGGCCGGGACCACGTCCGGTCGGCCGCGGTGATTGCGGCACTACGGTTGCTGGCTGGGCGGGTTCAGACCGCGGAGGCGGGTCGCCTGGTGGACGGTGGTCCCGCCGGCCGTGATTCCGCCGGCGCCGGACGTCGGTGAGGGATCATCCGATTCCGCCGGGCGGGGCGGGATGTCGGGCGGGCTCCCACCGGGTACGGTTGCGGGAAGGCTTCGGTGGTCGGGTCCGGATAGGTCCGGCCGTCGGGGCGTGGTGGTGTTCCCCCTGGGGAGGTGCGATGGTCCTGCTACGCCGGGTGATCGGTGACGCGCTGCGGGCACGCCGGCAGGGGCAGCACCGCACCCTGCGCGAGGTGTCCTCCGCCGCCAACGTCAGCCTCGGCTACCTCTCCGAGATCGAACGTGGCCAGAAGGAGCCGTCGAGTGAGCTGCTGGCCGCCATCTGCGACGCGCTGGGCGCACGCCTGTCCGAGCTGCTGCGCGAGGTGAGTGACACGGTCGCGCTCGCCGAGCAGATGCCGGGCGTGCTGGTGCCGGTCCAGGAGGAGCCGGTCGAGCAGCCGGCCCCGGTGTCGCCGCCGGCCGTTCGTAAGGCCGCCAGCCGGGGCGTTCGCCAGGTCACCTCGGACGGCACCGTCTCCGTGCAGGTCCGTCAGGACTCCCCGCTCAAGGCGACGCTGCGCAGCACCCGGGTGCGCCCCGCCGACCGGGACGTGGTCTGCGCCGCCTGATCCGGCCGACGCTCCGCTCCCGGCCGGTCGTCCCTGAATTCGCCCTGGTCCGATACCGCTCGTCGTGGTCGGCGGCGGCCCTGCCACGTAGGGTTGATCGCGATGGTGGCGGTCCCGCTCGTCAACCGCGGACGCCGGGCTGGCATCCGCCTGGGACGATGGAGCTACTGCCGCACCCTGGCCGCCGGTCGTGGGCGGGCGGCGCGACGCTACTGAGGGGATACCGCGGAGATGGCGAACCCGTTCGTCAAGGGTTGGAAATATCTGATGGCGCTCTTCGGCGCCAAGATCGACGAGCACGCCGATCCGAAGGTGCAGATCCAGCAGGCGATCGAGGAGGCCCAGCACCAGCACCAGGCGCTCGTCCAGCAGGCCGCCGCGGTGATCGGCAACCAGCGGCAGCTCGAGATGAAGCTGTCCCGGCAGATGTCCGAGGTCGAGCGGTTGCAGGGCAACGCCCGCCAGGCCCTGGTGCTGGCCGATCAGGCCCGCGCGAAGGGTGACGAGACCGAGGCGGCGCGCTACGAACAGTCCGCCCAGACCCTTGCCACGCAGCTGGTCTCCGCCGAGCAGGCCACCGAGGACCTGAAGACCCTGCACGACCAGGCGCTCGGCGCGGCGGCGCAGGCCCGCAAGGCCGTCGAGAACAACTCGATGATCCTCCAGCAGAAGCTCGCCGAGCGGGCGAAGCTCCTCAGCCAGCTGGAGCAGGCCAAGATGCAGGAAAGCGTCGCCGCCTCGCTGGAGTCGATGTCGGCGATCACCACGCCCGGCACCACGCCGACGTTGGACGAGGTGCGCGACCGGATCGAGCGGCGCTACGCCAATGCGATGGGACGGGCCGAGCTGGCCGGCAACTCGGTCGAGGGCCGGATGCTGGAAATCCAGAAGGCAACGCTGGATTCGGCCGGTTCCGCCCGGCTGGAGCAGATCCGCTCCAGCATGGCGGGTGAGCCGCTCGGCGGCACGACCGAGCGGCCGGCGGCCGCTCGGTCCGCGCCGGACGCCGCTCCGGCCGCTCCGGCCGCCGACCCGGCGGCTGCCGCCCGACTCGACGAGATCCGGGCCAGCATGAGCCGGGAACGCGGCAGCGGGGACAGCACCGCCGCCGGCTGAGCGGCCCGGGTCGAGGAGGCGACGTGGCAGACGAGCGTACGCGGTACTTCCGGAGGCTCGGTCGGTTGCGACGGTCCGCCCGCCGGTGGAGCGTGCTGGCGGGGGGCCTCGGTGGTGCGGCTGCCGTGCTGACGCCGTACGCCGGTCTTGGGCTGCCGGACGCGGCCTGGGCCGCCGGGGCGGGTGGGGCACTGGCGCTGGCTGCGTGGCGGTGGATCGACCTGCGGGCGTTGGCCACCCGACCGGCGCCGCCCGCGCTCGACCCCGTCGAGGCGGCGGCTCGGTCCCGGTCCCGGCTGGTCGCCGCGGTGGAACGGCTTCCCGTCGGGCCGGCTGTGCTGGCCGAGGCGCGCCGGGTGCGGTCGCGGGTCGCGCTGCGCGGCACCAGCGCGGCAGCGCCGTGGAGCCGGCTGGACCGGGCCGCCCAGACCTTTGCCGGCATGACGATCCGGCTGACCGGTCTGGCGGAGCCGGCGGTAGCCGAGGCCGCCGCCGCCGACCGTTCCCTGCGGGACCTCGCCGCCCGGGTGGCCAGCGTCGAGCGCGCACTGTCGCTCGCGCCGCCGGACGCCCGGCCACCCCTGGCAGAGGCGCACAGGGTGCTCTCCGCGCAGCTGGAAAGCGGCGTCGCCGCGTACGAGCGGCTTGTGGTGGCCGCCGCTGGTTACGTGGCTGAGAACGCCCGACCGGACGGCACCGAGCATCCGGCGGCGGCCCGACTCACCGAGGCGACCGACCTGCTACACGGAGTCGCCTCGGCCCTCGCCGAACTGCGTGGCGTGAACTCCCCGTTGCACACTCCCTGATCAGCTCGGGGTGGTAACCGCGACGGGAGGGGCGAAGGCGGACGCGCCGACGACGTTGAACGAGCGGATCCGGTAGTGGTAGGTGACCCCACGGGCCAGGCCGGTGTTGGTGAAGCCCCGTCCGCCCACCGTGAAGGTGGCCACCTCTCGGGTGAAGGAGGCGTCCACGGCCCGCTGCACGGTGAAGCCGGCGCCCGGCCCGGCCGGCGTGCTGGTCACCCAGCCGAGGATCACCGTCGCGGTGTCCGCGGCCGGCGCCGTGGCGGTGACGCTGACCGAGTCCGGCACCGCCGGGCGCGGCGGGGTGGTCACCTGCGCCACCGTCGACCATGGTGAAGACGTGCCGAGGAACGTGGTGCGGACCCGGTAGTAGTAGATGGTGTCCGGCGTGACGGCGGTGTCCAGGTGGGTGTCCCCGACCCCGATCGCGGTGGTGCCCGGCCCGCTGGTGAACGTCGGGTTGGTGGCGCGCTGCACGTCGACGCCGGTGGCGAAGGAGCGGTTACGCCAGCGCAACGCCACCCGGAGCGGCGCGGCCGGCGGTACCGTCGCGCTCAGCCCGGTGGGCGCGGCGAGCCGCACCGAGGCGGGCACGCTGTTCGACCACGCCGAGCAGCTGACCGCGTTCTCCGCCCGGATCCGGTAGTGGTACGTGACGTCGGGTGTGACCGTGGCGTCGGTGTAGCGGTTGGTGGTGGCGGCGACGGTGATCACGGTTAGTCCTTCGGTGAAGGCCGGATCGGTGGCCCGCTGCAACAGGTGGCTGGTGGCGGCGGGGCGGCTGCCGTTGCCGGTCCACGCCAGTGTGATCGCCGGCAGCGCGGTCGCCGACCCGGGGACCGGTGTCGCGGTCAGGCCGGTCGGCGCCTTCGGGGTGACCCGGAGCACCAGCGGCCGACTCATCCCCTGGTCCCGGTGGCCGGCGAGTTGGCTGTGCCACCGGTACTCCCATCCGAGGTTCACCAGTTGGTTGCCGACCCGCGCCGACCGCCCGTCCACTGGGCTGACCGGTGTCGAGCCGGTCCCAGCGCCGACCGGCCGGCCGGGGTCCAGCAGCCGTACGCTGTCGCCGATCTTGAACGGCAGCGGAGGTGCGACCGGGCGCAGCGCGACGATCACATCCTCCCTGGGGTTGACCCGGACGACCTGTTTCCAGCCCAACTCGTTGTCGTCCGGTGGCCGGAGGGTGCCGTCCCATCCCACCCGGTTGACCAGCTGCAGGTCCACGCCGTCCAGCCGGACCGGCTGGGTCCGCCGGGGGGCGCCCCGGATTCGCCAGAGCTGCGTGCCGTCGGTGGGAGCGCCCACCGCTGTCGCCGGGTCGCTGACCTGCACCACCTCGGTTGCCGGGTCGGTCGGGCCGAGCGGCAGCGCCGCGGGGCCGAGCGGGCCGCCGTGCGGGTGCCCCACACCGAGCCGCCCGGTGAGTCGGCCGTGACCGGGCTCGAAGACCTGCTGGACCGTCTTGACCGCGAGCGGCAGAAGGACCGGCGAGCCACCGCCGGCGGGGGTGAAGCTCACCGTGGTGGCGTGGACCGGCACGGTGGTCTCGCGGATGGTGTGGGTGCCGAACGGGGGATCGTATGCCGGCTGCGACACGATCGGCGGTTGTTGGCTTGCCCCGTACGCCCGGGACAGTCGTTCGCGCAGCCGGGCCAGGTCGTACCGGGCCGCCGGGGTGCCGCCGACCCGGAACTGAAGCAGCGTCCGGGTGTTCGGCCCGTACCCGGGGCGGCTCGGCGGTGTTCCGCCCTCGTCGTGCAGGTCCGGCGCCTCGGTGCGGTGGTCGTACCGGGGGTCGAAGTCGGGTAGCGGGGCGGGGGCGTCGTTGTAGAGAAGCAGCGTGCTACCCGGCGCGACCGTGGAGAAGTCGACCAGCACGTCGGCGTGCTCCCCGGGGGCGAGCAGCAGCGCGTGCCCGTCGACGTTGAGCACGGTGGGGTCGCGCCGGTCGTACCGGTAGGTCACCGGTCGGTTCGGGATCACCGCCGGTGCCGGCAGCAGGCCGCCCTCGTTGCCGATCTGGATCAGTTCCGGACCGGCCGCGTGGGGGTCCGGCACACCGCCGGTACGTCCGTCCTCCGGCCAGCCAGCCGTCCGGACCGTCTCGACCATCGGCACCTCACCCGCCGCCGGGTCGGCCAATTTGCCGTCCGGGCCCCACAACGGCCCCGCGCCGCTGGCCCGGTAGAGCTGGAGGTTCAGGCTGCGGTCCAGGCACGCGTTGACGATGCGGAACCGGTAGGCGCGCGGCTGCACCGCGAGCCACGGGTACGCCACGCCGTTGACCAGCACCGTGTCGCCGTAGGCGTCCGGCACCGCCGACGGGTGCGGCACACCGGGCGTCATCGGTGGTTCGTCGGGCGCGGTGACGGGGTCGTGGTGCGGATTCGGCACCGGGCCGGTGCCGTCCGGGGGGATCTCCTCGGCGGTACGCGACCACGGCCCGTAGTCCCAGCGCCCGGTGGGGTTGCCGCCACCGCTGCGGTACGGGTTCTGCCGGGGCTGGTAGACGTGCGGATGCCAGAGGTTGCCTCGGGTGCCCCACCGGTCCCGGTCCCAGGTCGGGTCTTCAGCGGCCAGCTGGGTGTCGTCGGGTACGAAGGTCCGGTCCTCGAGGACCAGCGGAATCTGGTCGGCGGGGAGTACCCCGTCGTTGACCAGCCGGTCCTCGGCCAGGTCGGTGAGCAGGTAGAGCCCGAGTTGCCCGGAGTAGACGGTCAGCCGGGCGAGGCCGACGGTGTTGTCGTGGAACACCAGCGACCGGCCACTCTGTTCGTTCGGAAAATAGAGGGTGGTCGCCCCGGCGCCCGGGTGTGGCATGTCGGGTACGTGGACCAGTCCGACGCCTGTCGGGTAGGGGGTGATTTCTCCGGCCGGGGAGATCCATTGCCATGGGTTGCCCGCACTGATCCAGCCGGTCTGCGCTCCCGCGAGGTGCAGCACCGCCCGGTTCTGCGGGTACGGCGCGGGCCCGTCGAGCGGGCCGGTACCCGCGCCCTCGACGGTCGGGTCGACGGGGAGGAAGAGCTCGCCGGCCTGCCCGGTGGGGAGTTGGTTGATGAACTTGACCCGGACCGGTCGGCCGCGTCGCGCGACGATCACCGGGCCGAGGTGGACGGGGTGCTCCGGCGGAGCGACGGTGTTGTGCCCGGTCGGGTCGGTGCCGAGGTTGAGCTGTCGGTAACCGCGTAGCCGAGTCGCCGGGAGATCCCGGTGCAGGCGTTGGGCGTATTCCTGGAGCCCTATCTCGTAGTAGTCACAGCCCGGGTAGGTGATGGTGTCCGGCGCCGCCACCGGCAGGCTGCCCACCGGGCCCGAGGTGGTGGCGCCGCTGCCGCCGGCGCCGAGGGTCGGCAGCGGGTCGACGAACTTTCGGATTCCGGTGCCGGGCACCACCCGCCCCTCGGCGTCGACGACCGGCAACGGGCTGTGCGCGTGGTTCGGCACCGCCCCGAAGCAGCGGGGGACCACCGTTGGGTCGAGACGTGCTGGTGCTGGTGCTGGTGCTGGTGCTGGTGCTGGTGCTGGGCGGCCCGTACTCCGGGCCGCCGGCACGTCCGGGCCGGTGTCGCCGTAACGGTTGTCGCCGGCGCTATCGTCGGTAGGGTCGTCGGCGGGTCGGTCGGCCCACGGGATCCGGAGTCTGCGGAACAGGTCCATGGCTCTCCCGGCGTCGGGCGCCGGGCCGCCACCTCGGCGTGGCGGCGCGGGGGCGCTGAACTGACGGTGTGTGAGCGCTCAACCGCAGCATGCGGCCCGGATGGATGGTTAGGAAGTGCCCAATCGTCCCTATCTGGGCGGCGCGCCAATTTCTGCCCCCGCCCCCGGAGTGTCCCGCCCGACACGCCGAACCGGCACCGGGCTGCCACGTGCCTTTCGATCGTCGACCGGCTCGCACCGGCCCCTGGTAGGGGTACAAGGCGGGCTCTTGCCAAATCCCGTTCGAAGGAAGCGGGGTGCCCCGGCCCTGCGCCACCAACAAGACATCCCGCGGACCTCGGCGGGCCGTTCGGGATTCATCAGGTAACGGGGTAATCGGGGCAGGTATCGTCCGCAGCGTTATTCCTGACCGGCATGAATATGACTGTGGGGAATACCGATTCTTTGTCACCGCTTCCGCCCGGATCGGCCCACCCGTCGCTCCCGGTGAGTCCGCCACCGCTTCTGCCGTCATGGGCGTGGTGGTGCCGGCACGGGGCCGTTCCTGCCGGCACAAGTGCGTTCCTGCCGGCACACGTGCGTTCCTGCCGGCACCGCCGCCGTCGGGAGCGACCCGCCAGGTCCGCGGCAGCGGCGTGGTGGGGTCAGGCGGACGGCTCGGGGCCCGGTTGGCAGGTCGGGCACCAGTAGGTGACCCGGTCACCCAGCTCCTCCTTGCGGATCGCGGTGCCGCAGCGGCGGCACGGCTGGGCGCGCCGGCCGTACACGTAGCTGGTCTGCCCTCGGTGCAGCGAGCCGGTGGTGCTCTGCCTCCAGCGCCCCCGGTTCGCGGTGAGCAACTTCTGCGCCAGGGTGACCGCGGCGGTGAGGTCGGGGACCGCGCCGACCGGTGTCCACGGCGAGACGCCGAGCAGGAACAGCACCTCGCACTTGTAGAGGTTGCCGACGCCGGCGAGGTTGCGTTGGTCGAGGAGGGCCTCACCGATGGTGGTGGCCGGACGGGTGGTGAGCCGCCGGACGGCCTCGGACGGATCCCAGTCCGGACCGAGAAGGTCGGGGCCGAGGTGGTCGACGAGACGGCCTTCCTCGGAGGTGGGCACCAGGGCCAGGTCGTGCAGGTGGTAGCCGACGGCCACGGTCGACGGGCTGCGCAGTACCACCCGGATCAGGTGTGCCGGGCGGGTGGCCCAGCGCTCGCCGGGCGCGTACGCTCGCCAGGCGCCGTCCATCCGCAGGTGCGAGTGGAGCGTCCAGCGCATCCCGCCGTCCGTCCCGGGTAGCGCGCCGGTGTCGGTGGCGCTGCCGCCCGGGGCCGCCAGGCGCAGCAGCAGGTGCTTGCCGCGGCTGGCCGACTCGCGCACCGTCCAGCCTGCGAGGTCGGTCGCGGCGAGCTGCGGGACCCGGAAGTCGCTGCGGGTCAGGCGGGTGCCGGCGAGCGCCCGCTGGAGGACGCGGGCGGTGTTCCAGACGGTGTCGCCTTCGGGCACCCGTCCATTCTCCCCCGCGCCCGCCCACCCGCACCCTGGCCAACCGGTCGGCGTCCGCCTGGTCAGGCCGCGGTGACCCGCAGCCGGTCACCCGGTCGCACCGCGAGCAGGTCGGCGGCCCGGCCACCGTTGACCGCGATCGCGATCAGGCCAGCCGAGTCGACGTGCACCACCAGCCCGCCGGGTGGTACGTCGCCGAAGGTCCGGCCGCGCACCGCGGCGCGGTCGCCGACGCGGACAGCGGCGGGCAGCGGCCTCAGCAGGGCAGCCGGGGCGGCGAGCTGCACGTTGCCGAACTGGTCCACGGTCAGCACCTCGGCGGTGAAACCGTCCGCCTCTGGGCGGACCAGTGGCGCCGGCAGCCGCACCAGGGTGTCCGGCTCGACCGCCGGGCCGGCGTCGGCCAGCGGCGCGCCGAGCGCCAGCCGGGCTGCCACCGGCGCGAAGACGTCCCGGCCGTGGAACGTGGCCGACACCCGGGGTCCGAGCCAGTCCGGGTTCGTCAGCCGTACCGCCGCCCGCACCCCGCCGAGCGCTGCCGCTGCGTCCAGCAGCAACCCGTTGTCCGGCCCGACCAGCATCCCGTTCCCGGCCGCCAGAGCGATCCCCCGGCGTGCGGTGCCCACTCCCGGGTCGACGACCGCGAGGTGGATGCCCACCGGCAGGGACGGCACGGTCTGCGCGAGCACGGCCGCGCCCCGCCGCACGTCACCCGGAGGAACCAGGTGGGTCACGTCGATCACCCGGGCCGCTGGTGCCAATCGGGCGAGTACCCCGTGGCAGGCGGCCACGAAGCCGTCGTCGAGACCGTAGTCGGTGGTGAACGAGATCCACGGGATCGGTGTCATGGGACGAGAGGCTAGCCCGCCGGGGTGAGCCGCAGCCTGCGAACCAGCAGGGTGGTCAGCGTAGGCGGGACCTGGACGGGCGCGTTCTGCGGTGGCCTGTCAACCGCGTAGCCGCAGCCCGCGTGGGGTGGCCCGGAAGCCGGCAGCGGTCAGCGCGTCGCGCAGCGGCGACGAGTGCACCCCCTCGCCGTCGGCCCGCTCCACCGAGATCGCCCCGAGTGCTCCGGAGTGGACCGCGTCGGCGAGCGCCTTGCCCGCCGCGGCCAGGGCGTCGCCGTCGTCGGTGAAGGAGAGCAGCGTCCGGCCACCCCGCTCGACGTAGAACGCGAGGTCACCGGCGACCAGCACCACCAGGGCTCCCGCCTTGCGACCCGCCCGGTGCCCGGTCGCCGGGGCCGCACCGTCGCCCGAGTCCACCACCCGCTCCGGCCACGGCAGCGCCGCGCCGTACGGGTTGGCCGGGTCGGTCGCGGCGAGGACCAGCGCCGGCCCGCCCCTGGCGCGCCCGCCGTCGGCCGACTCCGCGAGCGTGCGAAGCCGGTCAACCGCACCGGGGACCGCGAACTGTGCGGCGCCGAGTCCCTCGACGAAGTACCCGCGACGGGCCGCGCCGCGCTCCTCCAACGCGGACAGTACCGGGTAGATCGCGGCGAAGCCGCCGGTCACCTGCTCTGCCACGACCGCGCCCCGGGTCACCACGCCGTGCCGTTCCAACAGGACGTCGGCGAGGGCCGCCGCCCGGCGGGTGGGGTCGACGTCTCGCTCCGGGAGGCGGGACCATCGGCCGGCGACCGTCGGCGGGCCGCCGCGGGTGGGCAACGCGATCCGTCCGGGACGCCGATAGCGGGTGCGTGGGGCGGCCGGACGCGAGCGGTGCGCGCCGCCGCCACCGAGCACCGCGCGCAGCGGTGCGAGCGTGTCGTTGGTGAGGTGGCCGGACCAGACCAGTTCCCACACGGCGGCGGCCAGGGCGGCGTCGTCGGTCGAGCCGATGCGGTCGGACAGGGGCCGGAAGAACAGCGCCTGCCCGTCGCCGAGAGCATCGAGCACCGCCTCGTGCAGCGGGGTGCGGGGCAGTGACTCGTCGGACGGCGGGAGCAGCAACGGGGCGGTGTCCGCGTACGCGAGGGTGATCCAGCCGTCGCCGCCGGGGATCGCTCCGGATCCGGCCCACACCACCTCCCCGCTGGCGCAGAGCTCGTCGAGCTGGGCGGGGGAGTAGTCAGCGACCCGGGCCGGCAACACGAGCCGTTCCAGCGCGGACGCGGGCACCGCCGCGCCCTGCAGCTGCTCGACCGTCGCGGCAACGGCCTCCGCTCCGCGCGCCGAGGAGCCGACCTGCTGCCACCGCGGCAGGAAGGTGGCCAGCGCCCGGGGCGGCACCGGCTCGATCTCCCGGCGCAGCGCCGCAAGGGACCGCCGGCGCAGCATCCGCAGCACCTCGGCGTCGCACCACTGGGTGCCGACCGTGTCGGGCGCGAACTCGCCGGACATCACCCGCCCGGCGGCGGCGAGCCGGCGCAGTACCTGCTCCACCACGAACACGCCCAGCCCGAACCGGGCCGCGCAGGTGGCGGCGGCGAACGGACCGTGGGTGCGTGCGTAGCGCGTGACGAGGTCGACGAGCGGGTCGGCCACCGGCGCCAGGTACGCCTCGGCCACGCCGACGGGCAGGGCCACGCCGAGCGCGTCACGCAGGCGGGCGGCGTCCTCGACCCCCACCCAGCGCTCCTCGCCGGCGATGCGGACCAGCAGCACCCGCCGTGCCGCCGCCAGCTCGGTCAACCACTCCGCCGGCACCCCCCGCGCGGCCAACTCGTCGACGCTGAGGTCACCGACGACCCGGAGCAGCTCGACCACGTCCTCCGCGTCGCGTGGCCGGCGCTGGTCGGTGCACCAGCGAAGCTGGCGCTCGGTCTCGGCGAGCACCGTCGGGTCGAGCAGCTCCCGCAGGTCGACCCGGCCGAGCAGCTCCCCGAGCAGCGCCGAGTCCAAAGCGAGAGCGGCGGCGCGCCGCTCCGCGAGCGGGGCGTCGCCCTCGTAGAGGAAGGCGCCGACGTAGCCGAAGAGCAGGGAGCGCGCGAACGGTGAGGGCTGCGGGGTCTCCACCTCGACCACGCGGACCCTCCGGGCGGCCAGGTCGCGCATCAGGACGGCAAGCGCCGGCTGGTCGAAGACGTCCTGGAGACACTCCCGGGCGGCCTCCAGGGTGACCGGGAAGTCCGCGTACTCCCGGGCGACGTCGAGCAACTGGGCGGCCCGCTGCCGCTGCTGCCACAGCGGCTGGCGGCGGCGCGGATCGCGGCGCGGCAGCAGCAGCGACCGGGCCGCGCATTCGCGAAACCGGGCGGCGAACAGAGCCGACGTGCCGACCGACTCCTCCACCAGTTGGGCGATCTCGTCGGGTTCGAAGACGACGATGTCGGCACCCGGCGGTTCGTCCGCGGTGTCCGGCAAGCGGACGACGATGCCATCGTCGGAGGGCATCACCTGGGCGTCGACCCCGTACCGCTCGGTGAGCCGACGGCCGATCGCCAGTGCCCAGGGCGCGTTCACCCGGGCGCCGAGCACACTGTGCACCGCTAGCCGCCAGTCACCCAGCTCGTCACGGAACCGCTCCACCACCACCGTGCGGTCGTCCGGCAGCGCGCGGGTGGCCGTCTGTTGCTCGCGTAGGTACGCCATCAGGTTGCCGGCGGCCCAGTCGTCGAGACCACCGGCGCGCAGCGCGGCGACGGCGTCGTCGTCGCCCCGCCGCAGCAGGGCGCGGACCCGGGTGCCGATGGCCCGGCCCAGCTCCACCGGCCGGCCCGGCTGGTCGCCCTTCCAGAAGGGCATCTTGGCCGCCTGACCGGGCGCGGGGGAGACCAGCACCCGGTCGGGGGTGATGTCCTCGATCCGCCAGGACGACGAGCCGAGCAGGAAGACGTCGCCGACCCGGGATTCGTAGACCATCTCCTCGTCCAGCTCGCCGACGCGCGCGGCCCGCTCCGCCCCGGCCAGGAACACCCCGAACAGGCCCCGGTCGGGAATCGTGCCGCCGCTGGTCACCGCGAGGCGCTGGGCGCCGGGCCGGCCGGTCAGCACGTCGGTCGCCCGGTCCCACACCAGGCGGGGACGTAGCTCGGCGAAGGCGGTGGACGGGTATCGCCCGGAGAGCATGTCGAGCACGGCGTGCAGGGCCGAGTCGGGCAACTCGGCGAAGGGCGCCGCCCGCCGGACCAGCCCGGCCAGGTCCCCGACCCGCCAAGGGTCGAGGGCCACCATCGCCACGATCTGCTGGGCCAGCACGTCCAGCGGGTTGCGCGGGTAGTGCAGGTCCTCGATCGCGCCCTCGGTCATCCGCTCGGCCACCACCGCGCAGGAGAGCAGATCACCCCGGTGCTTCGGGAACACCACCCCGCGGGACACCGCACCGACCTGGTGCCCCGCGCGGCCGACCCGCTGCAGGCCGGCGGCTACGCTCGGCGGCGCCTCGATCTGCACGACGAGATCGACCGCGCCCATGTCGATGCCCAGCTCCAGGCTGGAGGTGGCCACCACGGCGGGGAGCAGCCCGGACTTGAGCGCCTCCTCGATGTGCTTGCGCTCCTCCCGGGAAACGCTGCCGTGGTGGGCCCGCGCGATGACCGGCGGCGCGCCGGCCACCGCGCCGGCCTGCGCCATCACCTCGGCCGGCGGTCGGTTGGCCCGGACCGGACCCACCGGCCCACCCCCGGCGCCGGTGCGCCGGCCCGCTCCGCCGCCCTCGCCGACCACCTCGGCCGCCAGGTCGTTGAGCCGGGCGCAGAGCCGCTCGGCGGAGCGCCGGGAGTTGGTGAAGACGATGGTCGAACGGTGTGCCCGGATCAGGGCGAACACCCGCTCCTCCACCGCCGGCCAGATCGATGCCCGGCGCGGACCTGACCCGTCGAGACCGCCGTCGGCGGGATCCTGCTCGTCGAGGTGCGTCATGTCCTCCACCGGCACCTGGACGCCCACCTCGATGGTCTTTGTGGTGGGTGGGGCGACGACGTCGACCGGCCGGGCCCCGCCGAGGAACCGGGCGCAGGTGTCGACCGGCCGAACCGTGGCGGACAGGCCGATGCGTTGGGCCGGCGCGGGTAGCAGCTCGTCGAGGCGCTCCAGCGACAGCGCGAGATGGGCGCCGCGCTTGGTGCCTGCGACCGCGTGCACCTCGTCGACGATCACCGTCTCGACCCCTCGCAGCGAGTCGCGGGCGGCGGAGGTGAGCAGCAGGAACAGCGACTCCGGTGTGGTGATGAGGATGTCCGGCGGGGTGCGGGCGAAGGCGCGGCGCTCGTCGGCGGGGGTGTCGCCGGTGCGCATCCCGACGGTGATCTCAGGCGGGGTGATGTCGAGGCGGGTGGCGGCTTGGCGGATGCCGGCGAGCGGGGCGCGCAGATTGCGCTCGACGTCGACCGCCAGCGCCTTGAGCGGGCTGACGTAGAGCACCCGGCAGCGTTGCCGGGGATCGGCCGGAACGGGCTCGCGGGCCAGCCGGTCCAGCGACCAGAGAAACGCGGCGAGCGTCTTGCCGGAGCCGGTGGGAGCCACCACCAGGGCGTTGCGTCCGGCGCCGACCGACTGCCAGGCACCGGCCTGAGCGGTGGTCGGCGCGGCGAACGCCGCGGTGAACCATTCCCTGGTGGCCGTGCCGAACGCGGCGAGCGCGGTCGCGCCAGCCGGCGCCGACCGTCGAGCCGCCCGGCCACCGCCTCCCGCAACGTCCGTCACGTCGTCCATCCTGCCCCGGCGATGTGACAACCTCCCCGGCGGCCCGCGCGTTCTGTCCGGCTGTGCTTAATAAGCGATGAATATGACGATGAACGCTTTAAGTCTGACTTAACTGCTTGCTTGTGACCCACAACATAAAGTAACTTCACTCGCGACGCGGACGTGGGACGCGGGGTGGAGGATCGGATGGCCGTCGAGGAGCGGAGTGCCGAGCCCGGCACCGATGTGCTCGTCCGTAAGGTCGACAGTCATCTCACCGCCGTCCGAGCCGGTCTGGCCGGCCCCGAGCTGGAACTCGCCGAGCGGCTCGCGCACGTGTTGCGCGAGCTGGTCGCGTCCACCGCGCGGGCAAGCGCCGCCGACCGTGGCCGGGTCCGCGCCGCCGTGCACTTCTTCGTGCTACGGCGGGAGAGCCGGGGCCGCCTGCTCTCGGTCCGCTCGCTCGCCGCCGCCCAACGAGTGGTCAACCGGGTCGTGCTCCAACTCGGCCGGCCGGACCTGCTGGTCGACACCCGCCGCGATCGGGCGACGCGGGAGGCCGCACCGGTCAGCGACGACCCGGCCGACGACCTCGCCGACGCCGAGGTCGCCGCCCGCTGAGGGGCGGCCCGCGCGACGCCGCCGCTCGGCCGCCGATCCCATCCGATGCCCGTCACCTCGCTGCCGTCCGCGCATCGAGCCGCCGATCCGGTGACATCGGCCCGATCATCGGCGTCGACCGGGCGGCGGCCAATTCCTGCAAAACAACCCCGGCCCCGGACGATCTGACGTCTGATCGCACCGGGGGCGTGGTTCGGAGCGGCGGTCCGCCCGGTGCGGCCCGTCGACACCCGCGACCCGTCCCCAGGGCCTGCTGCCGTCCCACCGGGCGGCTGGCGCGGTGCGCACCGGCCCGGCGCGCCGCCACCTCGACCGGGAGTGCGGGTGCTCGTACTGCTGATCCTCCACCTCGTGGCGGCGCTCGTCGCGCCGCCGCTCGTCCGGTGGTGCGGACCGCGCGCCTGCTACCTCCTCGCTCTCGCGCCCGGCGCGGCGTTCGGCTGGGCGCTGGCCCGAACGCCAGCGGTCAGCGCCGGCGGGGCGGTCGTCGAGGCGTACCCGTGGATTCGCCAGCTCGGGCTCGACCTGGTGTTTCGCATGACCACCCTGTCCTGGCTGATGACCCTGCTGGTCGGCGGCGTCGGGGCGCTGGTGCTGGTCTACAGCGGCCGGTACTTCCGGCCCGGCTCCCTCGGCCTGGCCCGCTTCGCGGCCGTCCTGGTGGGCTTCGCCGGCGCGATGCTCGGCCTGGTCCTCGCCGACGACCTGCTGCTGCTCTACGCCTGCTGGGAGCTGACGACGATCTTCTCCTACTTGCTGATCGGGCACAGCACCGAACGTCGCTCCAGCCGCTGGGCCGCGGTCCAGGCGCTGACCGTCACCACGCTCGGCGGACTGGCGATGCTGGTTGGTTTCGTCATGCTCGGCGAGCGCGCCGGCAGCTACCGTTGGTCAGAGCTGCCCGCCGCGCCGCTGCCCGGCGGGGCGTACCTGGTCACGGCAGTGCTGCTGATCCTCGTCGGGGCGCTGTCCAAGTCGGCGGTGCTGCCGTTCAACTCGTGGCTGCCGGTCGCGATGGCGGCGCCGACTCCGGTCAGTGCGTACCTGCACGCGGCCGCCATGGTGAAGGCCGGCGTCTACCTGATCGGGCTGCTCGCGCCGGTGCTGGCCACCACCGGGCCGTGGCGCCCGGTGGTCACGGCCGCCGGCCTGGCGACGATGGTCGTCGGGGGCTGGGCGGCGCTGCGGCAGACCGATCTGAAGCTGCTGCTGGCGTACGGGACGGTAAGCCAGCTCGGCCTGCTCGTGGTGGTGGTCGGCGCGGGCACGCCGGACACCGCGCTGGCCGGCGTGGCGATGCTGCTCGCCCACGCCCTGTTCAAGGCGGCGCTGTTCCTCGTCGTGGGGATCATCGACCACGGCGCCGGCAGCCGGGATCTGCGGGAGCTGTCCGGCCTGGCCCGCCGCGAGCCGCTGCTCGCCGCAGTCGCGGTGCTCGCCGCGGCGTCGATGGCGGGCCTGCCGCCGTTGGTCGGGTTCGTCGCCAAGGAGGCGGTGCTGGCGTCGTTCCTCGACCGCCCGGTGGTGCTCGCCGCGCTGGTCGCCGGCAGCATGCTGACCGTCGCGTACAGCACCCGGTTCGTCTGGGGTGCCTTCGGCGGCCGGCCCGGCGTCGCGCCGACCGACCTGGGGCGGATCGCCGTGCCGATGCTCGCCCCACCCGCCCTGCTCGCCGTCGTCGGGCTGGTGGCCGGTCCCGCCGCCGGCGTCGTCGGCCACGCGCTGCGCCCGTACGCCGAGCTGTTCGGCCCGGTCGGTGCGGACCTGGCGCTGTGGCACGGCCTCACTCCCGCGCTCGGCCTCTCGGCACTGGCCGTGGCCGGCGGTGCGGCACTGTTCGCGCTGCGTGGTCCGCTCGCCCCGGCTCTGGCACGGCTGCACGTGCCGATCGGCGGCAACCAGGGGTACGAGTGGGTCATCCGGCGGTTCGACCGGCTCGCCATCGAGGTCACCGGGGCCACCCAGCGGGGTTCGCTGCCGCAGTACCTCGGCATGATCCTCGTCGTGCTCGTGCTGGTGCCCGGCGGGGCGATGCTGGCCAGCCAGCCCTGGCGGGAACGGATCCCCCTCTGGGACACCCCGTTGCAGGTCGTCGTGGTGACGGTGATCGCCGCGGCCGCGGTGCTCACGGTGGGCGCCCGGCGGCGGTTGACCGCGATGCTGCTGGTCGGGGTGACCGGCTACGGCAGCGCGCTGCTCTTCGTGCTCTACGGCGCGCCGGACCTGGCGCTGACCCAGTTCCTCGTCGAGACCGCCACCATCGCCGTCTTCGTCCTGGTGCTGCGCCGGCTGCCGGAACGGTTCTCGGTTCGGCCGTTGCGGCGCAGCCGCTGGGTCCGCCGCGTGATCGGTGTTGCTGTCGGAGTGGTGGCCGCCGGACTCGCGCTGGCCGCCGTCGGCGCCCGGACCGCGCCCACCATCTCGGCCGCGTTCCCCGATCTGGCCCTGACCGAGGGCGACGGGCGCAACGTGGTCAACGTGACCCTGGTGGACATCCGGGTCTGGGACACCATGGGCGAGCTGGCCGTGCTGGTGGTGGCGGCGACCGGAGTGGCCAGCCTCGTCTTCCAACGCTCCAGGATCGGCCCGCGCCCCCGGCGTCCGGAACCTGCTGTCCAGGGCAGTCGTCCCGGCCACCCGGTGTGGCTGCGCGGCGGCCCCACGTTGGGTGAACGGCACCGCTCGATCGTGCTGGAGGTGGTCACCCGGCTGCTCTTCCACACCGTGGTGGTCTTCTCGCTGTTCCTGCTCTTCTCCGGGCACAACGCGCCAGGCGGCGGTTTCGCCGGTGGCCTGGTGGCGGGGCTGGCGCTTGTGGTGCGCTACCTCGCCGGTGGCCGGTACGAGCTGGCCGAGGCCGCGCCGATCAGCGCCGGCATGGTGCTGGGCGTCGGGCTCGCGGTCTCGGTCGGCACCGGCGCGCTCGCCCTGCTCGTCGGCGCGCAGGTGTTCACCAGCACGAGGATCGACCTGTGGCTGCCGGCGGTCGGCGACTTCTACGTGGTCACCTCGCTCTTCTTCGACATCGGGGTCTATCTCGTGGTGGTGGGGCTGGTACTGGACATTCTGCGTAGTCTCGGCGCGGAGGTGGACCGGCACATCGAGTCCGCGGCGGATGCCGACGGCGTCGTCGCCGAGCGCACCGGGGAGGGCGCGTGAACGCCGGCGGGGCGGGGCCGACCCTGGTGCTGGTCGTCGCCGTCGGGGTGCTGGTCGCCTGCGGGGTGACTCTGCTGCTGGAGCGCAGCCTGACCCGGATCCTGCTCGGGATAATCCTGCTCGGCAACGGTGTCAACCTGCTCATCCTGGTCGGTGGCCGGCCGGGCGCCGCCCCGGTGGTCGGCACCGCCTCGACCGCCGCGCAGAGCGACCCGCTGCCCCAGGCGATGGTGCTCACCGCCATCGTCATCACCTTCGGCCTGACCGCGTTCCTGCTGGCGGTCAGCTACCGCAGCTGGTTCCTGACCGGCGACGACGAGGTGCCCGACGACATCGAGGACCGTCAGGTGATGCGCCGTGCCGAGCGCAACGAGGTGGTCACCGCCGACCTCGGCGGCGAGGGCGCGGACGACGACCCGGAGCAGGTCGACCCGGGGCCGGCGCGCCGCCGCCGGGCCCGCGGTGAGGACGGCCCGGGATGACCCGGTACGCCGGGAGGGGGCGATGAGTCGCCTGGTGCCGTTGCCGGTGCTGGTGCCGCTGCTGGGCGCCGCGCTGACCCTGCTGGTGGCCGGGTGGCCCCGGGTGCAGCGGGCCGTCAGCGTGGCCTGCCTCGGGGCCACGCTGGCGGTGGCGGTGGCGCTGCTCTGGCACGCGTACCGGCGGGGGCCGGTGGCCGTGCGGATCGGGGAGTGGCCCGCCCCGGTGGGGATCGTGCTGATCGCCGACCAGCTGGCCGCGCTGATGCTGGTGGTCTCCGCGGCGGTGACGCTCTGCGTGCTGCTCTACTCGATTGGGCAGGGCCAGGGGGAGACCAGCGACAAGGCGCCGGTGGCCATCTTCCACCCGACCTATCTGGTGCTCACCGCCGGAGTGACCAACGCCTTCCTCGCCGGCGACCTGTTCAACCTCTTCGTCGGCTTCGAGGTCCTGCTCGCGGCGAGCTTCGTGCTGATCACGATCGGTGGGACGGAGGTGCGGATCCGCACCGGATCCACCTACGTGGTGGTCAGCATCCTGTCGTCGATGATCTTCCTGGCCGCGGTCGGCCTGGTGTACGCGGCGACCGGCACGCTGAACCTGGCGCAGCTCGCGGTGCGGCTGGACGCGCTGCCCGCGGGCGTACGGCTGAGCCTGGAGCTGATGCTGCTGCTCGCCTTCGGGGTCAAGGCGGCGGTCTTTCCGCTGTCGGCCTGGCTGCCGGACAGCTACCCGACCGCCCCGACCCCGGTCACCGCGGTCTTCGCCGGTCTGCTCACCAAGGTCGGCGTGTACGCGATCATCCGGTCCGAGACCCTGCTGTTCCCCGGTGGCCGGGTGGACGGCCTGCTGATGGTCGCGGCGGGGGCGACCATGCTGATCGGCATCCTCGGCGCGGTCGCCCAGTCGGACATGAAGCGGCTTCTCTCGTTCACCCTGGTCAGCCACATCGGCTACATGATCTTCGGGGTGGCCCTGAGCACCGCGGCCGGGCTCTCCGGCGCGATCTTCTACGTGGTCCACCACATCACCGTTCAGACCACCCTGTTCCTGGTGGCGGGGCTGGTCGAGGAGCGGGCCGGCAGCACCGACCTTCGTCGGATCGGCGGGCTGTCCCAGGTGGCGCCACTGCTCGGCGTGCTCTTCTTCGTCTCCGCGATGAACCTTGCCGGGATCCCGCCGTTCTCCGGGTTCCTCGGCAAACTCAGCCTCTTCCAGGCGGGCGTGGCGACCAACGCCGTCCTGCCCGGCGTGCTGGTCGCGGCCGGGGCGGTGACCAGTCTGCTCACCCTCTACGTGGCGTCCCGGGTGTGGAACATCGCCTTCTGGCGGGCGCCGCGGCTGGCCACCACCGAGCCGGTGGTGCGCCTACCGGCGCTGATGGTCGGCGCGACCGTCGCCCTGGTGGCGCTCGGCCTGACGCTGACCGTGGCCGCCGGTCCGCTCTTCGAGGTCACCGCGGACGCCGCCACCGACCTGCTGGCGCGGACCCCGTACCTGCGGGCCGTCTTCCCGGAGGGGACGCCGTGACGGGCGATCCGCGTTCGGCCGACCGTCCACGGGGCCGGGTGCGGCACTGGCGGGACCAGCTGATCACGTGCGGCTGGCTGACGCTGGTCTGGAACCTGCTGTGGGGCGAGTTCTCCTGGGGCAACCTGCTCGGCGGACTACTGGTGGCCGCCGTCGTGCTGGTGTTCTTCCCGCTGCCGCCGGTCACCTTCGGCGGCCGGGTGCGTCCCGGTGCGCTGCTGGCCTTCGTGCTCCGCTTCGTCGCCGAGCTGGTGACGGCCAGCCTGCACATCGCCCGGATCGCGGTGCAGCCGGGCTACCTGCCGCGCGCGGCGATCCTCGCGGTACGGCTGCGGGTGCGGACCGACCTGAACCTCGCACTCACCGCCGAGGCGGTCTCGATGGTGCCGGGCACGCTCGTGCTCGAGGTGGACCGCGAACGCGGAGTGCTCTACGTCCACGTGCTCGACGTGCGGACGCCCCGGGACCTGGCGGCGGGGCGGCGGCAGGTGCTGACCGTCGAGCGACGGATCGTCCGCGCGGTGGGCTCCGCCGCCGAACTGCGCCAGCTGGACCAGCCCGTCGAGGAGGAGAGATGACCGTCGTCCTGGCCGTCGTCCTGACCGTTCTGTTCTCGGTGACCGCGCTGGCGGCGCTGATCCGGCTCTATCGGGGCCCGTCCCTGTTGGACCGGGTGGTCGCCGCCGACGTGCTGCTCGCCACGATGGTCGGCGCGGTCGCCGCCGAGGCGGCGGTGAACCGGCACGCCGCCACACTGCCGGTGCTGGTGGTGCTCGCGCTGCTGGGCTTCGTCGGCACGGTCTCGCTGGTGCGCTTCGCCGTCCGGGGTGACCGCTGATGGCCACCGTCGCCGACTGGCTGGCGGCGGTCTTCCTGGTGGCCGGCGCGCTGCTCGGCCTGGCCGCCGGGATCGGGGTGCTGCGCTTCCCCGACGTGCTGGATCGGATGCACGCCGCCACCAAGCCGCAGACGCTGGGCGTGCTTCTTCTGCTGACCGGGTTGGTGCTGCGACTGCGTTCCCCGGCGGCCCTGGGGGTGATCGTGTTGGTGGGGCTCTTCCAACTGGCCACCGCGCCGGTTGCGGCACAGATGATCGGTCGCGCCGCGTACCGGTCCAACCGTTTCGACCGAACCCTCCTCGACGCCGACGAGCTGGCCGGAAGGGCCCCTCACCAACGCCTCCGGTAGGTGAATGCTCCCTTCCCGACGCCCCTGCGGCGCATCGCGTCCGGGCAGGGTGGCGCTGGCTCGCGTCGTGCCGGACGGGGAGAAATCCGCCCACCCGATGTACAGTGATGTACATCAATTTATGGTGTTCCCGCAGTGGCGCCCACCGGCGCGGCCGGGACCCGACACCGGAGGACCCATGAGATCCCGTACCTCCCGAACCGTCTGGCTGGCCGCCCTGGCCGTGGTGGCCGTGACGACCGTCTCCGCGTCGCCGGTCATCGCCCTGGCACCGGATTCGGATGCCGACCCGGTGCGGGCCGCCGTCGCGGCCCCGGACATTCCGCTGGCCAACGTGACGGGCCACCTGACGCAGCTCCAGACGATCGCCAACGCCAACGGCGGCAACCGGGCGCACGGCCGCCCCGGCTACCTCGCCTCGGTCAACTACGCGAAGGCGCAGCTCGACGCCGTCGGCTACAGCACGGCTGTGCAGTCGTTCACCTACAACGGCGCCACCGGCTACAACCTCATCGCCGACTGGCCGGCCGGAGACCCGGACACCGTGCTGATGACCGGGGCGCACCTGGACAGCGTCACCGCCGGGGCGGGCATCAACGACAACGGCTCGGGCTCGGCGGCCATCCTGGAGGTGGCGCTCGCCGTGCCCCGCAGTGGATTCACCCCCGACAAACGCCTGCGGTTCGCCTGGTGGGGCGCGGAGGAGCTGGGTCTGCGCGGGTCGCGGTACTACGTCGACACGTTGCCGACGGCAGAGCGCACGAAGATCAAGCAGTACCTCAACTTCGACATGGTCGGCTCACCGAACGCCGGCTACTTCGTCTACGACGGGGACAACTCCGATGGTGTGGGCGCCGGCCCCGGCCCCGCCGGCTCGGCGCAGATCGAGCAGACCATCCAGGCCTACTTCACCTCGATCGGCGTGCCGACCCAGGGCACCGACTTCGACGGTCGCAGCGACTACGGGCCGTTCATCGCGGTCGGCATCCCGGCCGGCGGGACCTTCACCGGCGCGGAGGGCATCAAGTCGAGCGCCCAGGCGTCGCTCTGGGGCGGTACGGCGGGGCGGGCCTTCGACGCCTGTTACCACCGGTCCTGCGACACCATCACCAACATCAACGACACCGCGTTGGACCGCAACGCCGACGCGATCGCGTACACGGTGTGGGCCCTGGCCCAGGCGGCGACCCCGCCGGGCAACACGGTCTGGAGCGACACCTTCGAATCGGCCACCGGCTGGACGACGAACCCGGCCGGCACCGACACCGCCACCACCGGTGCCTGGGAGCGCGGCGACCCCGACAGCACCAGCAGCTCCGGGGTGACCACCCAACTCGGCAGCACGGTGAGCGGCAGCTTCGACCTGGTCACCGGCGCGTCCGCCGGCAGCAGCGTCGGGACCTACGACATCGACGGCGGCGTCACCACGGTCGAGTCCCCGGCGATCACCCTGCCGTCGACCGGCACGTTGACCCTCTCGTTCTCCTGGTATCTCGCCCACCTGAGAAACGCCAGCAGTGCCGACTACCTCCGGGTCCGCGTGGTGGCCAGCGGCACGGTCACGGCGCTGAGCGCGACGGGTGCGGCGAACAACCGGGCGGCGGCCTGGCAGACGGCCAGCGCGGACATCTCGGCCCTGCGGGGACAGACGGTCCGCATCGTCATCGACGCGGCGGACGCCAGCAGCCCCAGCCTGGTCGAGGCGGCCGTCGACGACGTGAAAATCACCCAGAGCTGACCGCGGCCGGAGAGCCTCGGCCCGGCGGGGCCCTTCGGTCACCTTTCAGCGAACCCAAAGCCAGTGCCGATAAGATAAGCGGCATGATCGACTCGTCTGCCCAGGAGGGCAGCAGTAGCGAGCCGGGTCCTGCCCGGCATCCCCTGACCCAGACGCGCCCGGGAGCCCTGAGCCGCCCGTGTTGATCGTCGTCGGTCTTCTTCTCATCATCGTGCTCACCGCCGCGACCGGCTACTTCGTGGCCCAGGAGTTCGGCTATGTCGCCGTCGACCGAGGCAAGCTGAAACAGCGGGCCGACGACGGCGACAAGACCGCCGCCCGGGCTCTGGCGGTGACCAGCCGGTTGTCGTTCATGCTCTCCGGCGCCCAACTCGGCATCACGGTCACCGCGCTGCTGGTCGGTTACGTCGCCGAGCCGTACCTTGGCGCAGGCCTGGCCGCGTTGCTCGGTCAGGCCGGGGTGTCGACAGCCATCAGCCGGCCCCTGTCGGTCGCGCTGGCGCTGGTCATCGCCACCATCGTGCAGATGGTGCTCGGCGAACTGGCCCCGAAGAACCTCGCGATAGCCCGCGCCGAACCCCTCGCCCGGGCGCTCGCCACCTCCACTCTCGCCTACCTCAAGGTGGCCGGCCCGGCCATCACCCTCTTCGACCGGGCCGCCGTCCGGCTGCTCCGCCGGGCCGGCATCGAGCCGATCGAGGAACTGCCCAGCGGTGCCACCCCCGAGGACCTGGAAAAGATCATCGCCGAGTCCCGCGAGGGGGGGCACCTGACCGCCGAGATGTCCACCCTGCTCGACCGGGGGCTGGATTTCCGCCAGCTCACCGCCGGCGAGGCCATGGTCCCCCGGGTCGACGTACACACCGTCCGCGCACACGAACCGGTCAGCCGAGTCGTCGAGCTGTTGGAGACGGGTCGCTCCCGTTTCCCGGTCCGGGGCGCGGAGGGCGTGGACGACGTGATCGGCGTGATCGGCATCGCCGACGTGCTCGGCGTGCCACTCGAACGCCGAGCCACCACCCCGGTCAGCGCGGTGGCCGTGCCTCCGCTGCTGGTGCCGGAGACCCTGCCGCTGCCGACGGTGCTGGACCGGCTCCGGTCCGGGCACCGGCAGCTCGCCTGCGTGGTCGACGAGTACGGCGGCTTCGCCGGAGTGATCACCCTGGAGGACATCGCCGAGGAACTGGTCGGCCCGATCCTGGACGAGGACGATCCACCGGAGCGGACCCCGACCCGGCAGGACGACGGCTCGTGGGTGGTCCCCGCCCGCTGGCGTATCGACGAGGTCGCCGACAGCACCGGCATCGCACTGCCCGAGGCCCCGGAGTACGACACCCTCTCCGGCCTGGTGATGCGGGAACTGGGCCGGGTACCCGAGGTCGGCGACCGGCTGGAGGTCCCGCTCCCGGTGGACGGCGAGGAGACCGCCGCCGGCTCCCGCGCCCTGGTCGAGGTGCTCGCCGTCGACCGGCACGTCGCCGACTCGGTCCGGCTGCACCTGCTGGAGCCGGGCGGCCGGCAGGAGGTGACGGCGTGAGCCCCGGCATCGCACTCGTCACCTCGGTGGTCCTGCTCGCACTCAACGGCTTCTTCGTCGCCGCCGAGTTCGCCCTCGTGGCGAGCAAGCGGTACCGGCTGGAACAGGCCGCCGTCGGCGGTAGCCGGGCGGCCCGGGCGGCGCTCGACGGCGTGCGGGAGCTGTCGCTGATGCTCGCCGGCGCGCAGCTCGGCATCACCCTGTGCACGCTGGGCCTCGGCGCGCTCGCCGAACCGGCGATCGAGCACCTGGTCAGCCCGTTGCTGCACGCCGTCGGACTGCCGGCGGCCGCCAGCCACGTGATCGCGTTGATCTTCGCGCTCAGCCTGGTGACGTTCCTGCACCTGGTGGTCGGCGAGATGGCGCCGAAATCGTGGGCCATCACCGACGCCGAGCGCTCGGCCACGCTGCTGGCGCTGCCGTTCCGGGCCTTCGCCTGGGTGGCCCGACCGGTGCTGTCGGTGCTGAACTCGCTGGCCAACGGCGTCCTGCGGTTGGTCAAGGTCAACCCGCAGGACCAGCTCGCCCAGGTGCACGGCCCGGACGAGCTGCGCATCCTGCTTGAGCAGTCCCGCGAACACGGACTCCTCGGGGCCGAGCAGCACGAGTTGCTGACCAGCATGCTCGAGTTGCAGGGCACGACGGTGGCCCAGATCATGGAACCGTTCGACCGGATGGTCACCGTGCGCCGTGGGGACGACGCCGGCCGCGTCGAGCAGGTCAGCCGGGACAGCGGGCGCTCCCGGCTCGCCGTCCTGAACGAGGCCGGGGACGTGTGTGGCCTGGTCCATGTCCGGGAGGCGGTCCGGGCCACCGCGACCCGTCCGACCGCGACGGCCGGCGAGCTGATGAGCACGGCCTTCACCCTGCCCGCCTCCGCCACGGTGACCGAGGCGGTAGCGGCGATGCGGGCTCGGCAGTCGCAGCTGGCGTTGGTCCGCAACGGCGGCGGGCCGGCCCGCCCGATCGGTTTCGTCGCGCTGGAGGATCTGCTCGAGGAGGTCATCGGCGAGTTCGACGACGAGACCGACCCGGTTCCGCGCGGGCGACGGTTGCGGTGAGCCGCGCCGGGTAAGCGGACGCCGTGTGGCTGACCGGGGTGTCGCCGGAATCGGGCTGGACGGGACTGACGGTCCGGACCTCGCTGGCCAACCCGAGCACCCGCCCCGGGCTGCGGCTGCCGGGGCGGGTGACGGTCAGTGCCGGCTCGACCGACGTGCCTGTCCGGCACGTCCGGCTCGGCCTGGTCGCCACGGCAGAGCCGGAGGACCCGGACGCGGCCCGCCGCCTGGTGCAGTTCCACCAGGCGGCGGTGGCCGGCGGGTTCGTGCTGCGCGCAGGGCGGGCCCGGAGCATTCCGTTCGAGTTCCCGATGCCGTGGGAGACCCCGGTGACGATCTTCGGCGGGGTGCCGCTGCTCAGCCTCCGAACGGGGCTGCGGACCGAGGTGGCGATCGAGCCGCAGGTCGACCAGGGCGCGATGGTGCCGGTCTTCGTGCACCCGCTGCCCACCCAGGCGTACATCCTGGCCGCCCTGGCCACGCTCGGCTTCAGCATGCGCCAGGCCGGGCTGGTCGACAGCCGGCTTCCCGGCGTCGAGCAGACCCTGCCGCTGCACCAGCGACTGGGCTACTGGGCCGCGCCGCTGTACGCCGGCCCGATCACCGAACTCGAGGTGACCTTCGTGGCGAACGCCGCCGGCCTGGAGGTGCTTTTCTGGTGCGATCGGCGGTTGGCCCTGGCCGGGATCACGCACCAGAGCATCAGCCGATTCCGGATCTGGCACGTCGGGGCGGACCGGCGTGACTGGTTGGCGACGGTGGACGGTTGGCTGCGGGAGGCGATCAACCGGCATGCCGCCGCCGCGGCTCCCGCCGACTGGTCGGCGGCCATCACGGAGTCCGCCCACGTGAGCCGGCCCCCGGACGAACCGGTCCGTCCGGGATTCGGACTGGGCGGTACGGCCGGCGGTGCCGGTATCGGCGGTGGTGGCGGTGGCGGCGACGGCACCTGACCCGGGTCAGCCGCAGGCGGCGGCAACGGCACCTGTTGGCCCGCCTCGCCGGGTCAGCCGCTGGCGGTGGCGAGCTTGACGCTGAAGCCGAGGAAGAGGGCGCCGACGCCGGTGGTCGCGCCCGCGGCGAGGCGGCGGCGCTGGCGGAACTGGGCGGCCAGGAAGGTGCCGGCGAAGATCAGCGCGGTCAGGTAGAGCGCGCTGGTCACCTGCGCGATCAGCCCGAGCAGCAGGAACGACAGCGCCGGCCACCGGTATCCCGGGTCGACGAACTGGATGAAGAACGAGACGAAGAACAGGATCGCCTTCGGGTTGAGCAGGCTGATCAAAAGCGCCTTGCGGAACGGGCTGCGCATCTCCGCCGGGTCCGCGGCATCGATGAGGCGCGGTGCGGCGGGGTCGTTGCGCGTCCGCCAGCGCCGCCAGGCCCCGCGCAGCATGTTCAACCCGACATAGCCGAGGTACGCGGCGCCCGCGTACTTGACCAGCAGGAAGAGCGGCGGGTACGCCTTCAACAGCGACGCCACCCCGGCGGCGGAGAGGAACATCAGCACACCGTCGCCGAGGAACACTCCAGCCGCCGCCCGGTAGCCCGTCCCCACACCCCGCCGTGCGGCGGTGGAGAGCACGAAGAGCGAGTTGGGCCCGGGCAGCAGAATGATCGCCACGGTGCCCAACACGTATGTCCAGATGTCGGTGATGCCCAGCACGCCGGACATCATGACGCCGCCGGCGCCGCCCGGCGAAGCATTTCCCGCAGCCTGGCCTGTGCGTTCGGCCACTGATCGACGATCATCGCGTACTGCACGGTGTCGCGCCACGAACCGTCCGCGCGCTGGCGGTGCATCCGCAGTGTGCCCTCGCGGGTCGCGCCGAGACGTTCGATGGCCCGCTGCGAGCGCTCGTTGCGGATGTCGGTGTGCCACACCACCCGGACCGCGCCCAGTGTCTCGAAGGCGCGGGTCAACAGGAGCAGCTTCGCCTCGGTGTTGACGCCGGTGCGCCACCACGGCCGGCCGAGCCAGGTGTACCCGATCTTGACCGACCGTCGCTCCGGGTCGACCTCGTAGTACGACGTCGTGCCGACCACCGCTCCCGTCGTCGCGCAGCGCTGCACCCACGGCACCCGCTCGCCCTGCTCGTGCGCGGTCAGATAGGCGCGCACCACCGACCCCATCTCCCCGGCGTCCGTTGGCTGAGGAGCGCCCAGGTGCCGCCAGACCTCCGGGTCGGCGGTCGCGGCGTGCAGCTCCCCGGCGTGGGCGAGAGCCAGCGGCTCCAACACCACGTGTTCGCCGCGCAGCACCACCGGCTCGTGCCACGTCGACCGCGCCGGTCGCAGGTAGGCCGGCACCGGCGCGGTGACTCCGACGTCCGGCTCGGGCGTGCCGGCGGTCAGCCGCAGCGGCACCACCCCCGCCCAGTGCGGCAGATCGAGGTCGGTGGGCTCGTCGCGGGACCGGACCGACACCTCGCGTAGCGGCAACGCCAGGACGGCGGTCTCGGCCAGCTCGCGGCGGGTCGGCGGGCGGCTCTCCGCGCTCCGTCCCTGACCCGCCTTCTCCACCAGCGCGGTCAGCACCCGGGCCTTCTCCTCGGCCGCGGTGACCAGGTGGGCGGTGCCGTGCGCCACCACCGACCGGTAGTTGGCGCTGTGGTGGAACTGGGAGCGGCCGTATACCAGGCCGTCGAGCAGCGTCACCGCAACGCACGCCGGCAGGCCCTCGCCGCGGGCCGTGAGCAGCGGTCGGCTACCGGTCGAGCCGTGCAGGTAGAGCGTGTCCCCGAGGCGGACGTGCAGGGTCGGCAGCACCCGTGGCTCCCCGTCGACGACGAAGCCGAGCACGCAGTCGTACGCCTCGTCCAGCACGGTGTGTGCGGCTGCCCGGTCGTAGCTCATCTGGTCCCGTGAGCGGGTGGCGGTGGTGCGCGGGGTGGGAGCGTACATGTGACAACCCGCCTTCGTGCTAGTACAATCCTTCGACCGTGGCAGTACGTTATCAGATCACCGGCGCCACGGCGGTCGCGATTTCGGCCAGCGTGGAATCCGGCATCCGGTCGGGAGACCTCGCGGCCGGGGCCGTGCTGCCCACGGTCCGGGCGCTCGCCGCCGAGCTGGCGGTCAGCCCGGCCACCGTCGCCCGGGCGTACCGGGAGCTGCGCCAGCGCGGCCTGGTGGTGACCGCCGGCCGGCACGGCACCCGCGTCCGGCCCCGCCCTCCGGTGGTCGGCGGCCGGTCGGCCCTGATGCCGGCGCCCGCCCCAGGGGTCCGCGACCTCGCGTCGGGCCAACCCGACCCCCGGCTGCTGCCGCCGCTCGGCCCGCACCTGGCCGCGCTCGCCGGGCACCTCGGCCCACCCTCCGGATACGTGAGCAGCGCCGTCCTGCCCGCGCTCGCCGAGGCGGCCCGGGCGCGGCTGACCGCGGACGGCGTGCCGGTCGAGGAGGTCACCGTCACCGGCGGGGCGCTCGACGGCATCGAGCGGCTGCTCGGCGCATACCTGCGGCCCGGCGACGCCGTCGCCGTGGAGGATCCGGGCTGGGCCAACCTGCTCGATCTGGTTGCCGCGCTCGGGCTGCGGCCGATCGGGGTGCCGGTCGACGACGACGGGCCCACCGAGGCAGGTGTCGACGCGGCGCTCGCCCTCGGTGCCCGGGCGCTCGTCGTCACCACCCGCGCGCAGAATCCGACCGGCGCGGCGGTCTCCGCCCAGCGGGCCGGGCGGCTGCGGGTGCTCCTCGCCGGCCGGTCCGACCTGCTGCTGATCGAGGACGACCACGCCGCCGAGCTGGCCCGTGTCCCGCTGCACCCGCTCGCCGGCGTGACCCCGAGCTGGGCCTTCGTCCGCTCGGCCAGCAAGCCGTACGGGCCGGACCTACGGCTGGCCGTGCTGGCCGGCGACGAGGCGACGGTGGCCCGGGTGGCCGGTCGGCTGCGGGCCGGTGCCGGCTGGGTGTCCACCGTGCTGCAACGCCTGGTTCTCGACCTGTGGTCCGACCCGGCGGTGGCCGCGCTGGTGACCCAGGCCGGCGAGAGTTACGAACGCCGCCGCGCCGGACTGCTCGCCGAGTTGGCGGTTCGGGGCGTGCCGGCCCGAGGCCGCAGCGGGATCAACATCTGGCTGCCGGTGTCCGACGAGACCAGCGTGGTGACCGCCCTCCGGGACGCGGGTTGGGCGGTCGCACCCGGCGCGCTCCACCGGATCGGCGCCGAGCCGGCCGTCCGGCTCACCGTCAGCCCGCTCGACGCGGCCGACCTGGCGCCGCTCGCCGACGCCGTCGTCCGGGCTCTCCGCCCGCCCCCTCCCGCCGTCTTCTCCACGTGATCCCGACTCACCCGTTGCCGCCCACTCCCCGCCAACCGGGCACGTCCGACCGCCCCGACACGCCGCACGTTCGCGTTCTTCCGCACCCCGCTCCGCCGCCGGCCAAGATCCGCGCCGTCTTGGGGACGAGCGGCCCCAGCCGGGCCGGCGACAACAACGCCCGACAGGTGCGCGGATCTTGGCCGGTGACTGCGCGACGCGCCGGGTGGGTGGGGCCGCGCAGGTGATCCTGAGCGTCGCGGATCTGCTCTGGTTCCGGGACTGGTACGTCCTGGTCGTGAACGCCGACGGGAACGCCGTCACGTTCGGTCCGTTCGCCAGTGGGGCCGAGGCCACATCTCTCGGCGCCAGGTGGCAGGGCACACTACTCCCGGGCGATCCCTCGAAGTGGGGGGTCGTGAAGGTCAAGGGGCTCGGCGGCGCCGCCGGGGAACGCTCGGGCGGCGGCTTCGGCTTCTGTAGCAACGAGGGGTGCGGCCACCCCGCGTACGCACACAGCATGGCCGGCTCGTCGCGCGGCCACTGCGTCGTCTGCGGGCGACACGGGGCGTGCGGCAAGTACACGCAAGCGAAGGCCAAGGCGACGAACCTGTGGACTCTGGGCGCTGGTGCGGGGTCGCCCGCGCTGACGCGGAAAGAGTGAAGGCCCGGCTCCCGTGAATGGGGAGCCGGGCCTTTCGTGCTCGCCGCTGGGCGAACGCCAATCGGCCACCCCGGCCAGGGGTGGCCACTACTCAGCGGGAGGCAAGCGTCAGCTAGTCGACTTGGCGAAGCCGACGAACGCCCGCCACGCCGTCGGGCCGAACACCAGCGCCGGCCCGGTCCGGTCCTTCGAGTCCCGGACACCCACCACACCAGGCAGGTTGTCGGCAACCTCGACGCAGTTGCCGCCGCTTGTGCCGCTACGGGTGGACTTCCTCCACTGCGCGCCAGTTAGGTCCATTTGTTTGCTACTTCCTTTATCAACTCGAGGGACTGTCGCCGCGATAGCGCCTCGTTGCGGACGCTCTCCCACCGGTCGAAGAGTGTATCTAGGTCCGCCAGGCGGTTTACAACGTCGCCTCCGAGTTGGTTCTCCAAGTGCCCCACCCAACTGCCGTCTGGCATGCGGGCCAGCGACAGGGGACCGGACAGGCCAGCGTGAAGACCGACGTCCGTCGGGATGACGTGAACACTGACGTTCGGTAGATCCGCGCAGGCTACAAGGTGCAGCAACTGCTCGCTCATCAGTTTTTTGGAGCCCTCGCCAGCGCGCCGGATCGCGCCTTCGTCCATGACCACGACGACCTGGGGCGGATTCTCGCGTGAGAAGATCGCCTGCCGCTCGATGCGTCCCGCTACGCGGCGGTCCACCTCATCATCCGTCAACTTCGGGTCAAGCCGCAGCACAGCGCGAGCGTACGCCTCGGTTTGCAACAGCCCGGGGATCAGGTTCGGCTCGAAGTAGCGGAGTTGCGTCGCGGTGCGCTCCGCGTCCAGCCAAGGCAGGAACCACGACGGTGCGCCCAGCTTCTCCACCATGCGCTCGAACATGCCGCCGTTGCTGAGGCCCCGGTCCGCGCCCCGGATGAAGTCCAGGGTGAGAGCGCGTGTGCCGCCTTCGACTGCACTTACGTGGGAAGCGCTGAAGCCGGCGGCGCGTCCGAATGCCTCCTGTGTCATGCCGGCCGCTCTGTCAAGCCCCGGGTTTGGTGGAGAGTTGGTTAGCTGGTTTCCAGGGGTGCGGTGACCGGGTGGGTCATCGCGTGTAGGGCCTCGTGTTCGGCGGGTGGGGTGTGTCCGAGTTCGCCGTGCAGCCGGCGGTTGTTGTACCAGTCGATGTACTCGACGGTGGCCATCTCCAGGTCGTCGAGCCCGCGCCACGGACCTCGGTTGCGGACGAGTTCGGCCTTGTACAGGGAGTTGAACGCCTCGGCCATCGCGTTGTCGTACGAGTCGCCCTTGGACCCGACCGAGGCGACGGCGCCGGCCTCGGCGAGTCGTTGGCTGTAGCGAATCGCTCGATACTGGACTCCCCGGTCCGAGTGATGCACAAGTCCGCCCAGTTCAGCGCCCTGATGCTCGCGCCGCCAGATCGCCATCTTCAACGCGTCCAACGCGAGGTCGGTGTAGAGCGACGTGGATACCTGCCAGCCGACGATCATGCGCGAGTACACGTCGAGGACGAACGCGGCGTACGCCCAGCCCACGGCCGTGCGCACGTAGGTCAGGTCGGCGACCCACAGCTGGTTCGGCCGCACGGCGGTGAAGTCGCGTTTGACCAGGTCACGAGGCCGACCGGTCTCGGCTGCGGGCCGGGTCGTGCGCGGCGACTTGTCACGCAGCAACCCGCGCAGCCCGGCGGCGCGCATCAGCCGCTCGACCGTGCACCGGGCCACCTCGACGCCCTGGCGGTGCAGCTCGTGCCAGATCTTGCGGGCGCCGTAGACGCCGTAGTTCTCGGCGTGGATCCGCTTGATCAGCGCGGTCAGTTCCTCGTCGCGCCGGCAACGGGCGCTGACCGGGCGGGTCTTGGTGGCGTAGTAGGTCGACGGTGCGATCTGTGCCGGCGTGTCTTCCAACACCCGCAAGACCGACTGGACACCGTGCTGTTCCTGCTGCGAGTCGACGAACGCGACCCTCATCGCGACGGCCGGTCCAGCTCGGCCGCGAAGAAAGACGCCGCGGACTTCAGGATCTGGTTCGCCCGCCGCAGCTCACGATTCTCCCGTTCGAGGGCCGCGATGCGTTCGGCATCGCTGCTGGTCGCGCCCGGCCGCTCACCGGCGTCGGTCTCGGCCTTCTTCACCCACGTCCGCAACGCCTCTGGGTGGACTCCGAGCTGGTCGGCGATCCGCCGGACCGCGCCGACCGCGCCGGCCGGATCCCGACGGGCCTCAAGGACCAACCGGGTCGCACGCTCACGCAGCTCGTCGGGGTACTTCTTCGGTGCGGGCATCGCTGGTGTTCCTCCAGGTTTCGATGTCTCCATCTAACCCGGGGCGCAACAGGGGATCCGGACGGCACCGCGTTCTACGCGGCGGCGGAGGTGGCCGCGGGGCCGTGGCTGGCCGTGCTGTGCGCGGTCGCGACCGCGATCGCGTGGGGGCTGCCGGACTCGATGGTGGCGCAGGTGGCCATTTCCCGGCTGCTGTACGCGATGGCACGCGACCGGCAGTTGCCCGCCTTCCTGGCGCGGGTATCCCGCAAACATGCCGTGCCGACCAACGCGATCCTGCTCGTCGCCGCCGTGTCACTGACACTCGGGCTCTACATGCACCACCGCGACGACGGCATCGAACTGCTCGCCAGTCTGATCAACTTCGGGGCGCTGGTCGCGTTCGGCGCCCTGCATGTGTCGGTGGTGGTCCACTACATCATCCGCGTGCGCAGCGGCAACCTGCTCGCGCACCTGCTGATGCCCGTGTGCGGCGTGACCATCATCGGCCTGGTCGTCTGGCACGCGAACGTGGCCGCCCAGCGCCTCGGCTTCGTCTGGCTCGGTCTCGGGGTCCTCGTCCTGATCGGCCTGTACGCGGCCGGGCGCCGCCCGACGCTGCCCACCACCATCGCCGCACCGCGCACCGAGCGCATCCGCGAAGGAGTGTGACCGTGACCACCCAGCTGTATCTCCCGACCCCCGACGAGGTGGCGTACACGTTCGGCGCCCGCATGCCGGTCGTCCACCTCAAACCCGGTGACGTGCTGACCACACGCACGCAGGACTGTTTCGGCGGCCGCGTCCGCGGCGTGGAGGACCTGCCGTCCCGGGTGTGCGAGTTGCCGTACCTGAACCCGGTGACCGGTCCGTTCTTCGTTGAGGATGCCGACCCCGGTGACACCCTGGCCGTGCACTTCCTGTCCATGGAGCCCGCCGCGATCGGGGTGTCCAGCACGTTCCCGCACTTCGGGGCGCTGACCGGCACCCACACGACGGCGATGTTGCAGCCGCCGCTGGAGGAGCGGGTGTGGCTGTACGACATCGACACCACGGCCGGGGTGGTGCGCTACCGCCCCCGCACCGGCGGCTACACCGTGGACCTGCCGCTGGACCCGATGCTCGGGACCGTGGGCGTCGCCCCCGCCGGTTTCGAGGCCCGCTCCACCATCGTCCCCGACACGCATGGCGGGAACCTCGACACCCCCGAGCTACGTCCCGGTGTCACCCTCTACCTGCCGGTCTACCGCCACGGCGCGCTACTCGCCCTCGGCGACGGACACGCCCGCCGAGCCTGTCCGATTGTCTGTGTAACGCCCTACTCTGTCTAACTATCGGACATCGATGGGGATACGGCCTGGGAAGAAGATGTCGAGGGAGTTGAGGGCCTGCTTCCAGCCGTGGACGCCGGCGCCCTCGACGAGACGGGGCGGTGCCTGTCGGGCCTGGGTGCGGGGCTTGCCGGCCTCGGCGGCGCGTTGGCGGGCGCGTTTGTCCTCGATATCGGCGATGGCCAGCCAGATCAGTTTGACCACGGCGTCGTCGGTGGGGAAGTGTCCACGGTTCTTGATCACTTTGCGGATCTGGTAGTTGAACGACTCGATCGCGTTGGTGGTGTAGATGATCCGCCTCACCTCGGGTGGGAAGGCCAGGAACGGGCAGAAGCGGTCCCAGGCGCGTTCCCGGACGGCGACCGCGGCGGGGTACCGCTTGCCGAGAGGGCTGTCGGCGAAGGCGAGCAGGGCGGTCTCGGCGGCCTCGACCGTGGGCGCGGTGTAGATGTCCTTGAGGGCGGTGACCATCGCCCGCCGGTCCTTGTGGGACACGAACCGCATCGCCGCTCTGATCAGGTGCACCACGCAGGTTTGCACGGTGGTGTGCGGCCAGACGGCCTCGATCGCCTCGGGTAGGCCGGTGAGCCCGTCGCAGCAGGCGATGAGGACATCTCGTACGCCCCGGTTACGCAGTTCGGTGCAGACCTGCATCCAGAACTTCGCGCCCTCGGTCTGCTGGACCCAGATCCCGAGGACGTGCTTGACCCCGTCAACGCCGACACCGACGACCAGGTAGCAGGCCTTGTTGCGCACCGTGCCGCCGTCACGGACCTTCACCATCAGCGCGTCGACGTAGGCGATCGGATACACCTCATCGAGGGGCCGGGTCTGCCACGCCTTCACCTCGTCGAGGACCTCGTCGGTGATGGTGGAGATGGTGTCCGGGCCGACCTCGGTGCCGTACACCCGATGCAGATGGTGGGAGATGTCGCGTACCGTCATCCCACCCGCGTACAACGAGATGACCACATCCGACAGGCCCCCGAGACGGCGGGCGTTCTTCGGCAGCAGCACCGGGGTGAACGTGCCCGCCCGATCCCGCGGCACCTTCACCTCGACAGGTCCGACCTCGGTCCGCACCGTCTTCGGCGTGTGCCCGTTCCGCGAGTTCCCCGACCCCTTACCGGACGGATCATGCTTGCCGTAGCCGAGATGCTCGGTCAACTCCGCCCGCAACCCACGCTCCAACACGGCCTTGACCAGTTCGGACAGGAACCCACCCGGCCCGGTCAACCGCAGCCCGTCGCCCTTGATCTGCGCCAACACCGCGTCCATCGCCTGATCGTCGACCAGGTCCGCGACCGCCTTCCGGGCGGCCCGCTTCGCGGCTTCCTCGTCGAGTACCGGCTCGGCCAGGGGCAGCCTCGGCCCGTCAGCGGAGAGCCGTTCCCGCAACCCACGCAGCTCGTCGGTGTCCACCAGGTCCTGGTCCTGCGGGTTGATCATCGACATAGTCATCACACTTGTCCTATCTGCGCCGACCGGCTCCTACCGGCCATAACGGATATTCACCTCAATCCGTTACACAGATCTCTCTACAAGCCCCACGATCGTGATCGCGCACAGCGACAAGGAAGGCGCCGCGGCCACCTACAAGCACAGCTACGGGTTCCATCCGATCCTGGTGACCTGCGACAACACCGCCGAGCTGCTCGCGGTGAAGCTGCGGCCGGGCAACGCCGGCGCGAACACGGCCGCCGATCACCTCGACGTGCTCGCCCAAGCCATCGCGCAGGTCCCCGCGCAACACCGCCGGCACCTGCTCATCCGCGGTGACTCCGCCGCGGCCACCCACGCCGTGCTCGACTGGCTTCACGAGCAGGACAGCAAGCGCGGCCGGCGGGTGGAGTACTCCCTCGGCTGGTCGATCGGCGAGACCGAACGCGCCGCCATCACCGCCCTGCCCGCCGAGGCGTGGTCGCCGGCGATCGACGCCGACGGTGGTGTCCGTGACGGCGCCGCCGTCGCCGAACTGACCGGCCTGCTGCCTCTGCCCGGCTGGCCGGCCGGGATGCGGGTCATCGTCCGGCGGGAACGCCCCCATCCCGGCGCCCAACTGACCCTGTTCGAGCACCGGGACGGCTGGCGCTACACCGCGTTCGTCACCAACACCCCGACAGGTGTCTTGCAGTGGTTGGAGGCCCGGCACCGGGCCCATGCCCGCGTCGAGGACCGGATCCGCTGCGCCAAGGACACCGGCCTGGGTCGGCTACCCTCCCGCGAGTTCGCCATCAACGCCGCCTGGTGCACGGCTGCAGCGATCGCCGTCGACCTGATCGCCTGGCTGCAGCTCATCGGCCTCAACGGCGACCTGGCCAAGGCCGAACCGAAACGACTGCGCTACCGGATCCTGCACACCGCCGCCCGCCTCGTGCACGGCCAACGCCGCCGCTGGCTGCGCATCCCCGCCACCTGGCCCTGGGCCGCACAGATCACCACCGCGTTCAACCGGATCACGGCCATCCCCGCCCCCGGCTGACCCCGCTCAGCCACCGTCCCAACAACCCGGAGGACCCCAGGAGACCACGCCCGCCGCCGCGACAGACGGCCCGCCACCATGCCCGGAACCAGGCCACATCGACCAACAGCGACCAGACGTGCCGGGCCGAAGGAGCCGGCGTCAGGCGCGAATCATCGAGGCTGACAGCCATAGCGATTCCGGTTCGGGCGCTGACTTGTCGGAGCAGGCTACGAGCGGTTTTCGCTGTTGGTTGACCCGATCACAGAGATCAGGCGGACGTGAATCGCTGCCCAAGCAACGCCAAGAGCAATGCCAAGAGGGCCTACGAGCGGGTATGGCCACCCCTTGGCCAACTCTATTGCCGCTGTGACGTCAGGGGCCGAGGGCTTTGCCGATGCGTCTCTCAGCACATTCCCCTGAAGATCGGATATAGACGCGCTCTGCCAGACCAGGTAGACGAGATAGGAAAGAAAGCCAAGCCCAAAGATGACGGACCAGCGCAGAGTTGCCGACGGCAATTTCGACCTGTGGTGGCGAAGTTCGAGCCATGTCGCCAATATTGAAATAGCAACTGCCCCGGCACCGACGACGAACGCCCACATAGAAACAGAGCCATACCGCAGCACGAGACGCGTCAGCGCTTCATACGATGTGGCCGACGGCGCTTGCACGTATAGGGATGAATAGGCCGCAGTCTGGATGAGCAGGGCAAGTATGAACAATGCGGCCATTGCAATGCCGGTCGCGCCAGCTCCACTCAGTCCAATCCGACGAAGTGTCCGCATTAGTCACCTCGAGTCAAAGCGTTGGGTGCAGGCACTCAGGTTCGCGATTTTGTGCGACGCGTTAGCGGGCTATCGGCGTAGGCCACTAATATAAGAGAGGCTATCCGGTTGGCGCGGGAGTGTCAAGGTGAGCTAGGGGATGACAGGATCCCAATCCTCTCGGCTGCACTTCGCGCTCCTTCGCTTTTCGGTTCCCCAGGCCTAATTCCCAGCTGTTTGATTAGTTAGTAATCCTGCCGCATTTGCCCGCATTTGCCGGGGTGCGGCATCTTTGCCGCTACGCAGTGAGCTTGGTTGGTCATGTATTGGTCATGTACCGGCTTCGGCGGTGCCGCCGTCACCGCGACCAAAGCTCTCGTGGCCCACGCCAACAAACCTCGCCGTCACCGCCGAGCAGCTAAAGAAGAGGCCGCGAGCCCGGGCGGGACGAGAGCAGCGCCGGACGCCATTACTACCAAAGACGAGCTGCCACCAGGGAGGCTCCGGATCCCCGGGCCCGTCCGCATCGAGCCCGGACGAGGTGCTCCTGGGCGGAAGTGTCGCGCCGCCATTACGTCAGTACCACCCCATGGTGGCATCTATCAATGCCTACCAGGAGTGAGATTCCCAACACGGAATGTTGTTGACCACCCATAGATCGTCTTGGACGATCAAGCCATCGCGATCTATGCGGGGAGATCTGTGATCCGAAACAGCGGGAGGGCCATTCAAAACTCGGTCGACACCCATGGATGTCACGTTGAGTGAGGTTCGAGGGTGCCCGTGACCCGGGTTGACTGTCCGGAGTAGACGCAGCGGCTGGGATCCGATAGATCAGCTTTGTGTGGAAGTTGATCGAGGGTCAGCCGCTGCGCTGTGAAAGTATGACAGGACTCCCGACCGACCGGCTCGCTGACCTGATCGGCCGGGTTCGCGAGATCGTGGGCGATGAGTGGGAGAAGCCGCCGGTCGGGCGTCCGCACGTGTTGCCGCTGGCCACGGCGGTGATCGCGGTGCTGTTCGGACTCCGGCACAACATGCCCGACGAGGTCCTCGGCGAGGTGTTCGGCTGTTCGCAGGCCACGATCACCCGCTATCACCAGATCCTGCAGCCGATCCTGCGCTGGGTCACCCGTCCTGAGGTCGACCAGCGCCTGGAGCAGACCCGCCGTGACGGTGTGCTGGTTGACGGGTTCGTCGCCCCGGTCGGCGAACGCGAGTCCTACCACGGACTGTTCTCCGGCAAGAAACACCTGTCAGGGCAGAACGTGCAGGTCATCGCCAACCTCGATGGCCGCGTCGCCGACGTCGGCGAACCCGTCAACGGCGCCCGCCACGACGCGGCGGCGTTCTTCATCTCCGGCATCGCCGAACGCTGGGCCAGCCACCTCACCGACGGACCAGGCATGATCGGCGACGGCGGCTACCAGGGCACCGGCCCGATCACCCCGCACAAGAAACCACCCGGTGGGGAACTGACCGCCCAGCAAAAGGCGTACAACTACAGCGTCAACCGGCTCCGCGCCGCCGTCGAACGCGCCATCAGTCATCTGAAGAACTGGAAGATCCTCAAGACCGGCTACCACCGGATCATGACCGACTTCCCCGACGTGTTACGCACCGCCACCGCCCTGGAGATCTTCAGAACCGCCGCACCCGGGTTTTGAATGACCCTCCGGGTCTCAGGCACTCCTATGGGTCACTCCATCCATCGGCCGGCCGGTGCCTGCTGAACGAATGCAGTTGCGTACCGGTCCTGTTCGGAAAGGATCCGGCTATGCAGAACGGCGCACTTGTCTTGCGTCGAAGGCGGTGGAAGCTGTTTGTTGCGACATTCGTCGCGCTGATGGTCTCCATGGCAGGAGTCATCACTACAGCAGGATCAGCAAGGGCGGGCGTCTCCGATCCCTTAGCTTTGGGGCAAGCCACTGAAGGCGACGGCAGAGTCCTCGGCGTGCTTGCCACCACCACCGGTACTCGCGTGAAGGCGGTGAACTATCAAGTCGGCACTGGTGCCGCCGTCGCGATGCAGCGTTGGACGTTCGAAAGGGTATCGGTCGGGGGTCCAGCGCCCGAGACGACTTACCGGATCCGAAACGCGGCATCTGACCTGTGCCTGGAAAAGTCGATTAGCGGCGGCGACGTGAGTGGCGCCGTAGTGCACCTCGCCACCTGCGCCTCGGTGACCCACCAGTACTGGTACACGCCAGCGGAGCCCACCTACCCCGGTTACACGCTCCGCAGCATGCGGGACAACCGCTGCCTCGACGTCGCCCTACCCGATGACGGTGCCGACGTCGATGTATGGACCTGCTACAGCTTTGGCAGCCAACTATGGAAAATCCGGTACGGAGTGCTCGACTGCGAGGAAGGCCCTCACACCGTACTGTGTCTTCGGCCAACCGAGCGCATCAAGGGCCTGATCGGAACCTGGAAGCATCAGCCCGTTCAGTTCACTGGCCCCGACTACAACCGCCTGTCCAACTTCATGTTGTGGAAGACCTCGAGAGACTCCGGTGAGGATACGGCGTCGGAATACTTCGAGATGGGCTGGCAGGCCGATTACGACGATCTCACGGCTTCGACTACCCACACCGCCTACTGGGTGGAAAGCAGCGACAAGTCCTACGAGTGGCACAGCCTGGCGACGGAACCTGGTGGAGATGCCGCCAACGGTATGACCCACACGTACATGACCTTGGCAAACGACGAGGGGCAATGGGACATATTTTTCGACTTTAACGTTGTCGGGACGACTACGGCGGCAGAGGGCGGTCGAGCCAACTACATCGAGAATGGGATCTACTCGTACTTCGATGGCCAGATTGTTCTCGCCACAGGCTTCCAGAACCGCCCACAAATCATGACCACCAACGAAGTGTTCCGCCGCATATACGTGGGCGAAAGTGGCATCTTCGCCAACGCCGCTTGCCATGCCCCGCCGAATGACCCATCGTACGGCGGAATCGCAGAGCCGCCGGAGTGCTACCAGCACACCCTGGCAACCCGCCAAGGCAACAACGTCCTGGAGGTCGACCACTTCACGATCGAAAAGCCGCAGGGCACGACCCTTGCGCTTCCAGACCCCGCCCCCCGCCAGGTCGGTGAAGGCTTCGTAAACGGAGTAGACCAGGCCGCGCTGGCCGACTGCCTGCAGTCACAGGCCGCAGGCGCGTCATGCCTGCGCACCGTCCCGGGGCTGGCAGAGTGCGTCGCCGCCCGTGCCATCTGCAACGGCCTAGACGCCGGCGACCGCCGGCAGCGAGACCACGTCGAGCGGCCGAAGCGAGTACAGGACCTGGTGGACCGCCTGCTGGCCGGCAGCACAGGGGAAGACCTCGCACCGGCGCGGGCCGCAAACATCCGCGCCGGGGCATACACCGCCGCGACCGGGAAAGCCATCCACGGCGTCAGGGCCGACGACACCATCCTGGTCCTCAGCGGCGACGACAGGGTCAAGGATCGCCGAGCATCCGACGGGAAGCTCTACAGCGGCTATCGAGCGGCGTTCCGCGCGGACACTGGAGGGCTGCTGCACGTCTGCCTGGGCGACACCTGCCGATCCATGGCGTAGCACGTTGCGAAAGCTGAGGGAGAAAACGGCATGAAGAGGCATTCGGCCAGCGTGGTCAAGGCGCTGGCCTGCGTACTGGTAATCATCGCTGCTGTCGCCCTGCCTGCACCGGCTTCGGCGACCCCGACTCATAGGCCTAGCGCACTGGCCACTATGGCAGACGACTTCAGAACCGACTGCGAGGCCCACCCGGCCGAAGCGGCATCACTACGGGGTTGGGCGCGTAGCAGGTTCGAGTTGTGCCACCACTACGACCGGTCGCTCAACCTCTACCGCGACACCGGCGAATACCTCGGACGCGTCGAGTACGACCTGTGGGTCCTCGGGTTCGCCTACGACGGCAGCCGCCGGGTCGACTACCTTGCCAGCCTGGAGAACGTGGGAATCTCCCAGCAGCTCAACGCGGAGATCGGCTATCTCACCGTGACTATGTCAGGGTGCCAGACATCAAATGTGACCTGCTCCGGGGCGACATCCCGCTCCGACAACATCCCCGGCTGGTTCGGAGTGCCCCACATGGCGTCGATATCGGCCACCTCACCGAACGATACGGGAGCGCCCCCCTACCAGACGGTCGACCTCCTAGCCCAGTTCGAGGTGCTCGTCGAATACCGAGACGGACGCACCATACCCTACAGCGAGAACAGCGCTCTCAGTTCCGTCCGCTTCGACTCCGCCCGAACGGCACTGGGTAACGGCAAGTACCACGGAACCGTCTTCACCGACTACGTGCCCACGCTGGAGTTGAGCATGCGCGCCGGCAGCGACCACCTGCAGGAGGCCCGCCACGTGCGCGACGCGCTGCAATACCCGGAGCGTACGTTCCCCAGCCGCATAGGCAAGAGCGTCCCCGGCGGCAGCGCCGACCGACCGCTGCACCGCCTGATGGATTCCACCCTCCGAGGGCGCAACCACAGCGCGTCGGTCGAGATCTGTGGGGACGTCTGGGGAACGGACTACACGACCGGCGGACTGCAGTGCGACGAGTATCCGTTCCAGTCCACGTATGAGGGATCGTGGACGTCAACAATCGGCGAGGGCGCGAGTGACACAAGCCTGTGGCAGGGCTCGGCCCGACCGATCGACGGTACGCACAATCAGCAGGGCGGCACCCATCTGGCGAACTTCTACGGGGCCAACCGGCTGCTCGACCGCGACGCCTTCCTCGTCACCGTTCTGACATAGTGGGAATCGGCCGGCCCCGAGCCCGCCCAGAGCACCAAGCGCTCCGGCTCGGGGCCCTAGCCGACGTAGACGTCCAAGAGGATTATTCAGCGAGCATTCGATAGAAGTGTAGGCCGATGACGCAGGAGATGGTTTCGGTGAAGGTCTCCAGCGGCCTGCGGTAGTCGGTGTGCATGATCCGCCAGGTCTTGAAGTTCGCGATCACCTGCTCGACAATCCAACGAATTCTATTGACCTGATGATTGTATTCTTTCTGCCACTCCGTGAGTTCACCGCCCTGCGGCTTCTTGTAAGGAGTGATCATGTCGTTTCCGACGTAGCCCTTGTCGCCCACCCAGTTCGCGGGATCGAGGGTGACGAGGGCGCCGGATTCGTTGATCGAGTGGGAGTCGTGGCGGTTGCCGGTGACCGGATCGGAGATCCAGACGAGCCTGCCATCGAGTGTGCAGCACACTTGTACGCTCATTCCGGTAATCTTGTGTTTCCCCGAGAATAGCTCCTTGCAGGACCGCCACGACCAGCACGGTAACAGGGTGCCGTCCACCACGTACTGCACGTGCGGGCTCAGATCGCCGGCCACCGGCACGCACTCGGTCAACGCCCGTTTGATCAAGGGTGTGACGCGGGCGATCGCCCGGGAAATCGTCGACTGGGAGACGCCGAAGGATTCGGCGATCTCTGCTTGGACCCGATTTCTTCGCATATAGGTCAGCGTAACAACGACGGAGCGGTAAAGGCCGAGAATTGGAGGCCAAGGCTTCGCGTCCGCACCTTCGGCGGCTGCGTTCACAAGGATGCACAGGTCGCGGATCTGATTTCGGGTGAGCCCGGTGGTATGATACAAGTTCGGCGGTTCGCTTTTCGTGTGGTGCTGTGTGGAACTTCATCCTACTAAAAGCGGACCGTCTTCCATTCTTGGGGTTCCACTATGCATTCTTGGAGCCTCGCTGAATAACCCTCCAAGATGGGAGAAGATTCGTGGAGGCCCAGTTAACCTTCACTCCGGACTACGCCTTCTTCACCCTCCGCGATCCAGAGCACGACGCCGCCGTAAACTCGGCTGCAGCGATCGCCGCAGCACGCAGGGATGTCGCCGCGAGTACCGGCTACGAGGTCTACGTCTGCTGCGCGCAGGACCGCCTCGCCGTCCATGCAACGGTGTCGGACTCTCCGCCCTCGGACACGACTTGGTGGCAGATCGTTCACGGCCTGCGACTCGCCTGCCCCAGCGGCGAGCTACGCCTCGGCGATGTGACAGGACAGGCGACAGCGATCACGCTTCCGAGCGGCCCCGGCCCGTATGAGGTCGATGTCTACCATCGCAGCCGGGAAACTGCCGTGCGACGCATCAATGAGCTGAGACAGCAGTCGCCGAATGGCCGGCTCAACGAGGACGACTTAGCTCGCCACGGCGGCGTCGAGGAATACCACATGTATCTCCGTCCTGCGCCCGAAAGTTCCTGATTTGGTTGTGTCTTATTTGGAGGGTTGTTTTGGCTGGAGCATGATCTGCTTTCGTGTGTGAGGCAATGAGGGTTATTCAGCGAGGCTCCAAGAATGCATAGTGGAACCCAAAGAATGGAAGACGGTCCGCTTTTAGTAGGATGAAGTTCCACACAGCACCACACGAAAAGCGAACCGCCGAACTTGTATCATACCACCGGGCTCACCCGAAATCAGATCCGCGACCTGTGCATCCTTGTGAACGCAGCCGCCGAAGGTGCGGACGCGAAGCCTTGGCCTCCAATTCTCGGCCTTTACCGCTCCGTCGTTGTTACGCTGACCTATATGCGAAGAAATCGGGTCCAAGCAGAGATCGCCGAATCCTTCGGCGTCTCCCAGTCGACGATTTCCCGGGCGATCGCCCGCGTCACACCCTTGATCAAACGGGCGTTGACCGAGTGCGTGCCGGTGGCCGGCGATCTGAGCCCGCACGTGCAGTACGTGGTGGACGGCACCCTGTTACCGTGCTGGTCGTGGCGGTCCTGCAAGGAGCTATTCTCGGGGAAACACAAGATTACCGGAATGAGCGTACAAGTGTGCTGCACACTCGATGGCAGGCTCGTCTGGATCTCCGATCCGGTCACCGGCAACCGCCACGACTCCCACTCGATCAACGAATCCGGCGCCCTCGTCACCCTCGATCCCGCGAACTGGGTGGGCGACAAGGGCTACGTCGGAAACGACATGATCACTCCTTACAAGAAGCCGCAGGGCGGTGAACTCACGGAGTGGCAGAAAGAATACAATCATCAGGTCAATAGAATTCGTTGGATTGTCGAGCAGGTGATCGCGAACTTCAAGACCTGGCGGATCATGCACACCGACTACCGCAGGCCGCTGGAGACCTTCACCGAAACCATCTCCTGCGTCATCGGCCTACACTTCTATCGAATGCTCGCTGAATAAGCCTCAATGATCCGTGCCTTGGCGCCGGATGATCTCTGGGGGATAGCGGCGCTGTTGATCCGGCCCGCGCCGGTTTGTAGGCAGGGTGGTCGGCGGCGGGTGGACGACCGGACGGCGTTGGCCGCGATCGTGTGTGCGTGCCCCAGGCGGGTTGTTCCTGGTGGAAGCTGCCGGAGGTGTTGTTTCGGGGCTATCCGGGCTACCGCGAATCGGCGGTTCGGTCAGTGGACCGCAGCCGGGTTCTGGCTGGAGCTGCAGGAGGCGATCCTGGACCGGCTCGGCGCCGACCGCCGGATCGATTGGTCGAGGTCCGTGGTCGACTCGATCAGTATACGGACGCCAGGCCGGTCGGGGCCACGGCGGAGCGCGGCAGCGGGATGCACCACCGTTCTTCGCCTCGGGCGGCCAGCCAAGCGACGCGTTCGCGCCGCCAGCTCATGATCACGTGGGCGTCGCGGGAGCATGCAGGTGTGATGATCATTCTGGTGCTTCCTCGGGCCAGTACCTGGCGATGATCTCTGCGTTGCCGTGAGTGCTGACGATGCGGTTCCTGTCTCCGGCGAACACGTTGATGGACCGCCACGGGCCCTACGACTTCGGGGTGGCAGCCGGCCGGCTGCCACCCCGAAGTCAGTTCAGCACAGCCTCAGGTGCGGAAGCGTTCTATGGAGTCTCGCGGTGGAGTCCTTCGGTGAAGGCGGCCCATGACGTCGGAGTGAAGACCAGCACTGGTCCATCGGGGTCCTTGCTGTCGCGGACGGCAACGACGTCGAGCAGGTTGTCGGCTACTTCGACGCAGTTGCCCTGGTTGCCGCTTCGGCTGCTTTTGCGCCACTTGGCGGTCGTCGTATCAACCACGGGTAAATGCCTCCATCGTTGCGGTGATGAACGTCCTCGACGCCTTCTCGTCGAGTGCTCGTGAGGTCACGTCGCGCCAGGCCAGTTCGTAGGCCGCTACCTCGGTGGGCTTGTCCAGGTAGAGAGCGCCGGTGAGGCTGTGACGTAGACCAGTGGTGGTTCCAGCGGGCCGGAGGTGCCTGGCATGGTGGGGAACTCCAGGACTGTGAAGGCTGATGTCATCCCGCCGTGCACGCCCGCGGCGAAGGGGAGGATCCGCAGCGTCACGCTGGGCGAGCGGGTTGCATCGAGCAGGCGCTGGAGTTGGGCGGCCATCACCGCGGGGCCACCCACCGTGCGACGTAGTACCGCCTCGCTCAACACGACCGACAGGTGGGGTGGGCGCGGGTCGGTGAGTAGTCGTTGCCGTTCGATGCGGAAGTCGACTTGACGGTCGACTTCCTGCTCATCGATGAGTCCCTGCGGGACCCGGGTGACCTCGCGGGCGTACTCGTGAGTCTGGAGCAGGCCGGGAATCGATTCTGGCTCGTACTGGCGGATGCGCTCAGCGCTCGCTTCGAGCCGGACGAAGAGTCCGAACCAGCTCGGCAGGCTGGTGTTGGTGTAGTCGTGCCACCACGCGCTCGCGCCGTTGGTGCGCGTCTCGGCGGCCAGCGCGAGTAGCTCGTCGCAGTCTTCGGGGCTGGCCGTGTACAGCTCGCACATGGCCTTGACCTCGATGTCCCGGAACTTGATCCGGTGGTCGCCGGCTTCGATTCTGTGGATCGTTGCGGGGCTGCGTTGAAGCAGGGATGTCGACGGCGAACAGGTGGCCGGGGTACCGGTCGACGTGCATGAGCAGGCCACGGCACCGTTGATCGGGGTGGTCGTAGAAGTCGCACTGGGTGGCGTGCCGGCACGATCCGGCGCAGCGGCACGGTCGGTCCGGATTCACGGGCCGCCAGTACGCCTCGGCGTGGGCGCGCTGCTGCGGGGTGGCGTCGGCGGGCAGAACCCGCCAGCCCAGCTCGTCGACCTCGATGTTGGTCTCGTCCGGATACGGCGCGAGCAGCACCGGATCGATCGTCGCGGTGGCGGAGTCGGCGGCTGCGAGGGCACGGCCGGCGGCGGTGTAGGACTCGCCGGTCTCGGCCATCCGCGTGCGGATTTCGCGGCGGCGGGACCGATCGGAGCTGCTGCTGGTCGTCATCGTGAACTCCTCGGGCGGTGCGGAGTCCCACGCTCTCCGCACGCTCGTGATCACGATGGCCTGCGGGTTGGTGCTGGTCGCGCTGCGTCGGAGACGGCTTGTCCTCATCACCTGCGCCAGCGGCGTGGGCGCTCGGGTGCAGGTTCGGAGTGCGGCGGCGGACAACTGCCACCGCACACGGTAGCGGAGGGGTCCGACAAAAACGTGGACCCCCGATCGGTGGAACGGCCGCCAAGGGGATTGATCGAAGGTGGACTCAGTCCTCTTCCTCGCCGTCGGGGTGGTCTCCTGCCTGGCGGCGATCAGGTGATGCCGCAGGCATCACGTGCGCTGGCGCAGGCCGGTTCGGTGGCCGGGTGGTGACGTTGGTCATGCTGGTGTGGTCGTGGTCGAGCCAGATGTGGTGACGGCCGTCGTCGTGGGCGGTGATGCCGTACCGGTCGATGGTGGGGCGGTGCCAGCGGTGCCAGCGGTGCCAGGTGTCGTTGACGGTGGGCCACAGTGGTCGGGGGCCGCCGTAGGTGACGGTGGCGGTGTCCCGGCCGGGCCGGTACTGGATCCAGGAGCAGTCCTCGGTGTGGAGGAACACGCCGTCGTCGCCGTTTGGTAGGTGGCCGCTGATGGGGCCGAGGTCGGGCAGGGCGGTCTGGAGTAGGAACCGGAAGCTGCGGTCGGTGAACGCGGCGGCGGGGATGTCGGTGGTGGCGTGTTCTGGGTCGGTGAAGTCGAACACGGTGGTCGGGTCGGTGCCGTTGCGGAGGGGGTGCGCGGCGCGGGCGCGCAGCCACATGAAGTGCCCGGGTGTGTCGTGGAACCGGCCGCGTACCTGGTGGGGGCCGGTTTTGTCGGCGTCGATCAGCGCAGAGGCCAGCTCGCCGCGGATGTCGGCCACGATCCTGCCGCGGTCGGCGAGTTGGGTGATCCACGTCGGGGGGATGGCGGTGACCGCCGCGGTGGCGATGATCCTGTCGAACGGGGCGCGGGCGGGCACGCCGCCTGCGCCGTCTCCTGCGGTTAGGTGCGGGTGGTAGCCGAGGCTGGCCAGCCGTGTGCGTGCGGTCTCGACGAGCAGGGGGTCGATGTCGACGCTGGTCACCTGCCGGTCGCCGAGCCGGTGACACAGCAGGGCGGTGTTGTAGCCGGTGCCGGTGCCGATCTCCAGGACCGTCGTGTTGTCGGCGACGTCGAGCATGTCCAGCATCCGCGCCATCAGGCTCGGCCGAGTCGACGAACTGGTGGGGACCGTGAAGCCGCCCCCCGGGTGCGGGGCGACCTGCGTGACCAGCGACTCGTCGGCGTAGACCGCGGCGAGCCCGGCCGGAGTGTCCGCGTCGACCCGGCTGCTGCTGTCGTCATCGAGGTAGAAGTGGGGGACGAAGATGTGTCGGGGAGTCTGGGCGAACGCCGCACGCCAGCCAGGAGTCAGGGCCCCAGCGCGGGTCAGAGCGTCGGCCAGTCCGTCCGCGTGCCGCTGCCACGTCATTCCCGTGTTCCTTGCAGCAGCAGCTCCGCGATGGCGTCAGCGATGGGGGCGCCGATCTCGTGTTCCAGCCACAACCAGTGGCCCACCGGATTGCACTCCAGAAAGATCCACTGCTCGGATGGGGTGACGGCGAAGTCGAACGCCCCGTAGGCTAGGCCCATCTGGGCCAGGAACCGGTCGATGCCCGACGCCACCGCCTCGGGCACGGAGACCCGGCCGTAGGTGAGCGAGTCGTAGTCGGCGCGCCAGTCCACCCGTCCCGCCGGCGAGGACGAGCGGATCGACACCGCGAGCAGCGTCTTCCCGGCCGCCGTGACCCGGACCTCGTAGGCTTTGTCGATGTACTCCTGCACCAGGTGCGCAGTCATCGCGAACCCGTCCGCGTCGACCGACGCGGGATCGATGATCGTGGTGTAGGTCTTGGTCGGCTCCTCGCCGTCCTCGCCGAACACCAGTGACGACAACGGTTTACACACCACCGGACCCCCAACCTGGCGGGCGAAGTCAACCGCATCGGTGTGCACGTTGCTCACCAGCGTGCGCGGCACCGCGAGCCCGCACCGCGCGGCCACCGACAGCTGCAACGGCTTGTACTCGGCGGCGGCACTACGGACCGGATCGTTGACCCACCGCGCATCCAGGCTCGCCAGGAGCCCACCCCAGCCGTGGCGGGCCTCGACAGCCGCCCACACCTCATCGGCGGGTGACATCCCCGACGGCAGCCGGAAACTGGTCGGACGCCAGTAGAACACCGACCCAACCCGCTCCAAGTCCAGCGCACCCCAGGCGCCGGACACCGACCCGGCCCAGCCGCCCGCCGCCGTGGTTGTCGCCGACAACCCCAACCCGAGTGGGAAGTCACCCGTGTCGAACCGGGCGATGGTGGCCCCGACCCGCGTCAACGCGCCGACCACCGCCTCCGCCGTCGGATCCCCCGCGCTGGTCAAGACCAGGACCGTGTCCCTGGACGTCACGCCCCGGCGGCCCACCCGCTAGCTGTCCGAACCGGTGTCGGCCTGACTGTCACGGCGTACCTTGCCGTCAGACGACGTCTCCGTCGCCATGTTCGTGCGCGGAGAGGTGGCGGTCGTGTGGTGCTTACCCTGCACCGGCATCGGCACCGCCAGACTCGCCCCATACGGGCGACGCCGACCCGGCACATGCGCCATCGGATAGCTCACCCCGCCAGGCTCACCCATCGGCAGTAGCGCCGCGGGCGAGAACAACGGGGCAACCACCCTCGGCAACGATCGCGTCATACCGCACAGTCCCTTCCGCATCAGATCGCAGACGTACCCGGCTGTGGCGCCAAACGTGCGCTGCCCCAGCACCGTAGGACGAAACGGGTAACCGCGCCACCACCTATCGTGAAGCGTTTTCTGGCGGCCCCATCCCGTCTAGAGCCAAGAGGCGCCGAACGCCAGGGAGAGCGACGTCGGTCGCGGGCGACCCGGCGGGATGGGTCAGCTCCGCTAACCTCAGTCTTTCGCTAACTGTTGATCAAGGCCCTGTTTGCATTTGTTGATCTTCATTTGGTGATCGATCGGGGTATGGGCACGGCGAGGACCCGACGCGGTGGCCGGGTTCCTCCATGGGGGTACTCGTCGGGGCGTGGGGTTGGGGTTCAGGTGACGGGCTGGGGCAGCACGGCCAGCCGGTCGAACGCGGTGACGAGCTGGTCGGCCCAGGGCCAGCCTTCGGCGATGCGCAGCTTCGTGCGGCGGGCCGAGCGGGTGATGCGGGCGGCGACGTGCAGCAGTCGGTAGCGCAGTGTCTTGGGTTCGGCGGTGGCGAGGTCGCCGTCGAGCAGCAGGTGTTGGGTCCAGGCAAGCAGGTCGATGGCGCACAAGGCGAGTTCCAGCCAGGCGGCGTTGATGGCGAACACCCGGGATGGGAAGCGGCCGAACCCGGTGTCCTTGCCCGTGCGGATGCGGTCCTCGACGCGGGCGTGAGCGCGGTGGCGGGCCTCCAGATGCTGGATGGATCCGTTGCCGGGGCCGGTGTCGGTGGCCATCACCTGGTGGCGGAAGCCTTCGATGGTGTCGAACAGCGACAGTTGTGCGCCGGGGTGCGGGCGTTCCCGGCGCACGATGAACCGGGTGCCGTCGGGGTAGTTGGCCCGCAGGTCGGCCGGTAGTAGGCCGGTGATCTCGCATACCTGGGCGCCGTCGCGTGGCTGGCCGTCGGCGTTCAGGGCCGGTACCCACTGCTCGGGGTGCCCCGCAGCCTGCTTGATCGCGTCGCGGATCGCCTCCCCGATGGCCACCCCGACGGAGAAGAACGTGTTCATACCGTGCTCACGCAACGACCGGATATGGCGCAGGAACCCGTACGTGCAGCCGGCCGAATCCGAGCGGACGAGGATGTCGGTGCCGTACCGGTGGACGTCGGGGATCTGCGCCAGGGCGTCGTCGAGAACGCTGATGTGATCGGCGGTGGTGTTCGACCCCGCCCGCCCGGCGCGCAGCAGCCCGGACAACGCCTCCCGGGTGTTGTCCAGGAAGCAGAACAACGGGTGATATCCGAAGGTCTTCTTCCACGTCTTGGACGCCTGCTCCTTCTCCGAGTGGCAGATCACGATCGAGGCGTCCAGATCCAGCACCAGCCCAGACACCGGCGCACCAGCCGCCATCGACACCGGCAGCCCGTCGCGGGTCTCGGCCGACTGCGCCCACGCCAACTCCCGCGCGGCAGCGCGGGCCATCCGCAGCCTGGCCAGAACAGCATCATCCACACCAGACAGCACCCGCCACGCGGTAGGATCCGAGGCGACCGCGCCGAACAGCCCCGCTTGGTCCCGCAGCACCGCCAGATCGCTGATCGCCTCACCACCGTCGGCGATCATCACCGCGAGGTCCACGGCGACCCGACCCGGGTCATGCCCGCCCTGCCGCTGCCGCAGCCTGGCCAGGGCCTCGCTGAACCCGCCGGTCAACCCGGTTACGTCCGCGATGTCGGCCAGCAAACGGGCACCCGCGTGGCCGACCACGCCACGTCCATCGCTACTGACGATGATCTTCGGTCGTGTTCCGGTACTCTTCACCTGACAGGTGCCTTCCCTCGGGATAGATGAGACCCTCAGCAAGTCCTATCTTCCCAGGTCAGAAGGCACCTTTCCTTTCATGATCCACGATGTGGACCGCCCTTAACGAAGGGCCCAGGCTAATGATGCCGCCGGCATCACGGGCAGACACTCCCAGGGCCCTCAAGGAGCGGCCGGGTGAGGATGCCGGAGCGGCAGGTAGACGCGGCGCACGCCGGTCACCACCGCCAGCGTCACGGACGGACTGATGTTGAGCAACGCGGAGACGTCGGTAGCCGACACCGCTGATGCCGGCTACCGTCTGCGATACTGTGCTGGTTGTCGATGGCCTGTTCCCGGGTCGGCGTCCGACCGCCGTTCCGGGTTACAGGGACTGGGCGTTTTTGATGAAGGTTCGCCAGTCGGCGGCGGTGAAGATCAACGAAGGGCCGCTGGTGTCCTTGCTGTCGCGTACGGCCACGATCCCGGTGGTCGGGTGGAGGTTGGTCGCGACTTCCACGCAGTTGCCGCCGTTGCCACTGCGGGTGCTCTTGCGCCACTTGGCGCCGGTCAGGTCAGTCATTGTGAAGTCCCTTCAGTGCAGAGTTGATCATTCTTCTCGACGACTCCTCGTCGAGTGTTCGGTCCACGAGATCGCGCCACGCGAGTTCGTACGCGGCGACCTCGTCGGGTTTGTGGAGGTACATCGCTCCGGTCAGGGTGTCCACGTACACCAGCGGTGGCTCCAGCAACTCGCTCGTGTGGGGGTCTCGCGGAAAGTCGAGGAGTGTGAAGGCGCTGGCCATTCCGCCGTGTAGTCCAGCGGCGAACGGCAGGATGCGGATCGAGACTGTCGCCTGGCCCGTCAGGTCGAGCAGGTGCGTGAACTGATCGGCCATGATCTTTTCGTTGCCCGCGATGCGGTGTAGCACCGATTCGTTGAGGATGACGCTGAGCTGCGGTGCCGGCGGCCGGTGCCGGTGCAGGAGTGACTGCCGTTCCATCCGGACCCGTACGCGGCGTTCGCTCTCATCCTCGGGGATGTGGCCAGCCGGGACGCGGGTGACCTGCTCGGCGTAGGCCCTGGTCTGGAGCAGGCCGGGCACCAGCTCGGGCTCGTACTGGCGGATGGCTTCGGCGGAGTCCTCCAGGGAGACGTACAGCCCGAACCATTCCGGCAGCGCCGTCTCGGTGTAGTCGTGCCACCAGGACTTGCGTCGTCCGTTGCGGGTCTCGGCCGTGAGCGCCAGGAGGAGCTGCACATCCTTCTCGGAGGCTCCGTACAGGTCCAGGATCGCTCGGACCTCGTAGTCCCGGAACCGGACTCCCTCGTGTCCCTCTTCCATTCGGCCGAGGGTGGCCCGCGCACGCTGAAGCCGCTGGGCGGCGACCTCCTGGGTCAAGCCAGCGTGCAGACGCAGCGCCACCAGTCGGCGCCCGATGTAGCGGCGGAGCAGTGCCGATCCAACTGTGTCAGACAACCCAGCTACCTCCCGAAATTTTGGGCGCTTGTTGCGCCCATTTTTAGCACGCTGCGGCGATGCGCGACGACCTGGGTCGGTCCGAAAACGCACCGTCCTTACTGGTCAGCGCCACATTACGCCGACAAATCTCGGTCAGAATAAAATGGTCCGTTGATTTTTGGGCGGACTAACAGTTCAATGGGGACACCCCCCGCCGTCGGTCGCCATGAGGGCAGCGGCGGCGGGTGACCCGGGGCGGTGCAGCGGCCATGGCGCTGCTCCGAACCCCTGTGTGTCGCCTCGTCATGCCTGCCGGAGCGGCCCTGGGGGTGTGGTGGTCGGGCGGGTGTGCTCGGAGGTGCCGCCCGGCCGCCACGACCGGCTGGGACTGTACAAATAACGGCTGATCGACCGATCAAGGGAGAGACGCCAGATGACGACCGAGACCACCGTGGGACAGCCGGCCGTGGAGCCGGTGGGTGCGGTCACGGATGAGCAGTTGATCGCGATGCTGGTCGATCGGGCTCGTGGTGACGGGTTGAAGCTGACCGGCGAGGGTGGGCTGCTGCAGCAGCTGACGAAGCGGGTCCTCGAGTCGGCGTTGGATGGGGAGATCACCGACCACGTCGGCTACGACAAGCACGACCCGGCGGGTCGGGGTAGCGGGAACACCCGTAACGGCAGCCGGACCAAGACGGTGCTCACCGACGTCGGGCCGGTCGAGGTGCGGGTCCCACGCGACGCCGCCGGGACGTTCGAGCCGCAGATCGTGCGTAAGCGGCAGCGGCGTCTGACCGGCGTCGACGACATGGTCCTGTCGCTGTCGGCCAAGGGCCTGACCCACGGCGAGATCGCCGCGCACCTGGCTGAGGTCTACGGCGCTGAGGTGTCGAAGCAGACCATCTCCACGATCACCGACAAGGTCATGGACGGCATGGCCGAGTGGCAGAACCGGCCCCTGGACCGGGTCTACCCGGTCGTGTTCATCGACGCCATCAACGTCAAGATCAGGGACGGTCAGGTCGCGAACCGGCCGATCTACCTCGCGATGGCGGTCACCGTCGACGGCCACCGCGACATCCTCGGTATCTGGGCCGGTGACGGCGGCGAGGGCGCCAAGTACTGGCTGCACGTGCTCACCGAGTTGAAGAACCGCGGCGTGGCCGACGTGCTGATGCTGGTCTGTGACGGGCTCAAGGGACTGCCGGAGACGGTGGAGACGGTGTGGCCGCGCACGATCGTGCAGACGTGTGTGGTGCACCTGCTGCGCAACTCGTTCCGCTACGCCGCCCGGCAGGACTGGGACAAGATCGCCAAAGCGCTGCGGCCGGTCTACACCGCGGCGACCGAGGACGCCGCCACCGAGCGGTTCCTCGAGTTCGCCGAGGCGTGGGGCCGTAAGTATCCGGCGATCGTGAAGCTGTGGGAGAACGCGTGGGCGGAGTTCGTGCCGTTCCTCGCCTTCGACGTGGAGATCCGCAAGGTCATCTGCTCCACGAACGCGATCGAGTCCGTCAACGCCCGTATCCGCAGGGCCGTGCGAGCTCGTGGCCACTTCCCGAACGAGCAGGCCGCACTCAAGTGCGTCTACATGGCCTTGATGAGCCTCGACCCGACCGGAGCCGGCCGCCGACGCTGGACCATACGCTGGAAAGCACCACTGAACGCCTTCCAGATCGCCTTCGAAGGCCGGCTCACCCCGGCCAACAACTGACCACCTCAACAACCAAGATCAGCCGTTAACTTGACACTCCCTAGTGGCTACGTCGCACCATAATCAGACGGCTTTCGCCTTGCACGGTCCTCGGTATTAGGCGAAACGATCACACGACACGAGCCGACTCAAGAAGTCTTCAAAGGATGCAGCTAGACGCCTGACTACTCGGTCTTCGTCGATGTACGCAACGGTGGGGTCACCCTCATCACCGGACGCCGAATAGTCGAGCATGACTGCATCATGGCCGGCCGACGGCATGTCACAAATAACAACTCCAATCTCTGGATAACCCCACTCTGCAATCATATCGGCGCTACCCAGGCCAGACGTGGAATCAATTCCCCACTCGCCACCTATTCCACGAATCGCGCTAATCTGAATGCGATCAGGAGCCCAGGACGTACTGAAGTCGGTCGGATAGCAACGGCGCCGAGGGACCCCCCCGTTGCGCTGAAGCAGCAGCTCAACGTAGCTGCGCGGCAAGCGTACGCCCAAGCTTTCCTCTGCCTGACGCACCCTGCCAGCATCCAGCTGCGGGCCGGTGTAGTAATCATTATCTTCGAATATCTCGATCATAACTCCGCCCTAACGCGCAGAGAATCCTCCGGTGTGCCCTGTCTTTGCATGGACGCCTCTCTCGATTAGCTGCATGAGCCCCGCATCTTGGTGATGATGCCACGTGTACCCATCGGGAGTACGATCCAGCCCAGCCGCTCGGTTGGCGCGGGCGAAGTCTGTAGACCGGTTACCGGACAGCCCAATCCGGACGTCAGGCACATCAGGATGACGCCAGGCCGAGAAGTCAGGATATCCATTCCGATCGAACGGAACACCAGTCTTCGGATGGCTCCCACCAGCTAGATGCCCATTTCTTGGACAACCGTTGGTGTTGTGCACGAGGACCGGGGTGTCGCCGGCGAGCACATAGTACGTGTGGGATTTTCACCCCGTCACGCAGTGTGACTTACGTTTTCACAGCGTTTCACCCGGCCTTTCGTGGGCGGCGCCCCGTCAGTGCATCGAAGCTTATCGGTGTTGACGGCGACGGTGACGGCAACCCGAAGAGACTCCCACAGGCGACCCAGGACCATCAGGCCCGCCCAGGTCGATGCATCGCCCTCGTGTTGCCACCCCCGGTATAGCATCCGCTATACTCCGGGCATGGCTGCTGGCGAGTGGGAGATCTACCTCGTCAACGAGGTACAGGAGTGGATCGACAACCTCGATCCACTCACCCACGCCCGCGTCGTGCAAGCCATCGACCTACTCGCCGACGCCGGCCCAGGGCTCGGCCGGCCGCTGGTCGACACGATCCACAGCTCGGCGATCGCCAACCTCAAAGAGCTGCGCCCCGGCACCGTGCGCATCCTGTTCGCGTTCGACCCGTGGCGCTCCAGCATCCTGCTCGTCGCCGGAGACAAGACCGGACGCTGGCAGCAGTGGTACACCGAAGCGATCCCCCTGGCCGAGCAACGTTACGAGATCTACCTGAAGGAACGCGCTAACGAGGAGGGCCGACAGCCATGAGCAACTACGCACGCTGGCGCGACATCCGCACCACCCACGTCGAGCGCGCCGGCGGCGAACAGGCCGTCGAAGAAGGCAAGCAGGAACTCCTCGCCACCGTGGTCGGACACCGCCTCGCCGAGGTACGCCGCGCCCGCGGCCTCACCCAACAGCAGGTCGCCGACCGCATGGGCGTCACCAAAGGCCGCGTCTCCCAGATCGAACAAGGCAAAATCTCCGGCCAAGACATCGTCGCCCGCTACGCCGCCGCCCTCGGCGGACGCCTCCACCAAGCCATCTACTTCGACGACGGCGACATCGCCGCCATCGCATAGCCCCCACTCCACGAGCCTGCCGGGCCAAGATCCGACTGGCTCAAAACTGCTCTACAGGATCAAGTGCGCCACGAGGCGCTGTCTTACCGGATAGGGGTGAAAGACCATCTATCTTCCGGCCATCGTAGTGGCTGGTTGAAGCTGGCGGCAGCCTGACCCGCGGGATGGTGGGGAGGGTGGGAGCAGCCGCGACGAACCCGGGACGGTCCAGCACTACCGGATGGATTGGGTTCGGGGAGCAAGACGGGAAGGCATACGAGAGGAACCGGTGTCCGAGGCCTCTTCATGTGTAGGCCAGCTCCAACCCGGTGGATTTGGGCTGGTAGGCGGTGCGTATCTGATCATCGCGAGTGGGTGGTCGGGGAACTCCTGGGAGGTTCTTGATTGCTGGCCTGGGAGGTCACGGTGAAGGTCTACGGCGTAGCCGTGACGATGCCGCAGGGGTACAGCCGGGTGCCTAACCCGTCGACCGGAAGGCAGTGAACGTGGGAACCGGTCACGTCGCGGTCCCTGAATGCCCGTCCGGCCGGGGCGGAGTATCGGGGATAGACGCGTCGCCCGTCGAAGGGCGTGGTCGGGGCGGAGCCGCCGTAGTACTCCGAGTTGGGGAAAGCCCAGCGCATGGGGAAGGGCGGCAGTGTGTCAGACAGGGAGAACGCTGCAATGTCCGAAGACACGTCGGTGAATACCGGCGTCAGCTGGCCGGACGAGATGCTCGCCCGGGGCTGGTACGGAAGATGCAGGTCAAACTGCACCGTTGGGCGGGAGACGATCGCTCCCGCCGGTTTACCGATCTGTTCAACCTGGTCTACGACCCGGCGTTCCTCACCGTTGCCTGGCAGCGGGTGAGCACGAACGCCGGAGCGCGGACCGCCGGGGTCGATCGGGCCACCGTGTCCTACATCGTCCACCGGATCGGGGTGAGCGCGTTCCTCGACCAGGTCCGGGACCTGCTCAAGTCCGGACAGTTCCGGCCAACGCCGGTGCGGCAGGTGGAGATTCCGAAGGCATCCGGCAAGGTCCGGAGGCTGGGTATCCCCACCGTCACCGACCGCGTGGTCCAGGCCGCGCTGAAGCTTGTTCTTGAACCGATCTTCGAGGCGGACTTCCTGCCCTGCTCATACGGCTTCCGGCCGATGCGACGGGCGCATGATGCCATCGCGGAGATCCACGCGTTCACCTCCCGCCCCCGCGACTACGAGTGGATCGTGGAAGCCGACATCGCCGCGTGTTTCGACGAGATCGATCACGTGGCGCTGATGGATCGGGTGCGGGCACGCGTCAAGGACAGGAAGACCCTCGCGCTGGTCAAAGCGTTCCTCAAGGCCGGGATCATGACCGGCACCGGCGAACGCCACGACTCGTGGCGGGGCACCCCGCAAGGCGGGATCTTGTCACCACTGCTGGCCAACATCGCCCTGTCCACGCTGGATGAACACTTCAACCGGCAGTGGAAATCCTTCGGCGACGGCAACCAGCGGCACCGGCGGCGGGCACGCGGGCTGGCCACCTGGCGGCTCGTGCGCTACGCCGACGACTTCGTCGTGCTCGTCAAAGGCCAACAACATCACGCCCAGGCGCTGCTCGATGAGATCGCCCAGGTCATCGCCCCACTCGGGCTACGCCTGGCCGAAGACAAGACCCGCGTGGTGCACATCGACCAGGGCTTCGACTTCCTCGGGCACACGATCGTGCGCGACTCTGCTGCCCAATTCGGTTCAGGCGGGACTGTACAAATAACGGCCCTGTCTCACTTTCGGTGGTGACGGTGGGTGCTGTTATCCGAGGAGGATGCGGTGGCGGAGCAGGGTGAAGCCTGCTCGTCCGTGCATTTGACGTGCGATTCGTTTGGTCTTGGTGTTGACGCCTTCGGTGGGGCCGTTGCTGTAGGGGAGCGTGAGCGCGGCGTTCACGGCGTCGCGGTCGCGTTCCAGGCCTCGGGTGAAGGCGTGCAGATGAGGTAGATCGACCGTGCGAACCTGCAGGATCCAGTGCGAGAGCCGGTCGGTGTTTGCGGGTTGAGGCGTCAGGAGCTCGGCGAAGCGTCCGACAGCGGCGGCGAGTTGGGTCATCTCTGGGCAGGCTGCGGTGAGCCGTGCCAGTAGATCTCGGCGCTCGGGTTTGAGGTTGTCGGGTCTGGTGAGGATCATCCGGGCGAGGCGGCGTGGGGAGATGTGGCTGCGGTCGGCGTCCGCGCGGCCTTGGTTGATGTACTTGTGCAGGAGGTTGAGGCAGCCGGTGAAGCCGAGGGTCTTGATCTCGTCGAAGAGGTGCTTGACGCCGACGCTGGGGTCCTCGGCTCGACGTTTGCGTAGGTGTTCGCGGTAGGGGTCGACGAGGCTGGCACGGTATTTGGGGACGCGGAGCATCCGCTCGGGCCGGTCGGCTCGCGCGTAGCGCTTGACGGTGTTCAGGGCCAACTGCAGACGGCGGGCGCACTCCAGCAGGCCCACGCCTTGGTCGAGCAGGTCATGGACCTGGTGCCAGCGTTGCTGGGTCGTCCGCGCGCGGGGGCCGTCGTAGATGGGTGCGTCCAGGACGGGGGCCCAGCAGGTACTGTGCGCCTTCACCTCGCTGAGGGCGGCTTCACAGAGGTTGTGCCACAGGTGCCACCGGTCTGCGACCTGCACCGCGTCGGGCAGGGCGCGGCGAATGGCCTCGGCGTAGGTCGCCGAGCCGTCGCGGCATACGACCTCGACGCCGGGATGTGCGCGTAACCACGCTTCGAGGGTGTCGGCGGTGCGGTCGGGTAGCACGTCGATCCGCTCATGGGTCTCGGCGTCGATCACCACGGTGGCGTAGCGGTGCCGCCGGCGTAGAGCGAAATCGTCAACGCCGATCACCCGAGGCGTCCGCTCATTGGGCAGCGGGATGCACAGCAGGGCGCGTAGGGCCGTGTGACGGGACAGGCCCATGGCGAGTATCGCCAGCAGACGCGACCCTGCCCGGCCCGCTAACTCCTTGACGACGGCTTTGACCTGCCTGTTCAAACGGGCTGTGCGGCGCTGGTATCGCTCCAGCACCCCGGGAACCTGTTCACGGAAGGTGTGGCGGCAGCCGCGCGTGGGGCACACCAGACGCCGCACCCGCACACGGACCACCACCCGGCGCCCGTCGACCGGAACGTCGGCGACCGTCCGCCAGTGATAGCCGTGCACCCGTCCGGACGAGGCCCCGCACCTCGGGCAGACCGCAGTGTCACGCGGCGTCCGGGCCCGCACCACGATCCGCTCACCCTCGTCGGTCACGTCCTCGATGACCAGCGGGGACAGCCCCGAGAACACCGTCTGTACAAGTCTGTTGACATCCTCCACATAGGAACAACGACACCCGCCACCCTCCGTCACCACCGAAAGTGAGACAGGGCCCAAATAACGGCTGATCGACCGATCAAGGGAGAGACGCCAGATGACGACCGAGACCACCGTGGGACAGCCGGCCGTGGAGCCGGTGGGTGCGGTCACGGATGAGCAGTTGATCGCGATGCTGGTCGATCGGGCTCGTGGTGACGGGTTGAAGCTGACCGGCGAGGGTGGGCTGCTGCAGCAGCTGACGAAGCGGGTCCTCGAGTCGGCGTTGGATGGGGAGATCACCGACCACGTCGGCTACGACAAGCACGACCCGGCGGGTCGGGGTAGCGGGAACACCCGTAACGGCAGCCGGACCAAGACGGTGCTCACCGACGTCGGGCCGGTCGAGGTGCGGGTCCCACGCGACGCCGCCGGGACGTTCGAGCCGCAGATCGTGCGTAAGCGGCAGCGGCGTCTGACCGGCGTCGACGACATGGTCCTGTCGCTGTCGGCCAAGGGCCTGACCCACGGCGAGATCGCCGCGCACCTGGCTGAGGTCTACGGCGCTGAGGTGTCGAAGCAGACCATCTCCACGATCACCGACAAGGTCATGGACGGCATGGCCGAGTGGCAGAACCGGCCCCTGGACCGGGTCTACCCGGTCGTGTTCATCGACGCCATCAACGTCAAGATCAGGGACGGTCAGGTCGCGAACCGGCCGATCTACCTCGCGATGGCGGTCACCGTCGACGGCCACCGCGACATCCTCGGTATCTGGGCCGGTGACGGCGGCGAGGGCGCCAAGTACTGGCTGCACGTGCTCACCGAGTTGAAGAACCGCGGCGTGGCCGACGTGCTGATGCTGGTCTGTGACGGGCTCAAGGGACTGCCGGAGACGGTGGAGACGGTGTGGCCGCGCACGATCGTGCAGACGTGTGTGGTGCACCTGCTGCGCAACTCGTTCCGCTACGCCGCCCGGCAGGACTGGGACAAGATCGCCAAAGCGCTGCGGCCGGTCTACACCGCGGCGACCGAGGACGCCGCCACCGAGCGGTTCCTCGAGTTCGCCGAGGCGTGGGGCCGTAAGTATCCGGCGATCGTGAAGCTGTGGGAGAACGCGTGGGCGGAGTTCGTGCCGTTCCTCGCCTTCGACGTGGAGATCCGCAAGGTCATCTGCTCCACGAACGCGATCGAGTCCGTCAACGCCCGTATCCGCAGGGCCGTGCGAGCTCGTGGCCACTTCCCGAACGAGCAGGCCGCACTCAAGTGCGTCTACATGGCCTTGATGAGCCTCGACCCGACCGGAGCCGGCCGCCGACGCTGGACCATACGCTGGAAAGCACCACTGAACGCCTTCCAGATCGCCTTCGAAGGCCGGCTCACCCCGGCCAACAACTGACCACCTCAACAACCAAGATCAGCCGTTAACTTGACACTCCCTAGTGGCTACGTCGCACCATAATCAGACGGCTTTCGCCTTGCACGGTCCTCGGTATTAGGCGAAACGATCACACGACACGAGCCGACTCAAGAAGTCTTCAAAGGATGCAGCTAGACGCCTGACTACTCGGTCTTCGTCGATGTACGCAACGGTGGGGTCACCCTCATCACCGGACGCCGAATAGTCGAGCATGACTGCATCATGGCCGGCCGACGGCATGTCACAAATAACAACTCCAATCTCTGGATAACCCCACTCTGCAATCATATCGGCGCTACCCAGGCCAGACGTGGAATCAATTCCCCACTCGCCACCTATTCCACGAATCGCGCTAATCTGAATGCGATCAGGAGCCCAGGACGTACTGAAGTCGGTCGGATAGCAACGGCGCCGAGGGACCCCCCCGTTGCGCTGAAGCAGCAGCTCAACGTAGCTGCGCGGCAAGCGTACGCCCAAGCTTTCCTCTGCCTGACGCACCCTGCCAGCATCCAGCTGCGGGCCGGTGTAGTAATCATTATCTTCGAATATCTCGATCATAACTCCGCCCTAACGCGCAGAGAATCCTCCGGTGTGCCCTGTCTTTGCATGGACGCCTCTCTCGATTAGCTGCATGAGCCCCGCATCTTGGTGATGATGCCACGTGTACCCATCGGGAGTACGATCCAGCCCAGCCGCTCGGTTGGCGCGGGCGAAGTCTGTAGACCGGTTACCGGACAGCCCAATCCGGACGTCAGGCACATCAGGATGACGCCAGGCCGAGAAGTCAGGATATCCATTCCGATCGAACGGAACACCAGTCTTCGGATGGCTCCCACCAGCTAGATGCCCATTTCTTGGACAACCGTTGGTGTTGTGCACGAGGACCGGGGTGTCGCCGGCGAGCACATAGTACGTGTGGGATTTTCACCCCGTCACGCAGTGTGACTTACGTTTTCACAGCGTTTCACCCGGCCTTTCGTGGGCGGCGCCCCGTCAGTGCATCGAAGCTTATCGGTGTTGACGGCGACGGTGACGGCAACCCGAAGAGACTCCCACAGGCGACCCAGGACCATCAGGCCCGCCCAGGTCGATGCATCGCCCTCGTGTTGCCACCCCCGGTATAGCATCCGCTATACTCCGGGCATGGCTGCTGGCGAGTGGGAGATCTACCTCGTCAACGAGGTACAGGAGTGGATCGACAACCTCGATCCACTCACCCACGCCCGCGTCGTGCAAGCCATCGACCTACTCGCCGACGCCGGCCCAGGGCTCGGCCGGCCGCTGGTCGACACGATCCACAGCTCGGCGATCGCCAACCTCAAAGAGCTGCGCCCCGGCACCGTGCGCATCCTGTTCGCGTTCGACCCGTGGCGCTCCAGCATCCTGCTCGTCGCCGGAGACAAGACCGGACGCTGGCAGCAGTGGTACACCGAAGCGATCCCCCTGGCCGAGCAACGTTACGAGATCTACCTGAAGGAACGCGCTAACGAGGAGGGCCGACAGCCATGAGCAACTACGCACGCTGGCGCGACATCCGCACCACCCACGTCGAGCGCGCCGGCGGCGAACAGGCCGTCGAAGAAGGCAAGCAGGAACTCCTCGCCACCGTGGTCGGACACCGCCTCGCCGAGGTACGCCGCGCCCGCGGCCTCACCCAACAGCAGGTCGCCGACCGCATGGGCGTCACCAAAGGCCGCGTCTCCCAGATCGAACAAGGCAAAATCTCCGGCCAAGACATCGTCGCCCGCTACGCCGCCGCCCTCGGCGGACGCCTCCACCAAGCCATCTACTTCGACGACGGCGACATCGCCGCCATCGCATAGCCCCCACTCCACGAGCCTGCCGGGCCAAGATCCGACTGGCTCAAAACTGCTCTACAGGATCAAGTGCGCCACGAGGCGCTGTCTTACCGGATAGGGGTGAAAGACCATCTATCTTCCGGCCATCGTAGTGGCTGGTTGAAGCTGGCGGCAGCCTGACCCGCGGGATGGTGGGGAGGGTGGGAGCAGCCGCGACGAACCCGGGACGGTCCAGCACTACCGGATGGATTGGGTTCGGGGAGCAAGACGGGAAGGCATACGAGAGGAACCGGTGTCCGAGGCCTCTTCATGTGTAGGCCAGCTCCAACCCGGTGGATTTGGGCTGGTAGGCGGTGCGTATCTGATCATCGCGAGTGGGTGGTCGGGGAACTCCTGGGAGGTTCTTGATTGCTGGCCTGGGAGGTCACGGTGAAGGTCTACGGCGTAGCCGTGACGATGCCGCAGGGGTACAGCCGGGTGCCTAACCCGTCGACCGGAAGGCAGTGAACGTGGGAACCGGTCACGTCGCGGTCCCTGAATGCCCGTCCGGCCGGGGCGGAGTATCGGGGATAGACGCGTCGCCCGTCGAAGGGCGTGGTCGGGGCGGAGCCGCCGTAGTACTCCGAGTTGGGGAAAGCCCAGCGCATGGGGAAGGGCGGCAGTGTGTCAGACAGGGAGAACGCTGCAATGTCCGAAGACACGTCGGTGAATACCGGCGTCAGCTGGCCGGACGAGATGCTCGCCCGGGGGCTGGTACGGAAGATGCAGGTCAAACTGCACCGTTGGGCGGGAGACGATCGCTCCCGCCGGTTTACCGATCTGTTCAACCTGGTCTACGACCCGGCGTTCCTCACCGTTGCCTGGCAGCGGGTGAGCACGAACGCCGGAGCGCGGACCGCCGGGGTCGATCGGGCCACCGTGTCCTACATCGTCCACCGGATCGGGGTGAGCGCGTTCCTCGACCAGGTCCGGGACCTGCTCAAGTCCGGACAGTTCCGGCCAACGCCGGTGCGGCAGGTGGAGATTCCGAAGGCATCCGGCAAGGTCCGGAGGCTGGGTATCCCCACCGTCACCGACCGCGTGGTCCAGGCCGCGCTGAAGCTTGTTCTTGAACCGATCTTCGAGGCGGACTTCCTGCCCTGCTCATACGGCTTCCGGCCGATGCGACGGGCGCATGATGCCATCGCGGAGATCCACGCGTTCACCTCCCGCCCCCGCGACTACGAGTGGATCGTGGAAGCCGACATCGCCGCGTGTTTCGACGAGATCGATCACGTGGCGCTGATGGATCGGGTGCGGGCACGCGTCAAGGACAGGAAGACCCTCGCGCTGGTCAAAGCGTTCCTCAAGGCCGGGATCATGACCGGCACCGGCGAACGCCACGACTCGTGGCGGGGCACCCCGCAAGGCGGGATCTTGTCACCACTGCTGGCCAACATCGCCCTGTCCACGCTGGATGAACACTTCAACCGGCAGTGGAAATCCTTCGGCGACGGCAACCAGCGGCACCGGCGGCGGGCACGCGGGCTGGCCACCTGGCGGCTCGTGCGCTACGCCGACGACTTCGTCGTGCTCGTCAAAGGCCAACAACATCACGCCCAGGCGCTGCTCGATGAGATCGCCCAGGTCATCGCCCCACTCGGGCTACGCCTGGCCGAAGACAAGACCCGCGTGGTGCACATCGACCAGGGCTTCGACTTCCTCGGGCACACGATCGTGCGCGACTCTGCTGCCCAATTCGGTTCAGGCGGGACTGTACAAATAACGGCCCTGTCTCACTTTCGGTGGTGACGGTGGGTGCTGTTATCCGAGGAGGATGCGGTGGCGGAGCAGGGTGAAGCCTGCTCGTCCGTGCATTTGACGTGCGATTCGTTTGGTCTTGGTGTTGACGCCTTCGGTGGGGCCGTTGCTGTAGGGGAGCGTGAGCGCGGCGTTCACGGCGTCGCGGTCGCGTTCCAGGCCTCGGGTGAAGGCGTGCAGATGAGGTAGATCGACCGTGCGAACCTGCAGGATCCAGTGCGAGAGCCGGTCGGTGTTTGCGGGTTGAGGCGTCAGGAGCTCGGCGAAGCGTCCGACAGCGGCGGCGAGTTGGGTCATCTCTGGGCAGGCTGCGGTGAGCCGTGCCAGTAGATCTCGGCGCTCGGGTTTGAGGTTGTCGGGTCTGGTGAGGATCATCCGGGCGAGGCGGCGTGGGGAGATGTGGCTGCGGTCGGCGTCCGCGCGGCCTTGGTTGATGTACTTGTGCAGGAGGTTGAGGCAGCCGGTGAAGCCGAGGGTCTTGATCTCGTCGAAGAGGTGCTTGACGCCGACGCTGGGGTCCTCGGCTCGACGTTTGCGTAGGTGTTCGCGGTAGGGGTCGACGAGGCTGGCACGGTATTTGGGGACGCGGAGCATCCGCTCGGGCCGGTCGGCTCGCGCGTAGCGCTTGACGGTGTTCAGGGCCAACTGCAGACGGCGGGCGCACTCCAGCAGGCCCACGCCTTGGTCGAGCAGGTCATGGACCTGGTGCCAGCGTTGCTGGGTCGTCCGCGCGCGGGGGCCGTCGTAGATGGGTGCGTCCAGGACGGGGGCCCAGCAGGTACTGTGCGCCTTCACCTCGCTGAGGGCGGCTTCACAGAGGTTGTGCCACAGGTGCCACCGGTCTGCGACCTGCACCGCGTCGGGCAGGGCGCGGCGAATGGCCTCGGCGTAGGTCGCCGAGCCGTCGCGGCATACGACCTCGACGCCGGGATGTGCGCGTAACCACGCTTCGAGGGTGTCGGCGGTGCGGTCGGGTAGCACGTCGATCCGCTCATGGGTCTCGGCGTCGATCACCACGGTGGCGTAGCGGTGCCGCCGGCGTAGAGCGAAATCGTCAACGCCGATCACCCGAGGCGTCCGCTCATTGGGCAGCGGGATGCACAGCAGGGCGCGTAGGGCCGTGTGACGGGACAGGCCCATGGCGAGTATCGCCAGCAGACGCGACCCTGCCCGGCCCGCTAACTCCTTGACGACGGCTTTGACCTGCCTGTTCAAACGGGCTGTGCGGCGCTGGTATCGCTCCAGCACCCCGGGAACCTGTTCACGGAAGGTGTGGCGGCAGCCGCGCGTGGGGCACACCAGACGCCGCACCCGCACACGGACCACCACCCGGCGCCCGTCGACCGGAACGTCGGCGACCGTCCGCCAGTGATAGCCGTGCACCCGTCCGGACGAGGCCCCGCACCTCGGGCAGACCGCAGTGTCACGCGGCGTCCGGGCCCGCACCACGATCCGCTCACCCTCGTCGGTCACGTCCTCGATGACCAGCGGGGACAGCCCCGAGAACACCGTCTGTACAAGTCTGTTGACATCCTCCACATAGGAACAACGACACCCGCCACCCTCCGTCACCACCGAAAGTGAGACAGGGCCCAAATAACGGCTGATCGACCGATCAAGGGAGAGACGCCAGATGACGACCGAGACCACCGTGGGACAGCCGGCCGTGGAGCCGGTGGGTGCGGTCACGGATGAGCAGTTGATCGCGATGCTGGTCGATCGGGCTCGTGGTGACGGGTTGAAGCTGACCGGCGAGGGTGGGCTGCTGCAGCAGCTGACGAAGCGGGTCCTCGAGTCGGCGTTGGATGGGGAGATCACCGACCACGTCGGCTACGACAAGCACGACCCGGCGGGTCGGGGTAGCGGGAACACCCGTAACGGCAGCCGGACCAAGACGGTGCTCACCGACGTCGGGCCGGTCGAGGTGCGGGTCCCACGCGACGCCGCCGGGACGTTCGAGCCGCAGATCGTGCGTAAGCGGCAGCGGCGTCTGACCGGCGTCGACGACATGGTCCTGTCGCTGTCGGCCAAGGGCCTGACCCACGGCGAGATCGCCGCGCACCTGGCTGAGGTCTACGGCGCTGAGGTGTCGAAGCAGACCATCTCCACGATCACCGACAAGGTCATGGACGGCATGGCCGAGTGGCAGAACCGGCCCCTGGACCGGGTCTACCCGGTCGTGTTCATCGACGCCATCAACGTCAAGATCAGGGACGGTCAGGTCGCGAACCGGCCGATCTACCTCGCGATGGCGGTCACCGTCGACGGCCACCGCGACATCCTCGGTATCTGGGCCGGTGACGGCGGCGAGGGCGCCAAGTACTGGCTGCACGTGCTCACCGAGTTGAAGAACCGCGGCGTGGCCGACGTGCTGATGCTGGTCTGTGACGGGCTCAAGGGACTGCCGGAGACGGTGGAGACGGTGTGGCCGCGCACGATCGTGCAGACGTGTGTGGTGCACCTGCTGCGCAACTCGTTCCGCTACGCCGCCCGGCAGGACTGGGACAAGATCGCCAAAGCGCTGCGGCCGGTCTACACCGCGGCGACCGAGGACGCCGCCACCGAGCGGTTCCTCGAGTTCGCCGAGGCGTGGGGCCGTAAGTATCCGGCGATCGTGAAGCTGTGGGAGAACGCGTGGGCGGAGTTCGTGCCGTTCCTCGCCTTCGACGTGGAGATCCGCAAGGTCATCTGCTCCACGAACGCGATCGAGTCCGTCAACGCCCGTATCCGCAGGGCCGTGCGAGCTCGTGGCCACTTCCCGAACGAGCAGGCCGCACTCAAGTGCGTCTACATGGCCTTGATGAGCCTCGACCCGACCGGAGCCGGCCGCCGACGCTGGACCATACGCTGGAAAGCACCACTGAACGCCTTCCAGATCGCCTTCGAAGGCCGGCTCACCCCGGCCAACAACTGACCACCTCAACAACCAAGATCAGCCGTTAACTTGACACTCCCTAGTGGCTACGTCGCACCATAATCAGACGGCTTTCGCCTTGCACGGTCCTCGGTATTAGGCGAAACGATCACACGACACGAGCCGACTCAAGAAGTCTTCAAAGGATGCAGCTAGACGCCTGACTACTCGGTCTTCGTCGATGTACGCAACGGTGGGGTCACCCTCATCACCGGACGCCGAATAGTCGAGCATGACTGCATCATGGCCGGCCGACGGCATGTCACAAATAACAACTCCAATCTCTGGATAACCCCACTCTGCAATCATATCGGCGCTACCCAGGCCAGACGTGGAATCAATTCCCCACTCGCCACCTATTCCACGAATCGCGCTAATCTGAATGCGATCAGGAGCCCAGGACGTACTGAAGTCGGTCGGATAGCAACGGCGCCGAGGGACCCCCCCGTTGCGCTGAAGCAGCAGCTCAACGTAGCTGCGCGGCAAGCGTACGCCCAAGCTTTCCTCTGCCTGACGCACCCTGCCAGCATCCAGCTGCGGGCCGGTGTAGTAATCATTATCTTCGAATATCTCGATCATAACTCCGCCCTAACGCGCAGAGAATCCTCCGGTGTGCCCTGTCTTTGCATGGACGCCTCTCTCGATTAGCTGCATGAGCCCCGCATCTTGGTGATGATGCCACGTGTACCCATCGGGAGTACGATCCAGCCCAGCCGCTCGGTTGGCGCGGGCGAAGTCTGTAGACCGGTTACCGGACAGCCCAATCCGGACGTCAGGCACATCAGGATGACGCCAGGCCGAGAAGTCAGGATATCCATTCCGATCGAACGGAACACCAGTCTTCGGATGGCTCCCACCAGCTAGATGCCCATTTCTTGGACAACCGTTGGTGTTGTGCACGAGGACCGGGGTGTCGCCGGCGAGCACATAGTACGTGTGGGATTTTCACCCCGTCACGCAGTGTGACTTACGTTTTCACAGCGTTTCACCCGGCCTTTCGTGGGCGGCGCCCCGTCAGTGCATCGAAGCTTATCGGTGTTGACGGCGACGGTGACGGCAACCCGAAGAGACTCCCACAGGCGACCCAGGACCATCAGGCCCGCCCAGGTCGATGCATCGCCCTCGTGTTGCCACCCCCGGTATAGCATCCGCTATACTCCGGGCATGGCTGCTGGCGAGTGGGAGATCTACCTCGTCAACGAGGTACAGGAGTGGATCGACAACCTCGATCCACTCACCCACGCCCGCGTCGTGCAAGCCATCGACCTACTCGCCGACGCCGGCCCAGGGCTCGGCCGGCCGCTGGTCGACACGATCCACAGCTCGGCGATCGCCAACCTCAAAGAGCTGCGCCCCGGCACCGTGCGCATCCTGTTCGCGTTCGACCCGTGGCGCTCCAGCATCCTGCTCGTCGCCGGAGACAAGACCGGACGCTGGCAGCAGTGGTACACCGAAGCGATCCCCCTGGCCGAGCAACGTTACGAGATCTACCTGAAGGAACGCGCTAACGAGGAGGGCCGACAGCCATGAGCAACTACGCACGCTGGCGCGACATCCGCACCACCCACGTCGAGCGCGCCGGCGGCGAACAGGCCGTCGAAGAAGGCAAGCAGGAACTCCTCGCCACCGTGGTCGGACACCGCCTCGCCGAGGTACGCCGCGCCCGCGGCCTCACCCAACAGCAGGTCGCCGACCGCATGGGCGTCACCAAAGGCCGCGTCTCCCAGATCGAACAAGGCAAAATCTCCGGCCAAGACATCGTCGCCCGCTACGCCGCCGCCCTCGGCGGACGCCTCCACCAAGCCATCTACTTCGACGACGGCGACATCGCCGCCATCGCATAGCCCCCACTCCACGAGCCTGCCGGGCCAAGATCCGACTGGCTCAAAACTGCTCTACAGGATCAAGTGCGCCACGAGGCGCTGTCTTACCGGATAGGGGTGAAAGACCATCTATCTTCCGGCCATCGTAGTGGCTGGTTGAAGCTGGCGGCAGCCTGACCCGCGGGATGGTGGGGAGGGTGGGAGCAGCCGCGACGAACCCGGGACGGTCCAGCACTACCGGATGGATTGGGTTCGGGGAGCAAGACGGGAAGGCATACGAGAGGAACCGGTGTCCGAGGCCTCTTCATGTGTAGGCCAGCTCCAACCCGGTGGATTTGGGCTGGTAGGCGGTGCGTATCTGATCATCGCGAGTGGGTGGTCGGGGAACTCCTGGGAGGTTCTTGATTGCTGGCCTGGGAGGTCACGGTGAAGGTCTACGGCGTAGCCGTGACGATGCCGCAGGGGTACAGCCGGGTGCCTAACCCGTCGACCGGAAGGCAGTGAACGTGGGAACCGGTCACGTCGCGGTCCCTGAATGCCCGTCCGGCCGGGGCGGAGTATCGGGGATAGACGCGTCGCCCGTCGAAGGGCGTGGTCGGGGCGGAGCCGCCGTAGTACTCCGAGTTGGGGAAAGCCCAGCGCATGGGGAAGGGCGGCAGTGTGTCAGACAGGGAGAACGCTGCAATGTCCGAAGACACGTCGGTGAATACCGGCGTCAGCTGGCCGGACGAGATGCTCGCCCGGGGGCTGGTACGGAAGATGCAGGTCAAACTGCACCGTTGGGCGGGAGACGATCGCTCCCGCCGGTTTACCGATCTGTTCAACCTGGTCTACGACCCGGCGTTCCTCACCGTTGCCTGGCAGCGGGTGAGCACGAACGCCGGAGCGCGGACCGCCGGGGTCGATCGGGCCACCGTGTCCTACATCGTCCACCGGATCGGGGTGAGCGCGTTCCTCGACCAGGTCCGGGACCTGCTCAAGTCCGGACAGTTCCGGCCAACGCCGGTGCGGCAGGTGGAGATTCCGAAGGCATCCGGCAAGGTCCGGAGGCTGGGTATCCCCACCGTCACCGACCGCGTGGTCCAGGCCGCGCTGAAGCTTGTTCTTGAACCGATCTTCGAGGCGGACTTCCTGCCCTGCTCATACGGCTTCCGGCCGATGCGACGGGCGCATGATGCCATCGCGGAGATCCACGCGTTCACCTCCCGCCCCCGCGACTACGAGTGGATCGTGGAAGCCGACATCGCCGCGTGTTTCGACGAGATCGATCACGTGGCGCTGATGGATCGGGTGCGGGCACGCGTCAAGGACAGGAAGACCCTCGCGCTGGTCAAAGCGTTCCTCAAGGCCGGGATCATGACCGGCACCGGCGAACGCCACGACTCGTGGCGGGGCACCCCGCAAGGCGGGATCTTGTCACCACTGCTGGCCAACATCGCCCTGTCCACGCTGGATGAACACTTCAACCGGCAGTGGAAATCCTTCGGCGACGGCAACCAGCGGCACCGGCGGCGGGCACGCGGGCTGGCCACCTGGCGGCTCGTGCGCTACGCCGACGACTTCGTCGTGCTCGTCAAAGGCCAACAACATCACGCCCAGGCGCTGCTCGATGAGATCGCCCAGGTCATCGCCCCACTCGGGCTACGCCTGGCCGAAGACAAGACCCGCGTGGTGCACATCGACCAGGGCTTCGACTTCCTCGGGCACACGATCGTGCGCGACTCTGCTGCCCAATTCGGTTCAGGCGGGACTGTACAAATAACGGCCCTGTCTCACTTTCGGTGGTGACGGTGGGTGCTGTTATCCGAGGAGGATGCGGTGGCGGAGCAGGGTGAAGCCTGCTCGTCCGTGCATTTGACGTGCGATTCGTTTGGTCTTGGTGTTGACGCCTTCGGTGGGGCCGTTGCTGTAGGGGAGCGTGAGCGCGGCGTTCACGGCGTCGCGGTCGCGTTCCAGGCCTCGGGTGAAGGCGTGCAGATGAGGTAGATCGACCGTGCGAACCTGCAGGATCCAGTGCGAGAGCCGGTCGGTGTTTGCGGGTTGAGGCGTCAGGAGCTCGGCGAAGCGTCCGACAGCGGCGGCGAGTTGGGTCATCTCTGGGCAGGCTGCGGTGAGCCGTGCCAGTAGATCTCGGCGCTCGGGTTTGAGGTTGTCGGGTCTGGTGAGGATCATCCGGGCGAGGCGGCGTGGGGAGATGTGGCTGCGGTCGGCGTCCGCGCGGCCTTGGTTGATGTACTTGTGCAGGAGGTTGAGGCAGCCGGTGAAGCCGAGGGTCTTGATCTCGTCGAAGAGGTGCTTGACGCCGACGCTGGGGTCCTCGGCTCGACGTTTGCGTAGGTGTTCGCGGTAGGGGTCGACGAGGCTGGCACGGTATTTGGGGACGCGGAGCATCCGCTCGGGCCGGTCGGCTCGCGCGTAGCGCTTGACGGTGTTCAGGGCCAACTGCAGACGGCGGGCGCACTCCAGCAGGCCCACGCCTTGGTCGAGCAGGTCATGGACCTGGTGCCAGCGTTGCTGGGTCGTCCGCGCGCGGGGGCCGTCGTAGATGGGTGCGTCCAGGACGGGGGCCCAGCAGGTACTGTGCGCCTTCACCTCGCTGAGGGCGGCTTCACAGAGGTTGTGCCACAGGTGCCACCGGTCTGCGACCTGCACCGCGTCGGGCAGGGCGCGGCGAATGGCCTCGGCGTAGGTCGCCGAGCCGTCGCGGCATACGACCTCGACGCCGGGATGTGCGCGTAACCACGCTTCGAGGGTGTCGGCGGTGCGGTCGGGTAGCACGTCGATCCGCTCATGGGTCTCGGCGTCGATCACCACGGTGGCGTAGCGGTGCCGCCGGCGTAGAGCGAAATCGTCAACGCCGATCACCCGAGGCGTCCGCTCATTGGGCAGCGGGATGCACAGCAGGGCGCGTAGGGCCGTGTGACGGGACAGGCCCATGGCGAGTATCGCCAGCAGACGCGACCCTGCCCGGCCCGCTAACTCCTTGACGACGGCTTTGACCTGCCTGTTCAAACGGGCTGTGCGGCGCTGGTATCGCTCCAGCACCCCGGGAACCTGTTCACGGAAGGTGTGGCGGCAGCCGCGCGTGGGGCACACCAGACGCCGCACCCGCACACGGACCACCACCCGGCGCCCGTCGACCGGAACGTCGGCGACCGTCCGCCAGTGATAGCCGTGCACCCGTCCGGACGAGGCCCCGCACCTCGGGCAGACCGCAGTGTCACGCGGCGTCCGGGCCCGCACCACGATCCGCTCACCCTCGTCGGTCACGTCCTCGATGACCAGCGGGGACAGCCCCGAGAACACCGTCTGTACAAGTCTGTTGACATCCTCCACATAGGAACAACGACACCCGCCACCCTCCGTCACCACCGAAAGTGAGACAGGGCCCAAATAACGGCTGATCGACCGATCAAGGGAGAGACGCCAGATGACGACCGAGACCACCGTGGGACAGCCGGCCGTGGAGCCGGTGGGTGCGGTCACGGATGAGCAGTTGATCGCGATGCTGGTCGATCGGGCTCGTGGTGACGGGTTGAAGCTGACCGGCGAGGGTGGGCTGCTGCAGCAGCTGACGAAGCGGGTCCTCGAGTCGGCGTTGGATGGGGAGATCACCGACCACGTCGGCTACGACAAGCACGACCCGGCGGGTCGGGGTAGCGGGAACACCCGTAACGGCAGCCGGACCAAGACGGTGCTCACCGACGTCGGGCCGGTCGAGGTGCGGGTCCCACGCGACGCCGCCGGGACGTTCGAGCCGCAGATCGTGCGTAAGCGGCAGCGGCGTCTGACCGGCGTCGACGACATGGTCCTGTCGCTGTCGGCCAAGGGCCTGACCCACGGCGAGATCGCCGCGCACCTGGCTGAGGTCTACGGCGCTGAGGTGTCGAAGCAGACCATCTCCACGATCACCGACAAGGTCATGGACGGCATGGCCGAGTGGCAGAACCGGCCCCTGGACCGGGTCTACCCGGTCGTGTTCATCGACGCCATCAACGTCAAGATCAGGGACGGTCAGGTCGCGAACCGGCCGATCTACCTCGCGATGGCGGTCACCGTCGACGGCCACCGCGACATCCTCGGTATCTGGGCCGGTGACGGCGGCGAGGGCGCCAAGTACTGGCTGCACGTGCTCACCGAGTTGAAGAACCGCGGCGTGGCCGACGTGCTGATGCTGGTCTGTGACGGGCTCAAGGGACTGCCGGAGACGGTGGAGACGGTGTGGCCGCGCACGATCGTGCAGACGTGTGTGGTGCACCTGCTGCGCAACTCGTTCCGCTACGCCGCCCGGCAGGACTGGGACAAGATCGCCAAAGCGCTGCGGCCGGTCTACACCGCGGCGACCGAGGACGCCGCCACCGAGCGGTTCCTCGAGTTCGCCGAGGCGTGGGGCCGTAAGTATCCGGCGATCGTGAAGCTGTGGGAGAACGCGTGGGCGGAGTTCGTGCCGTTCCTCGCCTTCGACGTGGAGATCCGCAAGGTCATCTGCTCCACGAACGCGATCGAGTCCGTCAACGCCCGTATCCGCAGGGCCGTGCGAGCTCGTGGCCACTTCCCGAACGAGCAGGCCGCACTCAAGTGCGTCTACATGGCCTTGATGAGCCTCGACCCGACCGGAGCCGGCCGCCGACGCTGGACCATACGCTGGAAAGCACCACTGAACGCCTTCCAGATCGCCTTCGAAGGCCGGCTCACCCCGGCCAACAACTGACCACCTCAACAACCAAGATCAGCCGTTAACTTGACACTCCCGCACCCGAAGCTACGACCCGCCGTTGCAGTACTAGTGCATCACGTCGGCGCGTTCCCGGTGTTGGAGGACCAGCTGACGATGTGGACGCCGGAGTCGGGGGACTCTCCGGACCGGCTGGACGCGCTGGTGCACGGGGTGACGTATCTGCGGTCGAAGGAGTCCAGGCGGGCGGTGGTGGCGTCGCCGCTTCGGGGCAAAGTCGCAGGTCATGGGCGGTGACGATTGGACAGTCATCGATCTCGAATCGATACAATGACTATGTACGGCACGAGCTGTACGTGTGTTCACGTGGAATTAGGAAGGAATGAGAGTGACAGCAGCCACGAAGGCACGCCGCCCGAAGGTGAAGGCGCCGTACCTGGCCCAGCTCGACCTGCGGGAACTGGTCGCGCACCCGAGTAACCTGCGGCGCAGCATCGGCGACTTGACCGAGCTTCGCGCCTCCATCGCCGCCTACGGCGTGTGGCAGGCCCTGACCGTCGTGCCCGAGGACGACGGCGGCCACCGCATCGTCGCCGGCCACCGGCGAGCCGCCGCTGCGGTCGAGGCCCTGGAGGCCGGCGAGTGGCCGGAGGATCAGCCGCAGACCGTGCCGTGCCTCGTCCGGCCTGATTTGGTCGGCCTGACCGCCGAACAGATCGTCGCCATGCTGGTCGAGAACGACCAGCGCGTCGACATCACCGCGTCGGAGCGGGCGGCCGGGTACGCGCAGCTGGAGCTGTTCGGCCTGGACGTCGCCGAGATCGCGCGGCGCACCGGTCGGAAGCGGGAGCATGTCCAGTCCGCTCTCAAGCTGACGAAGCTCGGCGACGTGGCCACCGCGGCCGCCGACGCCGGCCGCTGAGCTTGGAGGACGTCGCCGAGCTGGCCGATTTCGAGGACGGTCCGAAGACGATGGAGAAGATCCTCAAGGACGTCGGCAGCGGCTGGGGGATCAAACACAAGGTCGGCGAGGAGCGCCGCAAGCGGCAGGTAAAAGCGGCCGTCGCCGAGCTGACCGCCGAGCTGGAAGCGGCCGGCGTGAAGATCGCGAAGAAGCCGAAGGAGTGGCCGTACAACTGCGCGATGGCGCGCGTCGACCAACTCCAGACGGCGGACGGCAAGGACCTCGACCCGGACGAGGTGAAGGCCCTCGACGGATATGGCGCGCTGGTCGAGGAGCGGTGCGGAACGTGCCGATGGTGTCGCGGCGCGAAGCCCGGGTCGGCGAAGACGTGCGCCAGTTGCGGGCCACGGGCGGTAGGCCGGCTGCGATCAGGTGTCGCACGACGCGGCGTTCTCCGTACGCGCCGACCGGCTGGTTCCGTCTGCTCATGCCCGGCAGGATGCCGCGAACCCGGCCTGCAATCGCCGCTCCGTACGGCGCGCTTGTGAACAATATCGCCTTCTGTGGATGTACGGATGATCATGCCCTCGGTGTGCTATGGAGCTGAGACGCCCGACCCGGTCAGGTGAGAGTGGCTCAGCGATGGATGACGAACCTTCGTGGGCATGTCCGACTTGGGGTCCGACCGCCCGTGTTCGGTGGAGGGTCTTTCGCGTTCCTCCGGTTTGATCTAGGGTCGCTGGGACGTGTCGACTTCGGGGGGCTGGGTTTGTTGGCCGGTGTGGTGTGGCCGTGGGGTGGCGGGCGGCGGGTGGCCGGTTTGGCTGCCGTGGTGGCGGTGGTCGCGGTATTCGGCGGGGCGGTCGTGCCGGCGGCGTCGGCGTCGGCGGCGTGTGTCGATGAGGTGGCGACTGTCGAGGTCGCGTTGGCGACGGCTGAGGCCTGTGATGCGCAGGTCGAGGTGTCGTCGATGCGGTCGGAGACGTTGTTGGCGTTTGCGAATCCGGATGAGACGATGACGGCGGTGATGTCGCCGGTTCCGGTTCGGACGTTGCAGGGGTCTGAGTGGGTCGATATTGACACGACTCTGGGGCGTAGCGGTGACGGGACGGTGTCGCCGGTGGCTACGACTCAGGATTTGACGTTGTCCGGTGGTGGTTCGGGCCCGTTGTTGACGTTGGGTGAGCCTGGTCGGCGGATTGCGTTGACGTGGTCGGCGGGTTTGCCGGCGCCGGTGTTGAGTGGTGATCTCGCGACGTATCCGGAGGTTTTTCCGGGTGTGGATCTGCAGGTTCGTGTTGGTGGCAGCTGGTATCAGCAGTTGTTTGTGGTGAAGTCGCCGGAGGCGGCGGCGAATCCGGCGTTGGCGTCGTTGTCGTTTGATGTGGCGACGGAGGGTGTGACGCTGCGGGAGCAGTCGGATGGGGCGATCGAGGCGGTGGGTGCCGCGGGTGAGGTGGTGTTTGCTGCTGCCGCGCCGTCGATGTGGGCGTCTCCCGACTCGTTGGGGGTAGAGGTGGCAGCCCGGTCCGGGGAGTGGTCGCCGGCGTTGTTGGACGCCCTGGTGGGTGCGGCGGCCGTTGACGAGCCGGCTGAGCCGGCTGAGCCGCATCGGGTGCGGATGGATGCGGAGGTTTCGGAGTCGCGGTTGACGGTGGTGCCGGTGCAAGAAGTGTTGCGGTCGCCGGACACGGTTTTCCCGGTTTATATTGATCCGAATTTCGCGTATCCGTCGCCGGCGTACTGGACGAACGTGATGGATGACAACCCGACCCACTCGTATTTCAACGAGCATGACGAGTTGAAGGTGGGTCGGCAGTGGAAAACCTCGAATGTGTGGCGTACGCACATGCAGTTCCACAACTTCGCTGTTATGGCCGGGTCGACGATCCTGTCGGCGGACTTCAAGGTGACTGCTGATCATACGGCGGATTGTGCGGGTACGGATATCCAGTTGTGGGAGACGGAGCATATCAGTCACTTCTATCAGTACACGTGGAATACCGCGGCTAATGGCTGGTTGAAGTATCTGGACACGAAGCATTTCGATGCGAATGAGGCGTCGTGTCCCAAGGGTGACGACGACAACGTGTTTGGTGGGGCGTTGAAGTCGGCGGTGCAGGCGAGGGTGAGTGCCGGTGCTACCGCGATGACGTTCGGTATGCGGGCGGCCAGCGAGTCTGATTACTATCAGTGAAGTAATCTCAGCGACTTTGCGGTAGGTACTTGTACTCGAAATGGGTCAGGTGGAGTGCGGCGGCGAGGATGTCGCTGATCCGGTGTGGGCTGGCGGTGGTATGCCGGAGGGTTTTCCAGCGTCCGACCAGGATCGCGAAGCCGCGTTCGCCCTGCCAGCGCAGTCCGCGTAGCAGCCGGTTGTAGGCGCGGTTGTCGGGAGCGAGCCGCTGCCCGTCGGTGGGCTGCTTGACCGGGACTTTGACGCCTTGACCTGCGCCTTCGTAACCGGAGTCGGCCAGGGTAGGCAGGTCGAGTTCGGAGGCGGCCCAGTTCAGGGCAGCCGTGATGCCCTGCTGTTGGGCGCAGGTCAGATCGTGCAGATGCCCCGGCATCGCCGCGGAGGTCCACACCGGCAGGCCGTCCGGGCGCATGACCGCTTGAACGTTTCCGCCGAAGTCACGATGCTTGCCGGAATACCAGGCGTCGATCGTGTCGCCCTTGACGCTGAGGGTGGTCTCGGCCACCCGGTCGCAGTCGAACAGCTTTCCGTCCAGGATCACGTACGACCAGCCGTCGTCGGCGACCCGGCGCAGGGCTGTGTGTAGATCCTGGGCCTGCGCGGCCAACACTGCGACACCCTCGGCCATATACCGGTACGCAGTGGCCCGGGAGATGCCGAACCCGGCGCCCAGCAGGGTCGCGTCCTCGCCTTTGCGGAACCAGACGAGCACCAGGAGTGCCTGGTAGAAGCAGGTCAACGCGCGGGTGTCGCGCCGTGTCCCCTTGGCTCGGCGTTGCGCGGCAAGCAGCCGGCCGAGGTACTGCACGAGTTCCCTGGGGACGTCGACCATGGCACGATAGGCAATCACGTGGAGCCCTCTCGAAGACGTGGATCTTGTCGCAAAGACCTGTCTATCGATGGCTCCACGCCCACTTCCAGCACCGTCCGGCGTGACCCGGTTCGCCCGTGTCGTACCAATCAACACATTCGCGTCGCTGAGATCAGCTCAGTGGACGAATTTCTTGCCGAACAAGACGGCCCTGGTTGTGCAGTACGACATGGTTCCGGCGCGGCCGGTTGGTCTGTCGTTCACGACGACGTCGGATTGCTATGTGCAGTGTTCGTCGCCGGCGGTGGTGCGGACCGTGACGCCGACGTTGCGGGCGCAGGTGCAGGATGTGAATGGCGGCGTGTTGCAGACGGCGTTCGAGATTCGTGATGCCGCGAGTTTGTCGGCGGCGATCGTGGTGGGTAGCACGACGATGCCGCGGTCGTTCGTCACGACGTCGGGTAACGCGACTGCGGTGGCGACGTCTCAGGTTCCGGCGGGCAAGTTGGCGTCGGGGGCAACGTATTACTGGCATGCGACCACGGTGGACGAGTTGGGGCTGTGGAGTGGGTGGGGCCCCTGGTACAGCTTCACGGTCGATACGTCCGGTCCGTCGGCGTCGGTGTCTTCGACCCAGTATCCGTCTGGGGCGTGGGGTGCGGTGGTGGGTACGGCGGGGTCGTTCGTTCTGTCGGGCCCGGCGGAGGTCGCGAACTTCACCTGGTGGGTCGATGGGGGGTCGGCTCAGACGGTGACGGCGACCGGGACGACGACGAAGACCGTCACCGTGAACTACACGCCGTCGACGGACATGGTGCATACGTTGCATGTGAAGGCGAAGAACATCGCCGGTGGTACGGGTGGCACCTACGACTACCAGTTTTGGGTTTCCCCGGTGGCCGACAGGTATTCGCATTGGAAGTTCGACGAGTCGTCGGGTGTGGCGGCTGCTGATTCCGGGTCGGGTGGCAGTGCGTTGGCGCCGGGGACGTTGGGTGGGAACGCTGAGTTCGTGCCGGGGTATTTGGGTAACGCGGTGCGTCTGTCGGGGCCGAGTGATCGGGTGACGACGGCGGGTCCGGTGTTGGACACGACGAAGAGTTTCACGGTGATGGCGTGGGTCCGTGCCGGTGATCTGGGGGCGCAGACCAAGCAGACGGTGATGGCGCAGGACGGGTCGACGGCGTCGCGGTTCGAGTTGCAGTTCCAGCAGGCTGCGAACGGGGGGCAGGGCGGCTGGTGTTTCGTGATGTCGGGGGACTCCTCCGGGGGTGGAAAGGTCAGTGCCTGCGCTGATGGCCTGTCGGTGGGTTTGCCGTCGGAGGACACGTGGGTGCATGTGGCGGGGCGGTATGACCAGGTCAGCGGGAAGATGCGCGTGTACGTGATGGGTGACCCGCAGCGGTGTGCGGGTGAGGTCGCGGAGGCTACCGCTCCGGCGGCGTGGCCGGCGACGGCCTCGTTCGCGGTGGGGCGTGGCTGGTCGGGCGGTTCCGGGGTGTCGTACTGGCGTGGTGACATCGATGACGCCCGCGCGTACCAGCGGGTGCTGTCCGATTCGGAGATCTGCGAGCAGGCATCGCAGTAGCCGAGAGGGTGTGGGGGTGATCCGGATTCGCGTCGTGGTCACCCCTACACGTCATGTGTGATCTTCAGTCCGTGGGACTCGTCGAGTCGCTCACGGTTCTGTTCGGGCAGTACTGACGTAGCGGGTGGGAGATGGCTGTGAGTGGTAACGGCGCGCGGTGGCTGGGTCGATCCGGCACGAGGGGCGTCCGGCTGGGGCGGTCGGTGTTGCTGGCTGTTGGCTTGTCGGCGGTGCTGACGCTGACGATGTTGGGTGAGCAGCCGGACGCGGTGGCGGCGCCGAAGTGGGATCCGCCCAAGCCCAAAGACGCTGCCGGGGTGGCGGCGCGTGCTGGCAAACCCACTCCTGGCCGTTCTCATCATGCCGATGCGTCGAGGGTGACGGCGGGGGCGAAGGATGTGGTGTGGCCGTCGGGGACCGCGGTCGCTGATGTGGCTGCGGCGACTGCGGCGGCTGGCCGGGCGCGTACGACCCGGGCGGGGTTGACCGGCCCGGTCCGTGCCCGCGCCGGCACTCTTCCGGTCACGGTGTCCGCCGTGCCGCCGGCGGATGATGTGTTGCCGCGTAGGGGTGCCGCTGCGGCGGTGTCGGCGGTGAAGGTGAAGGTGCACGACCGGGCCGCCACCGCGAAGGCCGGTGTGGAGGGTTTGCTGGTGTCGGCTGCCCGCGCCGATGGGAAGCCCGGGGTGGGGCGGGCGCGGGTTCAGGTCGACTACGCGGGGTTCGCGCGGGCCTATGGTGGGGGTTGGGCGTCGCGGTTGCGGTTGGTGCAGCTGCCGGAGTGTGCCCTGAGCACGCCGGAGGTGGAGGCGTGTCGCACCCGCACCCCGGTGCCGACGGTCAACGACACCGCGAACAGTGAGGTGGCGGCCACCGTGGCCGTCGGGGCGCGGGCGTCGATGGTGCTTGCTGTCGAGGCCGGGGCGTCGGGTGACAACGGTGACTACACCGCGACGAGTCTGTCGGCGGCGGGGCAGTGGCAGGTGTCCACGCAGACGGGTGACTTCTCGTGGTCGTATCCGCTGCGGGTGCCGCCCTCCCTCGGTGGGCCGGCGCCGGATGTCAGTTTCGCGTACTCGTCGGGCAGTGTCGACGGTCGGACGGCGTTGACCAACAACCAGGGTTCCTGGATTGGTGACGGCTGGGATACCTGGCCGGGGTTCATCGAACGTAAGTACCAGTCGTGTGCCGACGACAATCCTGGTCACAAGACCGGTGACCTGTGCTGGTTCAGTGACAACGCGACCCTGTCACTCAACGGCCACGCCGGGGAGTTGATCCGGGACGGGTCGATGTGGCGGCTCCGCAACGACGACGGCACGAAGGTCGAGAGGCTGAGCAGCTCGGCGCGGGGGAACGGCGACAACGACAACGAGTACTGGAAGGTCACCACCACCGACGGTATCCAGTATTTCTTCGGCTACCACAGGTTGCCGGGTTGGAGCAGCGGCAAGCCGGTCACGGACTCGACGTGGACGGTGCCGGTGTTCGGAAACAACCCGGGTGAGCCGTGTTACGACGCCACGTTCGCCGACGCCCACTGCGCGCAGGCGTGGCGGTGGAACCTCGACTACGTCGTGGACCCGAACGCGAACTCGATGGCGTACTTCTACGGCACGGAGACCGGCGCCTACGCCCGTGATCTCAACCCCGACCAGCGCACCACCTACGACCGCGGTGGGTATCTGAAGCGCGTCGAGTACGGCATGCGCGCCAACGCCGAATACAGCCAGGCGGCGCCGCTGCGGGTGCTGTTCACCACCGCCGAGCGGTGCCTCACGTCGTGTTGGAGCGGGGCGGCGTGGACGTCGGATCCGGTGACCGCGAACTGGCATGACACCCCGTGGGACCAGTACTGCAAGACCGCGCCGTGTACGACGCAGGGCGCGCCGACGTTCTGGAGCGCGCGCCGGCTGGCGAAGGTCACCGCGCAGACCCGGAGCGGCACGTCCACGTATGCGGATGTGGAGTCGTGGGCGTTGCGGCACGAGTTCCTGAACGCGGGTAACGGTGAGACCGTGCCGATGTGGCTGCGGGGGATCACCCGCACCGGGCATGTCACCACCGCCGGCGGTGCGGTCGTGTCGGACCCGGAGATCACGTTCGACAGTGGTTCTGATCCGTTGCCGAACCGGGTCGACGGCCCGGACGACGACCGTACGGCGCTGTATCGGTGGCGGATCAAGGCGGTGCACACGGAGACCGGTGGGGACATCATCGTCTCCTACTCCGGTGCGGACTGCACCCGCACGACGCTGCCCAGCCCGGCGACCAACACGAAGCGGTGCATGCCGTCGTACTACTCCCCGGACGGGCAACCGCCGACGTTGGACTGGTTCCACAAGTACGTCGTCACCCGCATCGACCTTGATGACACGGTCACGGACCAGCCGTCCGAGGTCACCCTGTACGACTACGACACCCCGGCGTGGGCGTACAACACCGACGAGTTGACCAAGGACAAGTACCGCACCTGGGGGGACTGGCGCGGCTACGGCAAGGTCACCGTCCGGCACGGCGACACGACCGGGCAGCAGACCGCCGTCGAGCACCGCTACCTACGCGGCCTCGACGGCGACAAGGCCAGCTCGGGTGTCAAGGATGTGTGGGTCACCGACTCCTGGGGCGGCACCATCGAGGACCACGAAGCCCTGCGGGGCTTCGAACTGCAGACGATCACGAAGAACGGGCCGAGTGGCGCGGAGGTGGCCTCCACCCGCAACGACCCGTGGATCAATGGGCCCACCGCCACCCGCAGCCGCAACGGCATCACCACGAAGGCGTGGATGGTCGACACCGACGTCGCCCGCGCCCGCACCGCCCTCGCCGCCGGCGGACACCGATACGCCAAGACTGTCACCAGTTACAACAGTGACGGCCTACCGGTCACAGTCGAGGACCACGGCGACGAGGCCGTCACCGGTGACGAGACGTGCACCCGTACCAGCTATGCCCGTAACGACGCCATCTGGATGATCAACCGGGCGTCGCAGACCGAAACCCTGTCCAGGCTCTGTGCCGGCGCCCCGACCCCCGCCGACCCGGCCACCGTCCTGAACCGGTCCCGGTCGTTCTACGACACCTACGTCAACGACTCCTCTCACGGCCAGGCGCCCACGAAGGGCAACGTGGTCCGCACCGAGGAACTGGAGACATTCAGCGGCAGCACACCGGTGTATACCCGCACCTCCACCATGGCCTACGACACCAACGGCCGCATCACCGCTGTTACCGACCCGCGTGGGCACACCACCACCACCGCTCACACGACCGCGAACGGTGGTCAGGTCGTCCAGACCGTGGTGACCAACCCGAAGGGGCACGCGAGCACGACCCTGCTGGTGCCGGCGTGGGGCGCCGCGACGAAGGTCACCGACGCCAACGGCGCGGTCGCCGAACTCACCTACGACGGTCTCGGCCGGTTGACCAACGCGTGGAAGCCCGGCCGGAACAAGGCCACCCAAACACCGAGCGTCAAGTTCGCCTACCAGGTCCGCAAGAGCGGTGGCCCGACCGCCGTTACGGTGGAAAACCTCCTGCCGACCGGGGCGGCGTACCGAAAGTCGGTGAACCTGTATGACGGGTTCCTGCGGCTGCGACAGAACCAACTCCAGGCCACCGGCGGTGGACGCACGGTCACCGACACGATGACCAACAGCCTCGGTGCGACCGCGTGGACGTCCGCGCCCTACTACGACTCCACCAACACCGCGGTGAACACCAGCCTGGCCACACCACAAGGCCAGATCCCCTCGATCACCCAACACACCTACGACGGCGCCGGACGGCAGACCGCGCAGATCCTGCTCGCCAACGGCGTGGAGAAGTGGCGCACCACCACCAGCTACGGCGGTGACCGCGTCCACACCACCCCACCGACCGGTGGCACCGCCACCACCACCATCACCGACGCCCACGGCCGCACCACCGCCCTGCGCCAGTACAAGAACCCCACCGACCTCGGCAGTGACGACCCGGCAACGTTCGACAAGACCAGCTACGCCTACACCCTGCTCGGACAACTCAAGACCGTCACCGACGTCACCGGCGCCAACGCCTGGTCCTACACCTACGACCTGCGCGGCCGGCAAACCCAGGCGGTGGACCCGGACAAGGGCACCACCACCAGCACCTACGACGCCGCCGGCAACCTCGAAACCAGCTCGGCCACGGGACGATCCCCCATCGCCTACACCTACGACGAACTCGGCCGCAAAACCAGCGTGCGCGACGACACCACCAGCGGGAACAAACGCGCTGAATGGGTGTACGACACGCTGCCCAACGGCAAGGGCAAACCCACCGCGGCGATCCGCTACTCCGGCGGTAACCCCTACACCACCCGGGTCGACGCCTACGACGCCTACGGCCGACCCACCTCCACCTCCGTCGTGCTCCCGGCAGCCCAGTCAGACCTGTGCGCCGCCGCGAGCCCCAACACCTGCACCTACACCACCAACCTCACCTACCGGCCCAACGGGCAGCCCTTCCGGGTCACCATGCCCGCCGCCGCGGACCTCCCCTCAGAGAAACTCATCCACGGCTACACCGACGTCGGCGACCCCGCCGGAACCCTCTCCGCAGCCCAGATCTACGTCTATGACGTCACCTACGACAAACTCGGCCAACTCACCCAATACCAACTCGGTGAGTTCGGCTCCCGTGTCGCTGTCACCGCCACCATCGACGAACCCACCCGCCGACTCACCAGCACCAACGTCGTCCCCGAACTCAAACCCGAGGCCGCGAACCACACCTACACCTACGACAACGCCGGCAACGTCACCGAAATCCACGACACCCCCGGCGGCGGCACCGCCGACCACCAGTGCTTCACCACCGACCACCTACGCCGCCTGACCGAAGCCTGGACCCCGGAGGGCGGCACCTGCGCCACCAAGCCCACCGGGTGGAGCCAGATCGACGGGGCCAACGAACCGTACTGGCACACCTGGACCCTCGACGACATCGGCAACCGCACCACCGAAACCCGCCACGGCACCACGGACACCACGCACACCTACAGCTACCCCGACGCCGGCGAACCCAGACCCCACGCCGTCACGAACGTGACCGCCACCGGCGGCGCCACCTGGAACCGCAGCTACACCTACGACGACGCCGGCAACACCACAACCCGACCCACCACCACGGGTGACACCCAAACCCTCACCTGGGACCGCGAAGGCAAACTCACCGCCACCACCGACGACGACGGCGCCACCAGCTACATCTACGACGCCGACGGCAGCCGACTCATCCGCACCGACCCCACCGGCAAAACCCTCTACCTCCCCGGCGGCACCGAAATCCGCCACACCAACAGCGGCATTAAGCAAGCCACCCGGTACTACACCTTCGCCGGCCGCACCATCGCCATCCGCACCGCCACCAACCTCCACTGGATCACCAGCGACCACCACGGCACCGCCCACCTCACTATCAACGCCACCACCCTCACCACCGCCACACGCCGCAACCTCCCCTACGGGGAACAACGCGGCACCACCACCGGCACCTGGCCCACCGGCATGGACAAAGGCTTCCTCGGCGGCACCCAAGACCCCACCGGCCTCACCCACCTCGGCGCCCGCGAATACGACCCCACCCTCGGCCGCTTCATCAGCATCGACCCCATCCAAGACCTCGCTGATCCGCAGCAATGGAACGGATACGCCTACGCCAACAACAACCCCGCCACCTACAGTGACCCTAGTGGGCTGATCTGGACCGACTTCCAGCAAGGTGTAGACCCCCACTTCAATGGAGAAGGCGCGGGTAGCGGATCCAGGGGCCCGGTCGGAAGCGGCAGCTCGTCAAAGGGAAGGGAGAGTAACCATTGCGCAAAGGGCAGTCCCTATGCGTGCCAAGCTGCCGCAGACAAGAAGACCTACAGCAAATCAAGCAAGTACAAGCTAAAGCCACCAAGACCGCGCACGCTAACAGAAGAGATCGCTGCGGAGGTTATCTGCGGGCTGACTGTGATCTGTGCTATCGCGAGTACCGGTTATGATTCATACACGCTCGGCCGCGACATCTACAACGGCAACTTCAAATCAGCGGCAGCCGGTGCCACCGGCTTCATCCCCGGCTGCCCTACAAGAGCATGCCGGCGTGCCGCTGAGAAAGCGCTCGGATGGTCGGGCAGCCGTGGGTCTGGGGCAAAGAGCTGCCTGGTGCCCGGCGCAAAGAGCTTTTCCGCTGACACCACCGTCCTCATGGCCGACGGCAGCACCAAATCAATCAAGGACATCAAGGTCGGAGACCTTGTGTTGGCCACCGACCCCGAGACCGGACAGGAGGGCCCCCGCGAAGTCACCCACCTCTGGGTCCACGAGGACCATATGGTTGACCTGGAACTGGCCAGTGGCGACGCCCTGACTACCACAGAAGATCATCCCTTCTGGAACGAGACCGACCAACAGTGGCAGGATGCCCGACACCTTGACCCCGGTGACCTCCTGTACGCGGCTTCAGGAGAAGCCACCGCCGTGGCCGGACTTGACTGGAATTCCGTCCAGCATGGCTTGGCCTACAACCTGACTGTCGCCGACATCCACACGTACTATGTGATAGCCGGCGAGACGCCGGTGCTGGTGCACAACACGGGCGGGTGTCCCATCGAACCGCGACCGAAATTCCGGAAGGGTACCGTTCAGGATGCGTGGGATGATGCGGCGGAGGGGCCGAATGGTGGACGACTCTGTCCCACTTGTGGGGCTGAAGTTCAGGTTCCCCCAGGAGCCGGACGTCGTGACTGGGATATCGACCATCAGCCTCCGTGGAGCACGAGGAAGCCTGGCATGTCCGGGAACCCAGACCTAACCCGCCGAGACGTAATCGATGAATATCAACGCGGTGTTCGATTGGAATGCCCGCATTGTAACCGCAGTCGCGGAGCAAGGTGATGTGGGAGACGTGGTGGCCGAAGACCTGGTAACGCATCTCGAATCGACTCTTGGTCCAATGGAAGGAGGATGGTCGAAGACTGACTCCGGAGTGCCGCTTCCCGTACAGGTGGCCCGCTTCCGGGACGCGCCCGGACAGGGCCTAACTAGCTTTGTCACGCTGGGCCTCAGTAACCACGAGGTGATGCTGTCCGGTGGCCGCCCGGCCCGAGCTGAGCTAATTTTGTCTTGCTGGAATCGAGATCGTGACTTAGGTGTACCTGCTCTGCTGTCCGTCGTTGCTGGGGACCTTATTAAATCTGCCAAACTTCCCTCCCGTGGCGGCATTCTTGGACCGGCGGGACAACTTTTCGCCGGCTCTCGGCTATCCGCCTTGTATTTTTCAGTCCCGATATTTTTCCCAGCCGAGTTTGGCGCCTGGAAGGGGTCGGCGCCGCCCACGATCCTAATTCAGCTAATCCCCATTACTGAGGACGAGGCTGCCTTGGTTCGAGAGCGAGGCTGGAATGAATTCGAAGATCACCTTGAGCGGCGTGATCCTGACCTGTTTGACTTACGTAGAGAGAGCTCGTTGATTTAGCGCTGAGGTCGTAACGGTGGGTAGTGGACCCGTGTCGAGGGTCAGGGCCCCGGCGTTGTTGCCCTATGTCCGGTTTGCTCATGGTTTGCTAGATGCCGTATGCGGCGAAGGTGTTGGCGCGGTCTTGCATGTCGCGGCGGGCGTAGGCCATGTTGGCGCGGCCGGCGAGGCGGAAGGTGTTCAGGGCCAGATTGCGCATGGCGGCCATGTTGCGGGGTGCGTTCGCGGTGCGTAGCTGGGAGGCGTCCTCGTGGAAGGTCACATCACGGGTCCAATGTGTAGGGTCGGCCGCATGGCGAGGTGCCTGTTGGGCAGGTCCTTTTCCATGCGGCCTCCCTCCGAACCGGACATGATAGTTTCCTGATCATCCGGCTCTCCAGTGACTGCTGCGTGAGCGTTCAGGCCGACTGCCAGCCCTGGATGCGGTCGTAGCATGAGCCGCAGACCACGAGGGACTTGCGGCGTCGTCGTGCCATGAGCTGCATCCAGTCGGGCTGTGCGTCTCCGGTTCTGGCGAGGTCAGCGAGTTTTCGGACGTGGTGAACCTGAATGTTGTCCGTCTGCTTGCAGATCTCGCACGTGTTCGCCAGGAGCCTGCTGATCAGCTCCTTGTGCGGGTAACTCACCTGGAGCGGCCGACGGTCGGAGATGACCGCCGTTTTCTGTCGCTTGAGTGGAATGCCCCCGAACCGTGCTACCAGTGGTTGCCTGCCGTCGCGTTCGATGCGTGCCTCGAAGCAGGTGCGCAACCCGTGCGGTGTTTCGATCTTGGCTTTGTGTCGGGCCGCCATCTTCGACACCGTCGAGTGGTGCTTGCCTGCGAGGGTCTTGAGCATGGAGGTCTTCATGACCCATTCGAGGCGGTGCAGCCGGTGAACGTCACCGGCCAGCAGGTAGTACTGGACGATGCCCCGATACTCGGCCCCGAACGTGGCGATGATTGGGTGATCATCGTTGTGGATCAGGGCACCCCGGTGGGCGGGTTTGCCGCTTGCGAGGTAACGGGAGCACTTGGCCTTGATCACGTCCTTGGGCACGCGCAGCCCGATCGCCGCGTTCGCCGAACGGCGGCCACGGACGATCCTGCGGCTGTCGTGCTGGATGGTGATGTCGTAGCCGAGGAACCGCGCCGCGCTGGAGCGGGCGTGGGTGATCAGCGTCTTCTCGTGCGACAGTTCCAGCTTGAGTTCGTCTCGCAGGAACGCCGCGAGTCGCTGCTTGATCTCCTCAGCTTCGGCCTTCGGTCCGGTGAACCCGAGTAGGTGATCATCTGCGTAGCGGCAGTAGCGCAGCCTCCGGTACTCCGGATCGTCAGGATCGGAACTGGGCAGGGTGCGCATCCGTTTGAGCAGCGTCCGGGCCTCGGCTCGGTCGCCGCGTCGACGGGCCGTCGCCAGCAGGTTGGCCACCTCAAGGTAGGCCGGGTTACGTGCCCGGCGTCCCCCTCGGGTGTACTCGGGAATCAGAACCTTCTCGACGAAGACGTCCAGCTTGTGCAGGTAGAGGTTGGACAGGATCGGGCTGGCGACCCCACCCTGCGGCGCGCCGGACAGCGTGGCGCCCCATCTCCAGTCCTCCAGGTATCCGGCGGTGAGCATGTTGCGCACCAGCCGCAGGAACCGGTTGTCGTGGATCTTCTCCGCCAGGATCGAGATCAAGATCTCGTGATCGAGACTCCCGAAACAGTCGGCGATGTCTCCCTCGATGAACCAGGCCGTTCCGGTCCAGGTGTTGGCCACCTCCCGCAACGCGGTATGGCAGCCCCGGCCGGGACGAAATCCGTGGGACCGGTCGGAGAACTGGGGCTCGTAGTAGGCCTCCAACAGCAGGCGCACCACTTCGCCGACCAGCTTGTCTGACCAGGTAGGCAGGCCGAGGGGCCTGAGCTTGCCGCCCTTCTTCGAGATCATGACCCTGCGCACCGGACGGAACCGGTAACGCTCGTGGCGCATCGCCTCGATGATGCGGCCGATCTTGCCCAGCGACATGCCGTCCACGGTCTCCTGGGTGACCCCGGGCGTCATCGCACCCTTGTTGGCGTAGATGCGTCCGTAGGCCAGCAGATACAACTGCGGGTTGAACATCTGTCGATACAGTTCTTCCAGCGGCAGGCCACGCCTGCCGCGCTCACGCAGGACACCCAGCACCGTTTCGGCGCTCTGCATTACGCATACCTCCCAGTTCTGTGGTGTCCGATCACCTGGCCCCCTTCGCCCGTGCGGACGGCTTTCCCGTCCTCCCTGGCCGGTCGTGACTCCGGCGACTACTACGGGGCCTCCGTCGCCATAGGGCTCGCGCCCGTTAGGCGATCCCACGTTCGTCCTCGTCGTACGTGACAGCGTGACGTAGGCGTCCCACTCATCTCCTTAAATGCCCTCGGTGGGCATCGCCCAGCGCCCGGAGGTTGCACCAGCCCCGTAGATACATGCCGGTGCAGAGCGCGGCGTCGGCTTCGAGCGTGGTGCCGACGGAGTCGAAATCTGCCTCGCTGGAGATTGGGCTTCAGGCAATTCAGCTTTCGCCATATCACGCGGGTCTCCCACCGCACCGCTCCTCACGCTTGGACACGGCCGATGGTTTGCTGGCATGCTCTGATCCCCTTCGCCTTTCGGCATCCGGGTAAGCCATCAGACCCAGAGATGTCCCTCCAATCTCTCCCGGCTGAGCCGGGAATACAGACGAGGCGTTGCGTGGCGCACAGACAATTTTCCACGGTCCAATGTCCCCTGGCGTAGTGGTTGAGGTGTTCGGGGTCGGCTTGGGCGGCGGTGACGCTGACGATGCCGTGGATGATCTCCTTGCTGGTGCGCACGCCGTCGAGGCCACCGGTGTCACGGCGTAGCCGGAACACCTGCCGGGCGCCCGGGAACAGGGTGTCGTCGCAGTCGGCCACGCGCAGTGTCCGGTGCTCGGTACGGCCGTGGCCCTGGTCGTCTGCCACGTGCATGCGGTCGGCGAACTCGACGTCGGTACCGGACAACAACGCGTGCGCGGCCTGCAATGCGAGCGGTTGATTACCCTTCAGGATCAGCATGTAGTGGGCGCCCAACGGCCCGGTGATCAGGCGGGCGGTCTTCTTGGTCGTGTGGAGTGCGTCCAGCGTCAGCAGCATGCCGGCCACGTCCAAAGGGGCAAGCAGATCACCGATCACCGCGTTCTCGCCGCGTTTGTCCGGGACCTGCCGCTGACCGAGGATCACCGCCCGAGCATGGGTGACCGCGGCGACCAGGAACACCTTCTTACCGTCCGCGGTACGGGCGCCGTGCAGAAGTTTCCCGTCGATCGCCGCCGCAGGCAGCAGCCCCGCCGGCCTCGGGTGGGCGACCGCCCGGATCACGGCCCGGCGCTGTTCCCGCTCGACCGGCTCATCCTCGGCGGTCGCGACCTGCGGGACCGGGGCGTCCCCACGCACCACGTCAGCGGCGTAGCCGCACGTCGCCGCGTCCAGAGCGTCACCATCGACGACGGCCAGGACCCGGCGGAAGGTCCGTTCGCTGGGTACCAGGTACCGGCCGGTCAACGGGTTACGGCGGGCGCCGAGACGATGCAGGACATCCTGCGGGGTCCGCGCCGCCCACTGCCGGATCGCGGTCACGCAGTCATTGCCCGCCACCAACGTGGCGCACGCGGTCAGCACCAGGATCACCAGCAACGGATGCCGTAACCCCCGTAGCCGGCGCGGGTCCGGCACCTGCCGCAACCGTTCCACCAGCGACGACGCCACCGACAACGGATCAACCGCACCCGGTCCGGCGGCGAGTTCGGCCTCCCACAACGCCAGATCAGCGAGATGGTCAACAACGGGGTCAATCAGGGAAGATGACAACACGAGCGCGACTCCAGAGACGATCTTCAGGCTTCAGCACCCGAAAGATCACCAGAGTCGCGCTCGTGCCACAACTCCCATCTCTGTCCGATCCTCAACACGGACAGAACACCTCATACCGAAACAACGCCGGGGCCCTGCCTGTTGACCCCGACCGAGTAAGACGCCCAAACAGAGCAGGCCCCCACCTTCCGAAGGTGGGGGCCGTTGCTGCGTTTACACGCTCTCAGTCGATCGGTACAACCTGATTCCCCCGAGGGGACGTCGGGCTGCTGGCCGGGTCGGCTGGGGGCTTAGACATGCCAGCATCAAACAGGGCTAGCAGTGGAGCGCCATCCTTGGAGCAGAGCCGCAGCACCCGGACGTCGGGGCCGATAGAGACGGTGACCGGTGGTAGGTCGGCCGGTTCCCCGCACACCTGGCAGCGTCGTTGAGGCATGCCGGAAGCGTACACGGCATCTTCGTGCTGAGCAGGGGTGCAAGCTCGAACGTCGACCAACTAACGCCGTGAAGCACTTCCGGTTCGAGCTGCGCGGCAAGCGGCGCATCCACCAGACCCCGGACCGGGTCCACATCACCGCCTGCCGGCCCTGGCTGGTCGCCGAGTTCGCCCGACTCCGCCCGGAGATCGTGGTGGTGCTGGGGGCGACCGCCGCGAAGGCGCTGCTCGGCCCCACCTTCCGGGTCACCCGGCAGCGGGGCGAGTTGCTGCCCTGGCCGATGTCGGCCCAGCACCCGGAGGACTTCCGGCGGGTGCCGGTGGACGCCGAAGGTGCCGTCGCCGACGCCCCGGACGCCCGGCTGCTGGCCACCATCCACCCGTCCGCGGTGCTCCGCGCCGACGACCAGGACACGGCGTACGGGGGGCTGGTCGCCGATCTCACCGTCGCCGCCCGTGCCCTCGCCGGCTGATCCGCATGCCGGCTGATCCGCATGCCGGCTGGTCCGCGTGTCGGCTGGTCCGCTCGCGTGGCTGGCGCCCGCGGCCCCACTCCCGCCGACCCTGCGCGCCGTACGCCGGGCACCTGCTCGCGGCCGTCACCCGGTTCGGCGTGCGACCACCGCTGGGCGGGGCGGGTGAGCGGTGCCACACTTGCCGCCATGGACCAGCATCTGTACGAGCGGGACCACGACGAGTTCCGCGACCTGTGCCGTGGGTTCCTGACCCGCGAGGCCGTGCCGCACCACGAGCGCTGGGAGGCCGAGGGGATTGTCGACCGGGAGGTGTGGCGCAAGGCCGGAGCCGTGGGGCTGCTCGGCATGGACGTCGACCCGCAGTACGGCGGAGGTGGCCAGCAGGACTTCCGGTTCAACGCGGTGCTGGCCGAGGAGATCGTCGCCGCGGGCTGCTCCGGGCTCGGGTTCGGCCTGCACAACGACGTGGTGGCGCCGTACCTCACCGAGCTGACCACGGAAGACCAGCGCAAGCGGTGGCTGGCCGGCTTCTGCTCCGGCGACCTGGTCACCGCCATCGCGATGAGTGAGCCCGGTGCCGGCTCCGACCTGGCCGGGGTCCGCACCAGCGCGGTCCGCGACGGCGACACGTTCGTGCTCAACGGGCAGAAGACGTTCATCACCAACGGCGAGATGGCCGACCTGGTGCTGGTCGTCGCCCGCACCGCCGACCAGGGGGCCCACGGGGTGAGCCTGATCGCGGTGGAGACCGGCACTCCCGGCTTCACCCGGGGCCGGCGGTTGGCCAAGGTCGGCCTCAAAGCCAACGACACGGCGGAGTTGTTCTTCGACGACTGCCGGGTGCCGGCGGAGAACCTGATCGGCACCGAGAATCACGGCTTCTACCACCTGATGGCGAACCTGCCCCGGGAGCGCCTCAGCATCGCGGTCGCCGCGGTGGCCGCCGCGGAGAAGCTGCTCGCCGTGACGCTCGACTACGCCCGCGGCCGCGAGGCGTTCGGCCGGCCGATCGGGACGTTCCAGCACAACCGCTTCCTCTTGGCCGAGCTCGACACCGAGGTGACGATCGCGCGGACGTTCGTCAACCACTGCGTCGCCGAGTTCAACGCCGGGCGGCTCTCGGTGACCGACGCGGCCAAGGCCAAGTGGTGGACCACCGAGCTGCAGAACAAGGTCGCCGACCGCTGCGTGCAACTGCACGGCGGGTACGGCTTCATGCTGGAGTACCCGGTCGCGAAGGCCTGGCTGGACGGCCGGGTTCAAACCATCTACGGCGGCACCACCGAGATCATGAAGGAGATCATCGGGCGCGGGCTCGGCCTGTAGCGGGAGCGGCGCCGTCGGCCGGAACGAATACGCACGAGACCGGAGTGGACGCGACCGGGTCGGAGTGGACGTGCGAGGGATCGGAGTGGATGCGCAGGGATCGGAGTGGATGCGCAAGGATAGGTGCGCTGTTCCGCCCCTTACCTTCCGGAAGTAGCCGATGGCCACCGACCTGACCACGCCGGCCCGTACCCGGCCCGACGTCGCCCCGATCCAACGACGGACCCTGCGCCTGCTCTTCGGCACCCAGATCATCGGCGGTATCGGCGTCACCATCGGCATCGCGGTCGGGGCGTTGCTCGCCGCCCGGATCGCCGGCACCGCCGCCGCCGGCCTGGCGCAGAGCGCCGCCGTGGTGGGTGGGGCGCTGCTGGCCGTCCCGGTCACCCGGATCATGAACGAGCATGGGCGCCGGCCGGGGTTGGTCGTCGCCTACCTGGCTGGCGCGACCGGCGCGGTGCTGGTCGTACTCGCCACGGTCACCCGCTTCGTGCCACTGCTCTTCCTCGGCATGCTGCTCTTCGGCGGAGGCACCGCCGCGAACCTCCAGGCCCGCTACACCGCCGTGGATCTCGCCGCCCCGGCCCGTCGGGGCCGTCAACTCTCCGTCATCGTCTGGGCCACCACCATCGGTGCGGTGGCCGCGCCGAACTTCGCCGCGCTCGCCGATCGGGTCACCGGTGGGTGGGGGTTACCGCCGCTGGCCGGTCCGTTCGTGTTCAGCGCCGTGGCGTTCGTGCTCGCCGCCGGCGTGCTCCTGGTTCTGCTGCGGCCTGATCCGCTGCTCACCGCGCGGCGGCTGGCGGCGGCCGACGCACCGGTCGCCCCGCCGCCCACGGCCGAGGTCCCGGCCGCCCGGCGCGGCGCCGGGATGCGCGCGGCCTGGCAGGTGGTACGCGGTCGCCCGGCAGCCCGGTTCGGCATCGCGGCGGTGGCGGTGGGTCACCTGGTGATGGTGGCGGTGATGTCGATGACCCCGGTGCGGCTCGGCGAGTCGCACGGCGACGCGGACGTCCTCCGGGTGGTCGGCATCGTGCTGAGCCTGCACATCGCCGGCATGTATGCCCTGGCCCCGGTGGTGGGCTGGCTCACCGACCGGCTCGGTCGGCGGGCGGTGATCCTCGGCGGCGTCGGGTTGCTGCTTGCCGCCTGCGCGGTCGCCGGCACCGCCGGGCACCACACGCCCCGGCTCTCGGCTGGTCTCGTGCTGTTGGGGCTGGGGTGGTCCGGCACCATGGTGGCCGGCTCGACGCTGCTGTCGGAGTCGGTGCCGGCGGCCGTCCGCCCGAGCGTGCAGGGGCTCTCCGACGTGACCATGGGGCTGGCCGGCGCCGGTGCCGCCGCGGTCAGCGGGTTCGTCATGCGGGCTGCTGGTTATCCGGTGCTCGCCCTGTTGGCGGCGATCGCGGTGGTGCCCCTGGTGGCGCTAGCGTTGCGGGCGGTGCCGGCGGTGGAGTCGGACGAGGAGGGCTGATCAGTGCGGCTGACCGACTTCTGGGCGCGGCTCGAGGAGGCGTTCGGGTCCGCGTACGCGGGCAGCATCGCCAGCGATCAGGTCCTGGCCCAGCTCGACGGGCGGACGATCGAACAGGCCCTCGCCGCGGGCGAGGAGACGCACGTCGTGTGGCGGGCGGTCGTCGCCGCGTACCCCGACCGGGTGCCGGCCCGGCTACGCTGAGTAGCTTCCTCTCTGCTTCCGCGTGTTGCTTGCTTGCTCGTACATCTGTTCGGCTATTGTCCACAGCGGGGTGCTCGTCCACAGCTCACGGCCTGGTCGCTGGTCTTCTGTCGGACCCAGCGCCTAGCGTGTCCGCGTGACGCGAAGCTCAGCAAAGACGCCGGCGAAGGCAGGGGTGGCAACGATGGCGGCAGCGCCTGACCGGGAGAAGGCACTCGACCTTGCTCTCGCTCAGATCGACAAGCAGTTCGGCAAGGGGTCGGTGATGCGGCTGGGCGAGCGTCCGGTCGTGCAGACCGCGGTGGTCCCCACCGGCTCCATCGCGCTCGACGTGGCGCTCGGCGTGGGCGGTCTGCCCCGCGGCCGGGTCATCGAGATCTACGGCCCGGAGTCCAGCGGCAAGACCACGGTGGCGTTGCACGCGGTGGCGAACGCCCAGCGGGCCGGCGGCATCGCCGCCTTCGTCGACGCCGAGCACGCGCTCGACCCGGAGTACGCGAAGGCCCTCGGCGTCGACACCGATGCCCTGCTGGTCTCCCAGCCGGACACCGGCGAGCAGGCGCTGGAGATCGCGGACATGCTGGTCCGCTCCGGCGCGCTCGACATCATCGTCATCGACTCGGTCGCCGCGCTGGTGCCGCGCGCCGAGATCGAGGGCGAGATGGGCGACAGCCACGTGGGCCTGCAGGCCCGGCTGATGAGCCAGGCGCTGCGCAAGATGACCGGCGTGCTCAGCCACACCGGCACGACGGCGATCTTCATCAACCAGCTCCGCGAGAAGATCGGCGTGATGTTCGGGTCGCCCGAGACCACGACCGGTGGGCGCGCGCTGAAGTTCTACGCCTCGGTCCGGCTCGACGTGCGCCGCATCGAGAGCCTCAAGGATGGCACCGACGTGGTCGGTAACCGCACCCGGGTCAAGGTCGTGAAGAACAAGGTCGCCGCGCCGTTCAAGCAGGCCGAGTTCGACATCATGTACGGCAAGGGCATCTCCCGCGAGGGCTCGCTGATCGATGTCGGTGTCGAGCAGGCGATCATCCGCAAGTCCGGCGCGTGGTACACGTACGACGGCGACCAGCTCGGCCAGGGCAAGGAGAAAGCCCGCGAGTTCCTTCGGGAGAACCCGGATGTGGCCGCCGAGATCGAGAAGAAGATCCTGGAGAAGCTCGGCGTCGGCGTCGGCGCGGGCGATGCCGCCGGTGGCCCGGAGCTGCCGCCGGTCGACTTCTGATCCTGACCCGTGGGCTCACGACGCGCCCGTACGGGGCGGGGTTGGGATGCCAGACCGCCCCGTACGGGTGAGGCCAGCACGCCCTCGCTTCGCCGTGGCGGCCGGGGACGGGCCGCCGAGGACGCCGAGGCGACCGCACCGCCCGACGAGGCGGAGATGGCCCGGGAGATCTGCCTGCGCCAGCTCGCCGTGCGGCCGTGTACCCGGGCGGAGCTGGCCGGCGCGCTGGCGAACCGGGGCATCTCCGAGGAGGCCGCCACGGCGGTCCTCGATCGGTACGACGAGGTCGGCATGATCGACGATGCCGCCTTCGCCCGTGCCTGGGTCTCCAGCCGGCATGCCCGTCGGGGCCTCGCCCGCCGCGCCCTCGCCACCGAGCTGCGCCAGCGCGGCGTCGACGCCGAGGTCGCCAGGGCGGCGCTCGGCGAGCTGGATGAGGAGACCGAGGCGGAGACCGCCCGCGCCCTGGCGGAGCGGAAGCTGCGCTCCGCCAGGGGAGCACCCGACGCGGTGTTCCGTCGGTTGGTCGGCATGCTGGCCCGCAAGGGCTACCCGCCGGGTGTGGCGATCCGGGCGGTGAAGGAGGCTCTCGCAACACAGAGCGCCGAGGCGGCCGAGTTCGCCGACCAGATCGACGCGGACGCCCTCGCGGACGCCGAGGGTGACGTCGACCGCGAGAACCATCCGGCCGACGGCTGACCATGGCCCCACGCCGGGTGACGGTTCTGGATGAGCGGTCAGTTGGCTGGCCGCTTTGTCCCCTGCTGTCCGGTCTTCCATCGGCGGAGAGTCGTCCGGCCGATTCTCTCCGTTCGGGGGGTTTGATCATGAGTTCTTGACCGGAGTGCTCCCGGAGACCTAGCCTCGCCATACAGGCTCACATGCCCGACCAGCGCAGGCTAAGCGCACAACATAGATCCCATAACAGAACAGCATCACTTTGGCCGGCTCATCGGCCCTTGGTGTCAGCTTCGGCAGGCCGATCCGGAGCTGACGTGACAACTGCACCTGGCCGCCGACGGCGTCATCCAGACACCGCCGGCGGGGGCTGCTATCCACGGCCAGCCGCTCCGGTCGGGCGTCCAGAGCCGCAGGAGTGTGCTCGGCGGCACGTGCCTGCGGCGCGACGTTCAGGGGAGGCACGCCATGGCGAGGCGGCAGGTGTCACCAGGGAGGCTGGCATGAGCGGGCGGGCCGGCGTGCCCGGCGCGCGGCTTTCCTTGCCCGCCGGCGCGCCCGGCGCTTGGTCGTCGCCACCCGCCGACGCGCCTGGGGCGAACGTCTCCGACGCCGCTCACCGCCAGCGGAAAGCGATCGTGGAGGAAGACGGCCGCCGGCGGCGCCACGCGATGCCACGGTCTCCCCTGACCCGGCACGTGGCGTCGACCGCCGGGGGCACGGCATGAGCGGGTTCGACGCCGTCCTGCTGGTGGCCTTGCTGGTGCTGACCGGGATCGTGCTCGGAGCGGCGCTGCTCGGTCTCCGCGTGGTGCGCCGGCTCGGGACGGCACCGGCGCCGGACGACCCGGCTTTCATCGCCGAGAAGGACCGCCAGGAGCAGTCCCTCGCCGCGTTGCGGAGCGCCGCGGACGAGGCGAACAGCACGGTCGACGTGGCCAGGTCCGCCGCCGCGGCGGCTCGGGCCGAGGCGGCCGCCGCCAAGGCCGAGGCGAAGGCGGCCCGGGCGGAGGCGCGCCGGGTCCTCGACGACGCCCGAGCCGAGGCGGACACCATCCTGGAGCGGGCCCACAAGCAGGCCGAGGCCGACGCCGACCAGTTGCGGGCCACTGCCCGGCGTAGCGGCGAGCGGGAGGTGGCCGTCCTCTCCGCGACCACTCGGGAACAGGCCGCCGAGGTGGAGCGCCGGGCGGCCAGGATGGACGAGCGGGAGCGGCTGCACACCGAGGAGGTGGAGCGGCTCGCCGAACGCGAGCGGCAGCTCAGCGCCGCCGGTGCCGCGCTGGGGACCCGGGAGTCCACCCTCGCCCAGCGGGAGGCGGACCTGGCGCAGACGGAGGAGCGGCGTCTCCGGGAGCTGGAACGGGTTGCCGGGCTCACCGCCGACGCCGCCCGCACGGAGTTGATCGAGGCGATCGAGAGCCAGGCCAAGCGGGAGGCCGCGCTGCTGGTCCGGGACATCGAGTCCGATGCTCGCAGCACCGCCGAGGAGCGCGCCCGCCATGTCGTCGTCGACGCGATCCAGCGGATCGCCAGCGAGCAGACCGCGGAGAGTGTGGTCAGCGTGCTGCACCTACCCGGCGACGAGATGAAGGGGCGGATCATCGGTCGGGAGGGGCGCAACATCCGCGCCTTCGAGTCGGTGACCGGAGTTAACCTGATCATCGACGACACCCCCGAGGCGGTGCTGCTCTCCTGTTTCGACCCGGTACGCCGAGAGGTCGGCCGGCTCACGTTGGAGAAGCTGGTCCTCGACGGGCGGATCCACCCGCACCGGATCGAGGAGGTCCACGACCTGGCCCGGCACGAGGTGGAGCAGCTCTGCCACCGGGCCGCCGAGGAGGCCCTGGTCGCGGTCGGGATCACCGAGATCCACCCCGAGCTGGTCGCCCTGCTCGGCCGGCTACGCTACCGCACCTCGTACGGGCAGAACGTCCTCAAGCACCTTGTCGAGACCGCCCACATCGCCGGGATCATGGCCGCCGAACTGCGGCTCGACGTGCCGACGATCAAGCGGTGCGCGTTCCTGCACGACATCGGCAAGGCGCTCACCCACGAGGTTGAGGGCAGCCACGCCATCATCGGCGCCGACCTGGCCCGCAAGTACGGCGAGCGCGAGGACGTCGTGCACGCCATCGAGGCGCATCACAACGAGGTGCCGCCGCAAACCATCGAGGCGGTGCTCACCCAGGCCTCCGACGCCTGCTCGGGCGGCCGGCCCGGAGCGCGGCGGGAAAGCCTCGAGGCGTACGTGAAGCGGCTGGAGCGGATCGAGGAGATCGCAGCCGGCAAGCTCGGCGTGGAGAAGGTCTTCGCGATGCAGGCCGGCCGGGAGATCCGGGTGATGGTGAAGCCGGAGGACGTCGACGACATCGGCGCCGCCGTGCTGGCCCGGGACGTGGCCAAGCAGATCGAGGAGGAGTTGACCTACCCGGGCCAGATCCGGGTGACCGTGGTCCGCGAGTCCCGGGTCACCGAGATCGCCCGCTGAGCGGGTGTGACGCGCTGGATGTGCCTGCTTGTAGCCCATGCGTCTTGCTGAACCGGTGTGCGTGTTGCTGAACCGGTGCGCTTGCTGAGTCCGTACAGATCCGACGCGAGGGCCGGCGCCACCCGGGCCGGCCCTCACGTCGTGGATCGGTAGTTTAGACGCCGCCGGCGCCCTCGGCCTGTGAGGTGAGGGCGGTGGCCGGCGGCTCCTGCGCCGGTGTGCCGGCGGTCCGCCGGCCGCGGGAGAGCCGGTGCTGGACGTACTGGGCCAGCTTCGACAGCGAGTAGTTCACGACGATGAACAGCACGGCGATCACGGTGTAGACCTGGATCGGATTGTCCAGCGCACCGATGATCTGCTTGCCGATGTTGAGCGTCTCCTCGTAACTGACGATGAACCCGAGTGAGGTGTCCTTCAGGACCACCACGAGCTGGCTGATCAGCGCAGGCAGCATGATCCGGAACGCCTGGGGAAGCAGGATCATCCGGGTGGTCTGCAACGGGGAGAGGCCGATCGCGGCTGCGGCCTCGGCCTGTCCGCCGGGGAGCCCCTCCATGCCGGAACGCAGGATCTCGGCGATCACCACGGAGTTGTAGATGGTGAGGCCGATGACCAGGTACCAGAGCGTGTCGAAGGTGACACCGAACTCGGGAAAGCCGCGAGCCACGAAGAAGATCGTGATCACGACGGGCAGACCCCGGAAGATCTCGACACAGACCCGGGTCACGACCCCCAGCGTGACGTTCAGCCCGCGCAGCAGGTAGGTCAGCGGTGCGGCGAGTCCGGTGAACCGGCGCCGGGCGAAGCTCTTGAGCTGGATCCGCAGCACCGCCAGCACCATGCCGACCAGCAGCGAGGCGACGATGGCGAGGGCCGCCGCGACGAGGGTGTTCCTGATGCCGACGCCGAGCCGCTCCCAGACCAGCGGGAAGTTCTCGTTCGAGGGGTCGATCAGTGGACCCCACAGCTCCATCGAGAACTGGCCCTCGTCCTCCAGCGGACGGTAGACCAGGACGTATGCGCCCACCAGGATCAGGGCGGTGGCGGCGAGGCTGCTGAACAGGGTGACCCGGCGCTGCCGGGGCCCGGGGACGTCGTAGAGGACGCTGCTCTGTTGGGTCATCGGGCCACCGCCTGCCGCCGTTCGATCCGGTCGAGGAGCGCGCCGAGAGGCACGGTCATGATCAGGTATCCGATCGAGATGCCGATGGCGACCGGGATGAATGGGTAGCCCTCGGCCGACGTCAACTGGTCCGCGGTCTGGGACAGGTCACCCACGACACCGAAGAAGCCGACCAGCGCCGAGTTCTTGATCATGGCGATGATGGCCGAGCCGAGCGGCACGATCGAGGCCTTCCACGACTGCGGCAGCACCACGTACCGCAGGTTCTGGCTGAAGGTCAGTCCGAGTGACCGGGCCGCCTCCGCCTGGCCGGCGGGCACCGCGTTCACCCCGGAGCGCAGCGCCTCGCAGACGAACGCCGCGGTGTAGAGCACCAAGGCGATCAGAGCGAAGCGGAAGTACGGCAGGTCGGTGCCGAGCCGGCTGAACACGATGTCGAGCCCGGGGATGCGGAGGAAGTCCGCGTTGGAGCCGAGCGCGGGGAGGCCGAAGGCGGCGAAGAACATGACGACGGTCAGCGGCATGTTGCGGAAGGTGTTGACGTACGCGGTGCCGACCGCTCGCAACGGCGGCACCGGGGAGATTCGCAGCACCGCCACGACGGCGCCCAGGATCAGGGCGCCGATCGCGGCGAGAATGCAGATCTGGAGGGTGAGCCAGAAACCACCCGCGAAAACGTCGAACTTGTCGATGAGTACACTCACGGGTCGGTCTTCCTCCCCACCCTCCAGGTCAGCCGGATCAGATCAGTAGCGGTTGACGGTCGGCGCGGAGCCCAGCTCGGCACCGAACTTGCCGGCGGTGTCGTCCCAGGCCTGCTGCCAGCTGCCGTCGGCGAACGCCTTCTCCAGCGTGTCGTTGACGAAGTCGCGGAAGTCGGTGTCCTCCTTCTTCACCCCGATGCCGTACGGCTCCTTGGTGAAGTTCTCGCCGGCCAGCTTGAACGACGCCTCGTCCTTGGCGATGTAACCGAGCAGGATCACGTTGTCCGTGGTGACCGCGTCGACCTGGCCGTTCTTGAGGGCGTCCCGGCACTTGTCGTAGGTGTCGAACGGCACCAGCTGGGCGGCGACGTCCTTGACGTACTTTTTGATCTCCTCGAACGGCGTGGAGCCGGTCACCGAGCAGACCTTCTTGGTGCCGTCGGCGAACGAGTCCGGCCCGGTGATCGAGGTGTCGTCCTTCCTCACCATGATGTTCTGGCCGGCCTCGTAGTACGGCCCGGCGAAGGCGATGCGCTCCTTGCGCTTGTCGTTGATCGTGTACGTCGCGGCGACAAGGTCGACGGTGCCGTTGACGATCACGTCCTCGCGGACCTTGGAGGGGGTCTCGACCCACTCGATCTTGTCCTCGGGGATGCCGAGCTCCTCGACGATGATCTTCGCGATCTCGACGTCGAAGCCCTCCGGCTTGCCCGACAGGCCCTTGAGGCCGAAGCCTGGCTGGTCGAACTTGGTGCCGATCTTGATCGCCTGGGCCTTGTTCAGCCGCTCCATCGTGCTGCCGGCGGGGAAGGACTTGCTACCGGCGCCGGTGTCCTCGCCGGCGTCGTCGCCGCCGCAGGCGGCCAGGCCGAGCGCCAGGGTGGCGGCCGCCGCGAGCGCCGCTACGCGCTTCATACGCATATTCTTCTCCTTCTTCGATGGAGTCGGCCGGGGGACGGCACGCCTCCGATACGGACGCCTAGTGCGTGAGGATCTTGGAGAGGAAGTCCTTGGCCCGCTCGCTGCGCGGGTTGCCGAAGAACTCGGCCGGGGGTGCTTCCTCGACGAGCTGCCCGTCGGCCATGAAGACCACGCGGTTGGCCGCGTGCCGGGCGAAACCCATCTCGTGGGTGACGACGACCATCGTCATCCCGTCGCCGGCCAGCGACGTCATCACGTCCAGCACCTCGCCGACCATCTCCGGGTCGAGTGCGCTGGTCGGCTCGTCGAAGAGCATCGCCTTCGGTTGCATCGCCAGCGCGCGGGCGATTGCCGCCCGCTGCTGCTGGCCGCCGGAGAGCTGGGCGGGGAACTTGTCGGCCTGGTTGGCGATGCCGACCCGGTCCAGCAGGGCCAGGCCGCGTTCGCGGGCGACCGCCGGCTTCTCCTTGCGAACCTTGACCGGGCCGAGGGCGACGTTCTCCAGGATGGTCTTGTGCGCGAAGAGGTTGAACGACTGGAACACCATCCCGACCTCGCTGCGCAGCTTGGCCAGGGCCCTGCCCTCGGCCGGCAGCGGCTGCCCGTCGAACGTGATCGTGCCGGAGTTGATCGGCTCCAACCGGTTGATCGTGCGGCAGAGCGTGGACTTGCCGGAGCCGGAGGGGCCGATCACCACGACCACCTCGCCCCGCCCGACCGACAGTGAGACGTCGTCCAACACGTGCAGCGGCCCGAACCACTTGTTGACCGAGTCCAACACGATGAGCGGTTCGCCCGTCGTCACGTCGTCCACCGTCCCTGTCGTCGCTTGGGAGGTCGGTTGACCCCCGGTCCGGCCACTCTAGGCGGGGTGATGTGGCGGAATGCAACTCAGATGGTCACGGAGCGGTAACACCAGTTCTTGCGGCTCGGTAAGTGTCCGATTCTGACCGCTTGGGTGGCGGCTACCACCCGTTTTGGAGACCATGTGCAGATGGCAGAGCCGGTGCGGCTGACCCGGTACTCCCGCGGTGGCGGTTGCGCGTGCAAGATCCCAGCCGGCGAGCTGGAGGCGCTGGTGAGGGGGCTCGGACCCGCCGCGGGCGCAGCCGATCTGCTGGTCGGCCTCGACCACGGCGACGACGCCGCCGTGGTCCGGCTCGACGAGCGCACCGCTCTGGTCAGCACCGCCGACTTCTTCACCCCGGTGGTCGACGACGCGTACGACTGGGGGCGGATCGCCGCTGCCAACGCCCTCTCCGACGTGTACGCGATGGGCGGTGTCCCGCTGGTGGCGCTCAACCTGCTCTGCTGGCCGCGCGGTGTGCTCCCGCTGGAGCTGGCCCGCGAGGTGTTGCGCGGCGGGCGGGATGTGGCCCGGGTGGCCGGCTGTCACCTCGCCGGCGGGCACAGCGTCGACGACGAGGGGCCGAAGTACGGGCTCGCGGTCACCGGGACGGTCCGGCCAGCGGATCTGATCACGCTGGACGCCGGCCGGGCCGGGCAGCCGCTGTCGCTGACCAAGCCGCTCGGCGTCGGCGTGCTCAACACCCGGCACAAGGCGACCGGGGAGATCTTTCCCGCGGCGGTCGCGGCGATGACCATGCTGAACCGGGACGCCGCCCGCGCGGCGGTGGCGGCCGGGGTCCGGTGTGGCACCGACGTCACCGGCTTCGGGCTGCTCGGCCACGCGTCGAAGCTCGCCCGGGCCAGCCGACTGACCGTGGCGATCGACACGGCCCGGGTGCCGTACCTGGCGGGCGCGCGGCAGGCGGCCCGGGACGGGTACGTCAGCGGGGGCAGCCGCCGCAACCTCGACTGGGTCACGCCGTGGACGGACTTCGGGTCGGCGGGCGAGGCGGAGCGGCTGCTGCTGGCCGACGCGCAGACCTCCGGCGGTCTGCTGGTCGCGGGGGAGCTGCCGGGTGCCCCGGTCATCGGGGAGTTGCTGCCCCGGGGTGAGCATCGTGTCGTGCTTCGCTAGAGCGCCTGGAAGCCCGGTGCTGGAGCGCCTTCAAGGCCGGTGTCGGCGGCCGGGCGCGGCACAATACTCGATAAACTGTCATCTTCTCGTTACTCGAAGCGATGAAGCTCAAGGAAATTTTGCCCGGAATGGTCACAGACCGGTAACTTGCCCCCGGCTGGGGTCAAATGCACCCCACCATCGTCAGTAAGGCCCGATCCGGAGGCCGGTGGAACGAGCACAGCGAGGAGGCGGCATGACCGAGCTGTGGAGCTGGAGAATCGACCAGGTGCGGTCGACGGAGGTCTGGCCGACGCTGGCCGAGGCGCTCGGCCGGGTGGTGATGCCGTTGGCGGTTGCCGACCCGGTGCGGCTGCCGAAGTACGCGGTGATCGCCGACATCTGGCGGGCGCCGGGGGAGTTCGCCACGATCGTCGACTGTTACGGGGTGCCGGACACCCTGTCCGAGCTGCCCAGCGTCGCGGTGCTGGCCCGGCTGCTGGGTCGCAACTGCGTACTGCGCGACGACACCCTCGACGAGACCCGGCACCTGCTCGTCGCCCCCGACGGCACGATCCGACCGGTGCACTTCGACGTCCGGGAGACCGACGACGGCGAGGTGCTCAGCAACCAGCGACTCTGCACCGAGGCGCATCCCGGCTGCCGCGGCTGGTCCCGGTGCCACCGCTCCCGCTGGGCCCCCGACTCGGTGCTTCCCGCGCTCGCCGCCGCCTAGCCTGGGCGATTCATGGTGGTCGCCGGGCTGTGGTGTCCCACGTGGGAGCGGCGGCACCGCAATGCCGGGGCGGTTGAAAGCTGCCGAAAGGTCGCTCGGCCCGGGACGGGGGCGGAGTGACTCAGGGGTAGGTGGGGATGTTGTGGGTTGCCCAGTCGGCGAGGGCGCGGGCGCACTTCGCGATGGTTTCCCGCCAGGTCTCGATGGCGCTCGCGTTGGCGTCGTCGCTGACGTTCTTGACGATGTGCAGCGACACACCGGCTTGGTGTGCCGCCGTCGCCAGGGCGTAGCCTTCCATATCGACCATGGACGCGTGTGCCGCCAGGTGGTCACACGTGGCCTTGTCGTCGATGAAGGTGTCCCCTGTGGCGAGGGTGGGGCCGTTAGGGTCGCCCACCGTCAGGGGCGGGCCATGGGTCTCGCCGGTCCGGGCGCGCAGGGTTTCGCTGTCCAGGTCGTGTTGTATCACCGTGCCGATGAGGTGGGTTCCGGCCCAGCCGGGGCGCAGGGCTCCCGCAGTGCCGAGGTTGATGACCTTTGATGGAATTGGGCCGCGGGCGAGTGTCGCGGCGAGCGCGGTCGCGGCGTTGACCTTGCCCACGCCGGTCAGCAGGACGGGCAGGGACGTGTTGAGGTACTGGGCCTCTGCCTGGAGCGCCAGCACGAGCAAGGGACGGTCACTGGTGATCTCTCCCGTGAGCTGCACGGGTTCAGAGTAGGGGGCCGGCCCCGGCAGGAATCGGTATTCACCTAGTCGGCGATCTCGGCGGCGGACCCTGAGGAAGCGACCGCGTCACGCAGACCCATGGGCATCCTGGACGCGGTCGGTGGCGGGCCGGTCGGCGGGCCGCCGGCCGCCCCACGGTAGACGGGGGCCGCACGGTAGACGGGGGCCGCGGGCCGGTCCGCCGCAACGGTCGGGAGGCCCCTCCACCATCGAAGGCGTGCGGCAAGGAGCCATTCCTTACCCCCGACGCCCGCCGCGTACCTCCAACCCGTCGAGCAGGGTGGCGGTGGCCGCGGCGACCGCCGTGACCGCGGCGTCGAACGCGGCGGCGTTGTGGGCGGCCGGCGCGCGGAACCCGGAGATCTTCCGGACGTACTGCAACGCGGCCGCCTGGATGTCCGCGTCGCTCACCGCCGGGGTGTACGGCTCACGCAGGGTCTTGATGCTCCGGCACACGGCGCCTCCTCGGTTCGGGTCCATCCGGGCTGTCCGGATACGCTGTTCTGGTCATGACTACCGCAGCGGCGAGCAGCCCGCGCACCTACCAGGTGCGCACGTATGGCTGCCAGATGAACGTGCACGACTCCGAGCGGATCTCCGGCCTGCTGGAGCAGGCCGGCTACGTGCGGGCCCCCGACGTCGACGACACCCCCGACGTGGTCGTCTTCAACACCTGCGCGGTGCGGGAGAACGCCGACAACCGGCTCTACGGCAACCTCGGTCATCTGCGCCCGGTGAAGGACAGGCACCCGGGGATGCAGATCGCGGTCGGCGGCTGCCTCGCCCAGAAGGATCGCGGCGAGATCGTCCGCCGGGCGCCCTGGGTCGACGTGGTGTTCGGCACGCACAACATCGGGTCGTTGCCGGTGCTGCTGGACCGGGCCCGGCACAACGCCGCCGCCGAGGTGGAGATCCTGGAGTCGCTCGAGATCTTCCCCTCCACGCTGCCCACCCGCCGCGAGTCGACGTACGCCGGCTGGGTGTCGATCTCGGTCGGTTGCAACAACACCTGCACGTTCTGCATCGTGCCCGCTCTGCGGGGCAAGGAAAAGGACCGCCGGCCCGGCGACATCCTCGCCGAGGTCCGCGCCCTGGTCGACGAGGGCGTGCTGGAGGTGACCCTGCTCGGGCAGAACGTCAACTCCTACGGTGTGGCGTTCGGCGACGCTGGCGAGCCGAACTGGAATCGTACTGGTGGCCGGTCCGCTTTCGCCGAGCTGCTGCGTGCCTGCGGCGGCATCGACGGACTGGAGCGGGTGCGGTTCACCAGCCCGCACCCGAAGGACTTCACCGACGACGTGATCGCCGCGATGGCCGAGACGTCGAACGTCTGCCACTCGCTGCACATGCCGCTGCAGTCCGGCTCCGACGACGTGCTACGGGCGATGCGCCGGTCGTACCGGTCGGAGCGGTACCTGGGGATCATCGAGAAGGTCCGGGCGGCGATGCCGGACGCGGCGATCACCACCGACATCATCGTCGGCTTTCCCGGCGAGACCGAGGCCGACTTCCAGCGAACCCTCGACGTGGTCCGCGAGGCGCGGTTCGCCTCGGCGTTCACCTTCCAGTACTCCAAGCGCCCCGGCACGCCCGCAGCCACCATGGACGGTCAGCTCCCGAAGCAGGTTGTCCAGGAGCGTTACGACCGGCTGATCGCCTGCGTGGAGGAGATCACCTGGGCGGAGAACAAGAAGCTGCTCGGGGAGACCGTGGAGGTGCTGGTCGCCGTCGGCGAGGGACGCAAGGACGAGCGCACCGGCCGGATGTCCGGGCGCGCCCGGGACGGCCGGCTGGTGCACTTCGACGCCGGAAGCCGCACCGGGCAGATCCGCCCGGGTGACGTCGTGCACACCGTCGTCACGTACGCGGCCCCGCACCACCTCAACGCCGACGGTGAGCCGCTGGCCCACCGGCGGACCCGGGCCGGGGACGCGGCCGAGGCGGGACGCAGTCCGCGTACCGCCGGCGTGCTGCTGGGCCTGCCGACGATCGGCGCGCCGGCCGCGACGCCGGCGGAGACCGGAGGTTGCGCCGCCCACTGACCGCACCGGCGGCTGCCGTGCCGCCGACACGAAGCCCCGGCGCTGTCGTCGCGCCCGCACTGCGCCCGTCTGCCACCCGTGGCTTCGTGGTCGGGTTGGCCGGTCACGGTGGCCGGGGTGGGCGGTACCCGCCACGGGTACTCGGCCTCGGGTCAACGGCGGTCCTGCCGGCCGTCGGCTCAGCCGGCCTGCTCGGCGAGTTGGAGGAACTGGCGCTTCGAGGCGAGCGCCTGCTCGGCCTCCCGGATCCGTCGGGCGTCCCCGGCGGCCTGGGCGCGGGCCAGCCGTCCCTCGGCCTCTGCCACCTGCGTCCGCATCTGGGCCAACAGCGGGTTGTCCTGCGGACTGGTGCGCCGCCATGCCGAGTCCATCACCTCACGGACCTTGTCGTCGACCGCGCGTAGCCGCCGCTCCAGGCCCGCCGCCGCCTCCCGGGGCACCCGGCCGGCGTCGTGCCACTGCGCCTGGATCTCGCGGAGCTTCGCCTGCGCGCCCTTCGGGTCGCCGTCGACGTCCAGCGCTTCGGCCTCGGCCAGCAGCGTCTGCTTGCGCTCCATGTTGGCGCGCTGCTCGTTGTCCCGCGCGGAGAAAACGTCACTGCGCCGGCTGAAGAACGCGTCCTGAGCCGCCCGGAACCTCTCCCAGAGCCGCTGCTCGGCCTCCTTCGAGGCCCGCGGCGCAGCGCGCCACTGGTTCATCAGTTCTTTGAGCTGGCCGGCGGTGGACCCCCAGTCGGTGGAGTCCTGCAGCTTCTCGGCCTCGGCGACCAGGTCCTCCTTGACGGCCTGCGCCTGCTTGCGCTGCGCGTCGAGCGAGGCGAAGTGTGCGCCCCGCCGGCGGGTGAAGCCGTCGCGCGCCGCCGCGAACCGCTTCCACAGCTCGCCATCGGTCTTCTTGTCGACCCCGCGGATGGCCTTCCACTCCTCGAGGATCTCCTTGAGCCGGTCGCCGGCGGTCTTCCAACCGGTCGACTCGGCGGCCAGCCGCTCAGCCTCCTCGACCAGCTCGGTCTTACGGGCGAGTGCCTCGCCGCGGGCCGCTTCCCGGGCCGCCCGGGCCGCGGCGGCCTTCTCGTCGGCGACGGTGGCGAGTCGGTCCAGCCGGGCGGCGAGCCCGTCGATGTCGCCGACCACGTGCGCCTCGGCCAGCGAGGCGCGCAGCCGGCGGATCGTGCTGAGCGAGTGACTAGCGTCCGCCGCGCCCGAATTCAGCCGGGCCTCGGTCAGATCCACCTCGGTCACCAGGTCGGCGAACCGACGGGCGAAGTGGGCCAGCCCTTCTTCCGGTGCCCCCGCCTGCCAGGAACCGACCACCCGCTCGCCCTCGGTGGTCTTGACGTACACGGTGCCGTCCGCGTCCACCCGTCCGAAGGCAGTCCAGTCGCTCATGTACCCATCCTCGTTCTCCCGGCGTCGCGGGTCGATCCCGCGAGCGCCGCCACGGCGCAGCCAAGTTTCTCCCCGGCATTGTCACAGGTCCGCCCCGGTGCCCGTCGAGCGCCTATCGCCGACCGTGACCATACGGTGTCCTACCGCCTTTGTGCTCTCGTCAGTGCGTGAGTGTCGGAATCCACCCGTGCCGGCCGGCGACCTCGTTGCCGACGTGTGGCGCGGCGGCCGGAGGACGCAGTTGGTTCCGCGGTGGGTGGCGGTTGTTCGTCTGCCCGTGCCGGGCCGCCGGCGGATCGGCGGGCCCGGCGGCCCGCCGCGGTGATCCCGCCACGGTGTGCCCGCTACGGTGATCTGGTGCCACTGGTCGCCGCCGCCGTCTGCCCGCACCCGCCGCTGCTCGTCCCCGAGGTCGCCGGTGCCGCCGCCGCCGAGCTGGACGACCTGCGCGCCGCCTGCGCGGCCGCCGTCACCCAGCTCTACGCGTCCGGCGCGCGGAGCATCGTGATCGTCGGCGCCGGCGACCGCAGCGCTACCCTCGATGTCCCGGTCCGGGGCACGTTCGCGCCGTGGGGAGTACCGATCGAGGTGCGGCTCGGCGGCCCGGCCGACGGGCGGGTCGCCACCGAGGGCCTGCCGCTCAGTCTGCTCGTCGGGGCCTGGCTGGCCCGGCGGGTGCCGCCGCCCGCCGGGGCGGACGACGTGAGCTGGCGGATGCTGAGCCTCGCCGTGGACGAGCCGGCCGAGCGATGTGCCGAGGTCGGCCGCCGGACGGGGACAGCCCAGCCGTGGGCGATGCTGGTGATGGGGGACGGGTCGGCGTGCCGGGGCGAGCGGGCGCCCGGCTACGACGACCCGCGCGCCGCGCCGTATGACGCGGTGGTCGCCCGGGCCCTCACCGCTGCGGACACCGGTGCCCTCCTCGACCTGGACCCGGAGCTGTCCGCGGAGCTCAAGGTCGCCGGCCGTGCGCCCTGGCAGGTCCTCGCCGGCGCGGTCCGCGCGGAGGGCGGCGACTGGCGGGGCGAGCTGACCTATGACGCCGCGCCGCACGGGGTGGCCTACTTCGTCGCCTCCTGGAGGCCGGCATGACCGGCCCGGCGAGCGGCCATCGGCCGGACGGATCCCGGACGGACCCGGTCCGGCGGGACGACACACCGGGGTTGGTGGCAGGCGGCGGTAGCCGACCGCTGGTCGGCACGGTGGTCGCCGTGGTCGGACCGACCGCGGCCGGCAAGTCGGCGTTGAGTATCGCCCTCGCCCAGGCACTCGGCGGCGAGGTGGTCAACGCCGACTCGATGCAGCTCTACCGCGGCATGGACATCGGCACGGCCAAGCTCACCGTCGCCGAACGCGCGGGTGTGCCGCACCACTTGCTGGACATCTGGGACGTGACCGAGCCGGCGAGTGTCGCGGAGTACCAGCGGCTGGCCCGTGCCGCCGTCGACGACACTCTCGCCCGGGGGCGGGTGCCGCTGCTGGTCGGCGGATCCGGGCTCTATGTGCGGGCGGTGCTGGAGCAGTTCGAGTTCCCCGGCACCGACCCGGCGGTCCGGGAGCGGCTGGAGGCGGAGCTGGCGCAGGTCGGCCCCGCGCCGCTGCACGAGCGGCTGCGCGCGGCGGACCCGGCGGCGGCGGCGAGCATCCTGCCCGGCAACGGTCGGCGGATCGTCCGCGCGCTGGAGGTGATCGAGCTGACCGGTGCACCGTTCACCGCGGCGCTGCCCGCGCCCACCCCGTACTACCCGGCCGTGCAGGTCGGCGTTGACTTGGACACGGCGCTGCTCGACGAGCGGATCGCGTTGCGGGTCGACCGGATGTGGGCCGACGGCCTGGTCGCCGAGACTCGCGAGCTGGTCGGCCGGGGCCTGGCGGCGGGGCGTACCGCCAGCCGGGCTCTCGGGTACCAGCAGGTACTCAGGTTTCTCACCGGGGAGCTGACCGAGACCGGGGCGTACGAGGAGACGATCCGCGCCACCCGCCGGTTCGTCCGCCGCCAGCGGTCCTGGTTCCGGCGGGATCCGCGGACCAGGTGGCTCGACTCGGCCGCCCCGGGACTGGTGGCGGATGCGTTGCGGGTGGTCACCGACGCTGCGCGATGATGGGGGTGTGGAGTTCACCAAGGGGCACGGCACCGGCAACGACTTCGTGATCCTGCCCGACCCGGACGGTGCGTTCGACCTCACGCCGGGTCTGGTCGCAGCGCTGTGTGACCGTCGGCGCGGCATCGGCGGCGACGGTGTGCTGCGTGTGGTCCGCGCCGCGAAGCACACCGACGGTGCCGCGCTGGCCGGTGAGGCCGAGTGGTTCATGGACTACCGGAACGCCGACGGGTCGTTCGCCGAGATGTGCGGCAACGGTGCCCGGGTGTTCGTCCGCTACCTGCTGGAGACCGGGCTGGCCGCGCCGTCCGGCGCGGCGCTGCCGATCGCCACCCGGGCGGGCGTCGTGCGTGCTCGGGTCGAGGGGGAGGGCGTCGCGGTCGAGATGCGCCGCCCCCGGCTGTACGACACGGCGAGCGCCGAACTCGGCGGGCTGACCGTGTCCGGCACGGCGGTGGATGTCGGCAATCCGCACCTGGTCTGTGCGCTGCCGGCCGGCCTGGAGCTGACCGCGCTCGACCTGGCCCGGGCGCCGCAGGTCGACCCGGTCCTCTTCCCTGCCGGGGTGAACGTCGAGTTCACCGTCCCGGGTGAGCCGGTCGCCGGGGCCGACGGCCACGTGCTCATGCGCGTCTACGAGCGGGGCAGCGCGGAAACCCTCTCCTGCGGCACCGGCGCCTGCGCCGTCGCCGCGGTGGCTCTCAGCGACGCGGGTCGGGACACCGGCGTGGTCGCGGTCGACGTCCCTGGTGGTCGTCTGGCGGTCACGGTCACCGACGACACCTGTTGGCTCTCCGGCCCGGCCGTGCTGGTCGCCACCGGCGAGATCGACCCCGCCGCGTTCGGCACGGTGGACTGACCGCCCCGGCGGCCGCTCCCACCGGGTGGTCTGCCCCCCCCCCGGGGGTGCGTTTCACGCGTGGTATCCCCCCCGGGGGGGCGCGGTTTCAGGAGCGGTCGGCGCTGAGCAAACCGTTGGATGTCAGGGGGTGGCGCTGGCGTTCGCGGCGATCTCGGGGAGATCGGCGGGGCCCGGGTCGGCGGCCGGCGGCGGGGTCGCGGCGGGGTTCTGGGCTGCGGTGCGGACGGCGGCGGCGACGGCCGGGGCGACCCGGGAGTCGAAGACGCTGGGGACGATCACCGTCGGATTGATTTTGTCCTCCCCGACGACGTCGGCGATGGCCTGGGCGGCGGCGATCGCCATCTCCTCGGTGAACTCCTCCGCGTGCGCGTCGAGCATGCCGCGGAAGACACCGGGGAAGGCCAGCACATTGTTGATCTGGTTGGGCTGGTCCGAGCGGCCGGTGGCGACCACGGCGGCGTGCTTGCGGGCCTCCCGCGGGTCCACCTCCGGGTCCGGGTTGGCGAGCGCGAACACGATCGCGTCCTTGGCCATGGCGGCGATGTCCTCACCGGTCAACAGGTTCGGGGCGCTTACCCCGATGAACACGTCCGCACCGCGGATCGCCCCGGCCAGGTCGCCGGAGTAGTCCTCCTTGTTGGTGTGCTCGGCCAGCCAGCGCCAGGCCGGGTTGAGGTCGGCCATCCCCCGGTGCAGGGCGCCCTGTCGGTCGTAGGCGATGATGTCGCCCACGCCCTGGCGCAGCAGCAGCTTCATGATCGCCGTGCCGGCGGCGCCGGCGCCGGAAACCACGACCCGGACGTCCGCCAGCTGCTTGCCCACGACGCGCAGCGCGTTGGTCAGCGCGGCCAGCACGCAGATCGCGGTGCCGTGCTGGTCGTCGTGGAAGACCGGGATGTCCAGCGCGTCACGCAGCCGGGCCTCGATCTCGAAGCAGCGCGGTGCGGCGATGTCCTCGAGGTTGATCCCGCCGTACGCGGGCGCGATCGCCTTGACGATCGCCACGATCTCGTCGGTGTCCTGGGTGTCGAGCACCACCGGCCAGGCGTCCACCCCGCCGAAGCGCTTGAACAGCGCCGCCTTGCCCTCCATCACCGGCAGCGACGCGGCCGGTCCGAGGTTGCCCAGGCCGAGCACGGCGGAGCCGTCGCTGACCACCGCAACCGTGTTGCGCTTGATGGTGAGCCGGCGGGCGTCCGCCGGGTTCTCCGCGATCGCCTGGCAGACCCGGGCGACCCCGGGGGTGTAGGCGCGGGAGAGCTCGTCCCGGGTCCGCAGGGCGACCTTCGAACTGACCTCGATCTTGCCGCCGAGGTGCAGCAGGAACGTGCGGTCGGAGACCTTGCGCACGTCCACGCCGTCCAGCGTGGTGAGCGCGTCGACCACCTGGTCGGCGTGGCTCGTGTCGGCTGTGTCGCAGGTCAGGTCGACGAGCACGTGGGTCGGGTCGGAGTCGACCACGTCCAGCGCGGTGACGATCGCTCCGGCCTCGCCGACGGATGTGGTCAGCCGTCCGATGGACGAGGCGTCCGCGGGTACCGCGATCCGGATGGTGATCGAGAATCCGGCACTCGGCAGTCGGGTGATGGCCACACAGATCCCTCCGTCGACGCTGAACGGCCCGCCCGCATTTGTACTCGCCTCCCCTGCCCGGCCGGTAGTCGGCCCCGCTACTGATGGGTACGGCGGGCATATAGCGGGTGCGTCCGGCGTTGGCACGTGTCAGGATTGCTTCCTACGTGACCAAACGGACAGGAGACGTGAGTTTGCGAGACCAGGAGACCTACGAGCCGTTCGAGGCCGACGAGCTCGACGCCACCACCGGCGAGTTCGAGCTGTCGGAGCGGCAGGCACTGCGGCGGGTCCCCGGCCTCTCCACCGAGCTCACCGACATCACCGAGGTCGAGTACCGCCAGCTTCGGCTGGAGCGGGTCGTCCTGGTGGGGGTCTGGACCGAGGGCACCCAGGCGGACGCCGAGAACTCACTCACCGAGCTGGCGGCGCTGGCCGAGACGGCCGGCTCGCAGGTGCTTGAGGGGCTGATCCAGCGCCGCAACCGTCCTGACCCGGCGACCTACGTCGGTCGGGGCAAGGTTGACGACCTGGGCGCGGTGGTCGTGTCGACCGGTGCCGACACGGTGATCTGCGACGGTGAGCTCTCCCCGTCCCAGCTGCGCAACCTGGAGCAGCGCACCAAGGTGAAGGTGGTCGACCGGACCGCGCTGATCCTGGACATCTTCGCCCAGCACGCCAAGAGCAGGGAGGGTAAGGCGCAGGTCGAGCTGGCCCAGCTGGAGTACCTGCTGCCCCGCCTGCGCGGTTGGGGCGAGACGCTCTCCCGCCAGAGCGGCGGTTCCGGTCGCGGCGGTGGCGCCGGTGGCGGCGTGGGCCTGCGTGGTCCTGGTGAGACCAAGCTGGAGACCGACCGCCGCCGGATCCGGCACCGCCTCGCCCGGCTGCGCCGGGAGATCAAGAGCATGCGCACGGTACGCCAGACCAAGCGGGCCCGGCGTGCTCGCAACGCCGTGCCGGCCGTGGCCATCGCCGGCTACACGAACGCCGGCAAGTCCAGCCTGCTGAACCGACTGACCGGCGCGGGCGTACTGGTGGAGAACGCTCTCTTCGCCACGCTGGACCCGACCACCCGCAAGGCCACCACCTCGGACGGCCGGCTCTACACGCTCTCCGACACGGTGGGTTTCGTGCGGCACCTGCCGCACCAGATCGTCGAGGCGTTCCGCTCGACGCTGGAGGAGGTCGCCGAGGCAGACCTGGTGGTGCACGTGGTCGACGGCACCCATCCGGACCCGGAGGAGCAGGTCCGCGCAGTCCGCGAGGTACTCGCCGAGGTCGGCGCCGACCGGCTGCCGGAGCTGGTGGTGGTCAACAAGACCGACGCGGCCGACGAGGAGACCCTGCTGCGGCTGAAGCGGCTCTGGCCGGAGGTGATCTTCGTCTCTGCCCACACCGGGCGGGGGGTGGCGGATCTCCGCTCCGCGATCGAGGGCCGGCTGCCCCGCCCGGCCGTCGAGGTCCGCGCGGTCCTGCCGTACGACCGGGGAGACCTGGTGGCCCGGCTGCACCGGCAGGGCGAGGTGCTCAGCACCGCCCACCTGCCCGAGGGCACGATGCTGCATGTCCGGGTCGGCGAGGCGCTCGCCGCCGAGCTGACGCCCTTCGTGGCGGCGGAGGCCCAGGTGGTCGGGCCGCGTTCGTAGGCCCGTGCGGTCGCCTCGGGCCCGGGCGGGATCGTGCGACACTGTGTTGATGCGCCGCGTTCTCACCTTGGTCACGGTTGCCTGCTGCCTGCTGGGTGCGGCCGTGGCCTCCACCGGTGTCGCCCTGGTCGCCGTCACGTCACCGGCTGTGGCCGCCGCCCCGGAGAAGCGCTGTGCTGTGACCGACAAGCGGCTCGCCGAGCTGTCCGGGCTGGTCGCCACGAAGACCGGTTACATCGTGATCAACGACGGCACCGAGTTCGACAGCCGAAAACGGGTCTTCTTCCTGGACACCAGGTGCAAGATTGCCAAGGACCCGGTCCGCTACTCGGGTGGCGGCCCGTTCGACACGGAGGACCTGGCGCTCTCTCCGGACGGCAAAACGCTCTGGATCGCCGACACCGGCGACAACGTGACCAGTAAGACGCGCCGGGAGCGGGTGGCGGTCTGGAGCATGCCGGCCGCTGGCGACAAGCGGCCGGTGCTGCACCGCCTCGCCTACCCCGACGGTAAGCCGCGCGACGCGGAGGCGTTGCTCATCGGCGACGACGGCGTCCCCCTGATCATCACCAAGGTCGCCTCCGGCACCGCCGAGATCTTCACGCCTGACGGGACGATGCCCAACGGCGACACCCTGCCCGGGCCGATGAAGAAGGTGGGCGAGGTCGGCCTGCCCAAGACGGAGACCGACAACCCGCTCGGGTTGCTCGGCCGGACGGCGATCACCGGTGCGGCCCGCTCCCCGGACGGCTCGCGGGTGGTGCTGCGAACGTACGCCGACGCATTCGAGTACGACGTCACCGACGGCGACGTGGTGAAGGCCCTGACCACCGGAAAACCCCGGGTGACGGCCCTCGCTGATCCGTTCGGCGAGGCGATCTCGTACAGCCCGGACGGCAAGACCTTCCTCACCGTCTCCGACGGCGGCCAGCTGGGGGAGGGGGAGGCGATCGACGTCCTCGCGTACTCGCCGTCGACCGAGGGCGCCAAGCCCGTCGGCCAGGAGACCGCCGGCCCGAAGCAGACAGCCGAGCGGTCGTGGTTCGACAGCCTGTCGTTGCAGGACATCATGTACCTGGTCGGTGCTGTCGGCCTGATCGGCGTGGTGCTGGTGGGGGCCGGCGTGTTCGGCATCCTGCGGGCTCGCCGTAGGCCCGTCGACGATCGGGGCACCGACGACCGTGGCCCGGCTGCTCGTTCCGGTGCCGCCGGGACCCGCCCCCGGGGCGGTGAGTACGGCGGTGCCGCCGGTGGTGCGTACGGCGCTCCCGCCGGTGGGCCGGCAGGTCCCGACCGCGGCCCGGGCCGGGCGGGTTCGCCGGCCGGTGGCGGGCACGGCAGGGGTCGACCCGGCGGTGGCGGCGGTGCCGTGTATGGCGGTCGTCGGTCCGATGGGGGTGTCTACGGCGGTGGCGCCCCGGTGGGAGCCGGGCGTGGCCGGCCCGGCGGTAACGGCGGTCGCCCGGGCGGTGGTGGTGGCAGCGGCGGCGTCTACGGCGGCCCGTCCGGCGGTGCCGTTTACGGGGGCGGCCGGGCCGTCGAGCCGCCGCGCGGCGCCGGCCAGCCCGACCCGCGGCCTGGCCGGCGCCGCGACGACGAGGGGCGGGGCGGCCAGCACGGGAAGGTGCACGACACCGGGCGCGGCAACCACGGTGACCGCTACTGAAGACGGTCGGTCTGGCCGGTCAGCTGGCTACGGCGGCCGGTGTGCTGGCGGCCTGGGCCGCCGACGCCGGCCACCGGTCAGATGCGTCGCAGCACGGCGACGACGCGCCCCATGATGGTGGCGTCGTCGCCCGGGATGGGGTCGAACGCCGGGTTCTGCGGCATCAGCCAGACGTGTCCGTCCCGGCGGCGGTAGGTCTTCACCGTCGCCTCGCCGTCGAGCATGGCGGCGACGATGTCGCCGGAGTCGGCCGTCGGCTGCTGCCGGACCACGACCCAGTCTCCGTCGCAGATCGCGGCGTCGAGCATCGAGTCACCCTTGACCTGGAGCATGAAGACCTCGCCCTCACCCACCAGTTCGCGAGGGAGTGGGAAGACGTCCTCGACGGCCTGCTCGGCCAGGATCGGGCCGCCGGCGGCGATCCTGCCCAGCATCGGCACGTACGCCGGGGTCGGGCGCTGGGAGCGGGTCAGTTCGTCGTCGATCGCGTCGCTGGGCGCCCGGACGTCGACCGCACGGGGCCGGTTGGGGTCGCGTCGCAGGAAACCCTTCTTCTCCAACTCCTTGAGCTGGTAGGCGACGCTGGACGGCGACACCAGGCCGACCGCTTCGCCGATCTCCCGCACGCTCGGCGGGTAGCCGTGCCGCTCGACCCAGGTCCGGATGAACTCCAGGATGCGCCGCTGCCGGGCGGTCAGGTCGACGGTCGCCGGGTCGGGGAAGGCGCTCACCACCGGGGTGACCGGACGCACGGCCGGCGTGCCGGTGCGGCCGCGCGCGGCGCCCCGGCGACGGGTGGCCGCCGCGCCCGCCTCGGTGATCTGCTGCGGGCTTTTCCGCCGGCTGGCCCGGTCCTCGGTCACGTCCGTCCTCCCTTGGTGGGTGTTGTGGCGCCTCGTCGGCACGTGGTGCGTGCGGTGGTGCTTGACGCCTGGGCGGAGAACCCACGGTGCGCCTGCCGTTCATGACCGTATCGGTGAGATCAGTCATTTTCAAACATCTGTACGACGTTGATCGGCGTGTCGAGGTGGAGATCCGTGCGGGTGGTGGCCGCGTTCTGGTAAATGGTACGTCGCGTCGAACGGCTGTTCTAATTCGGCGGATCGTCGGGGTCTGTCGGCCGGGTGGCCGACAACCGGGCCGGTGGCTGGGCGGTTGGGCTTCTGGGGGTCGGGGAAAGGGGTGCTCCCCGGATGTGGGTGACGCGCCGGACATGCCGGCCAACTTGATTTCGGATCGTCTGCGGCCTACGGTCGACCCCTAGATGTAGTAGTAACACGGGCGTAAGTCGCCTATAGGTTGGGTTCGACTACCGAACGCACTCCCGCATCGCCAGCCCGGCGGGGACCGTCGAAAGACGTCTCAGCCGTCCCGACGCGTGCCCGGAGGCAGCCGGCAGGCACCCGCGGTTGACAGAGGAGGAGGTCGGGCTCATGCGGTGTCCGTACTGCCGGCACCCCGACTCTCGGGTTGTCGACTCGCGGGAGGCCGACGACGGCCAGTTGATCCGCCGACGGCGATCCTGCCCGGAGTGCGGCAGACGGTTCACCACGGTGGAGGAGGCCGTCCTCGCGGTGGTCAAGCGCAGCGGGGTCACCGAGTCGTTCAGCCGTACGAAGATCATCGGCGGGGTGCGCAAGGCGTGCCAGGGCCGGCCGGTCGACGACGACTCCATCGCGCTGCTCGCGCAGAAGGTGGAGGAGACGGTCCGGGCCAAGGGGGCCGCCGAGATCCCCAGCCACGAGGTGGGGCTGGCCATCCTGGGGCCGCTACGGGACCTGGACGAGGTGGCCTACCTGCGGTTCGCCAGCGTCTATCGGTCGTTCGAGTCGCTCGCCGACTTCGAGCGCGAGATCGAGACGCTGCGCGCCGCGGCCCGGGCCCGGGTGGGTGCCGAGGCCGCCGAGGCGGCCGGCCGTACCAGTTGAGTTTCAGTTTCAGACAGTCGGACCGCGCGGGGCGCGCGGACGAGGGGCGGACAAGATGCCGGGGGACGGTGTGACGACGAGCAGGTCACGGAACAAGGCGGCGGCGGGGCTGACGGTCGAGCGGGTCTGGACCACCGAAGGGGTCCACCCGTACGACGAGGTCGCGTGGGAGCGCCGGGACGTCGTGATGACGAACTGGCGGGACGGCTCGGTCAACTTCGAGCAGCGGGGCGTGGAGTTCCCGGAGTCGTGGAGCGTCAACGCGGCCAATATCGTGACCACCAAGTACTTCCGGGGCGCGGTGGGCACCCCGGAGCGGGAGTGGTCGCTGCGGCAGCTGATCGACCGGGTGGTGCGCACCTACCGCACCGCCGGTGAGGAGTACGGCTACTTTGCCACCTCGGCCGACGCCGAGGTCTTCGCCCACGAACTGACCTGGATGCTGCTGCACCAGGTGTTCAGCTTCAACTCGCCGGTCTGGTTCAACGTGGGCACGCCCTCGCCGCAGCAGGTCAGCGCGTGTTTCATCCTTTCTGTGGACGACTCGATGGATTCCATCCTGGACTGGTACAAGGAGGAGGGGCTGATCTTCAAGGGCGGCTCCGGCTCCGGCGTCAACCTGTCCCGGATCCGCTCCTCGAAGGAGCTGCTCTCCTCCGGCGGCACCGCCTCCGGCCCGGTCAGCTTCATGCGCGGCGCGGACGCCTCCGCCGGCACCATCAAGTCCGGCGGTGCCACCCGGCGTGCGGCCAAGATGGTCATCCTCGACGTCGACCACCCGGACGTCGAGGAGTTCGTCGTCACCAAGGCGCGCGAGGAGAACAAGATCCGCGCGCTGCGGGACGCCGGCTTCGACATGGACCTGGGCGGTGCCGACATCGTCAGCGTGCAGTACCAGAACGCCAACAACTCGGTGCGGGTCTCCGACGAGTTCATGGCGGCGGTGGAGAACGACGGCAGTTTCGACCTGCGCGGCCGTCTCGACGGCGCGGTGATCGACACGATCGACGCGAAGCGGCTCTTCCGCACCGTCTCCCAGGCCGCCTGGGAGTGCGCCGACCCCGGCCTGCAGTACGACGACACCATCAACGACTGGCACACCTGCCCGGAGACCGGGCGGATCACCGCGTCGAACCCGTGCTCGGAGTACCTGCACCTGGACAACTCCTCGTGCAACCTGGCCTCGCTCAACCTGATGAAGTTCCTCCGCGCCGATGGTGGCTTCGAGGTGGCGAAGTTCGTCAAGTCGGTCGAGCTGATCATCACGGCGATGGACATCTCGATCTGCTTCGCCGACTTCCCGACCGAGAAGATCGGCGAGACCACCCGCGCCTACCGGCAGCTCGGGATCGGGTACGCCAACCTCGGCGCACTGCTGATGGCGTCGGGCCTGCCGTACGACTCGGAGCAGGGCCGCTCGCTGGCCGCGGCGATCACCTCGCTGATGACCGGCACCGCGTACCGCCGCTCGGCCGAGCTGGCCGGCGTCGTCGGCGCGTACGACGGCTACGCCCGCAACGCCGAGCCGCACAAGCGGGTGATGCGCAAGCACGCCGCCGCCAACGACGAGATCAAGCCCTCGGGCGCCGTGGCCACCGCCGTGCAGCGCGAGGCGACCAAGCAGTGGACCCTCGGCAACAAGGTCGGCGACCGGAGCGGCTGGCGGAACTCGCAGGCCAGTGTGCTCGCGCCCACCGGAACCATCGGCCTGATGATGGACTGTGACACCACCGGCGTCGAGCCGGACCTGGCGTTGGTCAAGTTCAAGAAACTGGTCGGCGGCGGGTCGATGCAGATCGTCAACCAGACCGTGCCGCGTGCCCTGCGCAGCCTCGGCTACCCCGAGGAGCAGGTCGAGGCGATTGTCGAGCACATCGCCGACCACGGCCACGTGGTGGACGCCCCCGGTCTCAAGCCGGAGCACTACCAGGTCTTCGACTGCGCGATGGGCGAGCGGTCGATCGCCCCGATGGGGCACGTGCGGATGATGGCGGCCGTCCAGCCGTTCATCTCCGGCGCCATCTCCAAGACGGTCAACATGCCTGAGCAGGCCACCGTCGAGGACGTCGAGCGGATCTACTTCGAGGGCTGGAAGCTCGGCCTCAAGGCGCTGGCGATCTACCGGGACAACTGCAAGGTCGGCCAGCCGCTCTCGGCGGCGAAGAAGAAGTCGGCGGAGCCGGAGCCGACGGCCGTGGTCGAGAAGGTCGTGGAGAAGGTCGTCGAGTACCACCCGGTGCGCAGGCGGCTGCCGAAGAAGCGGCCGTCGGAGACCATCTCCTTCTCGGTCGGCGGCGCCGAGGGCTACCTCACCGCCTCGTCGTACCCGGACGACGGTCTCGGCGAGGTCTTCCTCAAGATGTCGAAGCAGGGCTCGACCCTGGCCGGGGTGATGGACGCCTTCTCGGTGGCCATCTCCATCGGTCTCCAGTACGGCGTCCCGCTGGAGACGTACGTCAGCAAGTTCACCAACATGCGCTTCGAGCCGGCCGGCATGACCGACGATCCGGACGTGCGGATGGCGGCCTCGGTGATGGACTACATCTTCCGTCGCCTGGCCCTGGACTTCCTGCCGTACGAGCGCCGCGGGGAGCTGGGCATCTTCACCGCCAAGGAGCGGGCGGCCCAGTTGGCGGCCGAGGCGGAGGCGGAGGCGAACGGCGCGGACCTCACCGCGATGGCCGCCTCCGCCCCGGTCGAGGCGTCCGCCGAGCCGAAGACCGGCCCGGTCGCCCAGCCGGCGCAGGAAATCGCCGACGTCGCCGCAGCCAAGCCGGCGCCCTCGGTCGGCTCGAGCACCGAGCTGCTGGAGGCGGTGATCGGCAAGGCCGCCGACGCGCCGCTCTGCTTCACCTGCGGTACGAAGATGCGCCCGGCCGGTAGCTGCTACGTCTGCGAGGGCTGCGGCAGCACCAGCGGCTGCAGCTGACGTAGGAGCAACGAGCCCCGGGCATTACCAACGCCCGGGGCTCGTGAGTCGGTACGCACCCGTCCAGAATGTGGCGAGACGGACCTGGAGTGCCCGCGCGACCACCTGGTGTTTCCTCGGCGGTCACTCGTGAACACACAGAACACGGTTCGTCCAGTGTGGACCGGCGATGGGTGCACATCGGGCCGGGGCCCAGCGCGGCCCGGTGCGAGGAACTGTCGGCGGTGTTCGACGGAAGCGCCGGTCTCGCTGGCGCTCCACCTGGATCCCATCTGGTGTCGGCCGCCGAGGACCGGGACCTGGGCGCCGACCGGGTTGCTGCACCGGCGCTTCCTGTGCCGGATCCGGTGAGCCGCATGTCCCGGTGACGAGTGGTTCCACCACCGCGACGGGTCGCACGAGGGGTCCCGCCGGATCCTGACTACGACCAGCAGCGACCTGGGCGCGGGCGGTATGTTTCTGTGGGCCGTTACCGGGAACGGCGGACGGGAGGCCCGGCGTGTCCATCACCCTGTTTGCCCTGGGCGGCACCATCGCGATGGGCGATGCGGGCCAGGACGGGCCGGGAGTGCTACCCCGGCTGACCGGCGCGGACCTGACCGCCGCCGTGCCCGGCCTGGCGGATCTCGGCGAGCCGCTGGACGTCCGGGACGTTCTCGCGGTGCCCAGCGCGAACCTCACGTATCGGCATGTGCTGGACCTGGTCGACGCCGCGTCGCGGGCGGTGGCCGCGGGCGCGGTCGGCGTGGTCGTCACCCAGGGCACCGACACGCTGGAGGAGTCGGCCTTCCTGGCCGACCTGCTCTGGCCGCACGCCGCCCCACTGGTCTTCACCGGCGCGATGCGCAACCCCACCCTGGCCGGAGCGGACGGGCCGGCGAACCTGCTCGCCGCCGCGCGGGTGGCCGCCGCGCCCGCCGCCCGGGACCTCGGCGTGCTGGTCACGCTCAACGACGATGTCCACGCCGCCCGTTGGGTACGCAAGACGCACAGCACCAGCACCGCCACCTTCGTCTCCCCCGACGTCGGTCCGATCGGGCTCGTGGTCGAGGAGGAGGTGCGGGTGTTGGCCCGGCCCGAGCGGCGGGAACCACTGCCGCCGGTCGACCCGACCCGGCTGGGCGCCACCCGGGTCGCACTGCACACCGCGACCCTCGACGACGACGGCGGGCTGCTCGGCGGTCTCGCCGGAACCCACCACGGGCTGGTGGTCGCCGGCTTCGGCGTCGGGCACGTGCCGGGTGCGCTGGCCCCGATGCTCGGCGCCCTGGCCGCGCAGATCCCGGTGGTGCTCACCTCCCGATCCGGGGCTGGATCGGTACTGCGGCACACGTACGGCGCGGTCGGCTCGGAGTCCGATCTGCAACGACGTGGGCTGCTGAACGGCGGGATGCTCGACCCGTACAAGGCGAAGGTCCTGCTCCGGCTGCTGCTCGCGGCCGGCGTGGATCGGCCAGCCATCGCCGCCACCCTCGCCCGGCACGGGTGAGCGCCGTCCTCGGACTGCTCAGGTGACCGGCGAGCGACGAGCGCTGGCGCACCGGCCGCTGACCGATCCGCACCCGTCCCGGCTTCCGCTCGATCACCCCGACCGGTCGCGGATCCTCGCCGCGCACACGGCCGCCCTGACCAACGGCGGGGTCGGCTACCCCGATCCGGCGACGGGTCTCTTCGTCCTCAGTGCCGGCTTCCTCGCCCGCCGCGGCACCTGCTGCGGCCGAGGCTGCCGCCACTGTCCGTACGTCGACTGAACCCGCCACCCAGCGGCGATCGTGCACTGCTGGTCCCTGACCTGCCGGCTTGCGGCAGGTACTCCGGGCGGGAAGTGCAAACTCGACGAGGTGGGCGCGGGCCGGCGGAGTGGGATCAGCTGGCAGCGACGAAGACCCGGGAGGCGACTTCGCGGGGGAGGCGGACGCGGTCGCCGGAGCGGTCGATCGACACCCCGTCCCGCTCCTGGGCGACGGTCACCGTCGCGCCCGGGTCGACTCCGGCGGCGTGCAGCTGGCGCAGCACGTCCGCGTTGGTCTGCACACTTTCGCAGATCCGCCGGACCACGACGGGGCCGGACAGACCGGGGAACACCAGGTTGCGCTCACCCTCCGCCGGTTCGGCCTCGGCCGGGCTCGCCGAGCCCAGCTCCGCCAAGCCCGGGATCGGGTTGCCGTAGGGCGAGCGGGTGGGGCGGTTGAGCAGGTCGTACACCCGCTTCTCCACCGCGTCGCTCATCACGTGCTCCCACCGGCAGGCCTCCTCGTGAGCCTCCTCGTAGGGCATCCCGATGACGTTGACCAGCAGCAGCTCGGCCAGCCGGTGCTTGCGCATCACGGAGACCGCCGTGCTGCGCCCGGCCGGGGTGAGGGCCAGGTGCCGGTCGCCCTCGACGGTGAGCAGGCCGTCCCGCTCCATCCGCGCGACGGTCTGGCTGACGGTGGGGCCGCTCTGCCGCAGTCGCTCGGCGATCCGGGCGCGCAGCGGCGGAACCCCCTCCTCCTCGAGTTCGAGGATGGTGCGCAGGTACATCTCGGTCGTGTCGACAAGATCATGTTTGGCCATCGCTACCACCTCTTCCCGGAGGCAACTACGCCCTCACTCGAGTCGACCGAATCATGTTTCACGGCAGCCCTCCGGTGATCGATACTACCCCGAGTAACGGCGAACGGCCGACGCCGAACCGCCCGGCGGATACCCCGATGGTGTTGACTGGACATCATGTCCGGCACCGAGGATCTGCTGGTCGAGGTCGACCGGCTCGCCGCCGAACTCGACGGCGTCACCCCGCCCACCCTGCTCGACGTCCGCTGGCGCCTGACCGGCCCGCCCGGCCGGGCCGACTACGCCGCCGGCCACCTGCCCGGCGCGGTCTTCGTCGACCTGGACACCGACCTGTGCGGGCCGCCGGGGGCCGCCGGCCGGCACCCGCTGCCGGACCCCGCCGCGCTCCAGGCCGCGCTGCGGGCCGCCGGAGTCCGGGCCGGACACCCGGTCGTGGTGTACGACGGCGGCGACGGCATGTCCGCCGCCCGAGCCTGGTGGACGCTGCGCTGGGCGGGCCACCGAAAGGTCCGCCTGCTGCACGGCGGCTGGCCAGCCTGGGTCGCGGCGGGCCTGCCCATCTCCACCGAGGCACCCGTCCCGCCGCCCGGCGACGTCGAGGTGCACCCCGGTGCGCTGCCGGTGCTCGACGCGGCCGGGGCCGCCCGGCTCGCCGCGGCCGGCGACGGCGCCCTCGTGGACGTCCGGGCGGGGGCCCGCTACCGGGGCGAGACCGAGCCGATCGACCCGGTCGCCGGGCACGTGCCGGGCGCGGCGAACCTGCCCGCACCGGAGTACGTCGCCGAGGGCCGGTTCCCGGCGGCCGACGCGTTGCAGCGGCGGTTCGCCGCCGCCGGGGTGGTCGCCGGCCAGCCGGTCGGCGCGTACTGCGGGTCCGGTGTCACCGCCGCGCAGGCGGTCCTCGCCCTGCACCTGGCCGGTCGCCCGGACGCCGCGCTGTACGTCGGGTCGTGGAGCAACTGGGTCGCCGACCCGTCTCGCCCGGTGGCGGTGGGGGAGCAGCCCGCCGGGTCCGCGCCGTCGGCGTGAGCGCCCGGCACCGGCGGCGGGCCAAAACCGGTGCGGCGCACGGCCGGTCGGCCGGCGACGCCACCGACCTGAGCGACGCGTGCCGTGGGTCACCGCACAAGATTCTCGTGCGACGATGGGCCCATGTCGGACGACACGGTGGTGGTGTGGGACGAGTCGCTGCTCGCCTACGACTTCGGTGACCATCCGCTTGACCCGGTCCGGGTGGAGCTGGCCGTCGCGCTGGCCCGACAGCTGGCTGTGCTGGAACGCCCGGGGGTGCGACTGGTCAAGCCGGAGCCGGCGGACGACGATCTGCTGACCCGGGTGCACGACCCGCGTTACCTGGAGGCCGTTCGCGCCGCCTCGCAGGACCCGCTCTTCGCCAGGTTCGGCCTGGGCACCTCCGACAACCCGGTCTTCGCGGGGATGCACGAGGCCAGCGCGCTGATCGCGGGCGCCTCGGTGGCGGCGGCCGAGGCGGTCTGGCGGGGCGACGCGCGCCGGGCGGTCAACGTGGCCGGCGGGCTGCACCACGCCATGCCGGCGCGGGCCGCCGGCTTCTGCGTCTACAACGACCCGGCGGTGGCCATCGCCCGCCTGCTCGACCTCGGCGCGCAGCGGGTCGCGTACGTGGATGTGGACGTCCACCACGGCGACGGGGTGCAGCGGATCTTCTGGAACGACCCGCGGGTGCTGACCGTGAGCCTGCACGAGACGCCCCTCGCCCTGTTCCCGGGAACCGGTTTCCCGGACGAGACCGGTGGCCCGGAGGCGCCGGGCAGCGCGGTCAACATCCCGCTGCCGCCCGGCGTCGACGACGCCGGCTGGCAGCGGGCGTTCCACGCGATCGTGCCGTCGGTGCTGCACGCCTTCCAGCCGCAGGTGCTGGTCACCCAGTGCGGTGCGGACGGGCACCGGCTCGACCCGCTCGCCGACCTGAACCTGTCGGTCGACGGCCAGCGCGCCACCTACATCGCCCTGCGGGCGCTCGCCGACGAGCTGTGCGAAGGGCGCTGGGTGGCCACCGGCGGCGGCGGGTACGCGCTGGTCGAGGTCGTGCCCCGGGCCTGGACCCACCTGCTCGCGGTGGCCACCGGCACGCCGCTCGACCCGGCAACGCTCACCCCGCCCGTCTGGCGGGAACTGGCCGCCTCCCGGCGTCCCGGCCGGGAGGTCCCGCTGCGAATGACCGACGACGTCGACCCCTCGTACGAACCGTGGCAGCCCTCCGGCGAGCCGAACTCGGTGGACCGCGCCATCGCCACCACCCGCAGGTCGATCTTCCCGCTGCTGGGGCTCGACCCGCACGACCCGCGCGACTGACGCGGCCGGGGAGGGCCGCCCAACGTGACCACAGTGGACCAGCCGGTGGACGTGTTGCTCAGCGACGGCACCACCGTCCAGTTGCGGTCGATCCGGCCGTCGGACGGGCCGGGCATCGTCGCGATGCACTCGCGCTTCTCCGAGCGCACCCGCTACCTGCGCTACTTCTCGCCGTACCCGCGGATCCCCGAGCGTGACCTCCAGCGCTTCGTGCACGTCGACCACCGGGATCGGGAGGCGTTCGTGGTGCTGGCCGCCGACCAGATCGTCGCGGTCGGCCGGTACGAGCGTCTCGGACGGCAGTCCCCGGAGGCCGAGGTGGCGTTCGTGGTCGAGGACGCCTACCAGGGCCGGGGCATCGGGTCGGTGCTGCTGGAGCACCTGGCCGACGCGGCCCGGCGGATCGGCCTCACGAGCTTCGTCGCCGAGGTGCTGCCGACCAACGGCGCGATGCTGCGAGTGTTCGCCGACTTCGGGTACCAGGTGCAGCGCCAGTTCGCCGACGGCGTGGTCCACCTGAGCTTCCCGATCGCGCCGACCGACGCCACGTTGGAGGTGCAACGGGGCCGCGAGCGCCGCACCGAGGCCAGGTCCGTCGCCCGGCTGCTCGCGCCGCGCGGCGTCGCCGTCTACGGCGCCAGCGCCACCGGGCAGGGCGTCGGGGCGGCGGTGCTCGGGCACCTGCGCGACTACGGGTTCACCGGCAGCGTCGTACCCGTGCACCTGACCGCGACGACGGTGGCCGGGCTGCCGGCGTACCCGTCGGCGGCCGACGCGGGCCTGCCGGTCGACCTGGCCGTGGTGGCCGTCCCGCCGGACGCGGTGGAGACGGTGGTCGCCGACGCGGCCGCCGGGGCGCACGGCCTGATCGTGATCAGCGCCGGCTTCGCCGAGGCCGGCGCGGAGGGCGCGGCCGCGCAGCGCCGGCTGGTTCGCGCCGCGCACGCGGCGGGCATGCGCGTCGTCGGTCCGAACTGCCTGGGGGTGGCGAACACCGCCCCCGACGTACGCCTCAACGCCACGCTCGCCCCACGGCTGCCGGTGCCCGGCCGGGTCGGTCTGTTCAGTCAGTCCGGCGCGTTCGGGGTGGCGCTGCTGGCCGAGGCGGACCGGCGGGGGCTCGGCCTGTCCAGCTTCGTGTCGGCCGGCAACCGGGCCGACGTCTCCGGCAACGACCTGCTCCAGTACTGGCAGGGCGACCCCGGCACCGACGTGATCATGTTGTACCTGGAAACCTTCGGCAACCCGCGGAAGTTCGCCCGGCTGGCCCGGCGGATCGGGCGGGACAAACCGATCGTCGCGCTGGCGTCACCGGCCCGTCCGCCCGGGGTCGGCCCGTCGGCCGGCCCGGATCAGGTAGCGGTCAGCGCGCTGTTCGCCCAGTCCGGGGTGATTCGGGTGGACACGGTCGCCGAGCTGCTCGACGTCGGCGTCCTGCTGGCCCACCAGCCGCTGCCCGGCGGCGATCGGGTCGGGGTCGTCGGTAACTCGTCTGCGCTGGCCGGGCTCGCGGCCACCGCCTGCGCAGCGCAGGGGCTCACCCTCGCCGACGGATACCCGCGCAACGTCGGCCCACGTGCCGGAGCGGCCGAGTTCGCCGCGGCCCTCGCCGCCGCGGCGGCCGACGAGGTGGTGGACTCGCTGGTTGCGGTGTTCGCGCCGCCGCTGCCCGGCCAACTGCCGGACGCCGAGGCGGACTTCACCGCCGCTCTGCCCGCGGCGCTCGCCGCCGGCAAGCCCACGGTGGCGACGTTCCTGGTCGGACGCGCCCCGACCGGGGTGCCCGGGTATCCGAGCGTGGAGGAGGCGGTCCGCGCCCTGGGCCGGGTCACCGCGTACGCCGACTGGCTGCGGCGGCGCCCCGGGAGGCTGTCCGAGCTGCCCGACGTCGACCGGGGCGCGGCGCAGACGGCACTGCGTCCCGATTCCCTCGATCCGGGCGGGCTGCTCGCCGCCTACGGGATCGACGTGGTGGCATCGGTGCCGGCCGCCTCGGCGGACGAGGCCGCGGAGGCGGCGGTCGAGCTGGGCTTTCCGGTGGCGCTGAAGGCCGCCGCCCCGGGCCTGCGGCACCGGCTGGACCTCGGCGCCGTCCGCCTCGACCTGCCCGACGAGGCGACCGTGCGGCGCGCGTACGCGGAGATGTCGACGGTGTTCGGCACCGACGTCCTGGTCCAGCCGATGGTCCCCCCGGGGGTGGCCTGCGTGGTGGAGCTGGTGGAGGACCCGGCGTTCGGCCCGGTGGTCGGCTTCGGCCTGGGCGGCGTCGCGACCGAGCTGCTGGGCGACCGGGCCTGGCGGTCGGCACCACTGACCGACCTCGACGCGGCCGAGCTGGTCGACGAGCCGCGAGCGGCCCCGCTCCTGCGCGGGCACCGGGGCGCCGCTCCGGTGGATCGCACGTCCCTGGCCGACCTGCTGGTGCGGGTGGGGCTGCTCGGCGACGAGCAGCCCCGGGTCCGCGCCCTGACCCTGAACCCGGTGCTGGCCCGCCCGGACGGGTTGTCGGTGCTGCACGCCACGGTCCGGATCGGCTCGGCCGGCGCCCGCCCCGACACCGGCCCCCGCCGGTTGTGAGGAAGACCCGTCGGGACACCCGACGTGATGGCGGAGGACCCCGCTCGACGCAGGGTTCGCCCGGGACAGCTCGGCGCGCTCCGCCGAACCGACGACGGCCTGGCGACCCGCCCGGGCCGTCGCGGGCGACGCCCACCTCAGCAGGCGTACGCCTCCAGGCGCTGCGCCCGCTCCGGGGCCCGCAGCTTCAGCAGTGTCACCTTCTCGATCTGCCGGATCCGCTCGCGGGACAGACCGAACTCCCGTCCGACCTCGTCCAGCGTGCGCTGCCGGCCGTCGTCCAGCCCGAACCGGAGCCGGATCACCGCCTGCTCGCGCTGGGACAGCGTGGCGAGCACGACGCTCACCTCCTGGCGCAGCTCACCCTGGGCGGCGGCGTCGTCCGGGCCGGCCGTCGGTCCGACCGACGCGACGAAGTCACCGAGCGCGCTCTCTCCGTCCTCGCCGACTGCCTGGTCCAGGCTCACCGGCTCCCGGTCGAACGAGATCAGCTCGATCACCTGGTACTCGGGGATGTTCAGCGCCTGGGACACCTCCGCGACGGTGGGCTCCCGGCCGAGCGAGATCGACAACTCCCGGCGGGCCCGCACCATCCGATTGACCTGCTCGACCATGTGCACCGGGATGCGGATGGTGCGGGCCTGGTCGGCCATGGCGCGGGTGATCGCCTGGCGGATCCACCAGGTGGCGTAGGTGGAGAACTTGTAGCCCTTGGCGTAGTCGAACTTCTCGACCGCGCGGATCAGGCCGAGGTTGCCTTCCTGGATCAGGTCCAGGAAGGCCATCCCGCGGCCCGTGTACCGCTTGGCGATGCTCACGACGAGGCGTAGGTTCGCCTCCAGCAGGTGATTCTTGGCGGCCCGCCCCTCGGCGGCGATCAGCTTCAGGTCGGCCCGCAGTGCTGCGGAGACCGGGGTGCAGGTGGCGAGTTTCTCCTCGGCGAAGAGCCCGGCCTCGATGCGGCGGGCCAGCTCGACCTCCTGCGCGGCGGTCAGCAGCTTCGTCTTGCCGATGCCGTTGAGGTACGCCCGCACGAGGTCCGTGGAGATGCCGCGCTCGTCGGTGGCGTCCAGGTCGGTCAAGGTCTCGGTGCCGTGGTCGGCGTCGATCGTGCCAACCGGGCGCGTCCGGTGCTCCATCATCTGCAGGGCCATCTTTCGTCTCTCCCCGTGTCCACGTCTGTGCCGCACTCTCCGGCCAGTGGTGCCGGTGACACACAGCTTGGCGCCCGGGGCGTGAGACAGGGGTGAGGCGATCGGGGACCCGACAGGAATCCCACCTGGCGTGTCGCCGTCGGCCGGTGCTTGCCGGACCCGGTTACCGTGCCAGCGGTCGGCCGGGAGAGGTCGGCTGCCGGCACGGCCAGCGGAGCGGCCGCCGGCGAACGTTCCGCACAGGTGATGGAGAGCGTCGTGGTCTTCAAGCGGCTCATGCAGGCGATGGGCGTCGGCGGCCCCTCGGTGGAAACCGTTCTGGCGAATCCGAACTGCCGCCCCGGCGGCCAACTGGAGGGGACCGTCCACGTCGCGGGCGGCGACCACCCGGTCGACATTTCGTACGTGGCGCTGGGCCTGGTCACCCGGGTCGAGGTGGAGAGCGGTGACAACGACTACGAGACCACCGAGGAGTTCCACCGCCAGCACATCACCGGCTCGTTCCGGCTGGAGGCCGGGCAGCGGTACGACGTCCCGTTCCGCTTCGACGTGCCCTGGGAGACCCCGCTCACCGAGCTGTACGGCCAGCACCTGCGCGGCATGACGATGGGCCTGCGGACCGAGTTGGAGGTGGCTCGCGCGGTCGACAAGGGCGACCTGGACGCCGTGGCCGTGCATCCGCTGCCGTCGCAGGAGCGGATCCTGGAGGCGTTCCTGCGGCTGGGCTTCCGGTTCGCCCGCGCCGACGTCGAGCGCGGCCACATCTACGGAGTGCGGCAGACGCTGCCGTTCTATCAGGAGATCGAGTTCTACCCGGCGCCGCAGTACGCCAGCGGGATCAACCAGCTCGAGGTCACCTTCGTGACCGATCCACACCAGATCCAGGTCGTGCTGGAGTTGGACAAGCGGGGCGGCCTGTTCACCGAGGGCCGCGACGCCTTCGGCCGCTTCTCGGTCGACCACGTGACCGCCGACCGCACCGACTGGACCGCCCAGCTCGACGCCTGGCTGCGCCAGTCCCTCCAGCGCCGCGGCCTCTTCGGCTGATCGCCGCGCGCACTCCCGGTTGCCAGGAGTGGGTGGGTCCGGGGCGGACGGACAGCACGCCATCATGATCAACCCTGGGGCGCGGCGGTGTGGCTACAGCTCCAGGACGATGGTGCGGGGGCCGACGTTGACGCTCTCCACCAGCATGTGGGTGCGAAAGCGGCCGGTCTCCACCGTGGCGCCGCGGTCGCGCAGCGCCGCTACCACCGCGTCCACCAGGGGCTCGGCGACCGCGGCGGGGGCCGCCGCCGTCCAGGTGGGACGGCGGCCCTTGCGGGCGTCGCCGTAGAGGGTGAACTGGCTGACCACCAGGATCGGCGCGCCGGTGTCGGCGGCGGACCGCTCGTCGTCGAGGAGGCGCAGCTCGTGCACCTTGCGGGCCATCGCGCGCGCCGTCTCAACGGTGTCGGAATGGGTCACGCCGAGCAGCACCAGCAGACCGTCGTCGATGTCGCCGACCACCTCGTCGCCGACCGTCACGCTGGCCCGGCCAACCGTCTGCACCACCGCCCGCATCAGATGATGCTATCGAGGACGAGCGGCGCGACCGCCGGGCGGCCCGGCGCTCGCCTCAGACCTGCACCGGCTCGATGAAGCCCCGTTCGACCAGGTGTGCCACGACGGGGCCGGCCGCCTCAGCGAGCTCGTCGGGCGTCACGTCGTGCGCGGCGGCGAGCAGAGTCAGCTGGTCGCGCAGCGGCAGCCGGCCGTCGGCACCGCCGACCAGGGCCAGCACCAGCGGGTCGATCTCCTCCGTCCAGCGCAGCCCGTGTGGCATGGCCAGCACCTGCCGGTCAACGGCCCAGCCCTCGTCGCCCATGGTGGCCTCCTGCCGCAGCTGGAGGCCGTCCGCGGCCCGGTAGCGCGCGGCGAGCAGCCCGTCGGTTCCGTGTACCCGGAGCCAGTCCTGCCGGTCGAACCAGCTCGCGACACGGTCGCCGAGCGGCACCTGTACCCGCTGGCGCAGGTCCTCCACCCGCAGCACCGGCTCGTCGTGGCCAGCACGGCGCAGCGAGACGATACCGAAACCGACCGCTTCGATCTTGTGCGCGTCGAACCAGTCCAGCCACTCGGCCATCCGTTGCGGGCCAGCCGCCTCACTGGCGTCGGCGAGCCACAGATTGACGTAGGCCATCGGATCGGCGACCTCACGCTGGATCACCCAGGCGTCCAGCCCGGTGCCGGCGAACCACCCGGCGACCCGCTCGGTCCAGTCCTCGCCGGCGACGTGCACCCAGTTGGCCAGGAACTGCATCGTGCCGCCCTCGGTGAGCAGGCCCGGCGCGGCGGCGGCCAGCTCGGCGCCGATCGCGTCACCGACCCGGCCTGAGTCGCGGTAGACGTGCGTGGTGGTGCCGGGCCCGACGACGAACGGCGGGTTGCTGACCACCAGGTCGAAGCGACGACCGGCGACCGGGGCGACCAGGTCGCCGCGTAGCAGCTCCCAGTCCTGGCCGTTGAGTGCGGCGGTGGTGGCGGCGAAGCGCAACGCCCGTACGGACACGTCGGTGGCGGTGACCGACCGCGCGTGGGTCGCCAGGTGCAACGCCTGAATGCCGGAGCCGGTGCCCAGGTCCAACGCGGTTCCGACCGGCCTTCGGACGGTCGCGCCGATCAGTGTCTGGGTTGCCCCGCCGATGCCGAGCACATGCTCGGCATGCAGCGGACGGCCGGGCCGGGCGCTCGCGGGCACGTCGGCGAGCACCCACCAGTCGTCGCCGTACGGCTCCAGGTCCAGGCCCATCCGTAGCCCGTCGCCGTGCCGCTCGACCAGGCCACCGGCGAGCGCTTCCTCGATCGGCAGCGGCCCGAGGGCGGCGGCGACGGCGGCATCCGGCTCGGTCTGCTCGCAGATGAAGACCCGGATCAGCGTCGCGAGGGGATCGCGGTCCTCGGTGGCGCGCAGCGCCGCTCGGAAGTCGTTGCGGGCCATTCCGCCGGTGGCGTGCGAGCCGAGCCGGCCGGCGATGCCGTTCGAGGTGAAGTTCGCCCGGGTGAGCGCTGTGCGCAACGCCGCCACTCCGGCGGGGGTGAGCAGCATGTCGTGTCCATCCACATCGCCATCCTGCCTGTCCCCACCCGTGGCGATGGCAGTACCCGCCGGTTTGGGCGTCCGGCGTCTCGGGACGCGTCGCCGACGCACCGTCGCGATCTTGCAGTTTCGTAGGCGATTCGCGCGGTTCTGGTCGGCGATTCGCAGCATTGGCGGCGTCTTCCGGGGCAGAACCGGTAGCGGGTCGGTGCGCGGATCGGATCGACGGAGGCCCTACGGGCCGGTGCGTCGTGTGTCAACCGGTCGGCAGGGCGGGCAGGATGGGGACATGACCCTCGCACTGCCGATCGACCCGGAGGCAACCGCGTTGCTGCGGCGCAGCCCGCTGGCGCTGCTCGTCGGGATGGTCCTCGACCAGCAGGTGCCGATGGAGAAGGCGTTCACCTCACCGTACGTGCTCGCCCAGCGCCTCGGGCACGAGCCGGACGCTGCCGAACTGGCCGGGTACGACCCGGACGCCCTGGTCGCACTCTTCGCGACCCCCCCCGGCCCTGCACCGTTTCCCGAAGGCGATGGCGGTCCGGGTCCAGGAGGTGTGCCGGCTCCTGGTCGACCGGTACGACGGCGACGCCGCCGGCCTCTGGACGGGGGTCACCGACGGCCGTGACCTGCTACGCCGGGTCGCCGACCTGCCCGGGTTCGGCAGGCAGAAGGCGCAGATCTTCGTCGCCCTGCTCGGCAAACGGTTCGGTGTCACACCGAAGGGCTGGCGCGAGGCCGCCGGGAGTTACGGCGATGCCGACGCGTACCGGTCCGTCGCCGACGTGACGGACGCCGACTCGCTGCGCCGCGTCCGCGAGTACAAGCAGCAGCTGAAGGCGACCGCGAAGGCCGGGACGGCCGGGACGGCCGGGGGCTGACCCGACGGGGCCGGGCCGTCGCCCGCTGGCCGTACCGCGGGATGGCGCCCGCCTGGTCGCTCGGCCGGCGGTACCGGCCCGGTCGCGGCGGCCGACCCGTCGCCGGTGGTGCGGGGATCCGTCAGGCGGCCGTGGGGCGAGAGAGGGCGGCTAGCGCGCGCCGAACGTCGGCGAGCGAGACGGTCGCCGAGTCGTCCAGGTCGGCCAGACCGGCCTCGATCCACTGCCGCATCAGCGTGGTCACCCCGATGCCCCGGGCGTCGGCGGCGGCGCGCACCCGCTCGTAGGTCTCCAGCGGAAGCCGTACCGACCGGCTCACCATCGGGCTGTCGGTGTCCGGGGTGGGCAGCTCCATCGGCTGCCTCTCGTCGATCAGGTCGGCGAGGGCGTCGTCGCCGTGGAACCGCTTGGTCGCCTCGTCACGGTTCATGCTGACCGCCTCCTCGTCGGCGCTCTCTCCGCACGGCCTCGTCGTAGCGCTTGGCCTCCACGTCGGTCAGCTCGCGTGCGGAGAGGATGTCCCAGTCGTTGTCGGTGCCGTCGGTCTCGGCGAGCAGCACGGCCAGCCGGCGCCCCCGGCGGGCGGAGGCGTAGACGACCATCACGTCGTCGCCCAGGTGGCGGATGACCCGCCGGCTGCTGCACAGCGCCTCCCAGACTTCCCCCGGTGTGACGTCGTAGACCCTCAGGTTTGCCAGCGCCTCGTCGGTGAAGCTGAACCGGCTGCCCATGGGCGCGAGCGTACCACGGCCGTAACACGGACCGGGGTACGTCGATTTTCGCCGATCACGTAACCGAGGTGACAGGATGGGGGGCATCCCTCAAGGAGGTCGTGGTGAAGCGTCAGGCGTACCAGCCGATCCTGATCACAGACGCCGCACGCAGCCAGGATGACCAGCTCAACAGCCGGCAGAAGCGGTACGTGTTGATGATGGGCATCCGGGTCGCCTGCGTGATCGTCGGCGCGGTGCTGGTGGGCGTGCAGGCCCCGCTGCTCTGGCTCTGGCTGCCCATGGTCGCCCTGGGCATGATCCTCATACCCTGGCTCGCCGTGTTGCTCGCCAACGACCGCCCGCCCAAGGACGAGCACCGCAAGACCGGTCGGTTCCGGTCCCGGCGGCGGGACGAGACGCCGCCGATGAGTCTCACCGCCGAGGAGCGCCCCGCCAAGGTTATCGACGTCGATCCCTGACCTTGCTGTTCGTCTCGACCGCTGACGGGCGGCGTCCGATGCCGCGCCGACGCCCCGGCCGCCGACGGCAGGCCCTCGCGGCTGACCGGCCGCCGGGATCCACGCTCACCGCGCAGTGGCGCGGCGAGCGTCAGACCGGTGGTCGGGCACCCACCTGGCTCACCGCCGACGCGCCGAAGTCGCCGGCCCGACGCAGCGCCGCCTCGGGGGAAGCCCCCGCCAACCAGGCCGCCAGCAGCCCGGCGGCGAACGCGTCGCCTGCCCCGGTGGGGTCGACCACGGCCATCCGGCGCGCCGGCGCCACCGCGATCACGGCGTCCCGGTCGACCCACACCGCTCCGGCCGCACCCCGTTTCACCACCACCCGCCGTGCCGAGACGGACAGCGCTCGGCCCTGCGCCGCCGGGTCCAGCCCGCCGGCCAGCACGGTCGCCTCCGCGGCGTTGACCAGGAGCAAATCGACGTCGCGTACCCAGCTCAAGAACGCCGTCGCGCCGACCCGTCGAAGTGGCGCCGCGGAGGCCGCGTCGACGCTGACGGTGAGGCCCCGCTCGCGGGCCGCGCCGAGCGCGCGCAGGCCGGCCGGCCGTGAGGCCGCGTCGAGCAGGGTGTAGCCGGACAGGTGTAGGTGCGCCGCGTCCGGCGCCGCGTCCAGGGCCGCCTCCACCGCCTGCGGGCTGAGCCGCAGGTTCGCCCCCCGCTCAGTGATCATCGTGCGTTCCGCCGCGCTGGCCAACACGATGACCGTTCCGGTGGGGACGTCCGGCAGCTGGGCGACGGCGCAGTCGACGCCGCCGCGTTCCAACTCCGCCACCCGGTCCCGGCCCGGTCCGTCGTCGCCGACCGCCCCGACCAGCGTGACGGGTACGCCCAGCGCCCCCAGCCACGCCGCGGTGTTCGCCGCCTGGCCGCCTCCGGTGAACCGGATCGTCGCCGCCGTGTCCGACCCGGTGACCGGGGGTCCGGTCAGGACCGCCACCACGTCGGTGATCAGGTCGCCGACGACGATGACCCGCGGTGCTGTCATGCCCGGCTGGCGGCCGCGACCGCGATCCGCGCGGCGAGGTCGGCGTTGCGCAGGATGATCCGGACGTTGACCGCGAGGCTGGCGCCCTCGGTGGCCGAGTGGAAGTGCGCGAGCAGGAAGGGCGTCACCGCCTTGCCGGTCACCCCCTCGCGCCGCATCCGGGCCAGCCCGTCGGCGAGGGTGCGGTCGTGCAGCGCAGGGTCCAACTGCTCGCCGACGGGCAACGGGTTGGTCACGACCAGCCCACCGCTGCACACGCCGTGCTGCTCACGCGCGGCGAGCACCTCCGCCACCTGCTCCGGGGAGTCCACCGACCAGTCCAGGTCGAAACCGCCGTCGGTGAGGTAGAAGCCGGGGAAGCGGCGGGTGCGGTAGCCGACCACGCCCACCCCGAGGGTCTCCAGACGCTCCAGGGTCGCGCCCACGTCGAGGATCGACTTCACCCCCGCGCAGACCACCGCGATGGGCGTCCGGGCCAGGGTGGTCAGGTCGGCGGACTCGTCGAAGGTCTGCGTGGCCTCCCGGTGCACCCCGCCGAGGCCGCCGGTGGCGAACACTCGGATGCCGGCTGCCGCGGCCACCGCGCTGGTCGCGGCCACGGTCGTGGCGCCGTCAGCGCCGGTCCCGGCCGCCACGGCCAGATCGCGTACGGAGAGCTTCGCCACCTGGTCGGCGGTGGCGAGCCGGGTCAGCTCGGTGTCGTCGAGCCCGACGACGAGTTGGCCGGCGACCATGCCGATGGTGGCCGGAACCGCGCCGGCGGCGCGGACCACCTGCTCGATCTCGCGGGCCACCCGCAGGTTGTCCGGCCGGGGTAGGCCGTGCGAGACGATTGTGCTCTCCAAGGCAACCACGGGGCGGCCGGCGCGTAGGGCGTCGGCGACCTCGGTGCCAGGTCGGATGTGAAAGTCGGTCACAACTGTTCACCGTACGACCTCACCCGCTGTCGCCAGAAGTGGACCGGGCGGCGGGTGACCTGCCAGACTTGACGGTCGGAGGTGTGGAAGTGAGCACACAGGTCCTCGAGCGTCCCGAGGTGAAGGACGCCGACACCGGTCCCGAGATGTTCCACTACGTGCGCAAGGAGAAGATCGCCGAGAGTGCCGTGATGGGCACCTTCGTCGTGGCGCTCTGCGGCGAGACGTTCCCGGTCACCAAGGCGGCCAAGCCGGGCTCGCCGGTGTGCCCGAAGTGCAAGGAGATCTACGACTCGTTCACCGAGTGAACGGGCGGGGCCCCGCCCGCGTAGCCTGCGGCGGTGACCACCTCCACCGCCCTGCTGCTCGCCGACCTCGCCGGGGTGGCGGTCTTCGCCGCCTCCGGCGCCTCGGCCGCGGTCGCCAAGCGGCTGGACCTCTTCGGCGTTGTCTTCGTCGGCTTCGTCGCCGCGCTCGGCGGTGGGATCTTCCGGGATCTGGTCATTGACGAGGTGCCGCCGCTGGCCTTCGCGGACTGGCGCTACGCGGCCACCGCCGCCGGCACCGCCGCGGTCGTCTTCTGGCTGCACCCCCAGCTGGCCCGGCTGCGGACCACCGTGCTCGTGCTGGACGCGGCCGGCCTGGCGCTGTTCACGGTCACCGGCACCGTGAAGGCGCTGGGCGTCGGCGTACCGGCGCTGGGTGCGTGCGTCATCGGGATGCTCACCGCGATCGGCGGCGGCCTCGGCCGTGACCTGCTCACCGCCGAGATCCCGGTGGTCCTGCGCCGCGAGATCTACGCGGTCGCCGCGCTCGTGGGCGCCGTCCTCGTCGCGCTGCTCGACGCGGTCGGGCAGGCCAACGTGCTCTGGCTCACCGTGGCGGCCGCCCTCGTCTTCCTGATCCGCCTGGTCTCGCTGCGCCGACGCTGGTCCGTCCCGATCGCCACCCTCCGCCCTCCGCGCACCGGCACCCCACCCTGACCCGTCCCCCTGACGGAAGGCGGCGGGTCGGCCGGAGGCGGACTCGACGTCCGGTAGCCCTGCGGCATGGTACGACTAACAAGGCAGGCATACCGGAGGAAGACGGACAAGTTGATGGCGACGAGTCGGGCGACCGCCCTGCTGCGGAAACCCGGGCAGCCGCAGCAGGCAACGTTCCTGGAACTCTTCTTCGACCTCGTGTTCGTCTTCGCGCTCACCCGTGTCTCGCAGCGACTGGCCGAGGACCTCACCGCCCAACGGCAGATCGTTCTCACCGAGACCGGCCAGACGCTGCTGTTGCTGCTGGCCCTGCTGATGGTCTGGTTCACCACGGCCTGGGTGACCGACCTTTTCGACCCCGACCGACCGGAGATCGAACTTCTGGTCTTCGCGACCATGCTCGGCAGCCTGGTCATGGCGGTCGCGATTCCGGAGGCGTTCGGCACGAGCGCCCTCGCCTTCGCCGGTGCGTACGTCGCGATCCATGTCGGCCGTGGCCTCGTGCTCGTGGTAGCCCTTCGGGGCCACGAGGCGCAACGCCGCGCCGCGGTGACGCTGGCGTGGTACGGGGTGTCCGCCGTGCCGTGGCTCGTCGGGGCGCTGTTCTTCCCGGAGAGTCCGGCGCGCGGGGCCCTGTGGGCGCTGGCGATCGTCATCGACTACGCGGGTGCCACGGTGCGGTTCCCCACGCTGCGACGGGCCGAACGGCCGATCGAGGCGCCCATCGTGGCCGAACACCTCTCCGAGCGCTACCGGCAGTTCTTCATCGTCGCTCTGGGCGAGCTCATCCTGGTCACCGGCGCGACCTTCAGCGGCTCCGCCTTCGAGATCGGCCAGATCGCGGCGTTCGTGGTGTCGTTCGCCACCACGGCGCTGATGTGGCGGATCTACATCCACAAGGCCGGAGAGCTGTTGCCCCTCGCGATAGCGACGGCCCGCGTACCATCCCGCCTCGCCGGACTGTCGACACCCGCCCACCTGCTCATGGTGGCCGGCATCGTCGCGATCGCCGTCGGCGACGAACTCGTCATCGAACATCCGACTGGGCACACCGATTCGGCTTGGGTCGCCGTCATCCTCGGTGGACCGGCGCTCTTCCTGACCGGACGGGCCATCTTCGAGTACGCGGTGTTCGGCCGAGTGTCCCCATCCCGCACGATCGGCGCGGTCGTGCTTGCCGCGGTCTCCCCGGTGATGGTGTTCACACCGCCGCTGGTGGTCCTCAGCGTCCCCGCTCTTGTCCTGGCGGCAATCGCCGTATCCGATACGGTCCGCGCCCGAAGGCGCCCTCCCGAGATGCCGACACCCCCCCTCTAGTCGCCGGTTCGTCCGTGCGGCGATGGCACGGCATCACGGCATCCGGTATCGGTTCGAACCGCGTGATCGGCGCGGTTTGCGCGGGACGGCCCGGGGCGGCCGGGTGTGACCAGCGTGGCGCCAGGTGGGGGGTGGGGCGGCTGCTGGGTATGCTGGGGCGGCCTTCGCGGCACCCGTGCGCGGAGGTGTTTTCATGGGCGGCGGCACCGTGGCCCTCGGCCGGGGCCGGTCCCCAGGCGGTGGAGAGGAGCTTCGCGTGGCAGCCCGGACGCCGGTGCTCGAGACGTTCCCGGCGCTGCGCGCATGGCAGCGCAAGGCTCTGGTGGAGTATCTACGTCGCCGCGAGCCCGACTTCACGGCGGTCGCCACCCCGGGGGCCGGCAAGACCACCTTCGCCCTCCGCATCGCCGCCGAGCTGCTCGCCGACGGCACCGTCGAGGCGGTCACCGTGGTCGCCCCCACCGAGCACCTCAAGACCCAGTGGGCGGAGTCCGCGGCCCGGGTCGGCATCCAACTCGACGCCACCTTCCGCAACGCCGACCTGCACTCGTCCGCCGACTTCCACGGCGCCGTGGTCACGTATGCCCAGATCGGCATGGCCCCGCAGGTGCACCGACGGCGAACCATGACGCGGCGGACCCTGGTCGTCCTGGACGAGATCCACCACGCTGGGGACTCGCGGACCTGGGGTGACGGGGTGAAGGCGGCGTTCGAGGGCGCGGAGCGCCGGCTCATGCTTACCGGCACCCCGTTCCGGTCCGATGACAACCCCATCCCGTTCGTCAGCTACGAACGGGGCGGGGACGGCCTGTTACGCTCCCGTGCCGACTCGGTCTACGGGTATGCCGACGCGCTGCGGGACGGCGTCGTCCGGCCGGTGCTCTTCCTCGCGTACTCCGGGGAGACCCGGTGGCGGACGAACGCCGGCGAGGAGCTGGCGGCCCGGCTGGGTGAGCCGATGACCCAGGACCTGATCGCGCAGGCCTGGCGGACCGCGCTGGATCCGGCCGGAGACTGGATGCCCCAGGTGCTTCGGGCCGCCGACGCTCGGCTGACCGTGTTGCGCAACGCCGGCATGCCGGACGCGGGCGGCCTGATCATCGCCAGCGACCAGCAGACCGCCCGGTCCTACGCCAGGCTCATCGAACAGGTGACCGGTGAGCGGACCGCGGTGGTGCTCTCCGACGACGGGGGCGCCTCGGCCCGGATCGCGGCGTTCGCGGCCTCCGACCAGCGGTGGCTGGTGGCGGTGCGGATGGTCTCCGAGGGTGTCGACATCCCCCGCCTCGCCGTCGGCGTGTACGCGACCAGCGCCAGCACACCGCTCTATTTCGCCCAGGCGATCGGCCGGTTCGTCCGGGCCCGCCAGCCGGGGGAGACGGCCTCGGTGTTCCTGCCCAGCGTGCCGCACCTGCTCGGGCTGGCCAGCGAGATGGAGGCCGAACGGGACCACGTCCTGGGTAAGCCGAAGGACCACGAGGGCTTCGACGACGACCTGCTGGAGCGTGCCCAGCGTGACGACCAGGCCAGCGGCGAGTTGGAGAAGAGGTTTTCGGCGCTCTCCGCCACCGCCGAGCTGGACCAGGTGATCTTCGACGGCGCGTCGTTCGGCACCGCGGCCCAGGCCGGCACCCCGGAGGAGGAGGAGTTCCTGGGGCTCCCCGGTCTGCTCACCGCCGACCAGGTGGCCATGTTGCTGTCCAGGCGGCAGGCCGACCAGCTCGCCGCGCAGCGGCGCCGAGCGACCGAGCGGGCGGCTGAGCCGGTCGCTGCCGCACCGGCTGCGCCGATGAGTGCGGCGCAGCGCCGGGTCGCGCTGCGCCGGCAGCTGAACGCTCTGGTGGCTGCCCGGCACCACCGCACCGGGCAGCCCCACGGCAAGATTCACGCCGAGTTGCGGCGGCTCTGCGGTGGCCCGCCCAGCGCCCAGGCCACGATCGAGCAGCTCGAGGAACGGATCGCCACCGTTCAGACGCTCTGATCCGAGGTGGCTCGCGCCTGGGAGCACTGATCCGGGGTGGGGCACCTGGGGCGGATGACCGCTCGGCGGGGTATGCGTCACGGCACGCCGTTCGGCGCCCACTGGCCGCCGTGACGGGGCGCCCCCGCTGGGGACGGGCGCCCGCGGTAGGGGCGACAAGGCCGGCCGTACCCCTTCAGGGCCCGGCCGGCCTTGTGTGTCGGATTGCGACTCAGTTCGCCATCAGGTCGGCGCCCCGCCAGCTGAACTCCGGATCTGCCGCGTACCGAACGGTGATCTTCACGAGATCCTCCGCGTACTTGTTCGCGTGGTGCCCACAGAACACCAGCTCGCCGCCACCGGCGAGGGTAATGCGGAGTTTGCCGGCAGCATTGCAGCGGTCGCACCGTTCATCGGCGGCCGGGGGGCTCACCGTCTCGGGCGGCGGCGTGAGGGTCGGGGTCATCGCCTTCCTCCTCTGGTCGTCACCGATGAACACTCTCTTCGGTCCTTGCTCACTTATCCTGCAACACCCTTGTCGGGCCTCGCCTTCCCTGTGTGCCCGCGGGGGACCGAGGTCACACCTGGCTCCGACAGCGTGCCATGCACCCAGGGTGCCACGTCAACGATCACATTCGTGCAACCGAACGATGACTATGCGGCGTTGCCTGCCGGGTGGTCGAAACGACCTGTTCAGCTGACGCCGCCGATCAGTCCAGGTAATCCCGGAGGACCTGCGAACGGGACGGGTGACGCAGCTTTGACATCGTCTTGGACTCGATCTGCCGGATCCGCTCCCGGTCACGCCGTAGACCTGGCCGATCTCGTCCAGCGTCCGCGGCTGGCCGTCGGTCAGGCCGAAGCGCAGGCGGACCACACCGGCCTCACGCTCGGACAGCGTCTGCAGCACCTGTTGGAGCTGGTCCTGCAACAGGGAGAACGAGACCGCGTCGACCGCGACCACGGCCTCCGAGTCCTCGATGAAGTCACCGAGCTGGCTGTCGCCCTCGTCGCCGATCGTCTGGTCGAGTGAGATGGGCTCCCGGGCGTACTGCTGGATCTCCAGCACCTTTTCCGGTGTGATATCCATCTCTTTTGCCAGCTCCTCCGGGGTGGGCTCGCGGCCCAGGTCCTGGAGTAGCTCGCGCTGGATCCGGCCGAGCTTGTTGATCACCTCGACCATGTGCACCGGGATGCGGATGGTGCGGGCCTGGTCGGCCATGGCGCGGGTGATCGCCTGGCGGATCCACCAGGTGGCGTAGGTGGAGAACTTGTAGCCCTTGGTGTAGTCGAACTTCTCGACCGCGCGGATCAGGCCGAGGTTGCCTTCCTGGATCAGGTCCAGGAAGGCCATTCCGCGACCGGTGTATCGCTTGGCCAGCGACACCACCAGGCGCAGGTTGGCCTCGAGGAGGTGGTTCTTCGCCCGTTCGCCGTCGCGGGAGATCCACAGCAGGTCGCGCTGCATCTCGCGGACGAGTTTCTCCTCACCCTCGTCGGCGGCACGCAGCTGCTCGGCCGCGTAGAGGCCGGCCTCGATCCGCTTGGCGAGCTCGACCTCCTGCTCCGCGTTGAGCAGCGGAACCTTGCCGATCTGCTTCAGGTAAGCCCGGACTGAATCGGCTGATGCGGTCAACTCGGCGTCGCGGCGCGCCTGCTTGAGCGCCTCGGACTCCTCGTCGTCCCACTCGAAGTCGTTGTCGTTGGCGGAGTTGGCCGCGTCGGTCTCGGCGGCCTGGGTCAGCTCGGCCGGCTCGTCGACGACCACGTCCTCGATCTCGGCGGCCAGTTCCTCCGGATCGATGTCGCCCTCGGACTCGGACTCGTCCTTGCCCTTGACGGTAGCTTTGGTGGCCTTGGCCGGGTCGGTCGCCGCGGCCACCGTCGCCTTGGTGGCCCGGGTGGCCTTCTTGGCCGGTGCCGCTGCCTTGGCGGCCACCTCGGCGGTGGTGCCGGCGGTCTTGCGGGCGGCGGCCTTCCGTGGCGCCGGGGCCGGGGCCTCGTCGGCGGCGGGCGCCTGCTTCGGGGCGGGCGCGGCGGCCTTCTTGGTGGTCTTGGCGGTGGTGGCCCGGGAGGCCGGGGTAGCCGAGCGGGCGGCCGCCACCCGGCGGCGGGGGGCGGTGGTGGCCGAACCGTCCACCACGACGGTCACCCCGGCCTCGGAGAGCGCCCGGAGGATTTTCTTGGCCTGGGCCGGAGTCACCTCGGCGGACTCGACAGTACGCGCGAGCTGGGCCGACGTGAGCTGACCGCCGGCGCTCTGCGCATGCGCGATCAGGGTGTCGGTGAGCGAGCGAACGTCGGCGCCGGTCTGGCGGGGTTCTGTCACGAATGACCTTCCGGAGGCGAAGAGCGAGCACGGCCGGGTCGTCCGGCGTGGAGCGGAGCACGGGTGCCGGGCGATGTCGTTTGAGGGACCCCCGCGTTCCGGGCCGGCCGGTCGCTGGCGGTCCGTGGCGCGTGGGCAGGGTGAATTGTAACGCCGTCCACGGCGATCATCCTGCGGCGCACGGGGTACCGGCGGATGGACCGCCGATTCGGCGCAGATGTGGACTTTGTAAGGATGGTACCCGCGGGTGGCCGGGGATCGCCCGGCCGTGCGGAAAGGGGACGAAGAATGGTCCGCTCGGGGCCGGAGCCGCGGGACCTGCTTGAGATCGCGATCGACGTGGCGCGGGACGCCGCCGCGACGGCACGCCGGATGCGGGTCGAAGGCGTGTCGGTGGCCGCGACCAAGAGCACGGCCACCGACGTGGTGACCGTCGCCGACCGGGCCGTGGAACGGCAGGTGCTCGCGGCGCTGCGCCGGTTGCGGCCCGGCGACTCCGTGCTGGGCGAGGAGTACGGCGAGGCCGACACCGATCCGGCGGCCCCGGCTGGCGTGCGCTGGATCGTCGACCCCATCGACGGCACCGTCAACTACCTCTACGGCCTGCGGCACAGCGCCGTCTCGATCGCCGCCGAGGTGGACGGAGTGGTGGTGGCCGGGGTGGTGCGCAACATCAGCACCGGCGAGGAGTGGACGGCGACGGTCGGTGGCGGGGCCTGGCGCGACGGCCGGCGGTTGCGCTGCTCCACCGAGACGGATCTCGGTCAGGCGCTGCTGGCCACCGGCTTCGGTTACGACCCGAAGCGCCGGGCCCACCAGGCCCGGGTGGTGGCGGAGCTGATCTCGCAGGTCCGCGACATCCGGCGCCTCGGCGCGGCCGCCATCGATCTCTGTTTCGCCGCCGAGGGACGGGTGGACGCATACTACGAGAAGGGCCTCGCCATCTGGGACCTCGCGGCCGGAGGGCTGGTGGCCACCGAGGCCGGCCTGCGGGTCAGCGGGCTGAACGGGGTGCCGGCCGGGCCGGACATGGTGGTCGCCGCGCCACCGGCACTCTTCGCGCCGCTGCACGACCGGCTGGCCGACCACGACGCCGCCGGCGGCCCCTGACCCGCCGCTGCGGGTGGCTCAGTCCTCCCGTACCGGGCACGAGCCGGGCGGCGCCACCGGCGAACCGAGGTCGCCGAGGGACTGGTTGACCTCGGTCGTCGTGGCCAGCTGCTGGAAGGAGCCGCCCAGCACCACATCGACGGTGTCGTCCGCGCGCTCGGGGTTGTACTCGGCCTTGGCGTTGTCCAGGAAGTACGCCCGCAGCAGGTGCGCCGAGCCGACGCCCTTCGGACCGAACCGCAGGACCGCGATGTCGTTGATCTGCTTCTTCTCATCGCCGGTCTTCTTGACCTGGAACTGTCGGTTGCGGAACTCGTCGGCGATCCGGTTGGCGAGGCCGACCTGGTCGGTGCCGTTCAGTACGTTGATCTTCACGTCCCTGCGCTCGCGCAGGGTCACGTCGGCCCGTGGCCAGCCCTCGGGGCAGCCGCCGCCGGCGCCGGCCTCACTCTGTGTGTCCCGTACCAGTGCGGTGACGACGAAGACCAGCGCCAGCACCCCCAGCAGACCGACGACGACGAGTGCTCGCACTCGTGCAAAGCTCATCAGGGCGCTCCCGGGACAGTGGTGGATGGCGGCCGCCGGCGGTCGGGCCGCCCCGTCGGCCGTCGAGTACGCCGCTGAGGTTAACGGGTGTCCGGCCGTCGCGTGGAAACAGGCGGACATGCCGGCGCGCCGGCCGGGAACCGGGTACTACTACCCCTATCTTCGTGTCGCCTGAGTCACATTGGGAACAACTTCCCGTCGGGGGGCGTACATCTCTGCCACGAGGGCGGTATACATGCCACGCCCGATGGGGGGGGTAAGGTACCGCGCTCGCCGGGAGTACTTCCCCGGCGGCACCGGCCCGGCGTCGGGTGACCGACACAAGTGGTGGCCGGCCAGCGGAACCGAAACATCGTCGTCCGGCGTTACAACCGGAAGCGACAACATCGACATGGGAGAGTGAAACCGATGGCCACCGACTACGACGCCCCGCGGCGCGACGAGGTCGACCTCGGCGAGGACAGCCTGGAAGAGCTGAAGGCCCGGCGCGTCGACTCACAGTCGGGCGCCGTGGACGTCGACGAGGCTGAGGTGGCGGAGAGCTTTGAGCTGCCCGGCGCCGACCTGGCCGACGAGGAACTCACGGTCAAGGTCCTGCCGATGCAGCAGGACGAGTTCCGCTGCGCACGCTGCTTCCTGGTGCACCACCGAAGCCAGCTCGCGGTTGAGCGCGGCGGTGAGCTGATCTGCCGGGAGTGCGTCTGACGCGCATCCCACAGCACGGGCGGCTGCCCCTACGGGGCCGCCGCCCGTTCCGGTCGCCGTGCGGTAGCACGGGGGAGCTGCTTGACTCGTGAGGGATGGCCGCCAGGGCGGCGGTGCATCCATCGGGAGGTTCGGTGCCATGACCGAGCGGAACGAGCGGGACGCCGCGCCCGGCACCGGACCGGCGGGCGACGAACTGGGCGTCACCGTCGCCGCGCTGACCGCCGACGACATCACCCCGGCCCGTCGCCGGCAACTGCTCGGCCGGTTGGTGGGGCAGGCCCGTGCCCGCGGTGTCGGCGACCTGTTCAAGCCGAAGACCGCCGTGCGCTGGATGGTCGACACGGTCGCCGAGATCGCCCCGCACGTGCCGGTCCGGGACCAGGCCACCCTGCGCCGGCACTTCCCCGACCTGGACGGTGAGGCGTTGGCTGAACGCCTGACCCGCAACGCCGCCCGGGCGACCGCGGGGGTCGGCGCCGCGGGCGGTGGCGTCGCGGCCGTCGAGTGGGCCGTCGCCCCGACCCTGCTCTCCGCCCCGGTCCTGCTGGCCGCCGAGACGATTGCCGTGGCGGCGATCGAACTCAAACTGACCGGTGAACTGCACGAGGTCTACGGCGTGCCGCTGCCCCAGGGCGGGACGCAGCGGGCGGTGGCGCTCGTGCAGGCGTGGGCCACCAAACGGGGAATCAACCCGACAATGCCCGGGGTCGGGGTCAGTGCGGTGTTGGGCACCGCGGCCCGCCGGGAGCTGCGCGACACCCTGATCAAGCGCTTCGGGCGCAATCTCACCACGCTGGGGCCGTTCCTCACCGGCGCGGCGGTGGCGAGCTATCTCAACCGGCGGGCCACCCGGGCGATGGCCGACCAACTCCGCGCCGACCTGCGCCGCCAGGGCGCCGGCCTACCGCCGGGACTACCCGGTGTGTCCTGAGCCGACGGCTCAGCCCCGCCCGGTGGGGCGGGCACGGGCCGCGTCCCGGGCGGCGATCAGTGCCGTCGCAAGCTCCACCGGCCGGCGGGTGCTCACCACCCAGAACGGGGTCGGGTCGGCGGGGTCGTCGAGCACCACCTGCACGGCACCGGCGACCCACGGCCGCTGCACCACGAACGCCAGCGGGTCCGCGCCGACGCCGAGCACCTCACGGCGGCCGGCGGCGTCCAGCGGGACCACATCGGCGACGAAGCGGGCCGGCAGCCGGGCGTCGTCCACCCGCAGCTCGCCGTCACGGACGGCCACCCGGATCCGGCCCAGCCAGGCCAGCCCCGCTACGGTCGCGGGGAGCAGCACCGCGAACGGCAACCAGGCCCGGACGCCGGGCGCGCCCAGCCAGACCTCGGCGGCGAGCAGGACGGCTGCGGCCAACCCACCCAGCCAGAGCCACCAGGGCAGGCTCAACCGCTCGGCGTACGTCGCGGGGGGCGCACCGGACGGCGACGGTGACGGTGACACGCTCACGTGGTGAAGGGTACGGCGCAGGCCGGGCCGGGGACCGGGCAGGATGTCAGGGTCACCCCAGGAACCGGACGGAAGAGGGGAACCGTGACCGAAGTCGTGCCCGTAGCTGTGCGGCAGCTCGACCCCGGGCTGCCACTGCCGGCGTACGCCCATCCGGGCGACGCCGGTGCGGACCTGGTGGCCGCCGTGGACGTGGAACTGCCCCCGGGCGGCCGGGCCCTGGTGCCGACCGGGGTCGCCATCGCGTTGCCCGCGGGGTACGTGGGCCTGGTCCATCCCCGTTCGGGTCTGGCGGCCAGGCTCGGCGTGACCGTGCTCAACGCGCCCGGTACGGTCGACGCCGGCTACCGGGTGAGATTCAGGTCAACCTGATCAACCATGATCGGGAGGCGCCGGCCCGGATCTCCCGGGGCGACCGCGTCGCGCAGCTCGTCGTGCAGCGGGTGGCGCGGGCGGAGTTCCAGCCGGTGGCCGAGCTGCCCACGTCCCGGCGGGGCGCCGGCGGGCACGGCTCCACCGGCGGCCACGCCGGCCTGGTTCCGGTACCCGCCGCACCCGGGCCGGACGGCCTGCGGGGGGAAACCGGAGGCGCCCTGACGGCGGACGGCGGCGGTGCGTCCGCCGTCGAGGCGAGCGCACGGACGGAAGAGGTGGCAGGGTGAGTGCGAACAGCGAGGGGTGTACGCAGTGATCTTCTCCCGAAAGCGGGCCGGCGCCGGGCGGCACGCGCGTGACCAGCGGACCGAGGCCCTCGACGCCAACGAGCTGGCGGAACCGGTGATCCCGGGGCCGCCGGACCGTGGTCCCTACGACGTCAGCGAGGCGCCGGCCGGCGTGCAGCGACTCGACCTGGGCAGCCTGCAGATCCCCGCGGTGCCCGAGGTCGAGGTTCGGGTGCAGGCCGACCCGCAGGGCGTGATCCAACAGGTGGTGCTCGTGCACGGGCAGAACGCGCTGCAGCTCGGCGTGTTCGCCGCACCGCGCAGCGAGGGTATCTGGGACGAGGTGCGTGAGGAGATCCGCCAGTCCCTGTTCAACGACGGCGCCGCCGCCCAGGAGGCCGACGGCGAGTACGGCACCGAGCTGCACGCCCGGGTGCGCACCCCGGACGGTCTCACCGACCTGCGGTTCATCGGCGTGGACGGGCCGCGCTGGATGGTCCGCTGCGTCTACCAGGGCGCGGCGGCCACCGACCCGGCCGCCGCCGGGCCGCTCGCCAGCTGCCTGGAGGGCCTCGTGGTCGACCGGGGCCACGAGGCGAAGCCGGTGCGTGAGCCGCTGCCGCTGCGGCTGCCCCGTGAGGTCGCCGAGCAGGCCGGTCCCGCCGCCGCCGCGGCCGGTGAGGCTCCTCGCGAGGCCTGACCGGCGCGCACACCACCCCGACCCCGTCGGCGTACGCTGGCGGGGCGGTCCCGGTGTTCTCGGACCGGACGACCTGCCGGCCCACCGGCCGGCCAGCGTGGGAAGGGTGACGCGGAGGTCATGTCGACCGACGAGCGGCGGGGTTCGCTGCGGCGCATGCTGCGTCGACTCACCGCCACCGAGGCGGAGATCGAGGCGCAGGAGTTGCGTCGGGAGAGCGCCGAGCACGGCGGCGTGCCGGCCCGGCAGTGCTGCCGGGGCCAGGTCGTCGCGGTGTCCGGCCGGCTCCGCACCGTGGTCTACACCCCGCGGACGAACCTGCCGACGCTGGAGGCGGACCTCTACGACGGCAGCGACGTGGTGACCCTGGTGTGGCTGGGCCGGCGGCAGATCTCCGGCATCGAGCCCGGGCGGCACCTGACCGCCCGGGGCCGGGTGGCCGTGCGGGACGACCGTAAGGTCATCTACAACCCGTACTACGAGTTGGAACCGCCGAAGTGACCCGGATGAAAGGCGCGCGATGACGACCGGACCGCAGCGGGCGGCGCAGCCGGGCACCGGCCCCGGCGAAGAGGAGCCGCTGCCGACCATCGCCGAGCAGATGGCCGACCAGTTGGGCGGCTGGCGCGGGTTGCTGGAGTCCAGCATCCCGGTGGTCGTCTTCGTGGTGGCGAACATCGTCGGCGAGCTGCGTCCGGCGGTGATCGCCGCGGTGGGGGTGGCGGTGGCCATCGCCGCGCTCCGGCTCGCGCAGCGACGGCCGATTCGGCATGCCGTCAACGGGCTGTTCGGTATCGCCATCGGCGCGGCCATCGCCTGGCGCACCGGAGACGAGCGGGACTTCTACCTCCCCGGCATCCTCTACGGCATCGGCTACGGCATCGCGTTGCTGATCTCGGCGGCGATCCGGCAGCCCCTGGTGGGCTGGATCTGGTCGGTGTTGGTGGCCAAGGGGCGCTCCGAGTGGCGGCAGGATCCGCGCCTGGTGCGTACGTTCACCGGGCTCACCGTGCTGTGGGGCGTGGTCTGGCTGGCCAAGGTCGGCGTGCAGGCCGGTCTCTACCTTGCCCAGCAGGACACCGCCCTCGGCATCGCCCGGCTGGTGTTGGGCTATCCGCCGTACGTGCTGCTGCTGCTGATCACGGTCTGGACGGTGCGGCGGGTGACCCGGGAGTCGACCCCGACGCCCGCCGCCTGAGCGGGGCCTGGCCGGGCCCGGGAGCGGCGGGACGGCGACCGGCGGGGCGGTCAGCGGGATTCGCGGGTCCGCTCGACGCTGTCCGGCCCGAGGACCACCGCGCGGACGGCGTCTTCCACCTCCGCGGTGCACACGAAGACCAACTCGTCGCCCGCCTCGATCGGGTCGTCCGGGCTGGGGACCAGCACCCGCTTGCCCCGCAGAATCGCTACCAGCGCGGAGTCACGCGGCAGCGGCACCGCGCGCAGCGGCTGGCCGACGTACGGGGCGGTCGGGGGTAGCGTGATTTCGACGAGGTTCGCCTCGCCCTGCCGGAACGTCATCAGCCGGACCAGGTCGCCCACGGTGACCGCCTCCTCGACCAGGGCGGCCATGACCCGCGGCTTGCTGACGGCGACGTCCACCCCCCACTGCTCGGTGAAGAGCCACTCGTTCTCGGCCCGGTTGATCCGGGCGACCACCCGGGGGACCGCGAACTCGGTCTTGGCCAGCAGCGACACCACCAGGTTGACCTTGTCGTCGCCGGTGGCGGCGACCACCACGTCGCAGCCGGCGAGGTCGGCCTCCTCCAGGCTGGCGAGCTCGCACGCGTCGGCCAGCACCCACTCCGCGTCCGGCACCCGGTCGGGCCGGAGCATCGTGGGCTGGCGCTCGATCAGCATCACCTGGTGGCCGTTGTCGATCAGCTCCTGGGCGATCGAGCGGCCCACGTTGCCGGCGCCCGCGATGGCGACGCGCATGATCACTGTCCCCCTTCCGGCGGCAGCGCCGCCACCGACGTGACAGCGTTCACGATGTCGTCGGTGACCAGCATGAAGATCTGGTCACCCTCCTGGACGACGGTGGACCGGGTGGGCAGCGTGCCGATCCCGAACCTGATGAGGTACGCCACCCGGCCCCGGTCGCCTCCTCCAGTCCGTGCGCGCAGCGGCCGACCCAGTCCTTGTGGACCGGCACCTCGACGATCGACACGGTGCTCGTCGCGTCGCGGAAGATCTCCACATTGCCCTCGGGCACCAGGTGCCGCAGCATCCGGTCGGCGGTCCAGCGGACCGTGGCCACGGTCGGGATGCCGAGGCGTTCGTACACCTGGGCGCGGCGCTGGTCGTAGATGCGGGCCGCCACCCGGCTGACACCGAAGGTCTCGCGGGCCAGTCGGGCCGAGATGATGTTGGAGTTGTCGCCGCTGGAGACGGCCGCGAAGGCATCCGCGCGCTCGATGCCGGCCTGCCGGAGCACCGCGCCGTCGAAGCCGGCTCCGGTCACCGTGATCCCGTCGAAGTCCGGTCCCAGCCGACGGAACGCGTCGGCGTCCTGGTCGATGACCGCCACCGAGTGCCCGCGGGCCTCCAGGCTGTGCGCGAGGGTCGAGCCGACCCGCCCACAGCCCATGATCACCACATGCACCGCGTCTCCTCCTCAGCGTCCGCACCGACCGGTAGTCGTCTGCGAGCCTGCCACGTTCCCGGCGCGGGCGCGGACCGACCGTACTCCGCCGGTACACCCGTCCGTGATCGGCCACCCAGGTGGTCCCGGCGCCGGTGGTCGTACGCTTGGCGGTTGTGGCCAGACCCACCTCACTGTTGAAGCGGCTGCTCGTCGGTCGACCGTTCCGGTCCGACCGGCTTCAGCACACCCTCCTGCCGAAGCGCATCGCCCTCCCGGTCTTCGCCTCGGACGCGCTCTCCAGCGTGGCCTACGCGCCCGACGAGATCCTGCTGATGCTCTCCATCGCGGGCGCGTCCGCGTTCGTGTTCTCGCCGTGGGTCGCCGTGGCGGTCGTGGTGGTGATGCTCACCGTCGTCGCCAGCTACCGGCAGAACGTGCACGCCTACCCGTCCGGCGGCGGCGACTACGAGGTGGCCACGGTCAACCTGGGTCCCCGTGCCGGGCTGGGTGGCGAGCGCCCTGCTGGTCGACTACGTGCTCACCGTGGCCGTGTCGGTCTCCTCCGGGGTGGCGAACCTGGGCTCGGTGATCCCCTTCGTGGCGGCCCACAAGGTGCTCATCGCGGTCTGCGCGGTTTGCCTGCTCACCGCCGTCAACCTGCGGGGGCTCAAGGAGTCGGGCACCGCCTTCGCCATCCCCACCTACGGCTTCATGATCGTCATCATCGGCATGATCCTCACCGGGCTGGTCCGGGTCGTGCTGCTCGGACAGGAGCTGCGCGCGCCGAGCGCCGACCTGGTCATCGCCGCCGAGTGGCACGACACGAGCGGTTGGGCGCTGGCGTTCCTGCTGCTGCGGAGCTTCTCCTCCGGCTGCGCCGCGCTCACCGGAGTCGAGGCGATCTCCAACGGGGTGCCGGCCTTCCGGGCACCGAAGAGCCGCAACGCGGCGACCACCCTGCTGATGCTCGGTTTGGTGGCGGTGACCATGCTGGTGGGCATTGTCTGGCTCGCCAGGCTGACCGGCCTGCAGTTCGTGGAGGACCCAAAGCAGCAGATCGTCTCCGGCCCCCAGGGCTATGTGCAGAAGACCGTCACGGCCCAGCTCGGCGAGACCATCTTCGGATCCGGGTCGCTGCTGCTGTTCGTGGTGGTCGGCGTCACCGCCCTGATCCTGTTCCTGGCCGCGAACACCGCGTTCACCGGTTTCCCGGTGCTCGGGTCGATCCTCGCCCAGGACCGGTACCTTCCCCGCCAGCTGCACACCCGGGCGACCGACTCGCCTTCTCCAACGGCATCCTCTTCCTGGCAGCCTTCGCGATCATGCTGATCGTCGGTTTCCAGGCCGAGGTGACCAGACTGATCCAGCTCTACATCGTCGGCGTCTTCGTCTCGTTCACGCTCTCCCAGGCGGGCATGATCCGGCACTGGAATCGGCACCTGAGGAGCGAGCGGGACCCCCAGGTACGTCGCCGGATGGTGCGCTCGCGGGCGATCAACGGATTCGGCATGGCGATGACCGGCAC